>NZ_JBHJHQ010000002.1:0-705270 GCF_042219825.1 Quyinboa mangrovi
ATGATATGTTTAACTTAAACTTACTACTTACAACTTATAACTTATTACTTACAACTAAATTAAAGATCTTAAGGTGGTTATAGCGTTGGGGTTCCACCTCTTCCCATTCCGAACAGAGAAGTTAAGCCCAATAGCGCCGATGATACTGCGTATTGTGGGAAAGTAGGTCGCCGCCATTTTATAGAAAAGCCTTTCAGAGTAATCTGGAAGGCTTTTTTTATATGTTTAAGTCAGATCTAACAGGGAACAGAACCCTGTCAAGTAAATAGAAAACTAATAAATGCACCTCTTCCCATTCCGATCCGTCAGCTGACGGATAAGCCCAATAGCGCCGGTGTTACCGTCCCGCCCCTGTTGGTGCCGGGCTGGGAAAATAGTTCCGATAGCTATCGGAAGCCGCCATTTTATAGAAAAGAGCAATTGAGAAATTAGTTGATCTTTTTTTGTTGATGCTTAGTGGATTAATCGCTTTAAAACCATAAATCTGTTCGGATGATTTTCTTTTCTTAATAGTTATATTTGTATTTCTATCAGACAAATGAAATGACACACAAATGAAAAAGCAAACTATTTTACTGGTAATATTATTGGTTACATTTCACGGGATACGGGCTTCTGAATTATTTGACAAAATACAGAAGCTTCCCAATGTAACCAGCATTGAGGAATTGGATGTAATTTCGTTTTTTAGCGAAAAATATTTGGTACAGGTTAAACAACCTGTGGATCATAGTGATACCACAAAGGGATTTTTTAACCAGCGCGTAATTCTTTGCCATAAGGGATATTCAAACCCTATGGTAATGATTACTGAAGGTTATAACGCCAACTATGCATTACGAAAATCGTATAAAAACGAGCTATGTGATATTTTGGATGCGAATCAGTTATGTATTGAACATCGGTATTTCGAAAGTTCAACCCCCGATCCGCTCAACTGGAAATATCTTACTACCAAAAATGCAGCTGCAGATCAACATGTAATCAATCAGATGTTTAAAACTATTTACACAGGTAAATGGATCGCAACGGGCATTAGCAAAGGCGGACAAACAGCAATTCTGTACAAAGCATATTATCCCGATGATGTTGACGTAACGGTTCCTTATGTGGCACCTGTAAATTTTGGCGTGGAAGATGGCAGGCATGAGCCCTTTATTGCAAATGCAATTGGTACTGCAAAAGATCGTAAAAAGATACTGGATTTTCAACTTGAGGTTCTGAAAAGAAGAGACAGGCTAATGAGTAGTTTTAAAGCATTTATTGACAGGAACCATTATACCTTTAAAGCGAACCTGGATACAGTCTATGATCTTTGTGTACTTGAGTATTCCTTTGCGTTCTGGCAGTGGGGAAAATCAGTTAAAGATATACCGGTAACTAATGCACCGGACTCGGTGATCTTTAAAAATTTTATGGATGTAAGTTCACCGGATTATTTTTCAATAGAAGGATCCAAAAAGTATTTGTCATTCTTTGTTCAGGCTGCTCATGAGTTAGGATATTATGGTTATGATACCAAACCGTTTAAACAATATCTTGTGATGAAAGACGCGGGTAATTATCTTTTAAATTACTTTCTTAAAGGAGTTTGTAAGCCTAAGTGGCTCGAAACCATGAAATGGGCAAGCGAAGAGGTTCAGAAGAACGGTAATAATATGCTTTTTATTTACGGGGAATGGGATCCGTGGTCAGCTCCTGCATATGTCAAGGGAGACAGAAAGGACCAGTTGGTAATATATAAACCGCATGGAAGTCATCGGGCAAGGATTAACAATCTGCCTTATTTTAAGAAGAAGAAGGCTGTCCGAACCTTAAAAAAGTGGCTGGAAAAGTAAGGGAATACGGTTTAAGAATATAATTATACAGAAGGACTCCAAATTATATTTTATCAGGTATTTGGAGTCTTTTTTGTTTTAAAAATCAAGGTTATTTTGTCACCTTTGTGCCCTCAAAATTTAACATGGAAATGGTGAAAGTTAAGGGCGTTTTTTTTAGTATTATTTTATTTCTGACAGTTGGTTTTATTAGCTTTTCGCAGGAGAAGAACAACAAAAAATTTGAATTTTACGGTTTTATCAGGGCAGATCTTTTCACAGATTCTTACAAAGGGTTGAACAGTGCTTCGGATCAGTTTTACCTGTTCCCATTATATGCAGGAAAAGATGCGCAGGGGCAGCAGATAAATTCTCAACAATCGGCAGATTTGGTTTTGATGGGAACCAGGGTTGGGATGAAGGCTTACGGTCCCGATCTACTGGGCGCCAAAACTGTTGCCAACATCGAAGGAGATTTTGCAGGACACCCATCTTCTCTTACAGGAATTATAAGATTAAGGCAGGCGAATGTAAAATTTAACTGGGAAAAATCAGTGCTTACAGTCGGCCAAACCTGGCATCCTATGTGGGCAGGCCAGATTTATCCTACGGTAGGTTCACTAAATACAGGTGCTCCGTTTCAGCCTTTTAACAGAAGTCCACAGATCCGTTATGACTATACATACAAGGCTTTAACAGTATCGGCTGCAGGAATTAGTGAGTTTCAATATTTGAGTTACGGGCCGGATGGTAAAACGGATCAGTATCACAGGAATGCCGTGATGCCGGAGGTTTTTACAGGAGCAGAAATAAGCAAAGGGATTGGTACACTAGGGGCAGGAATGAGTTATAAAATCATCCATCCTCAGGTTACTACAATCAATAATTATGTGGCAAAGAATACTGAGCACTCGATGATTTTTATGGCCTACGGGCAAATTAAAACCGGTAACCTTACGCTTAAGGCTAAATCTACTATTGGAGAAAATACGAGCTATCTGTTAATTCCAGGTGGTTATGGAGTAAGTGCGATAGATGATATTACAGGTGATTATACCTATACGAATTATAAATCATCGGCCCACTTTATTAATGCAGTTTATGGAAAGGTATGGCAGGTTGGTGGTTTTGCCGGATATTTTCTGAACATGGGAACGAGGAAGCCGTTAGTTAATACAGGATCGGAGGAAAATCCGGTTTACAGCTGGGGATTAAAGCCGGAAATACAAAGTATGTACAGGTTGTCCGGGCATTTGGCACGTAATTACAGAAATTTGCGCATAATTCTGGAATTTGAACATACAAGGGCAAAATATGGGATTGAGGGCTTTAATTCTTCTGATGGGCTTTATTCTGTTACTGATGGAGCTATAAATAATCGCTTTTTAATGGTCGTTTATTATTATTTTTAATGAAATAGTTAACTTCGGGATATGGGTCAATCCGCAATACTTACAACGGCTTATCTCGGACCGGTTCAGTATTATACCAAATTTTTGAACCGGAAAGTCATAATTGAAAAATACGATAGTTACATTAAGCAAACGTATCGCAACCGTTGTAATATAATGACCGGCAATGGCCCTGAGAGCCTCACTATTCCTGTTGTCAGGCCAAATGGGAATAATTCTCTGGTTAAAGATGTTCAGTTGGATAACAGTAGAAAATGGCAGCAACAACACTGGAGAGCACTAATTGCGGCATATAATAACACGCCGTTTTTTGAGTTTTATGCCGATGACTTTGCGCCTTTCTACGAAGAAGAGTATCGCTTTCTTTTGG
Organism: Quyinboa mangrovi; assembly: GCF_042219825.1. Classification (NCBI taxonomy): domain Bacteria; kingdom Pseudomonadati; phylum Bacteroidota; class Bacteroidia; order Bacteroidales; family Quyinboaceae; genus Quyinboa; species Quyinboa mangrovi. The sequence continues at coordinate 3,600 of NZ_JBHJHQ010000002.1, forward strand.
ATTTTAATGACGGATTGCAACGCGTTGTTCTTGATGCGCTTGATTTGGATGCCGACTATATTTATTCCGAAACGTATCAGGAAGCTTCCGGCTATGATTTCAGAGAAGTTATTCATCCTAAAAAGGCAGTTATGGATCCGGAGTACCGGATTGTGGAATACTACCAGGTTTTTAAGGAAAAGTTTGGTTTTATGCCGAATCTGAGCATTGCCGATCTGTTATTCAATTGTGGACCGGAAGCTCTGCTGATTTTAAAGCAATCGTTGCAAAAGAACTGATTATTCCTGATCCAGACTCTTAGAAAAGGATACCATCTTAATGGCTGTAATAGCTCCTTCATCCCCTTTGTTGCCATGAATTCCGCCGGCACGATCCAGAGCCTGCTGAAGGTTGTCAGTTGTAAGAATGCCAAAAATTACCGGAGCATCATACTTTACATTCAAATGAGCAATACCCTGGGTAACACCCTGGCAAACATAATCAAAATGAGGCGTATCGCCTTTGATAACACAACCAAGACATATTACTGCATCCACATCGGTTTTGTCCAGCATAACTTTTGCCCCGTGCGTTAATTCAAAACTTCCGGGAACATATTTAACCAGAATGTTTTCTTCTTTTACGCCGTGCCTGATTAAAGAGTCATAAGCACCGTTTTTAAGTGCCCCCGTAATCTGTTCATTCCATTCCGAAACCACAATGCCAAACTTATAAGCCGAAGCATCAGGAACTGAGGTTATGTCGTAATCCGAAAGATTTTTTAAACTGGTTGCCATAATGTATCTGTTTAAGACAATTAAGGCCGGCTTAATAAGCCAGCCTTAACCATGTTAGTTTTGTTTTCCCAATTATTTTATCAATGCAATATACTTCTCAACATCTCTGGCTTCAGCACTTTTACTGTACTTTTCCTTTATTGTATTGAATGTTTGTATTGCCTTGTCATTGTCTCCGTTAGTTACGTATGCAATACCTAACTTTTTAAGATGAATAGGAGTTGTAAATTCATTGTTATAATCTGCAGCAGACTTATAACTACTGATAGCATCAGCATATTCTCCCAATTCCATATAGCAGTCGCCTTTGGCTCCCAATGCTACCGGAGCAACCAGATCATCATCACCGTCAAATTTATTGAGGTAATCAATAGCAGACTGATAGTCTCCCAGATGCATGTAAGAAATTCCTGCATAGTATGCAGCCAGACTTCCTGATTTCGTTGCGCTGTATTCGTCAGAAATATATTCAAATCCAAGGAAGTTACCGTCACCCTGAAGAGCCAGTTTAAATGAATCGGCAGCAAAATACTGTTCCCCAAGAAACATTTGAGTTTGTGCTTCTTTTTCCAGTGGCTGAAGATAGAAACGATGGTAACCCATAACCGCTGCAACAATAGCAACAATGATTAATAAACCAATTACAAGTTGTTTTTGATTTCTTTCAATAAATTCTTCTGATTTGGTTAACGCCTGTTCAACGTTTTCAAAATTTTCTCCCTGATGATTTTTATTATTCTGTTTATTCGCCATTGTATTGCTGTTTTTTTCGGTACGCAAATGTATATTATTTAGGTGAAATAAAAAATTTTAAAAATTAATTATTCCCCTGCTAAATGAAATTTTCTTAACTTAAAACCATGAAAAAAGTAATGTCAGTTATATTCCTGTTATTGAGCAATTTTTTAATGGAAGATATGCTTTCGCAGCATCGTTTTACATTGGAATTTTTACCCGGAGTATCCGGAGCATTGCCTATGCCGTTAAATGTTTACCAGGAAGGTGCTAAAGTTGCTTCTTTTACAGCACGATATGAGACAAGATCCCTTGAAATGCCTTTTTATTATTCGTACAGAATCGGTTATCAAACAGATTCTCACGGTTGGGAACTTGAAATGAACCATCTAAAAATATATCTGACTAATACAAATGATGTGGTTTCTCATTTTTCTGTATCACATGGTTATAATCAGCTTTGGTTGAATCATATATGGATCAATAGAATTGGAGTATTTAGAGTGGGACTTGGCCCCGTTATTTCTCATGACGAAACCACTGTTAATGGCAAAAGACTTGAAGAAAAGGGAGGTTTTTTTAATGCAGGATATAATATTCATGGCGGTAGTTTACAGGGCTCTTTTCAAAAAAGATATTATGTCTGGGATCATTTATTTATATTGGCAGAGGCAAAGTTGAGTTTCGGATATGCTCATATCGGAGTTGTGGACGGTTATGCCACCACACCCATAATTGCAGGGCACCTGTTATTTGGGGCCGGAGTTTCTTTTTAATAAATTGGTTTATTCTTCTGATTGGATTTTTCAAATATTATCTTTGTTACCTGCAAATGGTTATTTATGTTTCTAGAACGTCTTTCAGTTGTAAATTTTAAAAATATAGAGCAGGCCGATCTCGACTTTTGTTCCAAGATCAACTGTTTTATTGGCGACAATGGAGTCGGTAAAACAAACCTTATTGATGCCATTTATTATTTGTCGTTTTGCAGAAGTTATTTTAATGCGTCCGACAGCCTGAGCATAAAACATGAAGAAGGGTTCTTTATGCTTCAGGGGATTTACCAGCGCCAGGGGAAGGAAGAAAATATTTCCTGCGGATTAAAACGCAAACAGAAAAAGCAGGTAAAACGTAATAAAAAGGAATACCAAAAATTATCAGAACACATCGGATTACTGCCGGTTGTGATGGTTTCACCCGCGGATAGCCGGTTGATATCTGAAGGTAGTGATGAACGCAGGCGTTATATTGACGGTGTGATATCACAATACGACCGGCATTATTTGAATGCGTTAATACAGTATAACAAAGTTATACAACAGCGTAATGCACTGCTTAAACAGTTAAGGGAGAGCCGTTCTTACGACCGTAGTCTGATCGAAATTCTGGATCAGCAATTAGTACATTGGGGAACGTTGATTTATGAAGTACGGAAGAATTTTATTGATAAGTTGATTCCGGTATTTCAGAATTACCACGATATCATCTCTATCGGTCGGGAGACCGTGAATATTGCATATGAGTCGAATATGCATGAGCCGGAATATCTGAAGCAGCTTGAAGGCAGTTTTGAAAAGGACCTGATCCTCGGGTTCACTTCTTTGGGAATTCACAAAGATGATCTGGTGCCTTATATCGATGGATATCCGATAAAGAAAATCGGATCCCAGGGCCAGCAGAAAACATTTTTAATTTCGCTTAAATTTGCCCAGTTTGAGTTCATTCGTAAGGTTAATAATATTTCACCTATACTTTTACTGGATGATATTTTTGATAAGCTGGATAGTTACCGTGTGGAAGCAATTGTTAAACTGGTTTCAGGAGACACATTCGGGCAGATATTTATAACCGATACCAACCGGGATCATTTGGTGACAATACTGGAAAAAATAAACGAAGAGAATGTTATTTATCTTGTGCAGTCCGGTTGGGAAATCAGTAAAACCAAAAGCGCGTGAGAAAAAATAATACACAGGATATTAAATCCATTATCAGAGATATGTTGCGTGAAAACAATCTCGATAAACGATTTGATGAACAGGAAGTGATAGATGCATGGCCCGGGATAGTCGGAGCAATGTTTGCTAAATATACCAGTAAGGTTTACTTTAAAAACAAAACATTATACGTTACCATGACATCATCAGCTGCCCGGCAGGAGTTGTCAATGGCTAAGTCGCATCTGATAAATTCTATAAACGAACAGTTCGATCAGGAAATGGTAAAAGAGATTGTATTTTATTAGACAAAAAAAGAGGTCCAAACTTAATTGAACCTCTTATCTATAAAACAATTTGAGTTATATTATACGTTCAATGTATAACGTTTGAAATCAGTAACTGTCAGGTCTTTATTTACACTCTGTAAATAGCTTTTAACGCTTATTTTCGCTTCTTTTATAAAAGACTGTTCCAGTAATGTACTTTCCTGGAAGAATTTATTCAGACGACCCTCAGCTATTTTGTCAAGAATCTGTTCCGGTTTACCTTCTTCACGGGCTTTTTCACGACCAATTTCAAGTTCTTTCTCGATAGTTGCCTGATCAACACCATCACGATTAACAGCGATTGGAGCCATAGCAGCTACCTGCATAGCAACATCTTTAGCAACCAGCTCATCAATACCGGCTTTATTCAAACCAACAACTGTCGCCAGCTTGTTACCAGGGTGAATATATGCAACTACTGTTTCTGCTTCTATAGTATCATAGTAGTCCAGTTCCAGTTTTTCACCAATGATCCCAATCTGTTCAACGATTTGATCGCCAATAGTTGAACCGTTTAAACTGATCGCTTTTAGTGCTTCAACGTCAGCTGGTTTGTTTTCCAGAGCAGCATCAAGAATACTTTGAGTAAAAGCTACAAAGTTGTCATTCTTGGCAACGAAGTCTGTTTCACATTTTAATGCAACAACAGCAGCAAAATTACCATTGGTTCCAGAAAGAACACAACCTTCGCTGGCTTCTTTATCTGCACGTTTACTTGCTACTAACTGACCTTTTTTACGTATTATTTCAACAGCTTTGTCGAAATCACCGTTGGCTTCGGTTAATGCATTTTTACAATCCATCATACCGGCGCCTGTCATTTGACGAAGCTTGCTAACATCTGATGCTTTGATAGCCATTTTATTTAAGTTTTATTTAATCGTTATCTTCTTCTGAATTGTCATCATCTTCTACATCATCCTGATCGTCATCATCTTCATTTAAAGGTTGAGCTTTTTTTGCAGCTGCTTTTTTACCTTTAGCAGGAGTTTTGCTTTCTTTTCTGGTTGATGCTTCAGCTTCACGCTCTGCTTTACGTTCCTGTAAACCTTCGGCGATAGCCTGCGTCATGATGTCTACAATCAGTTCTATTGATTTTGATGCATCATCGTTTGCAGGAATAACAAAGTCAATATTTGACGGATTTGAATTTGTGTCAACAATTCCGAATACAGGAATACCCAAACGGATAGCTTCTTTCACCGCGATATGTTCTTTCATTACATCCACTACAAAAAGTGCTGCAGGAAGACGTGTCATATCAGCAATACTTCCAAGGATTTTATCCAGTTTAGCTCTCTGACGAGTAATCTGCAATTTTTCTCTTTTCGAAAGAGTGGCGAACGTTCCGTCGGTTGCCATTTTATCAATGGAAGTCATTTTTTTGACAGCTTTACGGATAGTAGGGAAGTTGGTAAGCATACCACCGGCCCAACGTTCAGTAACATAAGGCATGTTGACTGTAGAAACCTTACTTGAAATAATATCTTTAGCCTGCTTCTTGGTTGCAACAAATAAAATTTTACGACCTGATTTTGCAATCTGTTTTAAGGCATTGGCTGATTCATCAACTTTTGCAACAGTCTTGTGCAGGTCGATAATGTGAATACCATTACGCTCCATAAAGATATAGGGAGCCATTGCCGGATTCCACTTTCTTTTTAAGTGGCCAAAATGACATCCGGCATCTAATAATTGTTCGAAACTTGTTCTTGGCATGTTTAAAATTTTAACGTTTACCTTCTTTTAAAAAACTCAATTCGCGGGTAGTTTCAGGTGAAAGTCCCGTGAATTTAGATACTAAACGACTTGCTATGACAAACGCAATATTAACGTTTAGAGAACTGGAATCTCTTCCTTGCTTTTGGACGTCCCGGTTTTTTACGTTCAACAACGCGTGAATCACGAGTAAGGAATCCTTCAGCTTTCAGAGCAGGTTTGCTTTCTTCGTCAATCTTTACTAATGCACGTGCAATAGCAAGACGAAGAGCCTCTGCCTGTCCTTTTGAACCTCCACCGTCAAGATTTGCAGTAACGTCATATTTGTCAGCTACTTCAATCGTCTGAAGCGGTTGCTTAACAATGTACTGTAAAATGCTTGATGGGAAATATTCCGTTAAATCCCTTTTGTTGATGGTAACTTTACCAGAACCCTCTTTTACGTAAATACGGGCAATTGCTGCTTTACGTCTGCCAATCGCGTTAATTACTTCCATATTAATTATTTAAGGGTTTTTAAATCTACAACTTTTGGTTTCTGAGCTTCATGTGGGTGCTCGGAACCAACATACACATATAAATTCTTCATGATTGCACGAGACAGACGGTTTTTAGGTAACATACCTTTAACGGCCTGCTGAATCAGCTTTTCAGGTTGTTTTTCAAAAACATCCTTAGGAGACTTAATTTTCTGTCCTCCTGGATAACCTGAATGGCTTACGTGCTGACGCTGATCCCATTTATTACCCGTAAGTACAATTTTTTCAGCGTTAATAATTATCACATTATCCCCACAATCAACATGAGGTGTGAATTCAGGTTTTAGTTTGCCACGCAATATTTTGGCAACCATTGATGATAAACGGCCCAATACAGCGTCTGTTGCATCAATAACAACCCATTCCTTGTTAGCAGTCGCTTTATTTGCCGAAACAGTTTTAAAACTTAATGTATCCACTTTTTTCAATTTTAAAGTTTATGAACCACAAAAAGCATCTAAAAATGCTGGTTCGATTGTTTATTTGTCTGTACTACAGACAGTTGCTTTTTAGCGGATGATAATCGGACTGCAAAAGTAAACTATATTTTCTTATTATCAAAGAAAAGACCGAAAATCATGACGTGTTTTTAGGCGGTTTTTTATAAAGGAGAAAGCATCTGTTTCCCTTTGTAGGTAATCGGTTCAAGGTAAAGCAGATGTTCTTTGAAATCCAGAGTTATTCTGAACTGATTTAAAAACGCATTTCCGATACTGTTTGGAATAAAATCAGAGAACCAAACTGGCTGATTATTAATCTGAATTAGCTTGTTAAGGCTCATTATCTCAGGTTCATAATATACAAATGTCTTATTGTGGACTCCATCCAGTTTGACTGCACAATGCTTGAAATTGTCCTTGTGTTTTTTTCGCTGTGAAGATGGAAGATCAGAATAAAACAAATGTATGCCCAAAGGAGATCTAGTGTCTACCGCTATATCGTAGGACCCGAAATCTTTGGTTTGAAGCTCCAGATTAATCCCCGCTGATTTTCTGTCGTCACGAAACTCAATTTTAAAAGCACTATCCGGTATGTTTAGTGCATCTAAGGAGGTTGAAATTTTAATCACTTTCTGGGCATAATCAATTTGCAGGATTTTGTCCTTAAATAATTCCGGACCTATTGTTCCCAGTATGGAATCAGGGAAGGCAAATTCACCTCTTTTTTCAAGTCTGTTGGCAATTCTGAAGCTACAGTTAAAAAAATGGCATGAGCCAATTACCAATGTGTCAATATTCGTGACTTCTAAATCTGAATGGAGATTATAATAGTTTAACCTATCTTCCTTATCAGATCTCAGAAGATTTTTCCCGTTGGTTTCAACACAGAATCTGGCAGGAAATTCTTTATTGTTTAAGCAAGCTTTAATAATTATTTGTCCGTTCTGACTAATTGTAAAGGGTACAATGCTTACCAGAGGATTATTTTCTGCGCTGGACAACTGAATTAAAACCAAACCCAAAAACAGTAATTGTAATTTCTGTTTCATTAAAACAATGGCGTTTTGGTTAAACAAAAGTATAAAAAATTATGCCATAAACAGAAAGAAACCCTTGGAGGTCGCTTGGGTAATTTTACCCTTTAACTTAAAATAGGGTAGGTAAAGTTTTAAATATTAATTGGATATAATCTGTTAACCAGAAAGCAAAAAGAGGCTGTCTGTTGACAGCCTCTTTGCAACTATATTTATGTTAAATGCTTTACAATAAACTTAGTGTTACGGTTACACCTGCCATAACAACCGAAACCATGGTCATTAATTTAATAAGGATATTAAGGCTCGGGCCCGCAGTATCTTTGAAAGGATCACCTACAGTATCACCAACGACACCTGCTTTATGAGCTTCACTTCCTTTCCCTCCGTAATTTCCTTTTTCAATAAATTTTTTGGCGTTGTCCCATGCACCACCTGCATTGTTCATAAATACTGCAAGTGTAAATCCTGCGGTAAGACCTCCAGCCAGCAATCCAATTACACCTGCGACGCCCATAGAGGCGCCTACTATAACTGGAACTATGATTGCCACCAAGGAAGGCAGCAGCATTTCTCTTTGAGCACCTTTAGTAGAAATTTCCACACATTTAGCGTATTCTGGTGTAGCTTTGCCTTCCAGAATTCCTTTAATCTCACGGAACTGACGGCGAACTTCATCAACCATTGCTCCTGCAGCACGTCCTACAGCTTTCATTGTCATGGCACTGAATAAAAATGCCATCATGGAACCGATAAAAAGTCCACCGAGAAAAAGTGGGTTGAAAAGAGTGATGTCATAAGCAGCTGAAAAGTCTTTTACCGAAGCTCCTGATATGCTTACTGCTTTAATGCCATCCGCCACTGCAGGTGCCACATCATGATAGAAGACATACGAACCTTTACTTACGAATCCTTCACCCGCTTTTGCAATTTTATCAAACCACAATCTTACTTCTTCCATATAGGCTGAAATAAGAGCCATGGCTGTCAATGCAGCAGATCCAATAGCAAAACCTTTACCAGTAGCAGCGGTTGTATTCCCAAGCATGTCAAGTGCATCAGTTCTTTCCCTTACTTCTTTAGGCAATTCACTCATTTCGGCATTACCACCTGCATTATCTGCGATTGGGCCGAATGCATCTGTTGCCAGGGTAATTCCCAGGGTAGAAAGCATACCGACAGCTGCAAATCCAATTCCGTATACACCCATTGAAAAATATGTACTTCCACCGGCACTGTAAAAAGCACCCAGAATACCAAGCACAATTGTTACAACCGGAATCCATGTAGAATACATACCAACGGCAAGTCCATCGATAATGGTTGTAGCAGGTCCCTGCTGTGCCTGTTTTGCAATTCCTTTTGTAGGTTTATATTCATCAGAAGTGTAATGTTCTGTGGCCTGACCAATGATAACACCGGCTGCCAGTCCGATTACTACTGACCCGAAAACTCCCCAGGTTATCCAACCAGTTGCTGCCATGCCTGCCAGAGCCAGCAGGATAAGTAATGAACTGCCTCCGGTACCTAAAAGGAGTGCATTCAGCAGGTTTTTTTGTGTAGCTGATTCTTTGGTTCTGACCAGAAATATACCTATAATAGATAGTATGATACCTATTGCCGCAACAAACATTGGAGCAGTAACAGCTTTTACAGGATCAAGTCCGGAGTTTTTCAGAACTACTGCAGGAAGTGCAGCGCCAAGTGCAGCCGTAGCAAGGATTGATCCTGCGTAACTCTCGTAAAGGTCTGCACCCATACCGGCCACGTCACCAACATTATCACCTACGTTATCTGCAATAGTTGCAGGGTTGCGCGGGTCGTCTTCAGGAATACCGGCTTCTACTTTACCGACGAGGTCGGCACCTACGTCAGCTGCTTTTGTATAAATACCTCCGCCAACACGTGCAAACAATGCCTGCGTTGAGGCACCCATACCAAATGTTAACATCGTCGCTGTAATTTCCACCAGTTTCTGTGTCTCAGAAGTTCCGGGGTGTACTAGTGTTAAACCGGCAAAATGTAAACCTGCCTGCATATGTTCAGGTGTAAAAACAACAGTGTTTAAAAACCAAAACCAGGCAGCAATATCAAGCAGTGCAAAACCAACAACAACTAGTCCCATAACGGCACCGCTTCGGAAAGCTACCTTTAGTCCTTTATTCAGGGATTGAGAAGCTCCGTGTGCCGTTCTTGCGGAAGCAAAGGTTGCTGTTTTCATTCCGAGAAATCCACATAACCCGGAGAATATACCGCCTGTAAGGAAGGCAATTGGTACGAATGGATTTTGGACTTTGAAATATGCCATTACGGCGAGTAAAATAACAAGAATAATAAAGACAATTCCTACGACTTTGTATTGTCTTTTTAGGTAAGCCATAGCCCCATCTCTAACATGCTGAGCGATCTCCTTCATTCTAGGTGTGCCCTCTGAGTTTTTCATCATAGACTTGAAAAAGATCCATGCAAAAACCAGAGCAACTACAGCTGACAGGGGAATCAACCAGAAAAATGTTGTCATAATAAATAGATTTTAAATTATTAATATTTGTTCTTTTTCGTAAACTGAGGGGCAAATATAGTTAAAAAATGAAATGAATATCGGGAATCAGATGTTAGATTAAAACTAAATTACGTGTTTTTTAATACAATTGTAGATTTTAGAATATGTAGTGTAAATCATATTATATTTGTACTCTGATCTTAACCCAATTATATTAAAATGAAAAAGACGTTTTATATTCTTTTCTTAACTATTGTAGCCATTTCCTGTAATAATAAACCTAAAGGTTTACTGATTGATGGTAAGTTAGATAATGCGCAACATGAATTTGTCTACCTGAAAATGCTTGGATCGCAAAAAATGGAGTTGTTGGATTCAATACAGTTAAAGTCTAATGGAAAATTTAAGTTCACATTGCCTTCTCCTGAATATCCTGAATTTTATTTTTTGCAATTCGGGCCGAAGGAAACAGTTACCATACTGGCAGATTCTGCTGAACATATTACGGTTAACTCTGAATATCCCGATATACTTCAAAACACAGAAATATCAGGTAGCAACGAGAGTAAAAAAATACTGGAGTTGGATAGAAAATTACGCGCGTTGAGGATAGGGTACCAAAACTATCGTAAAGCATGGGATGCAACTTTGGATCAAACTGAAAAGGAGCAGATTGTAAATAATATTATTGATGAAATCAATACCTATAAAAAAGAGGCAGGTCAGATGGTGATGGAAGATCCGCGTTCTTTCTTTGGGTATTATGTGCTTTATCAGAGGCTTGATGACACATACGCCTTATTTAATCCGTATGATAAAAATGATTTCAAATATTTCGGAGCTCTGGCAACTTCCTTAAACATTTATTACCCTAATGCGCCAAGAACCAAAGCATTATATGCAAAAGTTGAAGATGCAATCCGGGTTCAGCGACAGGAAAGATTTACAAAAATGCTTGAGGAAGCTTCGCAGGGTTTACCCGATATAGAAATGCCTGATATTAATGGAGACTCCATAAAACTAAGTAGTTTGAAAGGGAAAACAGTAATCCTTAACTATTGGGCTTCAACGAATCAGGATTCACGCGTAAACAACAGAATCCTGAAATCTATTTATAATAAATACAAAAAAAGAGGGCTTGAAATTTATCAGTGTTCGTTGGATAAAAGCAAAGTTTTATGGGAAGTAGCTCTTGATGATGATAACATAAACTGGATTTCATTATGTGATTTCAAAGGCGCAAGTTCAAAAGCTGTCTGGATGTATAATGTGCAGGAAGTTCCAACGAATTACCTTATTAATAAGAAGGGTGAAATTGTTGGCAAATACAATGATCCGATTGAGTTGGAGAAAAAGTTAAACGAAATTCTTAAATGACAGATAAGTCTCTGGAAATTCTGACTGAACATATAAAATCATTGATCCTTGAACAGGGATTTACTGACGTTACATTTGCGCGGGTTAGAAAACTGGATGAATATATTCCGTCTTTTACTCAATGGCTTGAAAAGGATTACCATGCGGAGATGTCTTTTATGGAAAATTATAAGGACAAGCGTGTTGATCCGGCAGTACTTGTTCCTGGGGCTAAGTCGGTTGTTGTGGCTATTATGAATTATTACCCCGAAAACAAACAGCCGGGGGAAATTCCACAGATTGCTAAATACGCCTATGGCAGAGATTATCATAAGGTTTTAAAGAAAAAACTGCTTAAAGTTCTGAATCAGCTAGTTGCGGAGTATGGAATAAGTGGAAGGGCATTTGTCGATTCGGCACCTGTGATGGAAAAGCCGTGGGGTGAAATTTCAGGAATGGGCTGGATCGGTAAAAATGGGTGTTTGATTCATCCCCGATCAGGTTCTTATTTTGTGATGGGTGAGCTGATTATTGATGCTGAACTTGAATATGGCAAGCCTGCAGTGATGGCCTGTGGAAGCTGTATGAAGTGTATTAATGCTTGTCCGACAAAAGCTATTGTTGCTCCTGGTGTTATTAACTCTGAGAAATGTTTGTCCTACCTTACCATAGAAAAAAAGGATGAAGAAATTTGGGAAGTCGATAGTATGTATAACAGAGTCTTTGGGTGTGACATCTGTCAGGATGTGTGTCCATGGAATAAAAAGAGTAAGCCAACAACAGAACCGGATTTTAATCCACGAAATGATTTAATGAAACTCACAGTAGACAGATGGTCTGAATATAACGAACAGGATTTTAACCGATCATTTGCAGGCACACCATTAATGCGTGCCGGATATAAAGGAATTCAGCGCACCCTTAAAAAAATTAAAGCAGAAAGGAATGTTTAGCATCTCAATGCAGTGCATCAGGATGCCGACCTTCATTTGAACTCAATGTTTGCCTTTGAATCCGATTCCAGGACATAGCTTTCGATATATCGTTTTTTCTTATCGTCAAATATATCAGCAATGGTTATCATGATGCCAGTTTCCTCTACGTCTCCGAAAACATCATTTATAGCCGTGCCAAATGTTTTCATTGTTGGTGAAAGGTTCATGTAAGCATTAACTAAAGGTGGAATATTTACACCTCTTTTTCTGACTTCTGCATTCAGAATTTTATAGTCTTCTTTGTAATTTCCTGTGGAAAATAAACGATTGGTCTCTTCCTCTGTTAATTCAATCTTTAGAGGTTTAAAAGGTTTAATCATATCTTCGGGATCAGGAAAATGTTTTTGCATGAAAGAAAGAATCATGTCCCTTGCTTCGGTATTAAAATGTGGATACATAGTTACCTTGCCAAAGAAGTACTTTATTTCAGGATGATCCACGCATAAAGCTCCAAGGCCGTCCCAAAGATTATCCAGTGCAAAAAGTGCTTTTGCTCCCGCTTTAGATGTTTGGTAATCCGGTTGTACAAACGAGCGGCCTAATTCAATAGTATAAGGCAGATAATTATCAATGAATTTCTCAGTATAATTAAAAAGTCTGGCTGTAGCTATTAGTACGTTCCCGTTTTCATCTCTTGGAATATCTGCACCGAGCATATATCGATATCCTCCAAGTATTTCCTCTGCTTCAGGATCCCAGACGATCAATTGCCGGTATGGATTTTCCTGAAGATCGTATTTATCTATGTCGGAGGACTTACCTGTGCCGCCACCAGCATTCCGGAAGGAAATTTCGCGTAACCGGCCAACTTCTCTCATCATATTGGGAGATGTATGGTGCGTAAACACATAAATCTGATTGCCTCCCTTGTTGGTATCTCTTAAGAAGGTTTTATTATTTAATTCCTGCTTTATTAATTCCCTGTCAACCTTTGCAATTATTTCTTCCATCATTCTTGTTTTGCAAGTTCGTAAACTTTTTCTTTAACATCAGCAGCCCATTCTGCTGGTTTTTTATTTTTGGTAAAAGTTTTATAGGAGATAGGTTTGCCGAAAGTAATTGTAATTTCTTTATTCTTAAATTTAAACATTTCGTTTGGCAAGTAAAGCATTTCAATATTAGTTTTAACGCTTAATAACTTTCTAAAGTTTGCAAGGTTGTAAAAGAAATTTGAAATTCTGCCACTTACATGGACCGGAACTACATCGCGTTCATATTTTACGGTCTTTGTGATAAAGGATTTTTTCCATTCAAGATCCCTGATTATGCCTCTTGAGCGCCTGGATACAAGTCCGGCAGGGAAAACAGCAATCTGAGAATCACTTGCGTATGTATCATTCATAGCAGCCAGAAAATCTTTGTTCTGTCCGCCATGCTTATTCACGGGGATGAAAAAAGGATCCAGATTTTTGATGTTCATCAGGATATCATTGGCCAGAATTTTTACATCACCGAATTTTCCTTTTATCTGATCCAGGAGCGCAATCCCGTCCAGGCCTCCCAGTGGATGGTTGGAAGCAAATGTATATCGTGCATGTAATGGAATTTCATTTATGCCCTTTACATTGACTTTCAAGCTTAGTAAGCCAAGAATGGCTTCCGTAAAATCCTTACCGGTTTTGTGTCCGTGTTGCGCAAGAAATACATTGATTTCATCCTGATGGATAATGCGCTTGAGATAGTTGATAATGAACCCAGGTATCTTTTTTGCCAGTCCCGGACTTTTGTCTTCAAAAACCTTCTTAATGTCAATTTCTAAAGGTTCAATATTCATCTTACCCTTGTGTTTATCCTGAATTTAAACGTGCAAAGTTAATATTTTTTTTATTTCTGTATAGCCGTTAAAGGTTTTTTGACGTTGCTGGCTGGTGTTAATTATAGGGATAATCAGAAATGTATTAAATCCATGATAAATAGTGGGAAAAGTTATTAACATATGTTTACAATTTGTTAAAAAAAGTGGGGTATGGTGGGGTAAAGTGGGGAAAATATTCGTATTTTAGCAGGAATTAAAATCTAAATATGTCTTTTGTGGGAGATTATACCGTAAAAGCTGATTCCAAGGGGCGTATAGCTGTTCCTTCGGCATTCAGAAAACTTCTTGAAAGAGATGAAGGGGAGCGGTTTGTGTTTCGCAAAGATGTGTTTCAGAATTGTCTGGTTCTAATTCCCATAAAAGAGTGGGAGGTACAGGTTGCTGTTCTTCGAAAAAAACTGAATGATTATAACAGGAACCATAAAAAGTTTAAAGCACAATTTTTCAGAGATACTGCCGAGGTTGAAATGGATAAAACCGGCAGGGTTTTAATTCCTAAGAAGTTGTATGATATGCTGGCTTTGGATAAGGAAATTGTGCTGGCGGGGATGGATAAGGTTATTGAGGTTTGGGATAAAGCGACGTATGATGGTAATCAGATGGATGATGGTGAATTTGCAGCACTTGCAGAAGAGATTTTAGGGAACGAGAATTTAGAAAATGTAGATCAGTAAAAATATAAAATTAATGCCCGAGTATCACTTGCCGGTTATGCTGAAACAAAGCGTTGCGGGATTGAATATCAAACCTGAGGGGATTTATGTCGATGTAACATTTGGCGGTGGAGGGCATTCGGGCGAAATACTCAGTCATCTTAAAAAAGGCAGCCTCTTTGGTTTTGATCAGGATGAAGATACAC
Source organism: Quyinboa mangrovi (assembly GCF_042219825.1). Lineage (NCBI taxonomy): Bacteria > Pseudomonadati > Bacteroidota > Bacteroidia > Bacteroidales > Quyinboaceae > Quyinboa > Quyinboa mangrovi. The sequence goes on from NZ_JBHJHQ010000002.1 coordinate 18,638, forward strand.
TCAACAATATTCCTGAAAATTCACAATTCACGTTTGTTAAAGGAAACTTTCGCTTTTTAAAGCAATTTATGCGCTATTATAAAGTTGATAAGTTGGATGGCGTTTTAGCTGATCTGGGGGTGTCATCACATCATTTTGATGCGGAGGACCGCGGGTTTTCGTTCCGGTTCAACAGTAAGTTGGACATGCGTATGAATCAGGCTTCAGCTTTGTCAGCATACGATGTAATCAACTCGTATGAGGAAGGTGCTCTGGCTGACTTGTTTTATTACTTTGGAGAGATCCGGAATGCCAGATTACTGGCTTCACGGATTGTTGCGGCAAGAAATGCAGGAAAAATTGAAACAACAACACAACTAAAAGAAATTGCTCAGTCGTGTACGGGGAAAAAGCAGGAGATGAAGTATTTGTCACAAACTTTTCAGGCTTTACGGATTGAAGTTAATGGAGAAATGAAAGCACTGAAAGAAATGCTGGAACAGGCTGGTGAATTGCTGAAGTCTGGTGGCAGACTAAGCGTGATAACCTATCATTCTCTGGAAGACCGGCTGGTGAAAAATTTTTTTAAAAGTGGAAATTTTACAGGTGATATTGAAAAAGATTTCTATGGAAATTTCATTTCACCATTTTCGCTGGTTAATAAAAAGGTTATTGTTCCGGATGATACTGAACTGGAAATGAATCCGAGATCACGAAGTGCAAAACTCAGAATTGCGGAAAAAAGTTAAGAAGAAATTGGATATGGGAATACTGAATTTAGGGTCGAAAAAGAAAAGACAAAACGAGGAACCGGAATTTTCAACAAGTTCCATTAAAGATATTCTCGACGGAAAGAAAACGCGTGAGTGGGTGGTGAGGAACCTGGGGTTTATTATATACGTTACCATACTAATCTTTTTTTACATCGGGAACCGGTATAGCTGTGAGAAAACAATCCGGGGAATTGTTGAAATTGAAAAAGAGCTTAAAGAGTTACGGTTTGAATCCATCACAACAGCATCGGAGTTGATGAGCCTGAGCCGGATGTCGGAAGTATCAAAAATGGTGAAAGAAAAAGGTCTGGATCTTGAAGAGTCGAGAGAACCGGCAAAAAAACTGGTTGTGGATAAATAAGTATTAATCTGATATGTCCATAAAAAAGGAAATAGTACGCAAAATAGTAGTAGTATACATAATGGTATTGCTGCTGGCTTTTGCTATTGTTGGACGTATTTTGCAGTTGCAGTTTGTAGAGGGAGATAAGTGGAAGAAACTACAGGTGGGAGAAAACTCAAAACAGATTGCGGTTCCTGCCAACCGGGGAGACATTCTGGCTTGCGACGGACGTATGCTTGCCAGTTCAATTCCCAATTACAGTATTCATATGGATTTTAGAGCTGATGGGTTGACCTATAAATATTTTATTCAACATGTGGATAGCCTGGCTTATCAGTTATCCGGCTTTTTTAGGGATGCTTCTAAGCCCGATTATAAGAAGAGGCTGATCAGCGGTTTTGAAAGTGGAAATCGTTATTTCAGGATCAACCGAAGAAGAGTCAGTTTTACTGAACTGCAAAAAATTGAAAAGTTCTCCATTTTTCGCTTGGGTCAAAACAAGGGTGGGTTTATTGCCACACAGTATGATACCCGTAAACTGCCCTTTGGTGAACTGGCCGCGCGAACAATTGGTAAGTTGAATTACGAAAAAACAAGGGGAATTGTGGGGCTTGAAAATGCTTATAACGATGTGCTTGAAGGTGAAGAAGGTGTAAGCCTTACAAAAACAATATCTGGCAAAAGAATGAAGGTGAATGTGGTTGAGCCCACCGATGGAAAGGATGTGGTGACTACAATTGATATTGATCTTCAGGATGTTGCTGAAACAGCATTGTATGCACAATTGCAGAAAAATGCGGCACATCACGGGAGTGCCATTTTGATGGAAGTGAAAACAGGGGATATTAAAGCGATTGCGAATCTCGAACGGACATCAGATGGAAGCTATAGCGAAACTTACAATTTTGCCATTGGTGAAGCAACGGAACCCGGTTCAACTTTTAAACTGGCTTCGTTGATTGTTGCCCTTGAGGACGGTGTGATTGATCTGACTGATACAGTTGACACAGAACATGGTGTATACTATTATTATGGTGTTCCGATGCGCGACAGTCATGAGGAAGGCTATGGGCGTATTTCTGTGCTTGATGTATTTGAGAAATCATCAAACATCGGGGTGTCTAAAATTATATATTATAATTATAAAAATGATCCGAAACGGTTTGTGGACAGATTACTGGAAATGCGGTTGGATCAGAAACTTGATATTGGAATCGCAGGTGAAGCCCAGCCGTATATCGCTTATCCTGGAAACAGTACATGGTCAGGAACATCGTTACCGTGGATGTCCATCGGTTATGAAATTAAGCTTGCACCTATTCAAACATTAGCTTTTTATAATGCCATAGCCAATGATGGCGAAATGGTAAAGCCGCGTTTTGTTAAAGGCATAAGTTATCATGGAGAGATGATTAAGAAATATGATACGGAAGTGTTAAACTCGTCCATTTGTTCCAGGCAAACCCTGAAAAAGGTCAAACAAATGCTGGAAGGAGTCGTGGATAATGGAACGGCAAGTAATCTTAAGAATCTACACTATAAAATTGCAGGGAAAACAGGAACAGCTCAGATTGCGCAGGGAACCAAAGGGTATATTGGGGAAAGTGGAAAACAATATTACGCCTCTTTTTGCGGTTATTTTCCGGCTGATAATCCGAAATACACCTGTATTGTTACAGTAAACAGTCCGACCAGAAGTGTTTTTTATGGGAATGTTTTGGCCGGAAATGTATTCCGTGAAATTGCAGATAAAGTTTATGTGCAAAACGTGGATATACAAAAGCATGAAGAGGAAAAGGAACTCAATCCGGAATACAAGGTGCCAGTAACGCTCGACGGTAATAAGAAAGAGCTGATGACGCTGTTTTCAAAACTGCAGGTGAATATTAAGGATGAAACCAGAGAAGGAGACTGGGCGCATACCTATAATAAAGGTGATCATATTGAAGTGAAACCCTTAAGTATTATAGACGGACTGGTCCCGAATGTATTGGGCATGGGTGCCAAAGATGCACTTTTTTTACTTGAAAATGCTGGCTTAAGCGTTCGGATGAGTGGCGTAGGAAGAGTTGTGGAACAGTCCATTTCACCCGGATCAAGAATTACCGGGCACAGTACTATATATATAAGGTTAAGGTGATGAAAAAACTATTGGATATACTGCAGGATATTAGGCCAACCAAAATAGTTGGAAACAGCGATGTAATATTCGGTTCAATACAGTTTGACTCCCGGAAGGTTGGTGAAGGAGACATATTTGTGGCTATGTTAGGGACACAAACGGATGGGCACATGTATATACCTCAGGTGATTGAGAAGCAGGCTGCGGCAATTGTGTGTGAAATTTTGCCAGAAGAAATGCCGGCCCATATCACGTTTATACAGGTTGAATCGGCATCGAAAGCACTTGGTCAACTTATTTCGGCATTTTACGGGTATCCTTCGCAACAGATGACCCTGGTTGGTGTTACAGGAACCAATGGTAAGACAAGCATAGCTACTCTGCTTTATAATCTGTTTAAGTCGTTGGGATATAAAGCAGGGTTACTTTCTACTGTTGTAAATTATGTGGATGATACCAAAATTGAAGCCACGCATACTACTCCGGATGCGATTACCATAAATAAATTGATGCATGAAATGGTGGAGGCGAACTGTGAGTATTGTTTTATGGAGGTGAGTTCGCATGCTATTGATCAGGATCGCGTTGCAGGCCTGGACTTTAACGGAGCAATTTTTACCAATCTTACCCGCGATCACCTGGACTATCACTCAACATTTGCAGCTTACAGGGATGCGAAAAAGAAACTTTTTGACGGATTGAATGCCAATGCGTTTGCCCTTTACAATGCAGACGATAAAAACGGAAGCGTGATGGTTCAGAATTGTAAGGCGGATATTAAATCTTACAGTTCAAAAGGCCTGGCAGATTTTAAAGTGAAAATTATAGAACGCCATTTCGACGGCATGCAACTGAATATTGACGGACAGGATGTTTGGGTGTCATTTACCGGCGATTTTAATGCCATGAACCTTCTGGCAGTTTATTCATCCGCAGTATTACTGGACGAGGAACCGGCTGATGTATTGGTTGAAATGAGCAAGCTTAAACCTGTTGCAGGCCGGTTTGAAACGATGAAATCCAAAGACGATGTGGCAGCCATTGTGGATTATGCCCATACACCTGATGCATTGATCAATGTGCTTGATACGATCAATGTAATCCGTCGGGGTGAAGGTAGCCTTATAACTGTAGTCGGTGCGGGAGGAAACCGGGATAAGGGCAAACGTCCATTGATGGCTGAGGCTTCAGTCGCCAGAAGTGAAAAAGTTATTCTGACATCAGATAATCCAAGGTTCGAGGAGCCGGAAACGATTATTGAGGATATGTACGCAGGTATTCCTGAAGATGCCAAGGGTAAAGTGCTGAAAATCACAAATCGTGAACAAGCCATTCATACCGCAATTATGCTGGCAGGTCCCGGTGATGTGATTTTGGTTGCAGGGAAAGGCCATGAAACTTACCAGGATGTAAAAGGCGTAAAAAGTCATTTTGATGACAAGGAAATAGTGGAAAAATATTTTAAACAAAGACCATAATGCTCTATTATTTATTCGATTATCTCAACAGTCTTGATGTTCCCGGTGCCGGGGTGTTTCAATACATTTCATTCCGGTCGGCAGCGGCAATCATCACCTCGTTGCTGTTAACGACAATCTTTGGTAAAAAGATTATTTATATGTTGCAGCGTCAACAGATCGGAGAGACGGTCCGCGATTTGGGTCTGGAAGGCCAGATGCAGAAACAGGGTACACCTACCATGGGAGGGCTGATAATTTTAATGGGAATTCTGGTTCCGGCATTATTGTTCGCCAAGCTGGATAATATATACATCATCCTAATGCTTATTACAACCGTTTGGCTGGGCAGCATTGGGTTTTTGGATGACTATATAAAAGTGGTAAAGAAGAATAAAGAAGGGCTGGCTGGAAAATTTAAGGTGATTGGACAGGTTGGGTTAGGCCTTATTGTCGGCCTGACCCTTTACCTTAGCGATGATGTGACTATTCGCGAAAAGATTCCGGTGAGAGACAGCAGTGGCGAAGTTGTGGAATATGTTCAGCAGGATATTAAATCGACAAAAACAACCATACCATTTGTAAAAAACAATAACCTCGATTATGCCGATCTGCTTTTCTTTTTGGGCGAAAATGCACAAAAGTGGGCATGGATATTATTTGTGCTGATCACAATATTTATTGTGACAGCCATTTCAAACGGAGCAAATCTCACCGATGGGCTCGATGGACTTGCAACGGGTTCCTCGTCCATTATCGGGGCAACCCTTGGAATACTTGCGTATGTATCCGGTCACGTTGGTTTTGCCAGTTACCTCAACATTATGTATATCCCGCAAATTCAGGAACTGGTGGTATTTATGGCAGCGTTTATCGGTGCAACTGTTGGCTTTTTGTGGTACAACTCGTTTCCGGCACAGGTCTTTATGGGAGATACAGGAAGCCTGACCCTGGGAGGAATTATAGCAGTGATAGCAGTGATTATTCATAAAGAGTTGCTAATTCCTATCCTTTGCGGAGTTTTTATTGTGGAAAATTTATCAGTGGTATTGCAGGTATCCTGGTTCAAACATACCAAACGAAAATATGGTGAAGGGCGACGAATTTTCCTGATGTCACCGTTGCACCATCATTTTCAGAAAAAGGGTTTCCCTGAACCAAAAATTGTAATTCGTTTTTGGATCATCGGAATATTCCTGGCGGTTATATCAATAGTAACGCTTAAAATGCGGTAATGCAAAAGGAAAGGCTGGTCATATTGGGAGCAGGTGAGAGCGGAGCAGGTACAGCTGTACTTGGGAAGCTGAAAGGATACGATGTATTTGTGTCTGATATGGCAGCTGTTGCTGAAAAATATAAAAACCTTTTAGGGCAATACCAGATTCCGGTTGAAGAAGGACAGCATACAGAGGAGCTTATTTTGAATGCCGATTTAGTGATGAAAAGTCCTGGTATTCCTGAGAAAGCACCGATGATAAAAAAGCTGAGAGAAAAAGGAATTAAAATCGTTTCCGAAATTGAATTTGCATCATGGTACTGCAGTGCAAAACTTGTCTGTGTAACTGGCAGTAATGGTAAAACTACAACGACGTCATTGATTTATGACATCTTTAGAAAGGCTGGATTGAATGTAGGTCTGGCCGGAAATATAGGTGATAGTTTTGCGCTTCAGGTGGCATTAAAGAATTATGATGTGTATGTGTTGGAGCTTTCAAGTTTTCAGTTGGATGATATCGAAAAATTTAAACCCGATGTTGCCATTTTGACCAATATTACCCCGGATCACCTGGACAGGTATGACTATAAGTTTGAAAACTATATAAAAAGCAAGTTCCGTATCACAATGAATCAGACAGACAATGATATATTTATTTATAATCTGGATGATCCGGTTACTACAGAATGGCTTGACAGGATAGGATTAAAAGGGAAAGCAGTGCCATTTTCTCTGAATAAGACGCTTAAAAAAGATGGAGGATGGGAATCAGGAGAAAACATAACATTAAAATACCAGGATAAAATACTTAATATGAAAAGAACCAGTTTAGGAATTAAAGGCAGGCATAATGTCAGCAACTCGTTGGCAGCAGGCTTGTCTGCAATGGTTATGAACATCAGGAACGAAGCGATTCGCGAGGCCCTTTCTGATTTTAAAGGCGTGGAGCATCGCCTCGAACGCGTTTCTGCTGTTCGCGGAATAGAATTTATAAACGACTCTAAGGCTACAAATGTAAACTCTACATGGTATGCATTAGAATGTCTGAATACTCCGGTGGTTTGGATTGCCGGAGGAACAGATAAAGGCAACAATTATGCAGAATTGCTTAACCTTGTGAAAGGAAAAGTGAGGGCGCTGGTCTGTATCGGTGTTGACAATTCAAAACTGAAGGAGCAGTTTGGCGAAGTTGTGGATACGTTTGTGGAAGCAGAGTCAATGGAGGACGCTGTGAAAATGTCGTATTTCCTGGCCAAAAAAGGTGATACTGTTTTGTTATCTCCGGCATGCGCAAGCTTCGACAGATTTAAAAATTATGAGGACAGGGGAAATCAGTTTAAACAACAGGTAAGAAAGCTTTAGGATGCGACAGTTTCTGAGTAAATATTTTAAAGGTGATTCCATTATCTGGATGCTTATATTGCTTTTGGCAATTATTTCAGCTATTGCAGTATACAGTTCGTCCGGAACATTGGCATACAGGTATAAAGATGGAAATACGACCTATTATATACTCAGGCACGTGGTCTTTTTGCTGATTGGGTTTGGCGTTATTATTATGGTTCACAATATTCATTATAAGTATTTTTCCAGGTTATCGTTGTTATTATTGCCTCTCTCAATCGTTTTGCTTGTTCTAACTATTTTTTCCGGAAACAGCCTTAACGAGGCATCGCGTTGGATTACGGTTCCTATTATTGGACTTAGTTTTCAACCTTCCGAAATGGCCAAGATAGCACTCATCATGTATATTGCACGAATACTCTCCATGAAACAAAAGGATGATGAGCCAACACGCGATGCATTCAAACCCATTATGATTGCCATCGGGATTGTTTGTGGACTTATATTTACAGAGGACTTCTCAACTGCTATCCTGATTGCCGGTATCGGCATGTCTATGATGTTAATCGGACGGGTTCCTGTAAGTTACCTGCTTTACACTGTTGGTGCGGGTGCTGTTATCATCGCATTAATTGTTCTGCTAGCCATGCAGTTCCCTGATGTTAAAGCGTTTCACAGGGTGGAGACATGGATTTCAAGGGTGGAGACATTTGGAGAAAATGACAATGCTGACATGGACAAGGCCTTTCAGGCAAACCAGGCTAAAATTGCGATCTCAACCGGAGGATTATTTGGTAAAGGGCCGGGCAATAGCATACAGCGTGATTTCTTGCCGCATCCGTATTCCGATTTTATTTACGCCATGATAGTGGAAGAAGGTGGTTTGTTTTTCGGCATTATCGTGTTATTATTTTACCTCATCATGTTATACCGTGCCGGTGTCATTGTACGAAAGTGTCGAACTACTTTTCCTGCATTTCTGGTAATAGGTCTTATGCTTGCATTTACCTTGCAGGCTCTGGCACATATGGCCGTAAGTGTGAACCTTATCCCGGTTACTGGTCAAACACTACCAATGGTAAGTATGGGCGGAACATCCATTCTTTTTACTTCCATTGCATTGGGGATGGTGTTGAGTGTAAGTCGTTATGCGGTCATTGAAGAGGCAGAGGAGGTAGAGCAGGGGAAAAAGGAAATTAGTGAAATCGAAGATAATGAGTAAGAAAATTATCATATCAGGTGGAGGAACAGGGGGACATATCTTCCCTGCAGTTTCCATTGCAAATGCACTAAAACAGAAAGTTAAGGACATTGATATTCTGTTTGTAGGAGCCGAAGGCCGAATGGAAATGGAACGTGTTCCAGCAGAAGGATACCCTATTATTGGTTTGCCGGTAAGCGGATTCATCCGTAAGTTAACCTTTAAACATATTACGGTTTTGATCCGGTTATATAAAAGCCTGCGTAAAGCCAGAAAAATTGTCTCTGATTTTAACCCGGATGCCGTAGTTGGAGTTGGTGGATATGCCAGTGGCCCATTGGTGAAGCAAGCCGTTAAAAAAGGTATTCCAGCATTGTTACAGGAGCAGAATTCTTATGCCGGAGTAACAAATAAGTTGTTGGCCAAACAGGTAAAAACTATTTGTGTGGCTTATGAAGGGATGGGAACATATTTCCCGAAAGAAAAAATTATTCTAACAGGAAATCCGGTACGTCAGAACCTGTTGAAAAAATTCGACAGGAAAGAGGCTGTTAAATCGTTTGGCTTTGACCCGGAGAAAAAAACGGTATTGATTTTGGGTGGAAGCCTTGGCGCACGGACTATCAATCGAAGTGTAATGAAAAACCTTGATTTGATAGGCAAAAACGATGTGCAGTTTATCTGGCAAACCGGGAAGATTTATATTGACGAGGCAAAAGCTTCATTGCAGGGGGAGCACAAAAATATTTTTGTGACAGATTTTATTAAGGATATGGGGATGGCTTACGCAGCAGCTGATGTTGTAATTTCGCGTGCCGGTGCTGGTACAATTTCGGAACTGTGCTTGTTGGGAAAGGCGGTTATTCTAGTACCTTCTCCAAACGTGGCTGAGGATCACCAAACTAAAAATGCCATGGCATTGGTTGCAAAGGATGCTGCGATAATGGTAAAGGACATTAAAGCGGAAGACCAACTTATTGGTAAAGCACTTGAGTTAAGTGCTGATGAAAATAAATTAAAAGAATTACAAACACAGATATTAAAACTTGCATTACCGGACTCTGCCAATCGCATTGCAGATGAGGTTTTGAAACTGATAAAATAATGGACCTGAAAAATATAAATAATGTGTTTTTTGTTGGCGTTGGTGGCATTGGAATGAGCGCCCTGGCACGTTATTTTAAGTTTTTAGGTAAAAATGTGGCAGGTTACGACCGGACCCGGACAGAACTGACCGATGCTTTGGTTGCAGAAGGAATCCCCGTTAGTCATTGTCCCGACTCGGAATGTATAACCCGGGAATTCAGGAAGCCTGAACATACGCTGGTGGTTTACACACCGGCTGTTCCGCTCTCAACTCCTGTTATGGAATGGTTTAAGGAACGTAATTATAAGATACTGAAACGAGCAGAGGTTTTGGGTTTGCTCACCAGAGAACAAAAAGGAATTTGTGTGGCGGGAACACATGGAAAAACAACGGTTTCAACCATGATCAGCCATCTGCTTAAAAATTCATCTGTGGACTGTAATGCATTTTTAGGTGGAATATCGCTCAATTACAGCACCAATCTTCTGGTTTCGGAAAAAAGTGATTATGTGGTTATCGAAGCTGATGAATACGACCGCTCCTTTCATCAGTTACGTCCGGAGGTTGCCGTTATCACATCGGTTGATCCGGATCATCTGGAGATTTATGGCACTTACGAAAATGTGAAGGAAGGGTTCTGTAAGTTTGCATCGTTGGTTAAAAAGGGCGGAATCCTTTTGATGAAGAAAGGATTGCCATTGAATCCTGACCTGCGGCCGGGAGTCAGACAGTTTTCGTATAATATTTCCGGTCCTGCAGATTTTTATGCAGAAAAAATAAGAATTGAGAAAGGACAGTATGTTTTTGATCTGGTAACGCCGGACAGAAACATTACTGAACTAACATTAGGTGTTCCGGGTAGGGTGAATCTTGAAAATGCCGTGGTTTCACTTTCTGTGGCTTGTCTTTTGGGTTGCTCGGATGCGGAACTGAAAAACGGTATACATACGTTTAGGGGTAATAAGAGACGGTTCGAATATCATTATAAATCAGATCGGAGATGTTACATAGACGATTATGCACATCATCCGAACGAGATTAAAGCAACGCTGGAATCCATCAGGGAGCTTTATCCGTCAACAAGGCTGACGGGCATTTTTCAGCCGCATTTATATTCCCGCACAAAGGATTTTGCAGCAGAGTTTGCCCAAAGTCTGAGTTTGCTGGATGAATTAATTCTGCTGGATATTTATCCGGCCCGGGAAGAACCTGTTCCGGGTGTAACATCTGAGCTGATTTTTAGCCAGGTAAAGGCGGACCGGAAGATTTTGGTATCAAAAGAAAACCTTGTGAAGGAAATTGAAGAGAGCAAACCGGAATTATTGGTGTCAATGGGAGCCGGAGACATTGGAGAAATGGTTAGTGAAATTAAAAATGTAATGAAGAGATTGGATGCGTAAGGTAAGAAACATATTACTGGTTGTTATACCATTATTATATATAGTGGTGTCAATGGGATTTGTTTCAGAGAACAGTCATAAATTAATTTGCACAAAAATAGAGGTGACAGTCCTCGACAGTCTTACCAATACATTTATTGATCCGGAAGATGTATTGATGATGCTTAATAATGAAGGCATAAAACTGGAAGGACGCCGGATGAATGATATAAATGCACAGGAGGTGGAGGATTATATCGATAAACATCCGTCAATCTTAAAGAGTGAATGTTACAAGACGATTGGTGGAACATTCAGAATTGATGTGCATCAACGCAGACCACTGATCAGGGTATTAACAAATAAAAGTAATTATTACATCGACAGTAATGGTGATATTATGCCGTTTTCAAAGCACTATACGGCATTTGTTCCGGTCGCAACAGGAAATGTAAACAACGACAATATAAAACATGGGTTGTTTGCTTTAGGAAAATTTCTGGACGAAAGTGAATTCTGGCGGGCCCAAATATCACAGATTAATGTAGTGGATGACAGGGATGTGACTATCATTCCGCGTGTTGGGAACCATGAAATTGAGTTCGGATCACTCGATAATATTGAAGAAAAGTTTGCCCGGCTCAAAGCATTGTATAAAACAAAGTTTAATACCGAAGGCTGGAACCGGTATAAGAAAATAAGCGTTAAATTTGAGAATCAGGTTGTATGTACGAAAAAATAAGGCCCATGGAAAAATTCATTGCAGCATTAGACTTGGGAACAAGTGAAATAAGAGGTGTGTTAGGGAAAAAGGATGCCAACGGAAACGTTTCTGTTTTGGCTGTTAAAACGGTCAAATCAGATGGCATAACTCGAGGATTAATTATTAATCTTGATACAGTGGCCCGGGCGGTTCGGGAAATTGGTCTTGATCTGGAGAAAAGCACAGGTAAAAAGATTGAAAAGTTCTTTGTTGGCTCAGGCGGAAGCATGATTTATGCCCGTCAGAACAGCTCGTATAAAAGAATGAATCAGAAAGGAGAGTTTTCCGCTGACATGATTGCCGATCTCCGAAGAGAAAATGAATCCATTGTTCTGGATTTCGATGCTGAAATTATTGATATAAAGAATCAGGGCTATATTGTTGATGATGAATTTGAAATTGTAGATCCTGTAGGCGTACACGGATCAAAGATTGAAGGTGACTATGTGGTGATGGGCATCAAGCGTAATGACAAAGAAACAATTCGCAAATGCATTGAAAAGGCAGGCTATGAACTGGCCGGAATAGTTTTAACGCCGCTTGCAACTGCTGAAACGCTTTTAAGCAAGGATGAAAAAGAACTTGGCGCTGTATCTGTCGATTTTGGTGCAGGAAAAACAAGTGTTGTTGTTTACAAAGGAAATAAGCTGAGCCGTATCGCGGTGCTGCCGTTTGGTGGTAATGTAGTAAGTAAGGATCTGGCAACAGGATGCAATGTCATATTGGACAAAGCTGAAAAGGCCAAGATAAAACACGGGTCTGCTGTTGCTGAACTGCAATCGGAAGATGACAGAATTACGATTCCTGCCACTCCGGGATGGGAAGCGAAAGAGCTTTCATTTAAAACCATGGCATACATAATACAATCAAGGGTAGAGGAGATTTTGGCTAATGTACTCAACCAGATAGAAAAAAGTAGTGTTTATGAAAAGCTTGGAGCCGGAATTGTATTGTCTGGCGGTAGTGCACAGTTGAAAGATATACAGCAGCTGGTTAAATTGAAAACCGGACTGGATGTAAGAATCGGAGTCCCATCGAATGTTCATGCAAATCTGAATGAAAACACATGTGCCGGAATAATGGGGATTTTAGCTGAAGCCGATGAAGACTGCGTTAATAAAGAAGAATTTAAAACACTGGAGCATAAAAAAGTTAAACAGAAGAAACAAAAAGTGGAACGAACCGGTAATCTCTTTGGAAACTTACTGAAGACCGTAGACAACTTTTTTGATGATGAAGATAAATCAATGTAAAACACCAAAACAATAATAATATGGATGAAATACTGGAAATAGGATTGCCAAAACAAAGACCATCAATTATTAAGGTTGTTGGTGTTGGAGGAGGTGGAAGTAATGCGGTAAATTACATGTTCCATCAGGGCATTCGCGATGTTGAATTTATGGTTTGTAACACTGATGCGCAGGCACTGGATAATTCTCCCGTACCTCAGAAAATACAGTTAGGGGAAACTTTAACTTCTGGTCTTGGTGCGGGAAGTAAACCAGATATTGGTCGCGAAGCTGCCCGTGAAAGTGTTAGGGAAATTGAGGAAGCTTTGGGCGGGGCAACAAAAATGGTATTTATTACGGCAGGTATGGGAGGCGGAACCGGAACAGGAGCTGCTCCTGTTATTGCAGAAATTGCAAAGGACCTCGGGCTTTTAACCGTAGCTATCGTTACCATACCGTTTCTTTTTGAAGGAGCCAAACGTGTTACCCAGGCTCTGGATGGAGTAGAAGAAATACAGCGTCATGTGGATGCACTTTTGGTGATAAGCAATCAGAAACTCAGGGAGATTTATGGTGACCTGAAACTATCCAATGCCTTTTCAAAAGCCGATGACGTGTTGTTAACGGCTACCAAAGGTATTGCTGAAATAATTACTCTGCCAGGATATGTAAATGTGGACTTTGCCGACGTGCAGACCGTGATGAAGAACAGTGGTATTGCTATCATGGGTATGGGATCGGCTTCAGGTGATAACCGGGCTTATAAAGCTATTGAACACGCGTTAATATCTCCTTTGCTGAATAATAACGATATTACAGGATCAAAAGACATCCTGCTTAATATTACTTCCGGTAATGTTGAAATCACCATGGACGAGGTTGGCCAGATAACAGATTATATCCAGGAAAAAGTTGGACTTGAGGCTTCAATAATCTGGGGTACTGGCAGTGATGCGTCTCTTGGAGATGCTATCAGTGTGTCGATTATTGCAACTGGTTTTACAGAAAAAAGTATTCCGGAACTTGTAGAAAAACAGAAGAGCCGGGTAAGAAAGTTTAATCTTGAAGATGATGAAACCGCTCCTGATCAGGAACCTGAAGATGATGTTCCCCGATTAGAGTTTGGTAAAGAGGAACCGGAAGAACTTCCGATAAAGGAGGTCGATTTCACCAAGAAGGAGATGGATGACAAAGCCCGGTATGAGCTGTTTTACGGAAACAAAAAAAGCAATGCTGGATTTGAAGTTTCAGCTCCTGCAGCAAAAAAACATCCTATAGGACTAAGAACTTCCCTTTCGGCTGATGATCTTGAAAATGATAAACTGATTGATATGATGGAAAATATTCCTGCATATCAAAGAAGTAATGTAAATATTTCGGGTAATGAACCGGAAGAGGTTTCCCGTTTTAGTATCAATGAAAATGGTGAAGGCATTTCGTTGAATGAGGATAATTCGTTTTTTACTAACGTAGATTAAAATACAGGCTATGAGTTTAGAGCAAAATGTAAATGAGGAACTTAAACAGGCTATGAAGGCCAAGGATAAAGTTAAACTTGATACTCTGCGAGGAATTAAGAAAGAAATAATTGAGGCTAAAACAGCGAAAGGTGCATCTGCAGAACTGACTGAAGATTTGGAAATGAAAATTTTGCAGAAGATGTTGAAACAACGGCAGGATTCTGCGGCAATTTATGATGAACAGAACAGACCTGATCTGGCTGAAGACGAGCGGAATCAGGCAGCTGTAATTTCGGAATTCTTGCCGAAACAATTATCTGCGGATGAACTTGAAGCTGAAATATCAAAACTGCTAACTGAGCTGGGAGTTGATTCTATGGCTGGCATGGGAAGAGTGATGGGGGAAGCAACCAAGCGCTTTGCCGGTAAAGCCGATGGCAAAACTATTTCTTCTATCGTGAAAAATAAATTAGCACATTAAGATTTATTTAATGCATAAAAAAAACTCGCTAACAGCGAGTTTTTTTATTTTAGGCTAATGGGCTTCAAGTTAAGGATTTTTGGAAACCTAACAAGTTTTAAGGATGAACGTTTCTTGCACTACAAATGTATGGTGAGTTTTGCAAATAAAAATCACATAAAACCATAATTCTTTATATCACGGAAAACCGTTAGTTTTCTTCTGTGTTAGGCTTTATGAAAGGACTTTATATGGTTGCTTTGTTAAGGCTCATGATGAAAAAAAATAACTTTTGTTCAGGACATATAAAGCACTTAAATATTTTGATATACAATATAATTTGTTTTTTTTTGTTTCTCAATAATGAGTTATGCAAGATTTATTTATATATCTTTGTCGTTAATTGAATGTTAATGTAGATGGGCCTTAGAAAAAGCTACCATATATATCTGTTAATTTTGCTAATCAGTTGTTTTATTTCCACTACAGCTTATTCACAATATTATGGATACAACAGAGGATACGATATCTCTAAAGGTTTATCTGTGTCTGTGATGTTTGGTCCAACAATTTTTGCAGGTGATCTTGGGATGGAACTTTTTCAGAGTGAAGCCAGTAAAGTTAATAAGCAAAATAACTATATGGGAATATCATATGGTGTTCTTTTTGTAAAGGATATAGTAGAGGCTGCCAGCGTTCGTCTGCAGTTTAATCGTGGTACTCTGCAGGGTACGCGTTTAAACGAAGATGGTAATCCATTGCTTGAATTTAATACCAACCTGAAGTATGAAATGAGCCTGGGTGCTCATGTGAATATAAATAATATCATTGGCGGCTATTATAATTACAGAATTGTCAACTTTTATACCATCACCAGCCTGATGATTCTTTCTTACGATCATCAGGCCATGCTGGGATCTGCCCATCCTGCTTATGTTGTAGGTGGAGATAATACCGATAGAATACATTATCCGTATTTGAATGGTGTTCCGGAGACACAAACCATCTTTATGACTAAGTTGGGCGGAGGAGCCAGATTCAGAGTGGATAATAACTGGAGTGTCAACCTTGAATTAACTGGAAATCTGCCATTATCCTCAAGTATGGAAGGTGCTGATTTACTGGATGGTTACCAGACTTATGCAGATGGAACGCCTACAAATTATTCTGATTTTTATTATACGGTTCAGGTCGGTGTTCAGTATACGTTTAAGTCTAATGGTTTCAGGTCCTTACCAAAATACAACCGGAAATCATACAAGTATAAGTATAAGCGGTTTAAATATAACCCGGGACGTAAACGTCTGTTGCGTCGCTAAATATTTCCCGTTAGGATTTGTTACAATAAAATTATTGCTATCTTTGCAACCCGAATTTCGTGTAATCGCTGGCAGAATAAGAGTGGTCTGTTATGTTACGCGTTGATTAACAGTTAAATAAATAATCATGGATTTGATTAAAGCAGTAGAACAGGAATTTAGCGCAGAAGTAAAAGAGTTTCCTAAATTTAAAGCAGGGGATACCGTTTCTGTAGATTACAAAATTATTGAGGGTAACAAAGAACGTGTACAGCAGTTTCGTGGTGTGGTTATTAAAATTAAAGGTGAAGGATCAAAAAAATCCTTTACTGTAAGAAAAATGTCTGATAACATTGGAGTGGAGAGGATTTTTCCATTCGATTCACCATTTATTGAAAATATAACTGTGAATAAAGTTGGTAAGGTACGTCGGGCTAAATTATTTTATTTGCGCGGTCTTACTGGTAAAAAAGCAAGAATCAAGGAGAAACGATTTTAATAAATTTTTTTAGAGGAAGAGCCGTCCGTTTGGACGGCTTTTTTTATTTTTATGCAAATCAAAATCTCATGGCCGAATACATTTTAAAGAAACTGGATGCTCAGATGGGCAATCCTGTAAGCTATTCCATTGGGGCTGCTGCAACACTTGTGCGTTTGAATGATCTTATTGGATCAGAAGTTGAAATAGTGTATAAGAATAAAATAGTTTGCAGTTGGTGTGGTAAGCAAACCAATAAATCGTTTGGGCAGGGTTACTGTTATAACTGCTTTGTTTCGTGTCCCGAAACAGAGGAATGTATTTTAAGACCGGAGCTTTGTAAAATTCAATGGGGTGAGGCTAGAGATCTGCAATGGGCTGCAGACCATCATTTGCAACCACATTATGTTTATTTGTCATTTACCAGTAATTTTAAAGTGGGGGTGACCCGAAAAACTCAGGTGCCGACACGATGGATTGATCAGGGGGCATTGGCTGCAATGGCTGTCCTTGAGGTGCCCAACAGGCATATTGCAGGTGTTGTGGAGGATTACATGAAACAGTTTTTTTCCGACAGGACGAAATGGAATGAAATGTTGAGTATTATATATTCCGATATTTATTTTTCTGAAAGTTACACAATGTTTTTAGAACAATTACCGGAAGAATTTAACCAGTATATTATTAAGGATCCACAAATACAAGCCATTACGTATCCTTACCAGATTGTTCCTAATGGTTTGAGGAATATAAATCTTGAAAAGGAAAATACTGTAAAAGGAACGCTTGCCGGCATTAAAGGTCAGTATGTTGTTTTTAAAGATGGGAAAGCAATAAATATCCGAAAATATACAGGATACCTGGTAGATCTGATTTTCTGATGTAACAACGTTTTGCCGGTGGAGTATTAAGTAGTAAATTTGTGCCTTTAAAATTTGACTATGACCCTTATAAAATCAATATCAGGCATTCGGGGTACTATTGGAGGTGCGCCGGGAGAAGGATTAACTCCATTGGATGTTGTGAAGTTTTCGGCTGCATATGCAAAATGGCTGGAGCAAAATACATCAGTTAAGAATAAAAAAGTTGTGATTGGCAGAGATGCCCGGGTTTCAGGTCCGATGGTGGTACAACTTATTGAAGGTACCCTTATTGGGATGGGAGTAAATGTTGTTAATATTGGTCTGGCTTCAACGCCGACTACTGAAATGGCAGTTATTAATGAAGCAGCTCAGGGAGGTATCATTGTAACAGCAAGTCATAATCCGTTTCAATGGAATGCACTGAAACTGTTAAATGACAAAGGTGAATTCCTCTCTGCAGGTGATGGTGAAAAAATACTGAAGATAGCTGATAGCAATAGTTTTCAATTTGCTGATGTACATAATTTGGGAACTGTAAAGGTTAAGGAAAATTACGATGATCATCATATAGATAAGATACTGAAACTGGATCTGGTAGATGTAGATGCAATTAGCAAGGCCAGGTTTAAAGTTGCAATTGATTGTGTCAATTCTGTTGGAGGGATTATTTTACCTAAATTATTAATTGCTCTTGGTGTTGAAGAAGTTCTGGAGCTTAATGTAGAACCGGATGGGCATTTCCCTCATAATCCCGAACCGTTGCCGGAAAATCTTACTGACCTTTCTGCCTTAATTAAGGATCAGAAAGCTGATATTGGTTTTGTTGTTGATCCGGATGTGGACCGTTTGGCTTTAGTGTGTGAGGATGGCTCTATGTTTGGTGAAGAATATACCCTGGTTGCTGTCGCGGATTATATTTTAGGATCAATACCAGGCAATACCGTTTCTAACCTGAGCTCTACCAGAGCTTTAAGAGATGTTACTGCTCGTCATGGAGGGAAGTATGCTGCTTCAGCCGTTGGCGAAGTAAATGTTGTGGAAAAAATGAAAGAAACCGGAGCTGTTATCGGTGGAGAAGGTAATGGTGGTGTTATATATCCTGAATTGCACTATGGTCGCGATGCATTAGTAGGCGTTGCATTGTTTCTGACTTATCTGGCAAAACAAAACAAGACACTTACGGAACTTAAGGCTACATTTCCATATTATCATATTTCAAAGAATAAAATTGAGCTTCCTCAGAACGTAGATGTTGATGAGGTGCTGTTAAAACTGAAGGATAAATTTGCAACAGAAAAAGTTACGGACATTGACGGTGTTAAAATAGACTTTGAAAAGAAATGGGTTCATTTAAGGAAATCAAATACGGAACCAATTATCCGGATTTACAGCGAGGCCGAAACGGAAAAAGCCGCTAATGAGCTGGCTATGAAATTTATCGGTGAAATTAAGACGCTTTTGTAAATAGTTTTATGAAAAGTGATTAAAAACTTTGCATTTTAATTTTCATTGTATAATTTTGCATGCCAATTTAAATAAACGAAATTAAAAAGAATATAATATGATTATTGTTCCTGTAAAAGAGGGTGAGAACATCGAGAGAGCGTTAAAAAAATTTAAACGTAAATTCGAAAAGACAGGTGTTGTTCGTGAGTTGAGATCACGTCAGGCTTTTACCAAGCCATCTGTAGAGATGAGACAGCAAAAACTCAAAGCTATTTACAAGCAGCAACTTCAGCAGGAAGAAGATTAAAGTATTTTGGGCAGTCCCTATAATTTTCGTATATTCGTTTAGGAGATTTGCCCATATATGTTGATTGATCAATTTCTAAAATATATACAGTATGAGAAGAATTATTCTACTCATACTGTTTTTGCTTATAAAAAGGATATAGAACAATTTTTTGAGTTTCTTGGGGGAGATGAACCAAAACCCGAAAATGTTGATAGTTCTGATATCCGTCTGTGGATTTCCCAACTTTATGATGACGGTATTTCGCCAAAATCGGTTAACCGAAAACTTTCCTCGTTAAAATCTTTTTTTAAATATCTGCACAAGCAGGATATTGTTAAGTCTGATCCGGCCCAATTGGTAGAAGGACCCAGGATTCCCAAACGACTTCCAACTTTTATAAAAGAGAAAGAAATGGAACTTTTGCTCGGGGATGTAGATTTTGGAGACGATTTTTCTGCAGTAAGGGACAAAGCCGTTATAGAGATGTTTTACGGAACAGGGATTCGCTTAAGCGAATTGGTTTCACTCACACATAAGGGTGTCGATTTGCCATCAGGAGTAATTAAGGTTACAGGGAAAAGAAATAAGCAGCGCCTGATTCCGCTCAATAGAAAGTTGGAAGAAACACTTTTAACATATATTGATGAAAAAAGTAAAAATGGGTTCAACTTTGACGGATCGTTTTTTGTTACAAATAAAGGAGAGGACGTATATGAAAAACTAATCTACAGAATAGTGAAAAAACACCTGGCTATGATCACCACGCAATCGAAGAAAAGTCCACATGTATTACGACATACATTTGCAACGATATTATTAAATAAAGGTGCTGATATTAACGCTGTAAAAGCACTTTTGGGTCACGCCAACCTGTCTGCAACGGAAGTATATACGCATAATACTTTCGAAGAATTAAAAAAAGTTTACAACAAAGCTCATCCCAGAGCTTAAATTATGGAGGTAAAATTATGGATATCCGTATTAATTCAGTTCGTTTCGACCACTCTGAACAACTTGAACAGTTTATTCAGAAGAAAGTAGGTAAATTAGATAAGTATTTTGAAGGTATAATAAACGTAGATGTGATCCTGCGTGTAGTTAAGCCTGAAAGTTCTATCAATAAAAAAGTAGAATTAAAGGTTAATGTGCCTAATAGTGAGTTATTTGCAGACAAGACAGCTGATTCTTTTGAAGAGGCTTTGGATTTAACAATTGATGCGGTAAAAAAACAATTGACAAAGCACAAAGAAAAATTAAAACGTTAGTTTTTAAAGCGTTAATACCAGAGGCTTTTGGCAGTGCCTCAGAAAGTGAATTGCAGACAGAAAAAAAAGATGAAAAATTTTTGTAAGAAAAAATTATTCTCTACATTTGCACACCGTTTCGTCAGGGTACTGTCGGAACGGTTTTTTAAAGTTCTTTTTTTTGGTGGAACAAGATTGAAGCAGATTAATCAGTGATGTTAATTTGAACAATTTTTTAATATTTGGGAAGATACCGAAGCGGTCAAACGGGGCAGACTGTAAATCTGTTGGCTCAGCCTTCGTAGGTTCGAATCCTGCTCTTCCCACTTTAAAGAATTTACTTAACGAAGTAAGTTCTGCGCAAAAGGAAAACAATCTGAGTCAGATTAATTAAAAAGATTAATGACCGGCTTTTGCATTTAAAGACAAGGTTCTTTGAGACAATGATCTGATCGAGCAGTTTTAATGCTAAAAAAATTTGCGGGAGTAGCTCAGTTGATAGAGCATCAGCCTTCCAAGCTGAGGGTCGCGGGTTTGAGCCCCGTCTCCCGCTCTGCTTTTTGCCGGATTAGCTCAGTTGGCCAGAGCACGTGATTTGTAATCTCGGGGTCCTCAGTTCGAATCTGAGATCCGGCTCTTTATCTTATTTAATGATCAGGTAAAGAAGACCTCAAATTATTACCTTGAGGTGTAGGGGGAACCCTAATCTACCGAGTTTGCCGACGTAGCTCAGGGGTAGAGCGCTTCCTTGGTAAGGAAGAGGTCACGGGTTCAATTCCCGTCGTTGGCTCTAAACATGAGAATTTAACATTTAATTATTTATAAAACATATAATCGTTTGAGTTATGGCTAAAGAACATTTTGATCGGTCGAAACCTCATGTTAATATTGGTACTATCGGTCACGTTGACCATGGTAAGACTACTTTAACTGCAGCTATTACAACTGTACTTGCCAAAAAAGGTCTTTCTGAAGTAAAAGCTTTTGATTCTATTGATAATGCACCTGAAGAAAAAGAAAGGGGTATTACAATTAACACTGCACACGTAGAGTATCAAACTGAAAAACGTCACTATGCGCACGTTGACTGTCCGGGACACGCCGACTATGTTAAGAACATGGTAACTGGTGCTGCTCAGATGGATGGTGCAATTCTTGTTGTTGCCGGTACTGATGGTCCTATGCCTCAGACTCGTGAGCACATCCTGCTTGCTCGTCAGGTAAACGTACCTCGTATCGTTGTATTCCTCAACAAAGTAGATATGGTTGACGATGCAGAGCTTTTGGAACTTGTTGAAATGGAAGTTCGTGAATTACTTGACTTTTATGAATTTGATGGTGACAACACACCTATTATTCAGGGGTCTGCTCTTGGTGCATTAAATGGCGAACCAGAGTGGGAAGAAAAAGTTATGGAATTAATGGATGCAGTAGATGAGTGGATTCCACTACCTCCACGTGATATTGACAAGCCATTCCTGATGCCAGTAGAGGATATCTTCTCAATTACTGGACGTGGAACTGTAGCAACAGGTCGTATTGAATCCGGAATCATTAAAACTGGTGAAGAAATGCAGATCATCGGTCTTGGTGCTGAAGGTAAGAAAACTGTATGTACTGGTGTTGAGATGTTCCGTAAAATTCTTGATGAAGGACAGGCTGGTGATAACGTAGGTCTTCTGCTTCGTGGTATTGATAAAAACGAAGTTAAAAGGGGTATGGTTATCGTAAAACCAGGTACAATTAAACCTCATATTAAAGTTAAAGCCGAGGTTTATATCCTGAAAAAAGAAGAAGGTGGACGTCACACTCCATTCCATAATAAGTACCGTCCTCAGTTCTACATTCGTACACTGGATGTAACAGGTGAGATTACACTTCCTGAAGGAACTGAAATGGTAATGCCTGGTGACAACCTTACCATTACTGTTGATCTTATCTATCCGGTAGCTTGTAACGTAGGTTTACGTTTCGCTATCCGTGAAGGTGGTAGAACAGTTGGTGCGGGTCAGATCACTGAAATTCTTGAGTAATTATTTAATTCTCAAAATATAAGATAAGTCCCGGCCATTTCATGACTGGGACTTTTACACGGGTTTAGCTCAGTTGGTAGAGCACTGGTCTCCAAAACCAGGTGTCGGGAGTTCGAGTCTCTCAACCCGTGCAATCAACATTTATTATGAAATTAGTAGATAATATAAAAGCTTCGTATGACGAGCTTGTAAACAAAGTGACCTGGCCAACCTGGTCAGAACTCGTTAACAGTTCAATTGTTGTTTTAACTGCTTCCGTTTTAATTGCGCTGTTAATATTTATTATGGACTTAGGCTTCAAGAATTTGATGGACTTTATCTACAATTTAGTTTACTAATCAATTGGGCATGACTGAGAAATTAGAAAAAAAGTGGTATGTATTAAGGGCTATTGGTGGTAAAGAGAAGAAGGTAAAAGAACTTCTTGAACACGAAATGGCTAATACCGATTTAGGGAAATACGTTTCTCAGGTATTAATCCCAACAGAGAAGGTCTATCAAATCAGGAACGGTAAGAAAATCAGTAAGGAGAGAAACTTTTTTCCTGGTTACATCTTAATCGAAGCAGCACTCGTTGGTGAAGTGCCTCACACATTAAGAAATTTAACCAATGTAATCGGCTTCCTGGGGGATGGTGGAGAACTGCCGACACCTCTGCGATTATCTGAGGTTAACAGGATTTTAGGAAAAGTGGATCAATTGGCTGATTCTGATGAAGAAATGGCCGTTCCTTTCTTCGTTGGCGAAACCATCAAAGTTACTTCAGGACCTTTTAACGGGTTCAATGGTATCATTGAGGAAGTTAATGAAGAGAAGAAAAAGTTGAAAGTGATGGTTAAGATCTTCGGTCGTAAAACACCGCTGGAGCTTGGCTTCATGGATGTTGAGAAGGAATAGGCAATGGATGTTACGCATTTGTCAGAATTCCTGTAAAATTAACAATTTCAAAGTAACGATTTATCATGGCTAAAGAAATTGCTGGACTTATAAAGTTACAGATCAGAGGAGGAGCAGCGAATCCCTCACCACCAGTAGGACCTGCATTAGGTGCTAAAGGTGTTAATATCATGGAGTTTTGCAAGCAATTCAATGCCAGAACTCAGGATAAGGCTGGTAAAGTATTACCGGTTGTTATCACTGTATATAGCGATAAGTCGTTCGATTTTGTCATCAAAACACCTCCTGCAGCAGTTCAGTTGTTGGAAGCCGCTAAGTTAAAGAGCGGTTCTGCTGAACCAAACAGGAAAAAAGTGGCTCAGGTAACCTGGGATCAGGTAAAGGCCATAGCAGAAGACAAAATGAGCGACCTTAACTGCTTTACAGTAGAGTCTGCCATGAGAATGATTGCAGGTACTGCACGAAGTATGGGAATCACTGTTTCCGGAGAGTTTCCGGTTAATCAATAAAACAGAATTTTGAAAATGAGTAAATTAACAAAAAATCAAAAAGCTGCTTTAGAAAAGATTGAAGCCGGAAAAGCCTATACTCTAGCTGAGGCATCAGCATTGGTAAAGGAAGTAACCTATACCAAATTCGATGCATCAGTTGATATAGATGTTCGTTTAGGTGTAGATCCTAGAAAAGCTAACCAAATGGTTAGAGGTATTGTTTCACTTCCTCACGGAACAGGTAAAGAAACCAGAGTACTGGTTCTTTGTACTCCCGAAAAGGAAGAAGAAGCAAAAGCAGCTGGAGCAGATTACGTAGGTTTGGATGACTATATTGATAAGATCAAAGGTGGTTGGACAGATGTAGACGTAATTATTACCATGCCTCCTGTAATGGGGAAAGTTGGTCAGTTAGGACGAATCTTAGGGCCTCGTGGTTTAATGCCAAACCCTAAGAGCGGTACTGTTACAATGGAAGTTGGTAAAGCTGTGAGTGAAGTTAAACAAGGTAAAATTGATTTTAAAGTTGATAAATACGGAATTGTACACACATCTATCGGTAAAGTAAACTTTACACCCGATAAACTGGTGGACAACGCTAAGGAATTTATTGACACCTTGAATAAGCTGAAACCATCTGCTGCCAAAGGAACTTACATTAAAAGCATTTATCTTTCAAGTACCATGAGTCCTGGTATCAAAGTGGACCCTAAAGAGTTTTAATCTTTAATAGGACAAGAAAATGAAAAAGGAAGATAAAAGTGCATTAATAAGCGATTTGTCATCAAAACTTGAAGAGTATAGTCACTTCTATTTAGCTGATATTGCAGATCTCGATTCTGTAAAATCAAGCAACCTTAGAAGAGAGTGCTTCAATAAAGACATAAAGCTGATTGTAGTTAAGAATACACTTCTTAAAAAAGCTCTTGAAAACAGCGAGACAGATTATAGTGAACTCTATCCTGTTTTAAAAGGAAATACATCGGTAATGTTTAGCAATACCGGTAATATTCCTGCAAAACTTATCAAGGAATTCAGAAAAAAAGCAGATAAGCCTGTGCTTAAAGCTGCTTATGTTGAAGAGTCTTGCTATGTCGGTGAAAATCAGTTGGATTTTCTCGCAACTATTAAGAGTAAAGATGAGCTCATTGGTGATCTTATTGCCTTGTTGCAATCACCAGCTAAAAATGTTATCTCAGGCCTTCAGGGTGCTGCAGGTGGCAAAATCCACGGCTTGTTAAAAGCAATGGAAGAAAGAGAGTAGTTTTTTATATCAAATTTTTGAAATATAATTAAATAAATAGAAAAATGGCTGATTTGAAAAAATTTGCTGAAGAGTTAGTAAACCTTACAGTTAAAGAAGTAAATGAATTAGCAAGCATCCTCAAAGAAGAATATGGTATTGAACCTGCTGCCGCTGCTGTTGCCGTTGCTGGTCCTGCTGCTGGTGGAGAAGCTGGTGCTGCTGCTGAAGAAAAAACAGAATTCGATGTTATCTTAAAATCTGCAGGTGCTTCTAAACTTGCGATCGTTAAACTTGTTAAAGAATTAACAGGTCTTGGTCTTAAAGAAGCAAAAGCAGTTGTAGATGAAGCTCCAGGTGCTATTAAAGAAGGTGTTAGCAAAGACGAAGCTGAAGCACTCAAAAAACAGCTTGAAGAAGCTGGTGCTGAAGTTGAAGTTAAATAAAACTGCGCCGGTTAATCCGGATTACGGTTTAGAGCCTCTCTGAGGTTCTAAACCTTTTTCTGTATATAAAAGTCCTTGATCTTCGGGCTGTTTTGAAGATCGTATTTTGCAGATTTGCATAGTGAATTATGAGAGCATAATTCAGTCATTCATAAAACTAATTGATTGGTAAATGTCTTCAGTACAAAAAAAAGAGAGGATTTCTTTTGCCTCAATCAAAAATCAATTGGATTATCCTGATTTTCTGGAGGTCCAGATTAAGTCGTTTAAAGAGTTTTTTCAGTTAGAATCTACACCAGAGAACAGAAAAAACGAAGGTTTATATAGCGTTTTTGCTGAGAACTTTCCGATAACCGACACCCGAAATAATTTTGTATTAGAGTTTATAGACTATTACATCGATCCCCCGAGATATTCCATTCAGGAATGTATTGAAAGAGGATTGACGTTTAGTGTACCTCTGAAAGCAAAGCTAAAATTATACTGTACTGATCCTGAACATGAGGATTTTGATACAGTAATTCAGGATGTATACCTGGGGCCTATCCCTTACATGACTGAAAAAGGAACATTCGTGATAAACGGCGCTGAACGTGTTATCGTTTCTCAGTTGCACCGTTCTCCTGGTGTGTTCTTTGGACAAAGTATACATGCAAACGGAACAAAACTTTATTCAGCCAGAATTATTCCTTTTAAAGGTTCCTGGATTGAATTTGCCACAGATATCAACAATGTGATGTATGCATACATCGATCGTAAGAAGAAACTTCCGGTTACTTCGTTGTTGAGGGCAATTGGTTATGAAACCGATAAAGATATTCTTGAAATTTTCGACCTTGCAGAAGAGGTGAAAGTTTCAAAAGCAGGTTTAAAACGTATCGTGGGAAGAAAACTCGCAGCTCGTGTTTTGAAAACCTGGATCGAAGATTTTGTGGATGAAGATACCGGTGAAGTGGTATCCATTGAACGAAATGAAGTAATAATTGACAGGGAAACAATTATTGAAAATGAACATATTGACGAGATACTGAATTCAGGAACTCAAACGATTCTTTTACATAAGGAAGATTTGAGCCATTCAGATTTTGCCATCATTTACAATACATTACAAAAGGACCCGTGTAACTCAGAAAAGGAGGCTGTCTATCATATTTACCGTCAGTTGCGTAATGCTGAACCGGCGGATGATATGGCTGCACGTGATGTATTGGATAAATTGTTTTTTTCAGATAAAAGATATGACCTTGGTGATGTTGGTCGTTACCGTATCAATAAAAAACTCGGTATGGAGATTGATATGGATGAACGCGTACTTACCAAACAAGATATTATTGCCATTATCAAACACCTGATAGAGTTAATTAACTCTAAAACAGATGTGGATGATATTGACCACTTAAGTAACCGTCGTGTTCGTACTGTAGGTGAACAGCTTTACAACCAGTTTGGAGTAGGTTTATCACGTATGGCCAGAACCATTCGGGAAAGAATGAATGTTCGTGATAACGAGGTTTTTGCTCCGATTGATCTGATCAACTCAAAAACTATTTCATCTGTGATCAATTCATTCTTTGGAACTAACGCACTGTCACAGTTTATGGATCAGACCAACCCCCTGGCTGAAATGACCCATAAGCGTCGTATGTCTGCATTAGGTCCTGGTGGTCTGTCGCGTGAGCGTGCCGGTTTCGAGGTACGTGACGTACATTATACACACTACGGACGTTTATGTCCGATTGAAACACCTGAAGGTCCGAACATTGGTTTGATATCTTCACTTTGTGTTTTCGCCAAAATAAATAATCTTGGTTTTATTGAAACGCCGTATCGTAAGGTAAAAGATGGCGTTGTAGACTTGTCGCTTGAAGGATCAATATATTTGAGTGCAGAAGAGGAAGAAGGAAGAACCATAGCACAGGCAAACGCTCCGTTAAACGAAGATGGCAGTTTTGTTAATCAGAAAGTTAAAGCCAGATTAGACGGTGACTTCCCGCTTGCTGAAGGTTCTGAAGTAGATATGATGGACGTTGCACCTAACCAGATTGCATCGATTGCAGCTTCTTTGATTCCATTCCTGGAACATGATGATGCGAACCGTGCGTTGATGGGATCTAACATGATGCGCCAGGCTGTTCCACTGATTTCTCCTGAAGCTCCACTTGTTGGTACAGGTCTTGAAGGAAAAATAGTAAAAGATACCAGAACTCAGCTCGTAGCTGAACACAATGGGGTTGTTGAAAGAGTTGATGCTGAGGAAATAGTTATACGTTACGAACGTACCGATGATGAAGCATTTGTTTCTTTTGATGATAACCTGAAAGTATACAAAGTTCCCAAATTTAATAAGACTAACCAGAACACATGTATTAACCTTCGTCCTATTGTTGAAAAAGGTGAATCTGTTGTGAAAGGTCAGATTCTGACTGAAGGTTATTCTACGGATAACGGAGAATTGGCATTGGGACGTAACCTTCGTGTTGCCTTTATGCCATGGAAAGGATACAATTTTGAGGATGCAATTGTAATTTCTGAGCGTGTGGTAAGGGAGGATCTTTTCACTTCTATACATATTGATGAATATGCACTGGAAGTAAGGGATACCAAACGAGGTCTGGAGGAATTGACATCAGATATTCCAAACGTTAGTGAGGAAGCTACAAAAGATCTGGATGAAAATGGATTGATCAGGATTGGTGCTCACATTAAACCGGGCGATATATTAATAGGTAAGATTACTCCAAAAGGAGAATCTGATCCGTCACCGGAAGAGAAACTGTTGCGTGCCATCTTTGGAGATAAGGCCGGTGATGTAAAAGATGCATCGCTAAAAGCTTCTCCATCATTGTCTGGAGTAGTTATAGATAAGAAGCTGTTCTCCCGTGCAGTTAAATCACGTAAAGGTAGGGCAGGTGATAAGCAGATTATTACCAAGATTGATACAGAGTTTGAAGAAAAGGCAGCTACTTATAAAGAACGACTGATTGAAAAATTATTCGTGCTGGTTAACGGTAAAACATCTCAGGGCGTAAAAGATAATCTGGGCACAGAAGTTATTCCTAAGGGTGTTAAGTTTACTCAGAAACAACTTGCCGAGCTGAACTATGAAGATATCAACATCGATAAATGGACAACTGATAAACATAAAAATGATATGATCCGTGAGTTGATCATGAACTATCAGTTGAAATTTAAAGAACTTGATGCAAGAACCAAAAGACGTAAGAACAGTATTCAGGTTGGTGATGATCTTCCGGCAGGTATTGTTCAGCTTGCTAAGGTTTACATTGCTAAGAAACGTAAACTTACAGTTGGTGATAAAATGGCAGGTCGTCACGGTAACAAAGGTATTGTTTCACGTATCGTTCGTTTTGAAGATATGCCGTTCCTTGAGGACGGATCACCGGTTGATATTGTTTTGAACCCACTTGGTGTACCTTCAAGGATGAACCTTGGTCAGATTTATGAAACAGTTCTTGGCTGGGCCGGTAGAGTGTTGGGATGTACTTTCGGTACGCCAATTTTTGACGGTGCTAAGCTTGAGGATATTGATAACTGGATGGCTAAGGCTAACTTGCCGGCTTTTGGTAAGTCTCAACTTTACGATGGAGGAACAGGTGAACCATTCGATCAGCCGGCTACTGTTGGTGAGATCTACATGCTGAAACTTGGCCATATGGTTGAAGATAAGATGCATGCCCGTTCAATTGGTCCATACTCATTGATAACCCAGCAACCATTGGGTGGTAAAGCACAGTTTGGTGGTCAGCGTTTTGGTGAAATGGAGGTATGGGCACTTGAAGCGTTTGGTGCATCTCACATCTTACAGGAAATCCTTACTGTTAAGTCTGATGATGTTATTGGAAGGGCTAAAGCTTACGAGGCAATCGTTAAGGGTGATGCAATGCCAACTCCTGGTATTCCGGAATCATTAAACGTGTTGTTGCACGAACTTCGTGGTTTGGGCTTAAGCATTAACCTGGAGTAGTAAGTGGTGTTCTTTAATTGAATTTTTGATTTTTAATATATTGCTTTATGGCATTCAGAAAAGATAATAAAGTTAAAAGTAATTTTACCCGCATTTCAATCGGCTTAACTTCTCCTGAAGAAGTTTTGGAGCGTTCAAGCGGTGAGGTTACGAAGCCAGAGACAATCAACTACCGAACTTATAAGCCTGAAAGGGACGGACTTTTCTGTGAAAGGATTTTCGGACCTGTTAAGGATTATGAGTGTCATTGCGGTAAATATAAGCGTATTCGTTATAAGGGAATCGTTTGTGACCGTTGTGGTGTTGAAGTAACTGAAAAGAAGGTGAGAAGGGAACGTATGGGGCATATCCAACTGGTTGTTCCGGTGGCTCACATCTGGTACTTTAAATCTTTACCAAATAAAATTGGATATCTTCTCGGATTACCGACCAAAAAACTGGATAGCATTATTTATTACGAAAGATATGTAGTAATCCAGCCCGGTGTTAAAGAAGAAGATGGGATTAATGTAATGGATTTTCTTACGGAGCAGGAGTATCTGGATATTATGGATACAATTCCGAGAGAAAATCAGATGCTTGACGATGACGATCCAAACAAATTCATCGCCAGAATGGGGGCAGAAGCTATTTTCGATCTTTTAGCCCGTCTGGATCTTGATGGATTATCGTACGATCTGCGTCACAAAGCGAACAATGAAACGTCGCAGCAACGTAAAAATGAAGCACTGAAGAGACTTCAGGTTGTAGAGGCATTCCGTGCATCTAAAGGTAGAAACAAACCAGAATGGATGATTGTGAAAATTGTTCCGGTTATTCCACCTGAGTTGAGGCCTTTGGTTCCGCTGGATGGAGGACGTTTTGCAACATCGGATCTTAACGACCTTTACAGGAGAGTTATTATTCGTAACAACAGGTTAAAACGACTGATAGATATAAAGGCTCCGGAAGTAATCCTACGTAACGAAAAACGTATGCTTCAGGAAGCTGTAGACAGTTTATTTGATAACTCAAGAAAAGCAAGTGCCGTTAAAACTGAGGCTAACCGTCCGTTGAAATCGCTTTCAGACAGTTTGAAAGGAAAACAGGGACGTTTCCGTCAGAATTTGCTCGGTAAAAGGGTTGACTATTCTGCACGTTCTGTAATTGTGGTTGGTCCTGAGCTTAAAATGCATGAGTGTGGTATTCCGAAGGAAATGGCTGCAGAACTTTACAAACCTTTTGTGATAAGGAAACTGATTGAAAGAGGTATTGTAAAAACTGTAAAATCTGCTAAGAAGATTGTTGACAGAAGAGAGCCTGTAATTTGGGATATACTTGAAAATGTATTGAAAGGTCATCCTGTTATGCTGAACCGTGCGCCTACTTTGCACCGTTTGGGTATCCAGGCTTTCCAGCCTAAACTGATTGAAGGTAAGGCTATTCAGTTGCATCCGCTTGCATGTACAGCATTTAACGCTGACTTCGACGGTGACCAGATGGCGGTCCATTTGCCATTGGGAAATGCTGCTGTTCTCGAAGCTCAGATGCTGATGCTTGCATCGCATAATATTCTGAACCCGGCAAACGGAGCTCCAATTACTGTTCCTTCTCAGGATATGGTATTGGGTCTGTATTATATTACAAAAGAACGTGAGGGCGCCAGGGGTGAAGGAATAACCTTCTATTCACCTGAAGAAGTTCTTATTGCATATAATGAGAAAAGAGTCGCGCTTCATGCAAAAATAAAAGTAAGAACTACAGATATTGATGAAGAAGGTAAGATTATTACCAGAATCATTGAAACAACTGTAGGTAGGGTACTCTTTAATGAAAATGTACCCAAAGAAGTTGGTTATATCAATAAGATTTTAACAAAGAAATCTTTGCGTGATATCATTGGGACTATATACAAAAAATGTGGTACTGCTGTAACAGCCGATTTCCTGGATGCTATTAAGGAGATGGGATATATCAATGCTTTCAGGGGAGGATTATCTTTCAATCTTGAAGATGTTATTATTCCTGAGGAGAAAGAAAGTCTGGTTTCTGAAGGATATGCAGAAGTTGAGGAGATCATGGCTAACTATAACATGGGTTTCATTACAAATAATGAACGTTATAACCAGATTATTGATACCTGGACACACATTAACTCAAGGTTGACTTCAACAGTTATGAGGCAGTTGAGTACCGACAACCAGGGATTCAACTCTGTTTATATGATGCTTGACTCTGGTGCAAGGGGATCCAAGGAACAGATTCGTCAGTTGTCCGGTATGAGGGGATTGATGGCAAAACCACAGAAGTCAGGTGCTGAAGGAGGGCAGATCATTGAAAACCCGATTCTTTCTAACTTTAAAGAAGGTCTTTCGGTACTGGAGTACTTTATTTCTACGCACGGTGCACGTAAAGGTCTTGCGGATACAGCGCTTAAAACAGCGGATGCGGGTTATCTTACCCGTCGTTTAGTAGACGTTTCACAGGATGTGATTATTACAGAGGAAGATTGTGGTACACTGCGTGGTCTGAGTATTTCTCCTATCAAAAATAAGGAAGAAATTGTAGCCTCTTTAAGTGACAGAATTCTGGGTCGTGTAACAGTTCATGATGTTTATCATCCTCAAACAGGTGACCTGATAGTACGTTCCGGTGAAATTGTTGGGGAACACGAAGCTGAATTAATAGAAAACTCACCGTTGGAAACTGTCGAAGTACGCTCAGTACTTACATGTGAATCTAAAAGAGGGGTATGTGCCAAATGTTACGGACGCAACCTGTCCACCAGTAAAATGGTTCAAAAGGGAGAGGCTGTTGGTGTTATTGCCGCACAGTCCATTGGAGAACCAGGTACACAGTTAACACTTCGTACATTCCACGTTGGGGGTACTGCCGGTAACATTGCTACTGATAACAGCGTAATTTCAAAATATGATGGTGTTGCCGAATTTGAGGAATTACGTACTGTACCTCATGTTGATGAGTTTAGTAAAAATATAGATGTGGTAATTGGCCGTTTGGCAGAAATGCGTATCATCGATAAAAAGACAAATATTGTATTATCGACACATACTATTCCTTACGGTTCAAAATTGTATATTAAGCCTGGAGCTGCTATTGAGAAGAATACCAAGATTTGTGAATGGGATCCTTATAATGCGGTGATTATTTCAGAAATGGCTGGTAAAGTTCAGTTTGAAAACGTTATTGACGGTGTTACCTATAAGCGTGAATCTGATGAACAAACCGGTTTAAGTGAAAAGATTATCACCGAGACCAAGGATAAGAACAAAATACCAAGTATGCAGATTGTAAATGATAAAGGTGATGTCCTTAAATCATACAACCTGCCGGTTGGCGCTCACATTTCTATCCAGGAAGGAACAGAAGTTAAAAGTGGTCAGATTTTGGTGAAAATTCCACGTGCAGTAGGTAAGGCGGGTGATATCACTGGTGGTCTTCCGCGTGTTACCGAGCTGTTTGAAGCAAGAAATCCATCTAACCCTGCTGTTGTAGCTGAAATTGATGGTGAAGTATCATTCGGTAAAATTAAACGTGGTAACCGCGAGATTGTAATTACTTCCAAGGCTGGTGAAGTTAAGAAATACCTTGTGCCACTTTCCAAGCAGATCCTTGTTCAGGAGAACGATTATATCAGGGCAGGTACTCCGCTTTCAGATGGGGCTACTACTCCAAACGATATTTTAAATATCAAAGGTCCTACAAAGGTTCAGGAATATATCGTGAATGAAGTACAGGATGTGTACCGTCTG
Source organism: Quyinboa mangrovi (assembly GCF_042219825.1). Classification (NCBI taxonomy): domain Bacteria; kingdom Pseudomonadati; phylum Bacteroidota; class Bacteroidia; order Bacteroidales; family Quyinboaceae; genus Quyinboa; species Quyinboa mangrovi. The sequence goes on from NZ_JBHJHQ010000002.1 coordinate 51,919, forward strand.
CAGGGTGTGAAAATTAACGATAAGCACTTTGAGGTTATCGTACGTCAGATGATGCGTAAGGTATACATTGAAGATCCAGGTGATACGATCTTCCTTGAAAAACAAATTGTTGACAAAAATGAGTTCATGGAAGAGAATGACCATATCTGGGGTAAAAAAGTTGTAGTTGAAAAAGGTGATTCCACAACACTCAGAGAGGGTCAGATAGTTACAGCGCGTCGTTTGCGTGATGAAAACAGTCAGCTGAAACGCCGTGACCTGAAACCGGTTGACTCAAGGGATGCCATTCCTGCAACTTCCAGTCAGGTGTTACAGGGTATTACACGTGCTGCTCTGCAGACTAAATCATTTATGTCTGCTGCATCATTCCAGGAAACTACAAAGGTTCTGAACGAAGCCGCCATCAATGGTAAGGTAGATGATCTGGAAGGTCTGAAAGAAAATGTTATATGCGGCCACCTGATACCTGCTGGTACCGGTTTGAGAGAATATGAAAAACTGGTCGTAGGTTCAAAGGAAGAGTATGAAAAACTGGTTAATGCCAGAAAAAACATTACAGATTCTGTGGAAGCTTTAGGTGAGTAAAAACACGTAAAACTATAGATTAAGGGTGTCTTTTTAAGACACCCTTTTTTTGTATCTTAGCGAAAAAGTTACAACATGGAAAATAAACAGGATAAAAAGGGACAGATTAACATCGAGCTTACAGAAGAAGTAGCACAGGGAACATATTCAAACCTTGCAATCATAACACATTCAAGCAGTGAATTTGTAGTGGATTTTGTAAGAATTATGCCGGGAATACCAAAAGCAAAAGTGAAATCGAGAATTGTATTGACTCCTGAACATGCAAAGCGATTAATGCTGGCATTACAGGAAAACATTAAAAAGTTTGAATCATTTCACGGAACCATTGATCTGCCCGAAGGTGGTAACAATCATAATATTCCAATGGGTTTCGGACCACAGGGTGAAGCATAGCCTCAATAACCTGAAGTTTTATAATGCTGTTTTACAGGTAATTCTGATCTGAAAAACAGTGTTTTTGATAGATTTGCATTCCCAATATCATATTGAATGCCTATCTGAATTTATTTACCTCTTATTTGATGATTATGAAATTATGGCAAAAAAATGTATCAGTAAATGATATGGTAGAATCCTTTACAGTTGGAAAGGATAGGGAACTTGACTATTATCTGGCTGAGTCAGATGTACTGGGTTCATTAGCACATATTACTATGCTGAACCGGATTAATCTGATCAGTGACGAGGAATTGCCGGTGCTTCAACAGGAATTGAGGAACATATTCAGAGAAATTCATTCGGGTAAATTTAAGATAGAGGAGGGAATTGAGGATGTACATTCTCAGGTGGAGTTTTTACTGACCGAGAGATTGGGGGATATCGGTAAAAAGATTCACAGCGGGCGTTCACGAAATGATCAGGTGTTGGTTGATCTCAAAATATTTACCAGGAAACAGATTGAAATTCTTGCGGACAATGTTAAAGTTCTTTTTGAGTTGTTACAGGATTTAAGTGAAAAATATAAGGATGTATTACTGCCTGGTTATACGCATCTTCAGGTTGCAATGCCTTCGTCATTTGGTTTATGGTTTGGCGCTTATGCCGAAAGTCTGGCAGATGATTTACAATTGCTTCTGGCAGCATGGAACATAACGAACCGAAATCCACTAGGGTCAGCTGCAGGATATGGGGCATCTTTCCCCTTAAAAAGACAGTTGACAACAGATTTACTGGGATTTGATACCATGAATTATAATGTGGTATATGCACAGATGGGAAGAGGAAAAATGGAGAAAACAGTTGGTTTTGCTTTAGCAGGGATAGCAGCAACACTGGGACGTTTTGCTATGGATGCCTGTTTGTATTCCAGCCAGAATTTCGGGTTTATTACTTTGCCGGATGCGTTTACAACGGGGTCAAGTATTATGCCGCATAAAAAGAATCCTGATGTATTTGAGTTGGTTAGGGCAAAATGTAATATAATTCAGGCTACACCTTTCACCATAAATTCAGTAGCAACAAATCTGCCTTCCGGTTATTTCAGGGATATGCAGATAATTAAGGAGGTCTTTATCCCATCATTTGATGAATTGAATAAGTGCCTGGAAATTTCGGTTCATACTTTGAAGGAAATCAAAATTAATGATGCTATTCTGGCGGACGATAAGTATTCATATATGTTCAGTGTGGAGGAAGTAAATAAACTGGTTCTGGCTGGCGTACCTTTCAGGGAAGCATACAAAAAAGTTGGTCTGGACATTGAAGCTGGTAATTATCATCCAGAAAAGAAGGTTGTTCATACGCATGAAGGAAGTATCGGGAATCTTTGCAATACGGATATTGCATCTTATTTCGATAGTGTCTTTGGAAAGTTCACCTTCGAAAAGGTAAAAAAGGCTTTAGATGCTTTGGTTGGAGAGTAAAAAAAAATAAAATAATTGGTTATGGTTGAGAATTTATCAGATTTAGTTTATAACGCCTGTCAGATAGATAAGGGGTTATATAATACTTACAATGTCAAACGTGGTTTGCGAAATGCAGATGGATCTGGTGTTTTGGTTGGATTAACTAACATTGGCGACGTGGTAGGGTACGTGAAAGAAAATGATAAAATAGTACCAGTTGACGGGAAACTATTTTATCGTGGAGTGGAAGTAAGTGATCTGGTTCACGGATTTCAAAAATGTGGTCGACACGGATTTGATGAGACCGCATATTTGCTGCTAACCGGAAAACAGCCGACTAAAACAGATCTCCATGAGTTTTCGGATTATTTAACCACGTTAAGGGACCTGCCGCAGTTCTTTTCCAAAAACATGATCCTTTCACTTCGTGGTCAGGATGTAATGAATATGTTGGCAAGATCTGTTTTAAGCCTTTATGCGGAGGATCCGAAAGCAGAAGATTACAGCCTTCCAAACCTGATTGATCAGTCCCTTAACCTGATTGCTAAATTTCCTGTAATTACTGCCTATGCATATTATGGTATGCGGCACTCATATCAAAGAAAATCTTTGATAATCAGACATCCGCAACCGGATTTAAGTACAGCAGAAAACTTTCTTTACATGTTGAAAGGACGTGATTATACTGCACTGGAAGCTTCTGTCCTTGACCTTTGTCTTGTACTACATGCAGAACATGGAGGAGGTAATAATTCATCGTTTACCACACGTGTTGTAAGTTCTTCTCAAACAGATACATATTCTGCAATAGGCGCTGCAATCGGGTCTTTAAAGGGGCGTTTGCACGGTGGTGCCAACCTGAAGGTTCTTGAAATGATGAAGAACATCAAAAAGAATGTAAAGCACTGGGATGATGAAGCTGAAGTAGCTGCTTACCTGATGAAAATTCTAAAAGGTGAAGCTTTCGACGGTTCAGGAAAAATATATGGTATCGGACATGCCATCTATACTAAATCGGATCCGCGTGCTGTCCTTCTGAAAGAACAGGCAAGGATGCTGGCGGAGGAAAAAGGAAACCTTGATGAATACTATTTATATAACACGGTAGAGAGACTTGCTCCGGAGGTATTTTCTACATTTAAAGGAGGAAGTTCCAAAACAGTTTCGGCCAATGTGGACTTTTATTCAGGTTATGTGTATAACAGCATAAAAATTCCAAAAGAGTTATTTACTCCAATTTTTGCAGTTGCTCGTATTACGGGGTGGTGTGCTCACAGAATAGAAGAGGTAACATTCCAGAGCAGAAGAATTATTCGTCCTGCTTATAAGAATGTTTCACCCAGGCAGGATTATATAACTTTATCAGAGAGAGAATAAATTGAAAAAGGGTGGCGAGCGCCACCCTTTTACCCATTTAACCTAAACCTTAACTATGAAAAAATCTACCTGTTTTGTAGGTTTCAAAATTATGACTTTTTTAAAACATAAACCAAACCTTCTACGTTAATCTTTGTTAAGCTGTTTAATTGAATTATAAATACTTATATGTTTTTTATTCATATTAATAGCGGGCTTTTTCAGGATTAACGATTCACGTTATTCTTTATTTTTTTGATGACTGATTTTCAGTTTATTTCATCGATAATGATGATAAAAGAAATGTAAAAAATATAAAGGTTTTTTGCAACTCAAACCCCTTATAATATTACGTTTTATTATTTTGAAAAGTGAACTTTTATCATTAATTTTGCGCCGCAATGTGATCTGAGTAGGGGACAAGTTGTCCCCTATTTTATTACTTAAATGAGATGATAACAAAGGATCAGATAGAAAATATTATTTCTGAAAAACTTGTTCAGGATGATGTGTTTATTGTTGATTTAAACGTTACTGCTTCCAATAAAATTACATTGCACATTGATTCTGACACAGGAGTTGATATTGATTATTGTGTTGCAGTCAGCAGGTTGATCGAAGGGAGTTTTGACAGGGAAACGGACGATTTTGATCTTGAAGTGTCTTCAGCCGGATTGAGCCAGCCTTTCAAGGTTTTTCGTCAGTATAAAAAGAATGTTGGTAAGGATGTAACTGTGACACCTAAAAATGGTAAACCATTAACAGGTTTGCTTAAAGGTGTAAATGAAGATGGTATTGAGCTTCAGACAACAGAGAAGTTAGCCATTGAAGGCAAAAAAAAGAAAGAAATTGTTGACGTGGTTCATAAGCTGTCGTTTGATGAAATTGCAAAAACTGAAGTAGTTATAAAGTTTAAATAGAATGTAAGATGGACAACATTAATCTTATTGATACATTTTCTGAGTTTAAAGAATTAAAAAATATTGACAGGGCCACGATGACCAGTGTGCTTGAAGATGCTTTCAGAAGTGCACTCAGAAAGCTTTTTGACACGGATGAGAACTTTGATATCATTATCAACCCTGATAAGGGAGACTTTGAGATATGGCGAAACAGGGAAGTTGTGGAAGATGGGAAAGTAGAAAATCCAAATCTACAGATTGCTTTATCTGATGCAAAAAAAATTGATGAAGATTATGAAGTTGGTGAAGAGGCAACCGATGAGGTTAAGCTGATTGACTTTGGCCGTCGCGCTATTTTAAATCTCAGACAAAGTCTGGCTTCACTGATATTAGAATTGGAGAAAGATAATCTCTACGGAAAATATAAGGAAAGAGTTGGGGATATTGTTACTGCAGAAGTATACCAGGTATGGAAAAAAGAGATACTTTTACTCGATGATGAAGGAAACGAATTGATTTTACCGAAATCTGAGCAGATTCCATCGGATTATTTCAGAAAGGGTGACGCTGTAAGAGCTGTGGTTGCCAAAGTTGAAATGCGTAACAATACACCGGTCATAATACTGTCAAGAACATCTCCGGTGTTCCTGGAAAGGTTATTTGAATTAGAAGTTCCGGAGATTTTTGATGGCCTTATCACCATCAAGAAAATCGTTCGTATTCCAGGAGAAAGAGCAAAAGTGGCGGTGGAGTCTTATGATGAACGTATTGATCCGGTTGGTGCCTGTGTAGGAATGAAAGGTGCCAGAATTCACGGTATTGTAAGAGAATTAAGAAACGAAAATATTGATGTCATTAATTTTACCAATAATACGTCACTTTTTATTTCAAGATCTTTGAGTCCTGCTAAGATTTCATCCATAAAATTTGATGAAGAGACTCTAAAGGCTGAAGTTTATCTGAGACCGGATGAGGTTTCACTGGCTATTGGTAAAGGCGGATTAAATATTAAACTCGCCAGCCAGTTAACGGGGTATGATATTGATGTTTACAGAGAGGTTGATGCAGTAGATGAGGAAGATGTTTCTCTGGATGAATTCTCTGATGAAATTGAAGAATGGGTAATCGACGAGCTTAGAGCTATCGGGTGTGATACTGCAAAAAATGTGCTGGAACTTTCATTTGAAGAGCTTGTTAAGCGTACAGACCTGGAAGAAGAAACGGTTGCAGATGTACTCAAAATATTAAAATCCGAGTTTGAATAAGATTTTCGGATTTACAATTAATTAATTTAGGCGTATTTGTTTATGGCTGTAAGGTTAAATAAAATTGCTAGAGAATTTAATGTAGGTATTTCAACCATGGTTGAATTTCTGCATAAAAAGGGTTATGAGGATGTTGAGAATAACCCTAACACTAAGGTTAATGACGATGTTTATGAAGTTCTCAGAAGAGAATTCAGCTCTGATTTGTCAGCCAAAAAAGAGTCTGATAAAGTAAGTGAACAGCGTCATAACAAAGAAAAAACTAAAGCAACAATAACTTTACAGGACGGACCTCATGAGAACGTAGCAACAGATGAGGAGGAAGAAATTCCAACACTTATACCTGAGGATGAAAGACCTTCATTTAAGATTGTTGATAAAATCGATTTGGATTCTATTGGTAAAAAGAAAAAAGCAAAACCCGAGGTTGAACCGGAACCGGAACCAGAAACGGAATCTGAGCTGGAACCGGAAACTGTGAAGGAAGAACCAGAGATGGTTCAGCAGCAAGAAGTGGAGGATGAAGTTGTTGAAGAAACGACTGAAGAAGTTGAGGAGGTGGCTGAATCTGCAAAGCAGGAAGATGAAGCGGATTCTGATTCCAATTCTAATTCTGATACCGAAGATGAGGATACGAATAAGGAAGAGGTTGAGGTTTTTAAACCTTCGGACGTTAAAATCGAGCAAAAAATAAAGGTCGTTGATAAAATAGACCTTTCCACGATAAACCAGAAAACGCGGCCTGCCAAGAAGAGTAAAGAAGAAAAGAAAAAGGAAAGACTGGAGAGAGAGAAGCAAAAAAATCAGAAAAAGGAGAGGGCTAATCAGGAACGCGTTGATTCAAGAGGTCCTGTTAAGGTTGACAAAAAAACTGGCTCTGATTCAGGTGATGACGATGATCAGTCTGGCAAGAAAAAGCGGAAACGTATCATCAAAGACAAGGAGAAGGTTAATCTTGGAAGTCATGCCTACAGAGATTCCAAACAGGGGCAGGGTGCTGGTAAAAAGAAAGTCAACAAGGGTGGAAAAAAATCCTATAAGCCGGAGATTAGCGACGAAGATGTTCAGAAACAGATAAAAGACACGCTTGCCAGATTGACCAACAAAGGTAAATCCAAAGGTGCAAAATACAGAAGAGATAAAAGGGATGCTGTTTCTGAAAAACATCAGCAGGATCTTGCACGTCAGGAAGAACAGAAAAACATTCTTAAACTGACAGAATTTGTTACGGTAAGCGACCTTGCTAACATGATGAATGTGGCTCCGACCAATGTGATCAGTACTTGTATGAGCCTTGGTTTGTTTGTGTCTATTAATCAAAGACTTGATGCGGAGACTATTACGATTGTGGCTGATGAGTTTGGTTACAAGGTTGAGTTTGTAAGTGCAGATGTACTTGAGGCAATAGAAACGGCAGATGAAGATCTGGAAGATGATACTCCAAGATCACCTATTGTAACGGTTATGGGGCATGTTGACCACGGTAAAACGTCGTTGCTTGACTACATCAGAAAATCAAATGTAATTGAAGGTGAGGCTGGAGGAATTACGCAGCATATTGGTGCATATAGTGTTGCCCTTGAAGATGGAAGAAAAATAACATTCCTCGATACTCCGGGGCATGAGGCTTTTACGGCAATGCGTGCCAGAGGAGCAAGAGTAACAGATATTGCAATTATTATTGTTGCAGCAGATGATGATGTTATGCCACAAACTGTTGAGGCGATAAATCATGCAGCAGCGGCTGGAGTTCCAATTGTTTTTGCGATCAATAAAATAGACAAGCCAGGAGCGAATCCTGAAAAAATAAAGGAATCATTGGCTGGTATGAATTACCTCATTGAAGAATGGGGTGGTAAGTATCAGTCTCAGGATATCTCAGCAAAACAGGGACTTAATGTTACGGAACTTCTTGAAAAGGTTCTTTTAGAAGCTGAGTTACTGGATCTGAAAGCAAATCCCCAAAAGCATGCTTCTGGTTCAGTAGTAGAATCATCTTTGGATAAGGGCCGTGGGTATGTCGCTACAGTGCTGGTACAGAATGGTACACTTCGCATTGGAGATGTTATTGTTTCCGGTGCATATCATGGTCATGTAAAGGCCATGTTCAATGAAAGAAATCAACGGATACAGGAGGCGGGACCTGCAGAACCGGTATTAATTCTGGGATTGAATGGAGCGCCTCAGGCAGGTGATGATTTCAATGTACTCAGTTCAGAGAAAGAGGCTCGCGATATAGCAACCAAACGTGAACAATTGCAAAGGGAGCAGGGGCTACGTACTCAGAAACACATTACGCTGGATGAGATCGGACGTCGTATTGCTATTGGAAACTTCCAGGAACTTAATGTGATTGTTAAAGGTGATGTGGATGGTTCAATAGAAGCATTGTCTGATGCCTTACTTAAATTATCAACAGAAGAGATTCAGGTTAATATTAAACATAAAGCTGTTGGTCAGATATCAGAAGCTGATATCTTGCTGGCTGCTGCTTCAAATGCCATTGTAATTGGTTTCCAGGTCAGACCGTCAATGAGTGCCCGTAAACTGGCAGAAAAAGAAGAAATTGACATTCGCCTGTATTCTATTATTTATGATGCAATAAACGAAGTGAAAGATGCAATGGAAGGAATGTTATCGCCGGATATTAAAGAAGAAATAGTAGCAACACTTGAGGTAAGGGATACCTTTAAAATTACAAAAGTGGGTACCATTGCCGGTTGTATGGTGAAAGAAGGAAAAATAAACAGAAACTCTAAAATACGTCTTATACGTGATGGTATAGTTATCTATACAGGTGAATTAGGTTCCCTGAAACGTTTTAAAGACGACGTAAAGGAAGTGGCTTCCGGTTATGAGTGCGGTTTAAATATTCAGAATTTCAATGATATTAAAATAGGTGATATTATTGAAGGATATAAAGAAGTAGAAGTTAAAAAGACTCTTTAATTACTAACACAATATTTATTAAAAAATAACGTATTTCGCTTGAATGCGTTATTTTTTTTTAAGTATCATTGTAAGCCAATTCGTTTAATCCTCAAAATTGATATGATGAAGAAATATTTTCTTTTACTGATTGTTGCAGTGTTAGCGGTTACATCGTGTAAAACACATAAATTCGTTGTTAAGGAAGAAGTAGTTTCAGTTGTTAATGCTTCGCCTAATGATATCTCATACAAATATTATGTAATATTGGGTAGTTTTGAGAATCTGAAAAATGCGAATAATTATGTGGAAGAGATAAGTAATAAAGGTTTTACTTCACCTGTTATCTTAAAGAGTGAACTCGGATTTTACCGGGTGGCAGTTTACTCTTCCGATTTTGAAAAGGATGCCAGAAACAGAATTGCTTCCATCATGGAAATGTATCCGGAGCATAAAGATGTCTGGCTGCTCATAAAGAAATAAAAAGATGATGGAAAGGCTGTTATTCGTTTACCACAATAACAGCTTTTCTTTTTTTACCGTCCAGAATTATTTGCAACGGTTTGTCGAACCTGACATGTTTGAAGTATTTTGTTTCTGAAATCAATTCCCCTCCGTTCAGCATCTCTGTATTAATAAAATTATCCTTTGAATTAAAAGGAACAGAAAAATATCCCACATTCATAGATGTTACATTATGAAAAAAATGTGAACCAAGCGATGCGTCAAGTGGGAAGTCCTTTAATCCGATTTCTATGATTACTCTCGCTTTGGAAATATGGGACCATAAGACCGGAATTCCGGTGAATTTATCTCGTGTGCCCCACCTTCCGGGGCCGATCAATACATATTCCCTGTCTTCTGCAGAAAGCTGACGATTCATGATTTTTATTTCATTAGCCATCTCATCAGTTTTTGTACGATCGAAGTTATCGGTATTCATGTAAATCACATCTTTTACGTTTCCGAACTTTCCGTTACCCATTCCTTTGGACGCAATTAGCAAGGCTTTGGATTCATCATATTCCTCATCTTCGATATTGACGTCCAGTTCTTTCTGAATAAGTGGTTTTATCTGAACCAGAAATAATGTTGGTTTTTTATCCGGTTCCGATGCGAAATCAACAACATACTCCAGTTCCACAGGAGAGCCCATAGCTTCGGTGCAGAGCTTTAATAGAGTTTCTATTGCATTTGCAAGTGGAAACTTGTCATAAAGTAAGATGTTTGCAAAATTCACTACGCGGGGGCCTTTTTTCTCAAAATCATGTTCCAGCCGTTCATTCTGGTAATCATAAACTTCGGCACAATTCTCCAGAACTCCGTCTTTTTCAGCTATCGAAGTGCTTAATTTTTCAATAAACTGATTTTCATGTTCAACTTTTATATCTTCCGGTTTGACGTTATTAAGTTTTAACCCATAAAAGTAGGTCTGTGAATCTTTAATCTGGTCACTTAATGATTTTAGTTCAAGCTTTGGATATTTTGGACAGAAGCGGTGCGATTTTTCTCCACCTACTACATACATTCCCAGTCCAACTGCTGCAACAGAAAATCCGTCATCCGGTTCCATATAGGCAAATGGATAATAGTTGTAGGATTGGGCTACTCCGCTCATATCGGAGTAAAAATAATTCTCATGTGTATTCCCTATTACTTCCTGGATGATAACGGCCATTTTCTCCTCTTCAATTTTGTAGTTCACTGCATTAAAATAGTTACGGGAAGAATCGCTGAAAATGGAGGCATAAACCAATTTAACCGCACTTTGCAACTGGTTAAATCGTACCGTAACATCTTTGTGGTTGTTGGGGATGAGATATGTGTTATAAACGCCTGAAAAGGGTTGCATGAAGGAATCTTCAAATAATCCTGAGGACCTAATGGCTAAAGGTTTTCTGGAATTTAGGACATATTCAAATAAAATTTCCTTTAATTCAGGTGAAAGCTCGCTGTGCAAAAAGCGATCTTTGATGAAATCATACTCTCTTTCCTCCACTCCATATATTAGTTCAGAAAGGTCATTTTTATCGATGAAATATTCGAATTCCTCTATTCCGATAATGGCCGTGGAAGGAACGGCAATACGAATACCGGGAATAAGCTTTTCAAAGTTGATATTTTCAATAAAATCGGACAGAAAAGCTATACCACGTCCCTTTCCTCCGAATGAACCGTTGCCAAGTCTTAGAATGTAACGTCTTGTATTAATGTGACTTGGGTCAAATCTGACAACGCGACCACGTAATCGCTTTAACCTTACATTTTCAAATGCATCAAGTACGGCCCGCCTTAGTGCATCAACAGAAGTAAAATCGGTTATATCGACAGGCCTCAGTTTTTTTGCCAGGTTTATTTCTCCTCGAGCCATGAGCCAGGTTGAAAAACCATTCCTGCTTCCGTGATATAATAAGGATTCATTTGGGATAAGCTCAAGTTTTTTCTGAAATTCTTTAAGATTTGTAGCACTGTCAATAGGATTACCGTCAATGTCTTTAAAAATAAAGTCCCCGAATCCACAACGAGACATCAGGAAATGCTGAATGTCATGCGCCAGGCTTTCGGATTCCTTATGAATGAAATCAACGTTAAGATTATCTGCCTTTGCCCTGTTCTTCATGTTGGAAGATTGCATCAACATAGGAATCTCGACTTTATCCCGAACATAATTCAGCAAATCAACTCCCGAATATTGAGATGGAATACCGTTCTTATTAAAGGAAACATCTGAAATGACGCACAATAGATTTTCGGTGTACTTATTTACAATTTCAATGGCTTCTTCGTATGATGTTGCCAGCAAGATTTTAGGTCTTGCTCTCATTTTTAGGATCTTATGAAGTTCATCTACTGTGTGTTCATGAATAATCTCCTGAGTTTGTTTCATTACGATTGAATAGAGAAGAGGAAGGTACCGGGAATAGTAACGGACCGAATCTTCAACCAATAGTATGACCCTCACATTACCAATCATTGTGTCCGCAGATGCATTGGTTTTATCCTCCACATATTTTGACATTGCAAGGAATATCTTGCTATCCCCGTTCCATACAAATATGCGTTCAAAATTCCGGCTCTTACCACCTTGCATTTTGAAGTATTTCAGATCTGAATTATTATTTACCAGCAGTAAAATGGGAACTTCAGGAGTTACTTTTTTAATTTTTGCAGCCAGTGATATAGGTGAAAGACGGTTGAGTCCAGCCGTCAAGATAATCATATCATAATTGTTATACTGCAGCTTTAAAAGGGCCTCTTCGTCAGATGAAACACTTGTGATTCGAGGAGCAGCATAAAGGTTTAACTGAAGATACTCACCCACAATACGGTCAAAGAACTGACCTTCACTGGTTATCGAAAATGCATCATAAAGTGTAGCTACCAAAAGGATTTCTTTAACTTTAAATGGCATTAGTTCCTGGAAAATGTCACGGTCAGTTTTCTGTTTTTTGTATAGTGTGTTCAGCAGAGGAATTTCCATAAATACAGAGTTTAGACTAATATATAATAAAAAGATGAGCTTAACAATAATGTCTGTCAGTAGGAATAATATTTCGTGATAATCCCTAAACTTCTGTATTTAGTTCGTTTTTATCTATTTTTATTTTAATTTTATAAAAATTGTGTAACGCTCCAAAATTGTTTTGTTATGAACAATGATCTTGAAAAAATGCCTGAAAAAGAAGGCATTCATACAGAAGAAAACACCAGTTTATCAAAAGATACAGATCAAAAAAAGATTTCAGTAGATAACGAAGAAATTAAACCCGATGTTGACGGAAAGGTTATAGAAGAAGAACCATCTGCGGAGGAATCAGTGGCTGGAGATGAAAAGGAATCTACTCCTGTAGAGGAAGACGAATCTGAATCTGTAGACTTGCAGAAAGAGGAAAATGAAGGCAGCGACGAATCTGAGGATATTGATGATGATGATAATGAGAACGATACGGAAGAAGAAATAGACGAAGTTGATCATGAATCTCTTACCAAGGAACAACTTGTTATCCGTCTGAAGCATTTAATAGAAACAATTCCTCTTACCTCCAGGAACCTGAAAGATGAGGTGGAAAAAATAAAAAATACCTTTTACGAAAAATATCAGCATGAGGTATCTGTAACCCATGAAAAATTTATTGCAGGTGGCGGTGAAGAAAAGGATTTTAAAATGCCACCTGATCCCCAGGAACAGCTACTCAGTGAGCTTTTGGCAGATTACCGCAAAAAAAGATATGAGTTACTTAAAAGGTTTGAAGCAGAAAAGGAACTGAATTTACTGGCTAAGCGTGATGTAATATCAGGAATTAAAGAGTTGATCCAGAGCGAAGAATCTATCAATAATACGTTTAATAATTTCAGAGAACTACAAAAACGATGGAAGGAAATCGGTCCTGTTCCTCAGGCAAATGTCCGGAATCTTTATGAAAATTATCACCATAGCATAGAGATGTTCTATGATTACATAAAGATTAATAAAGATCTTCGTGATCTTGATCTGAAAAAGAATCAGGAAGCTAAAGAGCATTTATGTGAGGTTGCTGAAGAACTTCTGAACGAAGAAAATGCAGTAAGTGCATTTAATAACCTGCAGGAGTTACACAAGGAATGGCGTGAAATAGGTCCTGTTCCTAAGGAGTTTAAAGAACCGCTTTGGGAAAGATTTAAAGAAGCTACGGCTAAGATCAATAAAAAACATCAGAAGTATTATGATGATATAAAGGAAAATCAGAAGGAAAATCTTGAGAAAAAGTCCTCTCTTTGTGAAAAAGTTGAAGAGATTGCGGGTCAGTCTTATGAGCGACCTAAGATATGGAATAAGAAATCGCAGGAAATTATTGCCATTCAGAAGGAGTGGAGAACGATTGGTTTTGCTCCAAGAAAATATAATAACAAGATATACGAACGATTCAGAAAGGCCTGTGATGAGTTTTTTGATAATAAACGTAAGTTTTATCAGGAATATAAAAAACTACAGGATGAAAACCTTGAGATGAAACAGGCGTTGGTGGATAAAGCTGCGGCATTAAAGGATAGTGAGGACTGGAAAAAGGCTACCAATGAGCTGGTCAGAATACAGAAAGAATGGAAAAAAATTGGCCCGGTTCCAAGAAAATTTTCAGACAGTATATGGAATGAATTCAGAAATGCATGTGATCATTTCTTTAACCGCAAGAAAGAATTTTTTCACGATATTGATAAGGTTCAGGATGATAATCTGAAAATGAAGAAAAAACTTGTTGATGAGATAAATGCATTTGAACCGGGAGAAGAAAATGAGGAAACAATTCGGATCCTTCATGAATATAAGGATAAGTGGAATGATATTGGACATGTTCCCTTCCGCGATAAAGATGCCATATATAACGAGTATCGTAATGCAATAAACAGGCATTTTGATAAGCTGAATATGGATGAAACCAAGCGCGAGGTGGAAAAATACCGATCTAAGATTGAGGATATTCAGGTTGGTCATAATTCTGATGACAAGATGAATTCAGAACGTAACAAGCTGCTTAATAAATACAGAACACTTGAAAATGACATTGCAGTTTGGGAGAACAATATCGGATTTCTTTCTACGGGCAAAAAGTCCGGTTCAGTTGTCAAGGATTACGAGCGAAAAATTGAAAAGGCTAAGGAAAGGCTTGAAATTTTGAAGAAGAAGATAGACCTGTTAAATGATATGCAGGAATAAAAAAAGTGCTGAAGAATTTCTTCAGCACTTTTTTGCATTTAGAGCAGTATGTGCTTAATTATTTGTAAAGTTCTTTGTTGTAAATATTATTACGCCATCAGCGGCTCTCTGGCCATATTTTTCTATTGCCTTTTTACCTTTGATAACGCGCACTGATTCGATATTGTCTGCGTTGACTTTCATGTCCTCATTCACAATTTTACCATCAATTACATACAGTGGATTCTTTTTTACAGGCACAGCAGATTTGGCTTCCTTTTGCACTGTTTCAGCGGTTTGATCCTGAACAGCAGTATTTTTTGTAACCGGCTGCATCATTGTTGCTGTAGCTGTACTTTGGAAAGGGATATCAATATTAATCTTACAATTGACAGGTTTTCCGTTTATTTCGGCGGGAGAAAATTCAGGCATAAGATCAACCAGACGCAATGCTTCTTTATCCAGAGATTCTTCAACCCCTTTTGAAATGGAAGAATTAAGAATTTCACCATCAGATGAAACAATGAGTGAGACTTCAACAGTACCAGTGACATTTTTTTCTCTGGCCTGCTCAGGATACTGCTGATAAAACTTGAGGAAATCGGCAAGACTCATCTTCCCCTGCGCAAATATTGGAAGTACAGTGACTTCGGATGCATTATATACTTTTTCATCGTTTTGGGAAAAACCCGGTACTGAGATCAATAATGCAAAAATGAACAAAATACTTTTCTGTAACATGGCTCTAGATTTTTCGTAATGTATGCAAAATTTATACCAAAATGTTTCTTTAAATGTGAATAACTATTCATGAACTCAAAGGGACACACTTTTAAAATTAATTATATTTGCACAAAGCAGCACAATAAATGGATAATTTTGTAGTATCGGCACGAAAATACAGACCACTGAGTTTTGATACCGTGGTTGGACAGAAGTCCATTACGGGGACATTAAAGAATGCCATAAAAACAGGACACATTGCGCATGCCTACCTGTTTTGTGGACCCAGAGGTGTTGGTAAAACAACCTGTGCCCGTATTCTTGCCAAAACGTTAAACTGCTTTCATCCAACTCAGGATATTGAAGCCTGTGGCGAGTGTGAATCATGTAAAGCATTCAGTGAGAATCGTTCCTACAATATACATGAGCTTGATGCAGCCTCGAATAATTCCACTGATGATATTCGGCTTCTGACTGAAAAAGTGAGGATCCCACCGCAAATCGGGAAATACAGTATTTACATCATTGATGAGGTACATATGTTGTCGCAGCAGGCTTTTAATGCGTTTTTAAAAACACTTGAAGAGCCGCCTAAGCATGCCATATTTATTTTGGCCACTACAGAAAAACATAAGATTATCCCGACAATATTATCCCGGTGTCAGATTTTCGATTTTAACCGTATCAGTGTAAAGGATGCCATAGATCATCTGGAATATGTCGCTGAAAAGGAAAATGTAACAGTTGAACCTGAAGCACTGTCTGTGATTGCTCAAAAAGCAGACGGAGGTATGCGTGATGCGCTTTCAATTTTTGATCAGGTTGTAAATTTCAGCGGAACCACTGTGACGTATGAGAAGGTCATTGAAAACCTGAATGTTCTGGATTATGATTATTATTTCAAGCTTGTAGACCATTTTCTTTCCGGAAATGTTTCCCAGTCGCTTTTGATTTTTAATGAAATATTGAATAAAGGATTCGATGCCAGTCACTTTATTAACGGATTAAGTTCGCATTTCAGGGACTTACTGGTATGCAGGGATACACAAACAGTAGCTTTACTTGAGGTAGGTGATGCGATAAAAGAGAAGTATATAACACAAGCTAAAAATTGTGATCAGGTTTTTCTCTACAAAGCATTGGAATTGTCTAACGAATGCGATCTGAATTACAGGTTAAGTAAAAATAAGCGGTTATTGGTTGAATTAACCCTGATTAAGTTGGCTCAGTTAGCCAACCAAAAAAAAAATAACTGAACAGGTTGATGAAAAAATTCTGGCTCCCATTAATGCTGAGGAGCCTAAGCAGAAACCTGCAAAAGTAGAAAAGGAAAAGTCAGAAGTTGAAACTACCTATCAATCTGTTTCTGAAAAACCTGATTCAGTTCAGCCACAAAAACAAATTCCTAAAAAGGTCAAAAGCGTTAGCGGTTTAGGTTCTATCGGAATATCCATTAAAGGTAATGCATCCCAGGACGGGAATGAATCGGTAAGTTCTTCAGGTGAATCAACTTCAAAAATGAGGCAAAAATTTACTGAGGAGTCTTTATTGAAGGAGTGGAACAATATGATCTCCGAGATCGCTGAAGATAAGGTGCATTTGGCAGAAACACTTAAGTCGCATCAACCTGCCCTGTCTTCTGATGAAGTGTCGATTAAGCTAACGGTTCACAATAATATTCAGGAAAAAAGAATTGTGGAGGAACAAAGCCTGATTATGGATCATTTGAGGTCAAAACTGAAAAATGATGATATTCGTTTGGTTATAACTGTAGATGAAACAGTGGAGGAGAAAAAGTTTTTCACCAATTCAGAAAAGCTTCAGCGGATGATCAGCAAAAATCCTGATCTGAACCTTTTACGTAAAATGTTCGATCTTGATCTGGAATAAATCTATTTCAGATTGTTTTTAATCCAGTCAAGAATAACATGCCTTGTTTCTGTTGAAACCCAATGTTCATTAACTGGTGTAATTAATGCTTCTTTTTGGGAAGTAATTGAATTATAGACACAGTAGCTGGTTGTTGGAGGACAGGTATTATCGTTATATCCCCATGTCATAAAAACCGGAACCCTGATTAATCTGGCAAAATTGACCACATCGTAATATTTAAGCGTGTTTAGTTTGGCCGGAGTGTCCATGCCTGAGAATTTCGTAAATAGATGCGGATAACCTCCTGCGCGACCATATTTATAGCCAATCATATCGCTCAAAGCCGGATGATTGGCTGCGCAGGCTGTAATACGTGAATCCAGTCCTGTTGTAATCAGTGATAGAGCTCCACCCTGACTTCCGCCCTGAGCTATCAGGTTTTTACCGTCCCATTCGGGCAGGGATGTCAGAAAGTCAAGGGCCCTAATGCATGCCATATAAACTTTTTTCATATAATAGGAGTTCTTGTCGTCAAGGCCATTTACGAGATAGCTGTTATTGCCTTTCCCAAAAGCCCTGCTGATCTCTTTATATGTATCTGTATCAAGATCAGGTCTGATACCATGGATCTCCATATCAAATCGAATAAAGCCTTCCTCAGCATAAAAGATATGCTTCATCGGATCCATCGGTTTGATTCCTGCTCCGGGAGGTGAAAATACAACCGGAAATTTACCTTCTTTCCTAGGAATAGTCAGATAACCATATACATAATGATCTTTTTTATAAACCTGCAGTTTCACCAGATAGCAATCCACTTTATCACTTGAAAATTCCGGAACAAAAGTTTTTTCATTTTTTTCAGGACATTTAGCTGCTTTTGTTTTGGCTTCGTCCCAAAACGCAGAAAAATCATCGGGAAACGTTGTATAAGGTTTGAGTTTATCAGGTTCAAAACCAACTTTTACATGGTGTTTGTATGTTACACCGTTTAAAGTGGTTTCCAGCCTACAATCTCTGAATCCGGGTTCTTTCATGGTGCCAATGGACAATACTGCCTGACCGTTTTTTAATGTAATCGTACCGCTTTTTTCTGCCGCCAACAATTCGGGACCAATGCTGTACCTTATTTCTTTATCATTCACAGGGATGCCGTATTCGTAAAGAGATATAGTGACTTTTGCCGTCTCGTTTAATTTATATATCCAATTATCATGATCCGGAGTGGTAACCCATAAAACATTGCTTCTGTATGGATAATTTTCTGCAAGTAAGTTAACTCCAACAAGTATTCCTATTAATAATATTATACTCCTTTTCATAATATCCAATTTTATTATACCCCTCAGTTTTAGATGTTTTTATCTGAATGGGTAAATTACGATTATATTAACAGAATGAATTCACTAAACATTTTTATTGGTGTGGATTTAGTTTCACATCTGACTTGATGTTGCAGTATGTTTGTTATTCATTAGCTTTTCTGCTGATAAATAAGAACTGTATGCATTGACGATACCTCCAAACTTGGATAGTTCACTAAATGCAACTTTTTCCTTTTTTTTGTTTTCCAGTCCTGGCTTTATGACTTTTCTGGGTTTTTTAATATCAAAACATCCGTCCTCTAATACTTCTATGAGTTCCTGAAAAGTCAGTTCAGGGAAATACGATAATATTAATGCAGCTATCCCTGTCACAACGGGAGCCGATACACTGGTTCCGTCGTGCAGATTATATAATCCTGCTGAATCCAATGATACCAGATTGATACCTGGTGCAAAAAGATCAACATTTTCTTTTCCGAAGTTCGAAAATTCTGCTGCCAGATCTTTCTTACAAAACATATTAGATGCACCTACATTAATCCAGTTTTTAGCTACGGTGCTATCCATATAGCTGTCGCAAGGATAGGTTCTGTTTTTGTCAATATCAATACCGTAATTTCCTGCGGCATGAATGATCAATACATTATGGTTTTCAGCGTATTTTACAGCATGGTCAACCAATTCCTTATTTGGTGATATTTTTTTACCAAAACTCATATTTATGATCCGGGCTCCATTATCTACTGCATAAATAATTGCCAATGCAATATCTTTATCCCGCTCATCACCATTTGGTACAACTCTTAAACTCATTATTTTTACACAGGAAGCAATTCCATTGATACCTATTCTGTTATCTCTGTTCGCAGCGATAATTCCAGCAACAGAGGTTCCATGGTCAGATTTTGGCCCTGTTACGTTATTGTTCCCATAGTTCTTAATATCAAAGTTGTTTGGATTATCATTGATTATTTCCCTAGGATTAAAATCTGTATTAAGGAAATAGGCCAGAAATTCGTGATTCCTTATTTTAAGGTTTTCCAGCTCCTTTTCATTAAATCCTTTTGAATATAATTTTTTAAGAAACTTTTTAGCACCATTTACTCTTTGGTCATAGGAGACAATTTTTTTAAGATCGGATTTGGTTTTAACCCGGATGCCTGTATTATCAAATATGACCTTTTTTGCCAGATTATATGATTTATCGAATTTTATAATTAACGCACTGTCTTCCCTTCTTTTAGTTAATTCTTTTTCATAGAGTTCCAAAGCTTCACTATATTTTTTGTTCTGTTTGTTCTTGATTATTCTTGTATATTCAAAGTTTTCAAAGTTGATGTTTTCTCCTTTTTCATTGCCTATAAAATTCCAACCGTAAACATCATCTGTATAACCGTTCTCATCATCGTCAATTTGATTATCAGGTATCTCATCAGTATTGATCCATATTTTACCTGTTAAATCCTCGTGATTAATATCCACACCTCCGTCAATTACCGCAACAATGATAGTATCTTTGGGTATGACTGTCTTTAATTTGGTTTTGTATAAAAGATCAACACTTGTCCCTAAAATTTTATCCGTTTGGTAATCTTTATTATACCAGTCAATAAATTCTTCATCAAATGCATTAACTGACTTTTCCTGACTCTGGATATTATTTACTAACAACAACAATAATAGTATCACAATAATCTTTTTCATAGCTATAATATTTTATTCATAAGTTGGATGGAAATTCAAGCACGATAAAAATATTAGTTAAATAAATCCTTTTTTCTCAAATGAACAAATTTAGAATTAGGTTTTTGCATCATTAAGCAGATGCCAGTTAGAAAACTATCTATTCAATTTCGTAAAATTTAATTAGTTTTGAACTGTATAACTTTATTTTCAATCTACCTCTGTTATGATTTCAAATCTGCTTAAGGTATTTTTTGTATTAGTACTATACCTCTCTTTATTCACGTCCAGTTCATCAGGTATAAATTATGTGACCTGGAAGTTTGATAATCTTTCTACTGTTGGCGGTGTTTCTGTGACTCCGGAAGGTAATCCTGAACTCATTTCAATAAATACTGCACAAGCGGTTTTGTTTGATGGGGTTGAAGATCGCATTGTTGTTGATGCTAATCCCCTGATTGGAATGGATGAGTTTACGTTTGAAGTTGTTTTCAGGATAGACAGAGGTGGAATTGAGGAGCAAAAGTTTGTCCATATGCAGGCCAGTCCGGATATAAGAATTTTGTTTGAGATTCAGTTTGAAAATGACAGTATGTGGTACATGGAGAATTATATTCAAACCGGGAGTGGTGAGAGCCAGAATATTCATTTGATGGATCCTGTGAAATTACATAAAGCAGACCGGTGGTATCACGCGGCAGTTGTGTATAAGGATAAAAAGTTTATCCAGTATATTAACTATAAAGGAGAAAATACCGGTTATCTGGATTGGGTCAAACCAGAAGACGGAGCGGTTTCGGTAGGTGCAAGAATGAATCAGACAAATTACATGACCGGAGCTGTACGGGAAATCCGGTTTGCGGATGTGGCCTTGGACAGCAGTCAGTTTCTTTATTCAGGAGAAATACTGGAAGAGAATGAAACATTTGTTTTGGATAATCTGAATGCATTAAATGGTTATGATATTCAGGTTTTTGGGAATCCTCAGATTGTGGAAACAGAGATTGGAAAAGGAACTGCATTTGACGGTGAGGGAGATGGCATATATATTTTTAACAATCCAATTGGCAGTAGCCAGGTATTTACCATTGAAACAATTGTAAAGCCAAATGATGTTTATCCGGCTAATGCCGAACCACGATATTTTCACATTGAAGATGCCAATAACAGCAACAGGCGCATCACGATGGAACTGAGACTGAATAATAATCATGAATGGTATTTTGACGGTTTTCTAAGGGCCGATGCTAACTCGCTGGGCTTAATGGAACAGGGACTTACGCATCTTCTTAATGGTTGGCAGCATATGGCGATTATATACAATAACGGGCATTTTGAAACTTACGTCAATTACAAAAAAGAGCTTGAGGCAGATTGGGATCATTTACTGTTGCCATTTTCAGATGCGACAAAGATGTCTGTTGGAATGCGGATGAATAAGGTAAATTACTTTAACGGTATAATTCAACGTATAAGAATAACCCATGCTGTTTTGGACAGCAGTGAATTTATGAAGATTCAGACTGGCGAAGTTACGGGGAATCATGAAATCTACTGCCCGTCAATGAATCTCAATTTCAAAGTTTTTCCAAATCCGGTTAATTCCGGTTTCGAAGTTGAAGTCTTTCAGTCTGAAGAAGGGATGGTAACAATGCAATTATTTACCATTGAGGGCGCTAAAGTGGATGAAATGAAGAATTGCTATTTACAGGCAGGAACATCGAATACCAGTATCGAATTTCGAAAATATAACGCTGGTTTATATCTTCTGAAAGTCAGAAACAGCAAGCATGAAGCAGTTCAGAGAATTATGATCATGTGAAATGATCATAATTAACCTATTTTTTAAGTTTATTCAATGCATCAAATAATTCAAAGACTTCCTTTACAAATTTCTCCTGAATTTCTCTGTAGAAAGCTTTGGCTTTACCTTCCTTTTTGTAGCCGTTGATTGATTTTATGGTATTATTTCTTAAAAGTACAGCTTTTTCAATAACCGCACTGAGCTTTTCTTCCCTGGTTTCAGGGAAAAGATATTGTACAAAAAATGCCTGAGATATCACTTCTGATGTTAGGAAATTAACATCTTTTTTTAAGTCTCTGATTTTAGCCATATCTGATTTGTTAAAATATTAATTGAATGGAAGCTCTGGACGTTGTAGGCTCACTTGAAATATAAGCAGGGGTCCAGTTTCCACTATTTTTCAACTCTTTAATAATTTTTCTGTCTGTTCTTCTGTTTATACTTTTTGTGACTTCAAAATCTGATAATTCTCCTTCCTCATTTATTGTGAACCAAACTTCAAACTCTCCCATTGCATCGGGTTCCTCTTCCATGATTTTTCGGAAAATTTTGCCTTTGTAATTATCCAGATCCGTTGGAGGTTTGGCAGCAACAGCACTTTGAACAGTACGGTTCATTACTTCATTCGAAGCTTTTTTTGCCATATTGCTGTCAGACTTAACACCTGACGCTTTATCAGATAGCGGTTCTTTTAATTCTACAGCATCTGTAGCTAATTTTGTTGATCCTACATCGTTCTGTTGTGAAATGGGCTTTGACTGAGCGTTGCCGGATGTAACTTGTGTTGGCTGCATTTCACTCTCGTCATTTATCTCCAAAACAGTACCGGATTCTAAATTTGATTTTTCCTTTAAATTCAATGTGGCGGATGCCTTCTTAGGTTCCAGTTCTTCCATTGCATCTGATTCAGTTCTTCTCGTTTCTCTGCGGGTTGTTTGGACAGGAATGTTAACCTTAACTTCGGCTAGATTTTCGGAATCCTCCATTTCTTGCACTACCGTATCCATATCATTGCCAAATAATGGTTTTGGTTCTTCCTGAACCAATTTTTTTGTGCTCTGGGCAACTTTTGAAGGCATGATAGTATCAGAAGAACGAGTAAGGTAAATTACAACACCGGATGCAGCAAATAACAGGATCAGAACAGCTGCAACACGGATCAGTAAACCGTATGAAACCTGTTTTTTGTTTGCATCAAAACCACTTTTGCGGATTAATCGTGCTTTTAAATTTGATATATCATTATCGAGAGATGCCGGTGCAAAGTTCTCCAATCCATCAAACGCATCGTTACTGAACGGATCATGCATAACCTTTTTCTCAACCTCATGCATTTCTCCTGAGGAGAGACTATTAGTAAAATAATCCCTCAGAATCTGCCAGGTAAGCCTGTTTTTACTATGACTATGCTGCTTCTTCATTAATTTCCAAACAACGCTTCAAATTTCGTTTCCCGTTCTGTAAATAACTTTTAACCTTTTTAATAGATGTATTCAATATGTCAGCAATTTCCTTGTAACATTTTTCCTTGAAGTAAAACAGTGTTATGCTGTCCTTCTGAAATTCCTTCAAATTCTCAATGCATTTGTATAGCTGACCTTCCTTGTTCTTTTCAAAATCATCCTTGTTTATATGAGTAAAAAAATCTTCAAATTCCACAATTTCGGAATAACTTTTTTCAGAAATTAACTCAACTTCAGACAACTGCTGTTTTTTCTTCAAAATGGAAAGGCAATGATTCCGTGAAACAATGTATAACCAGCTTTTAAAATGTTTTACTTCGCTTTTTCGCAATTCATTTGCAACTTTTTCATAAATCTCCATGGTTGCATCCTGACTGTCTTCGCGGTTTTTAAGATATTTAAGGCATAAGCCGTAAACCAGATGTATATACCTGTCGAAAAGCTGACCAAGAAAAGCAGAATCTCCCGACTCGCGGTAACTGTCCACGAAAAATGAGTCGTTATTTTCTGTATTTTTCAGAATGTTCAACATGCTGGTTTAAAAAAGTTTACAAATACTATCCGGGTAAATTTAAAAAATATTTATGGAATATCTCATTTTTTAAGTCTCAATGGTAAAATAAAAATCATTGAGTTATGAAAAAGTTATTTGCAGTTATTTTGACAGTTTTAAGCGTATCCCCTTTGCTCTCACAAAATATTATCAGAGGGAAAGTTTTAAATGAGAATGATAATTCTCCGGTTTTCATGGTTAAAATCACAACCGCCAAAGAGCTGATTTATACTGATAAAGGTGGAGAATTTCAGTTGCTCTTTCACGATTCAGATTCAATAATTACCCTGCAAAAGGATGGATTCGAAACGTTAACATTTCCAGCTAAATCCAATGGTGTTAATACCATTAAGTTAAAGCCGATTGCTCAGGTGTTGGATTATGAGGAAGATAACATGAATACATTGTACACCCCTAAAACCACTGGTGTTGCAACAGGTAAAAGAGTAACCAAATCAAGAGCGGAACAAAAAATAGTTTTACAGGAAGCAGTTGCTTATGATATGGCAATAAATTATGTTGTTCCTCCGGTTTATTCAGAATCGAATACAGATGAATACAGTCAGTTTGAAGAATCAGGATTTAAGGCGGTAAGGTTACATCCGTTATCTACTTTTTCAGTGGATGTTGATGTGGCATCGTATGCAATTACACGGAGACATATTAATAATGGAATGTTGCCACCTCCAAATTCAGTCAGGGTAGAGGAGATGATCAATTATTTTAAATATCACTATCCCAAACCGGACAATAAGGAACCTTTGGCAGTTTCACTTGCAGCAGATAAATGTCCGTGGAATCCGGATCATTATCTGGTAAGAGTTGGTTTGCAAACTAAAGAAATTAAAACAGAAAAGTTGCCCCGATCAAATTTTGTGTTCCTTATTGATATTTCAGGATCTATGAGTTCACCCGATAAACTTCCCCTGGCAAAAGCCAGTCTGAAAACATTTTTAGGGACGCTCAGAAATGATGACAGGGTAGCTATCGTGACTTATGCCGGAAGTACAAGAGTCGCTCTGGAATCTACGTCTGTTAAAAACAAACAACAGATTACGCGTGCATTGGATAATTTATCTTCAGGAGGATCAACAGCCGGTGCCGAGGGACTAAAACTGGCTTACAGTGAAGCGGAAAAAAGCTTGATAAAAGAAGGGAATAACAGGATTATCCTGGTAACGGATGGTGATTTCAATGTCGGACCAAGTTCGGTAGATGATCTGAAACAGTTGATAAAAGAAAAACGTGATAAAGGAATCTGTATTTCCATTTTAGGTTTTGGTCAGGGCAACTTAAAGGATAACCGGATGGAAGCTATTGCTGACAATGGAAACGGAAATTATGGTTACGTCGATAATCTGCAGGAAGCACACAAAATACTGATGAAAGAATTCTCTTCAAACTTGTTTGTTGTCGCCAAAGATGTTAAGATACAGGTTGAATTTAATCCGGCGCGGGTTGCATCATACCGGTTGGTTGGGTACGACAACAGGGCTTTGGCTGCAGAGGATTTTAACAACGATAAAAAGGATGCCGGCGAGATGGGGGCCGATCAACAGGTTACCGCACTTTATGAAATTTCTCTTGTTAACTCTGACGGTAAGCCCGTGGTTGATCCGTTGCGCTATGGGCAAAAGGAAAAACAGGAAAAGGCTTTCATGAATGAATTGGGTACTGTGAAAATAAGATACAAAGATCCTGATTCAGAAGTGAGTAAGTTGATTGTCGGAAGAATTGACGATTCTATTTTAAAAGATGGAAATTCTGACCCCGAATTCAGGATGGCAGCATCGGTAGCCATGTTTGGTCAGATTCTGAGAAAATCGGATTATGTTGAAAAAGGCGATCTTTCCACAGTAGCAAATATGCTTACAGATCTGGATTATGCAGATAGGGATGGTTATAAGGCTGAATTTTTAAGATTAGTTGAACTGGCCTCCAAATTATGATTAATGTCATGTATTGGCTTTTTAAGCACCTTCGGGTGCTTTTTTTTATGTTGTATTTTTTATTTTTGAAGCTTCTAAAAACACAACGAATGAAAAATTTAGTCAAAATTATTATGGTGCTGTTCATAGCGTCAGGAGCCTCTGCACAGACCGACTCAGGTTATGTATTTACAACTATTAAGGATTTACCGGCTACGCCTGTAAAGGATCAATACAGAAGCGGAACCTGCTGGAGTTTTTCCGGATTATCATTTATCGAATCAGAAGTATTGAGAAAAGGAGGGGATACACTGGATCTGTCAGAAATGTATGTTGTCCGGAAATGTTATGACTATAAAGCAGAGAAATATATTCGTATGCACGGAACTATAAACTTTGATGCTGGAGGTGCATTTTTTGATGTTTTCTGGGTACTGGATCATTATGGTTTATTTCCGGAATCTGCCTATAAAGGTTTGAATTATGGAGAAGATAAGCATGTTCATGGTGAAGTAAACGGTGCGTTACAATCATTTGTAAAGTCGATAGAAACCAATAAAAATAAAAAACTTTCCACAGCATGGAAAGGTGCAGTAGATGGAATACTGGATGCCTATTTCGGTAAAATACCAGAATCATTTGTATACGATGGTAAAACAACTGATGAAACTGATTTTACACATAAATATGTGGATGTCGATCCTTCTGATTATGTCTCAATAACCTCATTTACCCATCATCCGTTTTATGAAAAATTCATACTCGAAATTCCGGACAACTGGCTTTGGGGAGCATCGTACAATGTGCCACTGAATGAAATGGCAGAGATTTGCAGGTATGCTGTTGAGAATGGTTACACCATTGCGTGGGGAGGAGATACAAGTGAAAAGGGATTCAGCTTTAAAAATGGAATGGCAATAATCCCTGATGCTGATACCGAGGATATGAGTGATCTGGAACGCGCAAAATGGGAGAATATGTCACAGAATGATAGAGACAGAAAGCTTTATACTTTTGATAAACCAGGCAGTGAGAAAAAAATAACACAGGAAATAAGGCAGGAAGAATTTGACAATTACCAGACAACTGATGATCACGGTATGCACATTACAGGCATGGTAAGAGATCAGAACGGAACAGTGTATTATAAGGTAAAAAATTCGTGGAACACAAATAATATATACGATGGTTATTTGTATATGTCTGAACCATATTTAAAATTGAAGACCATGAATTTTGTAGTTCATAAAGATGCTATTCCAAAGGAAATCCGTAAAAAACTGGGAATCAAATAAACTTAAGTGTGCCTGATGGCACACTTAAGTTACATTTCTATTAATCCTTTCTCAAGCCCGAATTTTATAAGGCCGGCTATATTTTTAACATTACACTTGATAAACATATTCTTTCGGTGTGTTTCAACAGTATTAGGACTTTTTTTAAGCATTTCAGAAATTTCTTTTGTAGAATATCCCTGGTATATAAGTTGCAAAACCTGTTTTTCCCTTTTTGTTAACTGAACAGAGTCATTTTCTACTGTTTTTTTCTCATTTGTCAATGCTTCAATAATAACATCTTTTATACTGGTGTCAATATAGACTTCTTCCTTATTAAGGTTCTCAAGTGCTTTTTTAAGGTCTTCTTCCCCAGCAGATTTTGAAAGTATGGCTGTGATTTTTTTTCGCAGAAGTTTTTTTACCATCCACTGGTGTGAATGCATTGTTATGACAATAATTTTAACTGACGGATATTTTTCATTCAGAACATCTATAAGCTCATTGCCATCCATTTCCGGCATCTCGATATCTGTAAAAACAATATCTACTTTATTATCCTTTACGAGTTCAAGTGCTTCTTTACCATTAGATGCATTGCCGATAATAATCAGATCTTCAAACTGACTGATCAGACTACCTAAACCACTGAGAATAAAAGGATGATCATCAACAACGATTACATTTTTTTTCATATTTATTTTTTTAGGGGAATTATTAAATTTATTGTTGTGCCTTCGTTTGGCTCGGACTCAATTGTAAGTTCACCTTTTAAAACTGTCGCCCTTGACCGCATGTTTTTGAGTCCGATTCCTGACCATAATTTATTAGTGTCAAAACCTATCCCGTTGTCTTCAATAATCATGGTAAGCGAGGTTCCGTCATTTACGATCTGTATATCCAATTCGGTAGCTTTTGCATGTTTAATCACATTGGTAATTGCTTCCTGTATCATTCTGTAAATTTCTTTCTGTGTATTAATATCAATATCATCCCAGTTTTCAATCGGGAATGCATTAAAACTGATCTCAAGATCGTGTTTGCCAGGAAAAAACTGAATCAGGTTCATAATGTTATCATTTAACGATTCAGAACCAAAATTTGGCAGTGAGAGATTTTTTGATATTGACCGGACCTCCATGTAAGTATCCTGAAGAGATTTTAGCAGGTAGACGGCTTTTTTATCTGATTTAGAATTACTAAAAACAGATTCGAGTTCCATCTTTATTCCGGCAAGTGTTCCTCCCACTCCATCGTGAAGTTCTTTTGCCAACCGCTCTCTTTCTATTTCCTGACCCTGTAATTGCGCAATTGCAGCCCTTAGCTCAACCTTTCGAAGGTCTTCCTTATGTTTTTTGAGTGATAATTCCTCATTCTGCTTCATAATGAGTTGCAGGTTGTGATGTTTTTCACGTTGATAATTGACAATGAAATAACTGGATACCACAAGTAGCAAAAAAAGTGTTGAGCTAATAATAATAAGCATTCGGGTCTTTTTTATATCCTTTTCATTTTGCGCATTTAAAAGCTTGAGGCTATTTATTTCTTTGGCTCTGTTGAGCAGTTCAACCTGATTGCTGAAATTCTGAGTTGCAATTTTTTCTTTTTCTTTCAAAACAGAATCTGCGGCAATGTAGAATAATCTGTAATAGTTGTTGGCTTCCTTATAGTTTTTGTTTTTTTCAAGTATTTCTGCGGATGAAATCAATGATGACAGGTTGTCATTTTTCTTTTTTAATGCATATGCTTTACCTAAATAGAATTCAGCATCAAAAAAATTGTTCCCCAGTGCAGATATCCTGGCCAGATCAGTATAACATTCATAAGTCAGGCTGTCATTTTTTCTGCTCAATGAAAGTTTTAGTGCTTCATTGAGATGTCTTTTGGCAAAATCATAGTCTTTTTCGAGTATTTTTACTTTGCTGTAACTGATGTGGTTTTGGATTAAATCAGTGGTGTCCTTTAAATCCAGAAATAAATTGTTTAAGATGAATTTGGCAGAATCAGGGCGATTCATTTGTATATATGACAGGGCTAGTTGAGATTCCAGATTATTAAGGACCTTTTTATTATCAAGAGTTTTGGCAATTCTTTCTGCTTTTCGCAGGTATTTAATTGCCATAAAATAATTGGATTGTTTGATCAGGCTTTTTGAAAGGGACTGTAATGTTAATAACTGAAGACTTTGTCTATCTGTCTTTTTTGCTGTTTCATAGGCATTCAGAAATGCTGTACTTGCAGCGAATTCAGAACCTAATTTACTGTAAGTTTTACCTGATAACCAGTAAGAATGAACAAGGATAATGTCATACCTGGCATTTTCTAAATCTTTAATTTGAAAAATGGCCTTAGCTGCAAATTCCGATGTTTTTCGTGGATCGGAATCGTAATAATAGGTAGCAAGCTTGAAAAGCAGATTGATACGGATCTGATCAGGATAACGATCAATGTTTTTTTCTATGCTTTGAGCGATAGAATCGTTGCTAATAACAAAAGCCTGTGAGCTGACATTGAGATGCAAACTTATCATCAGGAGCAGAAAATATAATGATTTATTGAATATTGGAATCTGCATTGTGAATTTCGTTTGCTTAGGTTGCATAAAATTTACAGAAAAATTAATATGTGTTTGTTAGTTCTGATATTCAATTCCATAAACCAACAAACAGTGTTTACAAAGGTAAAAATTATCATTTCATTTACAATGCATTGTTAAGCACTAAAAATAATTGTTAAATATGCATTACGTTTGATCAAACATGGAATGATATTTGGTAATATCGTTCTAAAATATAATGATTTAAAATTTAAGGCGATATGAAACGAACATTGAAAAACACAATCGGGACAGTTACTATTGCTGTGGTTTCGGCTGTTCTAACCATTTTAATCTACACCAACATTAATACTCATGAGGCACAGGTTATTCAGACTGAACAGACCGTAAAACCTACCTATGCAACTTTACCGGCATCACCGGCCATAAACACAGATTTTACGGAGGCAGCAGAATCCAGTGTTCAGGCGGTAGTACATGTTAAGGTAAAAGTGAGCTATAAATCAAATTATGTTGATTTATGGGATTTGTTACGCGGTAATGAACCACAGGAAAGAATTTTTGAGGGTTCAGGATCAGGCGTTATAATTAGTAAGGACGGATATATTGTTACCAACAATCATGTTATTGAAAAATCAAACAATATAGAGGTTATTCTTAATGATAAAAGAAGGTATGATGCCCGTTTGATAGGTACGGATCCAACAACAGACATTGCACTTTTGAAAGTTGATGCTGACAATTTGCCAGCAATCCCATTTGGGAATTCTGACAATCTGAAACTTGGCGAGTGGGTTTTGGCTGTAGGCAATCCATTTAATTTATCAACAACTGTTACTGCAGGTATTGTAAGTGCAAAGGCCAGAGGTATAGGAATATTGGGAGATGCGACTCACATGGGAATTGAATCGTATATTCAGACTGATGCTGCAGTAAATCCCGGCAATAGTGGTGGAGCTCTTGTGAATACAAGTGGCGAATTGGTTGGGATCAATTCAGCTATTGCTTCGCCAACAGGAGCTTATGCCGGTTATTCTTTTGCGGTTCCCGTAAGTATTGTAAAGAAGGTGGTTGCCGATCTCATGGAATACGGGGAAGTACAACGGGCATTTCTTGGTGTGATGATGCGTGACATTGATGCTGATTTTGCCGAAGAAAACCACTTGTTGGATATGAAAGGTGTTTACGTAAATGAGCTGGTAGAAGATGGTGGTGCCAAAGAAGCCGGTATTAAAGCTGGAGACGTTATTGTAGGAATTAATGGTGCTGAAGTGAACTCCGGATCACAGTTGCTTGAACAGTTGAGCAGGTACAGACCGGGTGATAAAATTACGGTAGATGTTAACAGGAAAGGAACCAAGAAGGAATTCACAGTGACGCTTAAAAACAGGCATGGTGACACTAGTATTATACAGAATGGATCAGCTGATCTGATTCTTGGTGCTGAATTTGAAAAGGCTGATCAGAAATTGTTGCAGCAACTTGGATTAAGCCATGGCGTACAGGTTACTGATGCAGGAGATGGAAAATTCAGTGAAATAGGTATTTCTGACGGATTTGTCATCACAAAAATCAATGATCGTCAGATTAATGAAGTAGACGATATCAGTGCTGCAATGGAACGCGTAAGAGGTGGATTATTCATTTCGGGTGTATATCCGAACGGCAAGAAAGCATATTACGCTATAAATCTTGAAGATTGATTTAGTTGACAGTATAATAAAAAACGGGATGAAATTTCATCCCGTTTTTTATTATGTATATTTTGATTGTATAATCTTCTACCTGTTTTTTGCGGCAAGTAAAGTGTTTTTAAGCAATGCTACTCTTGTCATTGGCCCGACACCTCCTGGAACAGGTGTGATAAATGCGCATTTCTCCGCAACATTTTCAAAATCGACATCTCCTTTTAGTTTCCAGCCCGATTTGGTTTTATCGGATTTTACACGTGTTGTGCCCACATCAATTATCGTAGCTCCATCTTTTACCATATCAGCAGTAACGAATCCGGGTCTGCCAAGTGCCGCAATTAAAATATCAGCATCAGCACAAATTTCCTTAAGCTTTTCTGTACGGCTGTGAACCACGGTAACTGTAGCATTCATCTCTTTTTGAGACATTAATATGCTTAACGGTCTGCCAACTATATTGCTTCTTCCAATTACAACACAGTGTTTCCCCGAAGTTTCAATTTTGTAACGTTTTAAAAGTTCAACAATGCCATAAGGCGTTGCAGAAACAAAGCCTGGTAAACCCACAACCATTCTTCCCACATTTTCAGGATGAAAACCGTCTACATCTTTATTTGGATTGATGGCTTCAATTATTTTTTGTTCATTAATATGATCCGGTAAAGGTAACTGTACTATAAATCCGTCAAGATTCGGATCATTGTTAAGCTCTTCAACTTTCTCCAATAATTCATTTTCGGTAACATCATCCTCATACCTGATAAGTGAAGACTTAAAGCCTACCGTTTCGCAATCTTTTATTTTGTGAGCTACATAAGATTCGCTGCCACCATCATGTCCAACAAGTACTGCTGCCAGATGAGGTGCTTTATGTCCTGCAGCCAGCATATTTTTTACTTCTTCGACTATTTCGGTTTTTATTTGTTCTGAGGTTGCTTTACCGTCAATTAATGTCATAATCTTTTTATTTGAATTTCATGGAATTCATCATTCGGGACACATTTTTACCTTGTGTCATCATACGCATCATTTTGCGGGTCTCATCAAATTGTTTGATGAGTTTGTTGACTTCCTGAATATTTGTTCCTGAGCCATGTGCGATTCTGTTCCGCCTGCTTCCGTTAAGTATTTGTGGTGATTCTCTTTCTTCAGGTGTCATTGAATGAATAATGGCTTCAATATGTTTAAAAGCGTCATCGTCAATGTCAATATTTTTCATGGCTTTACCGACACCTGGAATCATGGATGCAAGATCTTTCAGGTTCCCCATTTTTTTGATTTGGTTGATTTGCGAAAGAAAATCATTAAAATTAAACTGGTTCTTGGCAATCTTTTTCTGAAGCTTACGTGCCTCGTCAGCATCATAGTTCTCCTGTGCTTTCTCAACCAGCGAAACTATGTCACCCATTCCAAGTATTCTGTCTGCCATTCGGGTAGGATGGAACACATCAAGTGCTTCCATTTTTTCTCCCATTCCAACAAATTTTATTGGCTTATCTACAACAGAACGTATAGACAGAGCGGCACCACCACGGGTATCACCATCGAGTTTTGTTAGGACAACACCATCAAAATCAAGTCTGTCATTAAATTCTTTTGCTGTATTTACAGCATCCTGACCTGTCATTGAATCCACAACAAACAGAATTTCGTGTGGATTTACGGCTGATTTAATGGCAGCAATTTCATCCATCATTTGTTCATCAATGGCTAAACGTCCTGCAGTATCGATGATCACAACATCGTTGCCTTTCATTTTTGCCTCTCTGATAGCTTCTTTTGCAATTTTAACCGGTTCTTTGCTCTCAAGATTTGAAAAAACAGGTACATCAATTTGTGATCCCAACACTTTTAACTGTTCAATTGCAGCCGGACGATACACATCTCCTGCCACAAGCATCGGTTGCTTTCCTCTTTTCCGTTTAAGTTGATTCGCCAGCTTACCTGAGAATGTTGTTTTACCGGAACCTTGTAAACCGGCAATAAGTATTACAGCCGGGCTTCCTTTAATATTAATATCAACACTTTCGCCGCCCATTAATTCGGCCAGTTCGTCATGGACGATTTTTACCAGCATCTGTCCTGGTTTTACCGCCGTCAGTACGTTTTGACCAAGTGCCTTTTCTTTAACCGTGTTGCTGAAAGTCTTTGCTGTTTTAAAGTTGACGTCGGCATCAAGCAATGCACGTCTGACATCTTTTAATGTTTCAGCAATATTTATTTCCGTTATCTTTCCCTGTCCTTTTAAAAGCTGAAAGGATTTCTCTAATCTGTCTGTTAAATTTTCAAACATTGTACTACCTGTTTTGTCAATTGTGCAAAAATATAAAAAGGATAGAAAGTATTACCATACTGAATGGCAAAATTATTTTTTATTTGAAATAAGTGTAAATAGTCATAAAATGAATTTTTCTGAATGTATGAAATCGTTTACAAATAATAATTTGTTCTGCAAATATTTGATATAGAGATTTTTATTTTCATATAGTTTTGATTGATTGTGTAAAGTGAACACTTATTAATTGTGTCATAATGTGTAAATAATTGAACAGTTTGTGTATTGTAAATGCTTGTTAACATTCATAATTTTGAAATTAGCATTTTTTATGATTTGGTTGATAATTGTATTGAGTTAAAATGTTAATTTAATTTCTTGTCAATAAGAATATTAGGGTATTTAAAGCAAGAAATAATTAAGTTTTATAATCAAAAATTCTTAAATTTAATCATTAAAAAATACTGAGTCAGATCAATGTCAATCGCTAACTTTTAAATTGATCAGGAATATTATGAAAAAAACCAACCCAGCAATTCTGAATAAGAAATGGTTATTTCTTAAATATTGCAGTAATCACTGCAGTATACATTCATCTGGATTTGGTTTGTTTTGTCAGTTTATGATAAATTATGGCAGGATTTGATACGTAAGTCATTCCTGCATTACATAATTTTGATTATTCGCTGATTATTAACTGTAGTTATCAGTTGTTGTTTATACAGATAACTTACAAATTTTGAAAAAACGAATGCAGTATATCTGTAATTATATCAAATTCAGTATCTTATGAAAAAACAGTTTTTTGTATTTTCTTTTATTATTTTGAATCTGTTGGTGTTGTTCAGTGGATGTGAAGATAGGAAGGCAAAATACTATGAACGTCCGGAATGGCTCGAACCACCGATTTTAACGCAGTTGGAACAACGGGGTAATTTTACCTCCCTGCTGGCATGTATTGAAAAAGCCGGCTATACAAAATCGTTGGGTGCTGCAGGATATTTCACTTTATTCGCACCAACTGATGAAGCTTTTAACCAGTATTTTGCGGCCAACGGCTATGCCTCAGTAAGCGATTTGGATTCTGTGAAAGCACGGAATATTGTGCAGTATCTGCTGTTACAGAATGCGTATTCCGAAGACCAGCTTGATGACTACCAGTCATCTGCTCAGGAATTATGGATCGAAAATGAAGCATTCAAACGACAGACCAATTATTACAAATGGATTTACGAAGATACTGTAGATGGTGTGATGGAGAAAGTGCTGGATGTTAATGCAGTAGCGGGTGGTGAATCCAATAGTAATTATTCTGCAACAGATGATTATAATTATAAGAATATTCCATATTTTACACGTGATTACCTCGCAGAACAAAATCTTTCGGATTACGATTATGAATACTTTTTTCCGGGTGTTTCACTTGACAGTTTTAATGTTGTAGATGCTCATCTTACGGAAGGTGACATTTATGCAGAGAATGGAGTAATTCATGTCATCGACAAAGTGCTTAGTCCTCTGCAGAATCTTGAGGAATTTCTCGCAGGGAAAGAAGAATACAGCATGTTCCGGGATATTATAAACCGATATTTAAGAAATTACACCATTGCACCGTCGTGGGTTTCTTCTCTTTATGAACAGGCTACAGGTTCAACACAGAATATTTATGTTAAAGGATACTCCGGTATGGCATTTGCACCTAACTGTGAAAACTTTCTAAGGTATGGTGAAGGCGGTGAGGATTATGATAATCAGAAAAATGGCTGGACCATGTTTGCTCCTACAAATGAAGCCGTTCAGCAGTTTTTTGATAATAAATTCTTAAAGTACTATTCTTCGCTGGACCAGATGACTACCAGTCAGATTGCAGACTTTGTTAATGCTCATTTATGGCTGACTACTGTATGGCCCTCAAAATTTAACATGGCTCAGAATATATATGGTGAGGAAGCCAGGTTTGATCCATCTGCAGACGTGGTGGATAAAAAGGTATGCAGTAACGGTATGTTTTACGGTGTGAATAAGGTTCAGGCTACTGATCTCTACTATACAGTACTGGGAGATATAAATCTTAATCCGGATTATGTGATCATGCTTCAGGCAATCCGTTCATTCCCAACTATTTTAAGTCTGTTGAAAAATACAGAGGTGGATCTTCAACTGTTTCTCATAAATAATGACCAGATGACAAATATGGGTTTTTTCTGGAACGGGGATCTAAATCGCTGGGAATTCACCGAAAATTATGATGGTTCTTTGGGAGACAATGCAACCAATGCACTGGAAAGGTTATTGTATTTGCATATGATTGAAGGTGAAAATGTGGACTTTAGCGGACAGGGCATTGTTCGAACGGGTATTGATGACAGGGGAGAATATATTCGTTATCGTAGAGATTATGTATGGGCAAGTGGAAACGGGACTGCGCTTTCAAGAATTGCCGGAGCTGTGGATAGTGAGCCTTCAAATGGGCAGTCTTATAAATTATCCACTCCGTTAAAATTTTCGGTTGATAATATTGGCGTTCAAATTGAAAGTAATTCTGTATTTCGTAATTTTTACCGCTACCTGGAAAAGTCTGCTACTTCTTTAAGTGAAATAGGGGCCTCTATGCAGGGCTATCTGTATGATACAGAGACGAAGGTAATTACGGATGTTGCCAATACAAACAATAACACAATTTTGATCCCAACCAATGAAGCTATAGATCAGGCAGTTGAAGACGGATTTTTACCACCCATTACAATTGCCGACTTCACACAGGCAGAGCAGGAAAAGGTTGCTGCATTTATAAATTATCACATTTTACCGAAACGAATTATTGTGCCTCAGGAAGGTTTTAAGGATGGTGCAGTGACTTTATATAAAAATACCGATGGCGATACGTATGTTACAATATCCAGTGATGGCACTGATCTTACCATCATCGATTCACAAACCAGGGAAGCAAACACGGTAAGCCGTTACAGTAATATTCTGGCTAACAGAGCGGTTATCCATCAAATTGATAATTATTTAAGATATCCACAAAATTAATTATACGATGAAATTTATCAGATTGTTAATAGTATTTCAGGTTGCTTTTCTATCCCAGATTGTAAATGCACAGGATGGATTTCTTATCAGGGGTAAAATTACGTCTACTGATGAACCGAATGGCGTACCTGGTGTAACCGTTGTGGAGATTGATGCCAATAACCGTATTAGGAAAGGATCCATATCAAATTTTGATGGAGAGTATGTCATAGAGGTACTGGATAAAACCGACAGGTTGCAGTTCTCATTTATCGGATACAAGCAGCAGACTATAGATATTAATGACCGTAATACCATCAACATTGTTCTTGAAATCAGCGCTAAGGAACTTACCGGTGTCGACGTAATTGCAGAAAAGAGAACGGATATGGGATTGATGAGTATTCCGGACAGGGATCTGGGAATACCGATTTCAAAAATTTCAACAGAGGAATTTGAAAACGTACAGGCTTCAACAATAGATGAAGCCATCCAGGGACGATTGGCTGGGGTTGATATCGCTGCAAACTCAGGTGATCCCGGAGCGGGGATGTCTATTCGAATCAGAGGTGTGAGTACCTTATCAGCCGATAACAAACCAATGATTGTTGTGGATGGAGTACCTTTGGAAATCAACATAGATCCGAATTTTAATTTTGCTACAGCAAATGAAGAGGGGTATTCACAAATGCTGAATATCTCCATGGATGATATTAAGGAAATTACCGTACTGAAAGATGCTGCAGCAACAGCAATGTGGGGAACCAAAGCGGCAAATGGTGTATTACTCATCACTACAAAACGTGGAGTGAGAAGCAGGCCCCCTAGAGTTAGTTTAACTTACAGAGGGACATATATTCCTGAAATTAAAGCATTACCGCTTTTGACAGGAGATGAATATTCTACTTTAATTAAAGAGGCTGTTATGAATACCAATAATGTGCCGCTGGACGTTCAACTGCATAAAGAATTCCTGTATCAACCTACAGATCCGTATTATTACTATAATTATGGACAGAACACAGACTGGATGGATGCTATTCAGCACAATGGCTATATTCATAATATGGACTTTGCGCTGGATGGTGGTGGATCTAAGGCAACTTACCGATTTTCAACTAACTACCAGACACAGCAAGGGGTAACTATCGGAACAGGACTTAATCGATTAACAACACGCCTTAACCTGGATTATTTTATTTCAGATAAGTTACGTTTAAAAGCAGACTTTTCATATGCCCATGGTGTAACAGATGGAAATTATTCTGATATCAGAAGTGTTGCGTATAGGAAGATGCCAAATATGTCTATCTATGAATATGATGTATATGGCAATTTAACAGGTAACTATTTTTCACCGGAACGTAATATTCAGGGATCGGCAATGAGTACATACAATCCGGTTGCAATGGCACTGGTGGGTCAAAAAACTACGATTAATGACAGGATTCAATCCAAGTTTGGAATATATTATGATTTAAATAAATATTTGAGAATTTCATCAGATCTTTCACTGGATGTGAATTCAAATAAAGTAAAGATCTTTTTGCCACAGATTGCCACAGGTTTAAGCTGGACTAATACTTATGTAAACCGGGCAGGTGACTATGATAACGATTCCTATAATATTTTTACTAATACCATCGCACGTTATCACAGGACTTTCAATGATATTCATGTGATTACAGCATCTTTGAGTGCTATGACAACGGAAGGCATAGGTTATGGCTATAATGCAACTACAGCTAATTCTGCTTCATCTTTATTTCAGGATCCGTCCGTTGAGTCCAATATTCAGGGAAGTGGTTTAGGTAACAGCTCTACAAAAGGAATTGACAGGTCTCTAGGTTTGACGGCTATGATGCATTATTCTTTACTGGACAGATATATTGTTATGGCAGGGTTGCGCAGGGAAGGTAATTCACGATTTGACGCCAATAACCGGTGGGGAACCTTCCCCAGTATTTCACTGATGTGGCGTTTGTCGGGAGAGGAGTTTATGCAACAATTTACATTTCTGGATGATCTGAGGATCAGGTACAGCTACGGAGAGAACGGACATGCGCCAAGAAATACAGGTATGTTTTTTAATAATTACAATACTGTAGCGTGGGGATATTTGGGGGATCCGGCGGTTTATACAACAGATATGAAGCTGGTTAACCTGAAATGGGAACAGTTAAAAACAACGAATGTCGGTGCAACTGTGGAACTGTATAAAAACAGGTTGCATGTAGATTTTGACTACTATAAGAACCGGACAGAGGATATGTTTGCATATAACGTATCCATTCAGTCATCCTCGGGCTTCGCAACAACCAGTGTCTTGAATGCGGGTACTATGGATAATTATGGATGGGACTTTAATTTCAGATCCTGGCCTTTAAGAAATAAAAAGTGGCGGATATCATTTGATATGAATGTGGCTAAAAACTATAATATTCTTAGAGAAGTGAATGATAAATTCCCTTTGGTTAGGAATATATCTCCGGGAAATGGAGAATATATGAATATTATTCAGATTGATAACCCTGCAGGAGCATTTTATGGCTATAAATATAAAGGGGTCTATACGACACAGGATGATCTTATTGCACGTGATAAAAACGATAATAAAATCTATGACCCTAACGGAAAACCCATTAACATGGTCTATAATTTCAACAAGGTCAATTATGAATTCCAGTTGGGTGACGCCATGTATGAAGACATAAACCATGACGGTAATATCAATGCAAGTGATGTTGTACTTCTGGGCAATGCTAATCCGGATTTCTTTGGTGGCTTTGGACAGGAATACGGTTATAAGAATTTCTCTTTCAGGTACAACTTCTACTTCAGGGTAGGAAATGAGATCATCAACCGCACAAAAATGTTAGGTGAAAACATGTATTC
Source organism: Quyinboa mangrovi (assembly GCF_042219825.1). Lineage (NCBI taxonomy): Bacteria > Pseudomonadati > Bacteroidota > Bacteroidia > Bacteroidales > Quyinboaceae > Quyinboa > Quyinboa mangrovi. Next base: position 91,531 of record NZ_JBHJHQ010000002.1, read on the forward strand.
TTATGATAACCAGACCAAGGCAGTGCTTAGACGATGGAGAAAGCCTGGTGATCAGACAGATATTCCCCGCTCTTTAATTGGTTATGGTTACAACTGGTTAGGCTCAGACCGTTATGTGGAAGATGGTTCATTTTTGAGGCTTAAGTACGTTTCATTATCCTATAACCTGCCAAAAGATTTTGCTAAAAAGTTGGGAGCACAGAGTATGAGGGTATCAGCAACGTTGAACAATTTACTAACATTTACAAATTACAGCGGGCAGGATCCTGAGATTAATATCAATTCCAAGGATGGAACAATTTACACGGTAGGGTATGATGATTCCAATACACCGGTATCAAGACAGTTTACGTTTAACCTGAATGTAGTATTTTAAATTACGGGATATAATAAAAAGGCAATAATCATGAATAAAATAAAATCCATAATACTCATATTAACAGTTTTGCTAACGGTGAGTTCCTGTAAAGACTGGTTATACGTAGAACCTGAAAACGGTATTATCGTTGAAGAGTTCTGGCAGTCCAAGGAAGATGTACATTCGGCTATGATGGGGATTTATGCCTCAATGCTGGGTAACACACAGGGTGGTTCGTACAGTATTCCGGAGTGTATGTTCTACTGGGGTGAACTACGTGCAGAGATGATAAGCCCTTACCGTTCAAGTTTCGACAATTTCACTTACATAAGGAACGGAGATATTCTGCCAACCAATAGGGTTGTGTACTGGGATGCATTTTACACAACTATTAACTATTGTAATGTTTTATTGGCTAAAGCGCCGGAAGTATTGAATATTGATGATTCTTTTACCGAAAGTGCCTTAAATGCATATAAAGGTGAGGCTCTTGCCGTAAGGGCCCTGATGTATTTTTACCTGGTACGTGCTTTCGATGAGGTTCCGCTGGTGCTTGAAGCGACTTTAAGTGATGCGCAAACATTCAGAAAAGCCAAGAGTACAAGAACTGAAATATTTAACCAGATTTTTGCTGATCTGAATCAGGCAGAACAGTGGATCAGTGAAGACTATGGAATAAATGCACTGAATAAAGGGCGAATGACAAAATATGCAGTAAATGCTATTCAGGCAGATGCATATTTATGGACTGAACAATACCAGCAAAGCATTGAAGCTTGTGATAAGGTGATCGATTCTGGAAAATATGGATTAGTTCCACGAGATGATTTCTGGTTTGAAGATTTATATGTGAAGGGTAACAGTAGTGAGGGAATTTTTGAATTACAGTTTGCTGATGACAAGCTTAATCCATTCTTTAATTTATTTGAGACTGTTGGCCAGTTGAAGGCTAACAGTGATATGATGGAGGTTTACTTTCCTGTAGATATTTATGCTAGTCCTGATAGCGCAGATATCAGAGGTGACGGATGTTCTTACAAATCCTCCAGAAATTTTTCGTTGTGGAAATATATTGGGCGCAATAAGTATGAGGCAAAGGAAAGGGAAGAAGCAACGAATAATTTTATGGTTTACCGCTATGCTGATGTTCTCTTACTTAAGGCAGAGGCGTTGGCACAGGTTGACAGAGGTAGTGAATCGCTGGCTTTGATAAAAGAAATAAGGAAGAGAGCCCATGCAACCAGGGAATCCGATGAAGGAAATCCTACAGATAAGAATGCATTAGTGAATTACATTTTAAATGAAAGAGCAAGAGAATTTGCGTTTGAAGGGAAACGCTGGTTTGATATTTTAAGAAACGCAAGACGTGATAATTATGCTCGAATGGATCTGATAAGAACAATGGTATCAGTAAGTGCGCCGGCTGAGAGAATGTTGAATATCCTAACTAAATACGGAGATACGCTGAGCCATTACTTTCCAATAGCTCAAAAGGAAATTGATGCGGGTTATCCAATATTGGAGCAGAATAAATTTTATCAAGATCAATAATTAAATGAATCAAAATATAAACGAAATGAAAACTAAAAATTGGTTCAGCATAGGAGTTTTACTGGTAGCATTGGCAGCTGGGGCTATATTTAATAGTTGCGGTCTTCCTGAATACAATACCAGAACGAATTATCAGATTCTAATTGGTGAATATCTGGAGCAGAATCCCGGTGAATTTTCCACATTTTATGATTTACTGGAAAAATCTAATACCATTGCTTTTTTAAAGGCGTATGGTACATACACTTGTTTTGCACCTACCAATGCTGCATTCGAGAAATATTTTCAGGAAAAAGGGGTGTCGTCAATTGATGATTTTACTGCACAGGAAATGAGGGATCTGGTGCGTTATCACATCATTATTGATACTATACCGACAACTGATTTTGTGGATGGCCGTTTACAGACTGCAAATATGTATGGTCAATATTTAACTACAAAGACATACCTGGAGGGAGGATCGTCAGTTTACAAGGTTAATAAATATGCAACCATAAAAAGTGCAGATAACAGAATGCTGAATGGTATCGTTCATTCTGTTGAGTCAGTACTTGATCCGATAACACCTACAATTGCAGAGCAATTGGATGCCAATCCTGATTTCAGCATTTTTACAGAAGCTTTGAAGGCAACAAACTGGTTTGATACGCTAAACCTTCGATTAACAGAAGATGATTTTAATTTTAATTATGAACAGGGAGACGAGATAAAAGTGACTCGTTGGTTCACGGTTATGGCTGTTTCCAACAATGCTTTTGCTGCATCAGGCATTAACAGTTACGATGATTTAAAAGCCAAATACAGTGATACCGGAGATCCAACCAATCCCAAGGATAGTCTCTACCTTCATATGGCTTATCACATTCTGGATAGTACATTAATGTATGTTTCTGATTTTGCATCCATAAATTCCACTGCAGGTTATTTTACAAAGGCACCTTTAGAGGTGATAACGATAAAAGTTGATGGTTCAGAGGTACTGGTTAACGAAGATGAATTCAGGGGGGTAGTGGAAAAAGGATTTGCCATAGATCGGGACGCTTCGGATAATACAGCCAATAACGGTGTCTTTCACTCGATGACGGCTGACTTTTTTATTAAGGTCAGATTTCCTTCAAGGATACATTGGGAGGTTACAGACCAGTTTGAAATTAAAAAAATTCCGGGGGTATACAGAAAACAAGGCGTAAATCTTGAAATGGGACAATTAGCTGACATTCAGTGGTATCCGGAGAATTATACCATATACTATAATGCTCCTGCCGGTGATTATTATGGAAATGTACTTAACGACAGGTTACAGGCTTATATCCGACCGGAAGTTATCAAATGGATTCAGTTCAGAACACCAATTGTTGTGAAAGGAACCTACAAAGTATGGATTTGCACAAGGAATGTATATCCGGCTTCAGGAAGAAGAAAACCAATTTTCTTTGTCTATGTGGATGATGAAAAACTGCCAATTATAATCGACAACAGTGAAACATTAAATGAGAATGAATCCGATGGTGAACTGGAATTGAGAGGTTTCAAACGTTACCCCTATAATCCGGCAGATTCACTGGAACAAAATTATACCCGTCATACTATAGCTCAACGTTACACGGGGCAGCTTGCAGGAACGATCGATTTCCGTACAACAGGAAGACACTGGATTAAGTTTGTTGCCATCAGTGCCTATGCAGGCAATGAATTATGGCTGGATCAAATACATATTATTCCGGTCGAGGAAGACCAGGTTTGGCCAAAACCAAATACTGATGATAACTCTATGGTGTATAAAGAAGATTTACCACCTCAGGGAACATTCGAATAGTTTAAATTTCAATTATTTATTCATTAAATAAACACAGAATATGAACTTTAGGTTAAAATCATTGCTGCTACTTTTCATCCTCGGTATCTGGGCATGTACAGATGCATGGGAAAGTCATGTTAAAGTTAACGACAGTACAGCAAAACAAACAATAGTTGAAATTTTAGAAGGCCAGTCACGTTTTTCATCTTTTGTGGCAGCATTAAAAAGTACAGGACTGGATCAGGAATTAGCCAAAATGCAGATTATGACTGTTTGGGCACCGGATAACGATGCCATGGCAATGGCCGATCCGGCTGTTACAGGTGATGCAGACAGTCTTCGATCTTTCCTGAGCAACCATTTTACCCTAGGTAAATATGTATATGATAGTGGTAATGCTTCAGAAAGAGTGAAAATGTTTGGAGGAAAGGTTTTATTTCTCGATCAGGAAAACGATATGATTGATGACGTGATTGTATCAGGTGATAAAAATATTCCGGCCAGGAACGGTGTACTGCATATCATTAATCAACCGATAAAACTAAGGTTAAATGCCTGGCAGTATATTGAAATGTTAGGTGCCACATACAAACAAACCGCTTACCTCAATTCGTTATCAGGGGTATATTTCAACCCCGATGTGGCTACACAGACTGGATGGACGGATGACGGGCGACCGGTTTATGATACCATTTCAGGTCTGGTGTGGCAGAACCCTTTTCTGGAAACTGTCACAGACTTAAGAAGTGAAGATTCAACATTTACTGTGTTTATTGTGGAAGACCAGGTATTTGATTCAGAATATAATAAGTTTAAACCTTATTTTAAAGCGTTTTCCGGTTCAACTGTAACCGACAGTCTTAAAAATGTAGCAGTAGCCAAAATGAAAGTCCTGAAGGATTACGTTGTGACGACAACATACAATAAGGACAATATTCCTGCTGAAGTATATTCGCCTGATAATGTCAGAATTCCGGTTAATCCTTCAGCCATAGTATCAACCTACAAAGTAAGTAATGGGAATGTGTTTGTGATGAGTGACTGCGCCATAGAACTTTCCGATAAAATACAACCACTAATTATTGAAGGCGAAACCGAATTTAAATGGTTTGCCGAAGGTGGTTCTCCTGCCGGAAACTTAAGAATAAAGGAGCACGCTTCGGGTGGCTACGATTATGTACTTGATAATTTTAGTACCGGATCAAAATTAGGCGGTTTAATTTTATATGCCGGAGAAGTGGCTTCTGTTAAATATGACTTTTATATCAATGCCATCAATGATTTTAACTCCGGATTTCGCTATCCAAATTCATCAAGAATTTTATCCGAAGGTTTGGGAACTGTAGTTCTGCAAGGTTATAACGGAAGTAGTCCCGTTTTTGGTCCTCCGGCTCTGGTAAATGGTGCTGATACTATTTTAGTTACCGATACAGCATATGTAACAGCAAAAGAACAATTGGTTGGATCAACTAAATTCAGTACCATACGTGATTGCTTTTTGCAGGTTGTTGGAAATAATAATGGTCAGGCCGTCGTGGTTGATTATATTAAAATGGTTCCTGTGTTCAATTAAAAAATAACCCGTAATTATGACACACTTAAGAAATATTCTATCTATTTTATTTGTAATGTTCGGCGTACTATGTATTTCCGCCCAGAATAAAGATACGCAGGAATCCTTTACTGTTACCGGAACGGTGTTTAACGGAGAAACAATGCAACCCATACAGGTGGCATCCATAAACGATGCAAACTACTCATCTGCAATAACAAAGGGGGATGGTTCCTTTTCAATAAAAGTTAAATCCTATGATGATATTTTAACCGTTACATCTGAAGGATTTCAAACCAGAGAGATCATTCTGGGGGGAAGAGAATCTGTTGACATCTATATGTATGAAACAGGTTTTCGTTCATTTGATCAGGAAGTAAGACTTATGGATTACAATAAACCACTGGCATATTCCACTCATGCACTTGGCATAGTTGAAAATAAAACATCCTATTTTGATGCCTCAAAAAAAGGAGCAACATCTGCCGAAGCTACATTTGATGGTAAAATAGCCGGTTTGAACGTGCTCACCAGGGATGGTAATCCGGGTTCCGGCTCAGATCTTTTTTTAAGGGGGTATTCGTCACTGAATGCTACAAATAAACCTCTGGTGATTGTGGATGGTATGATTTACGATATTGGTGAGTACGGCACACCACTAATCAGCGGTGACAGATCAAATGCATTCGCAGGTATTGATGCAGACGATATTGAAAATATAACAGTTATAAAAGATGCGGCAGCCATTTATGGTGCTAAAGCAAGTAATGGCGTAATTCTCATTACAACAAATCATGCTACTGAGCAGGTCAACCAGATTACGTTCAGCATGAATGGTGGACTAAACATTGCCCCGAAGAATATCCCGGTAATGGAATCCGATGATTATAGAATTTACCTGAATGAAATGTTATTGTCATCAGGCCTTAGCACAGACTCAGTATCCCGTTTACCTTTCATGAATAACGATCTCTCGAATTATGATTATGCAAAATACCATAACAATACGGATTGGCAGAAGGAAGTTTTTGCAAACAGCTACAGCAGCAACTACGGTGTGTTGATTAAGGGTGGTGATGATGTAGCACTTTATGCCTTGTCGGTTAATTATATGGACTACAATGGCACCTTAAAAAATACTGACTTTTCGCGTTTTAGTATGCGGTTTAATTCGGATATTAATATTTCCAAAATATTTACGCTAAATGCCAATATCAGCTTTAATTATAATGACCGGAAATTAAAAAGCGGTTCTGGTATTACAGCAAGTGATAATCCGTTATTCACAGCCCGGATAAAATCGCCCTTTTTCTATCCTAACCAGATAGACGGGGGTATTATTACACCGGTATTGGCTGATTATGATGCACTTGGTGTAAGTAACCCCGTTGCCATAGTGAATGAGATGGAGCAGCAAAGTCTGGATTACAGAATTTTCGGTTCATTTAATTTTAATGTTAAACTGAGCGACCACCTTACCATTAGTGATCTGATTGGTCTTTCATTCAATAAAAGCAGGGAAAAGGTTTTTATTCCCGGTTACGGTATTTCACCTGAAATTACAGAGATTGGTATAGTATATAATAAAATGATGGAACGTGTTCTGAAGCATTCTGCTGTGAACAATGACTTCAGAATAAGATATAACAACGATTTTAATGGTTACCATTCACTGCTTGCTGTGGTAGGTGCACGCCTTAATATGAATCAGACCGAAGAAGACTGGGGAAGTGATTTTAACTCGGCAAGTGATCAGTTCAGAACCATCGGACAAGGTACTGCAAAATTCAGAAATAACGGTGGTTATATGGGAGACTGGAATAACATTACTTACTATGCTTTGGGCGAATATGCGTTTAAGAAAAAATATTTTGTCTCTGTTAACATGGCACTGGACGGATCTTCAAAGTTTGGTTCACAGGCAGATGGTATCAAGCTCCATAACCATCAGTTTGGTTTCTTTCCATCTGTTGCAGGTGCATGGCTTATAACGTCAGAACCTTTTATGAAAAATGTGACACTGCTAGATTTGTTTAAACTTCGTGCAAGTTACGGTATTACAGGCAATGATGACATTGGCTTTTATGCCACTAAAAAGTATTATACCACACAAAGATTGTTGGCGGCCAAAGGCCTCGTTCGTGGAAATATCTGGAATCCGGAACTGAAATGGGAAACCAATAAAAAGACAAATCTCGGGGTTGATCTGGCATTTTTGAGAAACCGTGTTTCTTTAAGTGCTGATTACTACATGAATACAACTGATGATATGCTGGAGTATATTCCGGTTGAATACTTTACCGGTTTTGATTACGTGTTGGCCAACAATGGAAGTTTCAACACAAAAGGTATGGATCTGACATTAAATGCCCGCATCATCAATTCAAAACTGAAATGGGATTTAGGCATAACATATTCAAAATACCAGACAGAGGTTACAGCAGTTAATGACGGACGCAATGTAACAGGAGTTTATGGTGCCAATATTTTAACTGAGGTAGGCCAGCCGCTTGGGGTCTTCTACGGCTTTAAGACAAACGGCGTTTATGCTACTCAGTCAGCTGCAGAATCAGCCGGTCTGGAAGCACTGTTGCCTAATACAAGTACGATGGCTTTCAGAGCAGGAGATGTTATTTTTGAAGATTACAAGGCAGATGGGATAATAGATAATCAGGATATGCAGGTTATTGGTGATCCTACGCCGGATTTCTTTGGCAGCGTGAATACACGTTTGCAATGGAAGGCTTTTACACTGGATGCTTCCCTGGCGTTCAGCTATGGTAACGATGTATTTAATTATTTGCGTTATCAGCTGGAATCAATGCAGAATTTCAATAACCAGACCCAGGCGGTTATAAACAGATGGACCTATGATGGTCAGGTGACGGATATTCCGAAAGCTGAATTTGCTGATCCCATAGGAAACAGCCGTTTCTCTGATCGTTGGATTGAGGATGGTTCATATGTACGACTGAGAGATGTGACACTGACTTACAAACTGCCGTTTAAGGCTAATTTCCTTAAAGGTTCAGAGGTTTATGTTACAGGTTTAAACCTTCTGACGTTGTCTGACTATAAAGGACTTGATCCTGAATTTAGTTTGTCCAACTCACCTCTAACCCGGGGGATTGATGTGGGAATGACTCCTCAGGTTCAATCATTTTTTGTAGGGGTAAGAGTTAAACTGTAATAAATTGATTTAGTAAACAGGTTATGAAACAAAAGATCGTTATGAAAAACCCGGAATTTAAACATGGTTCAGCATATTTAACTCTGGTTTCGGAATATAAAGTAATATCAGGCTCGATGAAAAAACGAATTATAAATATACTTGGAGCTGCAGGAATCATGCTCATGGTTTTGGGCACATGGTCCTGTTCAGATGTGCTGGAGGTTAATCCGAGTGATGTACTGACTCCGGATCAGAATTACAGGGACATTTTTGATGCAAATTCATCTGTAATTGGTGTATATGGTAAACTTCAGGAACTGGCCCCGCAATATGTCGTTCTGAATGAGTTACGTGCAGACTTAATGGCAGTAACAGTAAATGCGGATCATTACATGCGCGAAGTTGCCAACCATAATGTAACGGCCGATAATCCCTGGGTTGATCCCCAACCGTTTTTCTCACTGATTTTAAATTGTAATGATGTGATGAAAAATCTTAAAATAATGGTTGATGAGCATAAGATTTCCAAAGAAGAGTTTAATCCAAGATATTCTGATATTGCTGCGGTAAGAAGCTGGACGTATCTTCAGCTCGCAATACACTATGGGCATGTACCTTATATCACTGAGCCCATTGATCAGCTGAGTGATATTTCTAAGATAGATCAGGGCGAGTATCCGTTTTTATCGCTTGAGGTAATGGTTGATACACTTGTCAACTTTATGGAATCAATTCCGTATAAAGGGTTGTACACTGATCAGAACCTATTGTTATCAAATAATGGTTTTAGTCCGCAGATAAGTTATATTGACAAGGAATTTCTGTTAGGGGAGCTACACCTTTGGAATAACGATTATCTTCAGGCTGCAGAGTACTATAAAAGAATAATGGAACGTTCTGTCGGTAATTTTGACCGCTATAAAGTAGGAACCGACTTTTTTACATTCAGTCATTATCATTGTGGTTATATTCGGTATTATGAACATGACCTGAATAGTGTGGTTAATCACTGGGGAACATTGTTTTCAACTTATGGAAGTGGAGATTATTATGATGAGTGGATATGGGTGATGTATTACAGCAGTACCTATACCCCGAGTCCTTTTATTGATCTGTTCTCGAATACCTATGGAAATTATTATTTTAAACCATCTAATCTGATTGTAAGTGATTGGAAAGGACAAATACAACAAAACGGATTTCCGGGTGATTTCAGGGGAGATATAGAGGATGAGGATGGAAACTCCGGATCATATAAAACCATTAACGGACAACCGGTGATTACAAAGTATATTTCAGATTTTGATCCAAGTAATCCATATGAGAAAAACGGGAAATGGTTCCTGTGGCGTTCTGCAGGGTTACACCTGAGGTTTTGTGAAGCAACTAACAGGTATGCGCAGGAAATGGGAGCAGATAACCTAACTGTTGACAGCCTGGAAGCAGATAACTGGCAAACAAATGAAGCACTGGCTTTGTACAAAGTATCATATGCTTTACTCAATAACAGTTTCAGACCGAATTTTGAAACGGACGATCCGTCGAACGATTTTACGCAGAGACACCAGACGCATTTACCTTTTCCTTTCGATTTCGATGCCCGTAGCACAAGTATAAATGATAATCCACCGGCGGTACGTGCTCTGTGGTACAGGAACGAAGGAATACGTAACAGAGCTTATCTGGATAATGTTCCTTATTATCCGGAAAATATAGATTCTGTAGGGTTGATTGATTATCTCGAAGACAAGATTATTGAAGAGGATGCACTTGAACTTGCTTTTGAAGGACAACGCTGGGGCGATTTGGTTAGGATTGCTTTGCGCAGAAATGATCCCTCGTATCTGGCAGACAAAGTAGCAGATAAACTTGCTGCTGAGGGTAATGCTGATGCAGAAGCTGTGCGGGTAAAATTAAGTAATGAGGAAAACTGGTGGTTGCCATTGACGAATAATAAATAACACAAAACAATAAAGTGAATTCCTGGCCCGGGATAGAAGGGTAAGAGTTTGAAAGCTAATTATTAATCAAAATTAAAGAGTATGAAGAATTTCTATTTTAGCAAGTTAAAAATGGTTACAACGGTAATGGCGTTGTTCATTTCTGTGGGCTTATTTGCTCAAAGTACAATTACGTGGACTGGTGCGAACAGTTCAGATTATTCTGACCCGACCAACTGGGATCCGCAGGGAAACATAGATGGGAATGATGTGGTGATCGGTCATGCAGACAGTTATACATATCCATGTATTATTGATGCCGATGTAGACGTTTCGGTTAACAGTTTGACTGTTTCTGATGCTACGCAGGAAATTTTAAATCCGGATACTCCGGAAGCGGATACTATTCAGCATGCTCCGGGAGAAGTTACCATTCATATGGCAACAGGTAAGTGGTTTACCGAAAATGATCCGGGGAGTAGCAAATACGTACGGGGAATTATTAATATTACCGGGGGAAATTATCTGTACAACAGAAACAAAAACTATTACATGGATAATGCCAATGTCCGGTTAAATGTGGATTGTGATACATTCCGAATGAGAGGTTATCCGCTTTTGGGTAAAAAGAATAGTTCACAAATGTGTGTTACATGGACATTAAGCGGTCATACTTATGCAACACTTGAGTATCCTGCCTATACCGGAATTGATCGTTTTCCTGTCAATACATCCGCAGCGGTTACCGGAAGGCCAAGTTTAATTATTGAAGACGATGCAGAAATGGTAATTTTCAGGGATGCCTATGATTTTCTTCAAACACCAAAGGATTCAGGCCTGTTGACATCAACTCCAGACAGAGATGTTGTAATTTATTATGATCCTGTTGAGGCAAAGACGTATATTAACACACGTTTGAAAACGGCATTCGTTATTGAACCAATTGACAGACAGATATTAAATGCCGGAGAAGATGGTCAGGTAATACGTGCCATTCAAAATGACGGATTTGCCAGCATGGAAAGTCTGGAGTGGAAATATGGTACTACTTCAGGTGGACCATACGACCAAACCTTTACACCAGCACAAACCGGTGATACTATTGTACCTAATTTCCCTGTTTCCGGTGAATATTATTTGGTTCTCGAAGGTACCAAAGGTGGTACTCAATATTATACAAATGAAGTAAGTATTGGTGTTGCGTCAAATAAAGCTATAGTTTCACCTGAAACCACACAGAATATCCGTTTAGGGCAGCAGGCAGAAATGCTAACAGTTACTGAAGATGGTACTTCTACCGGCAGGGAATGGAAGTATTCAACAACTCCCGGTGGTCCATACACATCATTTGATCCGGCTATTACAGGTACTGAATTTACACCTGATTTTGCTGAAGTGGGTACTTATTTCGTTGTTTGTATATCTACTGTTGATGGAGAGACTGCAACAACCAAGGAGGTTCAGTTTAATATCTTAGCTTCCACCGAAGGGGCAATGAACCTGACTTTTACCGGAACTGTTTCTGACGATGCAGGTGTAATGTTTAACTGGGATCCGGCTGCTTATATAGATGGTAATAACTTAATAGTACCTTCTGATATGAATCCTGTATTGTCTACTGCTGGAAATGAGTCAGTTCACAATTTCAATGTTGGTTTAAACAGTACGTTTATTATTAATAAACCAAGTCTGAATGATACATTGTTTTATACTGCTGACCATGGTAGTTCTGCAGGTTCTTACCTGATTGAAGGTGGTGTTTTTGTAAAGACACAGAGTTATTTCCGTTTGTATGATCTTAATACAACCTTTACTGTTAAAAATAATGCTGTTGCAATATTAAACGGTACTGCTATACTATTAGGAGGTAGCGATAATCCTGCAAACGGAGCCAATATGATCATTGAAGATAATGCTATTGTTTACTTTAATGCATGGCCGGGTCGTATTTCTGCAAACAAAGGTTACAGTGAAATGCGCTTAAGTGGTAATGCAAAGTATGTTTTTGCGGGTGATTACAGAAGTGCAGGTACGCCAATGTTAAGACCACAGGTTACAGTTTCAACGGTTCCTGATATAAATGGCAATGACTCAACTGTGGTAGATACGACATTCCATCAGAAGTTTGTGACTCCTGAAGGATTTGAGCCTTACCTGGTGTATGATCCTGTGGAGGACATTACAACGATTACTGCACGTGATTTAAGTGCTTTAGCTATTGAGCAGACTATTACACAAATTGTTGGCCTTAATCAGGAAACTAATCCTTTAACTCTGATTAACTCGTCTGCATATACGTCATTTGAGTGGCAATACAGTAAAAGTGCTGCCGGACCGTGGTCTTCATTTGAAACTCCTAAGACTGGTGAAACTGCTACATTTGCATTTGATACTGCCGGAGTTGTATTTGTAAGATGTCTGGCTGATGGTTCAGTTGCATCAAGTAATGCGATTGCCATAAATACAATTTCAGTAAAAGTAACTCCTGCAGGACCAGTGTATGTTTCACCAACTGGGTCAAATAGTACATTGACGGTAGAGTTGCCTGAAGGCGTAACCGGTCAGGGATGGAAGTTTTCTGAGACTTCTGGTTCAGGGTATGTTCCGTTCTTTGTTCCACAATCAGACTTAACATATACCCCATTTACTTCTCCTGAGGATTACGCTGACGGAACATCATACTATTTAATTTTTGAAGCACTTACAACAGATGATAATGGTCAGGATGTAGTGATATATAGTAATGAGGTACAACTCAATGTTGGTTATACTGCTATTGATAAAGTAAATCTTGGTAATGTATCGGTTTATCCGAACCCTGCCAGAAATGCATTCTTTGTGGATGGAGGAAGCCTGAAATCTTATGAATTACAGGTTGTTAATCTGCAGGGAGCAGTAGTATTTAATAAATCTTACAATCAGGTTGACGGACCACAGAAAGTGGATTTCAATAAATCTGGTTATTATCTCATAAAACTCGTGGCTGACGAAGGCGTTAAAGTCGGTAGTCTGGTCATCGAATAATAACTTATAAAGGAAAGCCCGTCGGGCTTTCCTTTATTTTTTAATCAGTTTTTGGTTTAGGGTGGGCTTATCTTCGATTGCTTTTTGACATTTTTTCTTAATAATACTGTTTTTGCTTTCCCGTTTTTTTCGCTTTTACATTTTCTCAATTTCTGAATATGAAAACTAAATTAATTTTTAAGTATTCTGCTCTGATATTTCTTTTTCTAACAGCCATAACACTTCCTGCACAACGTAAGATGGAAGTGCTGGATCGCGGCGTAGTGGCTGTTAAAAAGGGAAACGGAGTTTACCTTAGCTGGAGGATTTCTGCAAATGAACTCAGAAATGTAGGGTTTAATATTTACAGGGACGGAACAAAAATTAATAGCGAACCCATATATGATTCATCGAATTTTTCGGATGCTGATGGAACTACCGATGCACACTATGCTGTTGCAGCTGTAAAGGATAATATTGAACAGATGAAATCACAGGAAGTTGCGGTATGGGGAAGCCAGTATCTTCAAATTCCTGTTAGCTCCATAGGAGGGCGATGGGATACATATACGATTAATGATGCTTCTGTTGGTGATCTGGATGGTGACGGAGAATATGAAATTGTTGTAAAACGTCTTCCTAAAAATACGGCGCCTGAGGCTACAGATTATAATTTGTTGGAAGCTTACAAACTGGACGGCACCATGCTTTGGCGGATTAATCTTGGACCCAATATTGCCAATGCGGTAGAAACAAATTTTTTGGTGTATGATTTTGATGAAGATGGAAAAGCGGAAGTAGTTACCCGCACGTCCGACGGAATGATTGACGGCACTGGCGTAAACATTGGCGACAGGGACAACGACGGAACAGTTAATTACAGATACTCTCTAAAATTAAATTCAACATACTATAGAATTGCAGGACCTGATTATATCTCTGTTTTCGATGGTGAAACCGGAAAGGAACTGGCCTGGGGTAATTATATAGAACGTGATCCATTGGTTCAGTGGGGGACTCCTGGGATGAACGATGGTCAATTGGCTCACCGTGCCACTAAATGTATGTGGACGGTGGCTTATCTGGACGGGAAACATCCCAGTATGGTAAATAGCCGTGGTATTTACCACAGAATAAAACTGGAAGCATGGGATTGGGATGGAACAAATCTGAGTAAACGTTGGGCCTGGGATAGTAATCCTGGTGGTGCGATAACAGCTTATACAGGCCAGGGAAATCACCAGCTCAGTTGTGCCGATGTGGATGATGATGGGTGTGATGAGATCATATACGGATCAATGACAGTAGACAACGATGGAACAGGGCTTTATTCTGTGCGTACCGGACATGGTGATGCACTTCATGTGGGGGATATGGATCCGGACCGACCGGGTCTTGAAATATGGGATTGTCTTGAAAACAGCTCAGATTGGGGGGCAACTTTCAGAGATGCACGCACAGGTGAGATTCTCATAAGGTATCATTCCAACAGAGATTGTGGTAGATGCGCAGCTGGTGATATCAATCCTGATTCCAGGGGATATGAGATATGGGCCGCTACAGAGTGTCCCATGTACGATGTTGCGGGACATGTGGTGGGTACGAATAATGTTCCGCAAAACTTTATGATCTGGTGGGATGGAGACTTGTCAAGGGAGTTTTTGACGGATGCAAACTTTTCCTCGGATTTGGGATATGGTGTACCGGACATTTCAAAATATGATCCTGAAATAAAGGATAATTATTCCATTTTCAGAGCTAATGGTAGTGCAACCAATAACTGGACAAAAGGGACACCTTGTCTACAGGCAGATGTGATTGGTGACTGGCGCGAAGAGATTATTGCGAGGACCACTGATGATAAAGCCATGAGATTATATACAACAACACTGCCAACGAATCAGAGAATTCCGACTTTAATGCATGAACCTCAGTACAGAATCGCAATCTCGTGGCAGAATAATGCGTATAATCAACCGCCTCATCCCGGGATATATTTAGGCTCAGAAACACAGGATATTCCTCCATATCCTTTTAGCAATGGAGAAATGGCATGGAAAACAGGTTCAGACTGGGATATGGTAACAGCTAACTGGCAGGATGAAAACGAAACATCTCAGGTTTATGCAGACGGTGTTGATGTTCTGTTTGATTATAATGGTGACAATTCTGTCCCCGTTAATTTAAGTACAATATTAAAACCGCATAGTGTAAGGGTACAATCTCAAAATGATTATGAGTTTAATGGAACCGGGAAATTGAGTGGTTCCATGGAACTGTTAAAAGCCGGAACCGGGACACTGAAAATTTCTAATGCGAAAAATGATTATTCAGGTGAAACAATGGTTTATTACGGTACAATGATCCTAAACTCTGACCTTGATTCCAGTCATGTAACTGTTTGTAAATTTGGTTCGCTTTTCGCTAGTGGAAACCTTGGCAATGGACTTTGGGTTAAAACCGATGGAAAATTCAGTCCGGGGACAGGAAAGGCAAATACGGCTGCTATTGATTTAAATAAAACATTATCGTTAGAGAATGGGTCAGGCTTATATTTTGATTTGAGCGATGATCCGAGCGGAAACACGAAAATAAACGATCAGATTAATGTTACAGGAGACATGGTAGTTAACGGCATTAGCAATCTGTATTTCAGTCGTTTGGATGGTAAGCTGAATCCTGGCTTATACAAGCTTATTAACTTCAGTGGTACTTTCATTGGTACAGCAGATAGTTTTACGATCAACGGAATTCCGGATGTTGCATGTCTGATTAAAATAGATAATGGAAGTTTGATTCTTGAAGTTCTTGATGTAAGACCACCAACAGAATTGATCTGGAAAGGTGCTGTTAGCGACGTCTGGGATTTTGCTGGTGATAAAAACTGGTTAAATGATGATCAGCAGGATTGGTTTCTTGGTAATGATACAGTGATATTTAATGAAACAGGTGAAAATCAGAATAGTATAAATATAACAGAAGATGTTCCGGTTAGCGGCATCGTAGTTGATGGTACATCCAGTTATACTTTTTCAGGTCCCGGAAAAATTTCGGGTAGTGGTGGATTAGTTAAAAACGGATCAGGAAAATTGTTTATAAAACTGTTAAATACCTACGAAGGCCCAACAGTACTCAACGGAGGAATGACCGAAGTTGCACAACTTGCGGGTTCCGGTAAAGAAAGTCCGCTGGGAGCTGCTTCCGCAGATCCATCAAATCTCGTGATTAATGGTTCTATATTGAGAATTAACGGTCTGAATTCAACAACAGACAGAGGGATGACCTTTGGCCCAAAAAATGGGACGTTATTTATTAATGCGCTTGCACATCTTGAAATGACAGGTCCAATAACAGGTGAAGGTGCAGTAATTAAAGATGGTGACGGAACATTGTCGCTTTATAATGCCTGTTCACATGCAGGAGGTACTGTTATCAATAATGGCATACTTGAGCTGGCTTCAGAAACGGCTACAATTGAGGGGCTTGGGTCAGGTCAGGTCACATTGAAAAATGCAACCCTACAGATGTTCAATAATACAGGATCAGATACAAAAATGTACTGGGATCTTGAAGTTCCTGCCGGATTTAATGCTACCCTAAATCTTGATGGCCGATGTGGCTGGTATGGAGATTTAACAGGTAGAGGTACTCTAAATATTTATACACCTTACATTCGATCCGATTTGTTTGGTGACTGGTCAGAATTTTCCGGTCTGGTAAATGTTAATACAGATAATGATGGTGGCTGGCTTATTATGGGCAATGCATTAGGATATAAGCAAACAAGCATCCATTTGGAGGACAAAGTTACAGCATTATATGCAAATTCCGAAGATGCCGTTATTGAGATTGGTGAATTAACCGGTACCTCAGCAGCGGTTCTGGGATCCGGTGGTCAGGGCAGCAATACCATTACATGGAAAATTGGTGGAAAGAACACCAGTTTTACCTTTGATGGAAGGATTAATAATGATCAGTATAAGAACTTAGGCTCTCAGGCAGCTGTCATAAAAACCGGATCAGGCAGAATGACTCTTACAAACAGCAATACCTATACCGGAGGAACGGTGATTGAAAAAGGTTCTGTTCTGGCAGAAAACAGTAGCGGAAGTGCAACCGGATCAGGAAAGGTTGAGATAAAATCTGGTGGTTTGTTAGGCGGAACAGGATATGTTTCTGGTGATGTGAATGTAGATGTAAACGCTTATATTTCGCCGGGTAATACAACAGGTATCGGAAGTCTGGTTGTTGGAGGTAATCTGACAGTTGAATCAGGAGGCTATATTTTGGCTAAAGTTGACGCAACAAATAATACTTCTGATATTGTAGCGGTTGCCGGAACAGTAAATTTAAACGGTGCAAAAATATATCTGAATAAAATAAGCGGATCGTATTCGGCCGGGAACAATTTTAAATTACTGCAATGTACAAAAATTACCGGCACAATTTCAGGAGTAGTGCCGGCTTCACCTGGCGATGGATTGTACTGGGACCTTTCATCTATCAATCTTGGTATTGTTAAAGTAACCAATACCCTGGCAGTTCAGAATGCTACCAACATGCCTGCATTGGTATTTCCGAATCCCTCAAAAGGTATGGTTTCTGTAGACTTAAGCGGTTATAGTAAAACAGGATATTTAACGGTTGAAACGCTGACCGGTCAGGTTGTATACTCTGCTTTGGTGAATGGAGGTGAATCGCGTTCCGTTGATTTAAGAAACGTAGATAAAGGTATATATATGTTAAAAATACAGTTTGGTGATCAAAAGTTAGTTAACAGCTTAGTAATCAACTGAACAAAGTATTAGATTTGGAGTTTAGAACGTACAAGGATAAAAGGATGAATGGAAGAATTTTACTCAGGTTTTGGATTTGGGTTTTGATTGTTTTTGCAACAGGTACACAGTTGCAGGCTCAACGTCAGATTGAGTCACTGGACAGAGGGATTGTAGCAGTAAGAAAATCAGCCAGCCAGGTATTTATAAGTTGGCGTTGGCTTGGTAATGAATCTGATAGTATTTTGTTTAATATTTACAGAGGTACTACAAAACTGAATGATAGTCCTGTAGCTTTAACCAATTATACAGATAATACAGCTTCAAATGATACATATCAGGTAGCGGCGGTTCTCAATGGTGTTGAACAGGAAAAGTCTGATCCTGTAGATGTTTGGAGTACGAATTATAAGGATATTCCCTTGCAACGTCCGGCAGGCGGAACAACACCGGATAATGTGACTTATACGTATTCTCCAAATGATGCATCTGCCGGTGATCTTGACGGTGATGGTCAGTATGATTTAGTACTTAAATGGGATCCTTCAAATTCCAAAGATAATTCCAACTCTGGTTATACCGGTAATGTGTATATTGACGGTTATAAACTGGATGGAACATTTCTGTGGCGGGTTGATCTTGGCAGAAATATTAGAGCTGGAGCACATTATACGCAGTTTATGGTTTATGACTTCGATGGAGACGGAAAAGCTGAATTTGCATGTAAAACCGCGCCCGGCACTAAAGACGGTACAGGAGCTTACCTTAGTAAAGGTCCGGCTGCCAGTGATAATGACGCAGCAGATTACCGGAATTCAAGTGGTTATATCCTGTCAGGTGAAGAATATTTGACCATTTTCAACGGTGAAACAGGAGCCGAGATGGCTACGGTCAATTATACACCGCCAAGAGGAAGTGTGAGCAGCTGGGGAGACAGTTACGGAAACCGGGTAGACAGGTTCCTTGCATGTGTAGCTTATCTTGATGGTGTTCATCCCAGTTTAGTAATGTGCCGTGGCTATTATACAAGAACTGTACTTGCAGCTTGGGATTGGGATGGTACCAACCTGAAACAGCGCTGGGTCTTTGATACCAATAACAGTGGTTATTCCACATGGCAACATCAGGGAAATCACCAGGTGAGTGTGGCAGATGTGGACTTTGATGGCAAGGATGAAATTATTTATGGATCAATGACTGTCGACGATGATGGTTCAGGTTTGTATAATACAGGTCTCGGTCATGGTGATGCGTTACATGTATCTGATTTTGATCCAGAAAGACCAGGTCTGGAAGTTTTTGCCGTACATGAAAACTCAGTTGACGGTATGACATTCCGTGCTGCAGAAGATGGCCGGATTTTGTTTCAGATTAAAGCAGGTTTTGATAATGGCCGGGGTGTGGCCGGTGATATTGATCCCAACTATTATGGTGCAGAGATGTGGAGCGGTGCCGGATCAGGAACATATAATATCAATAAGCAAATGGTTGGTGATAAACCATCCATGAACTTCCTTATTTGGTGGGATGGGGATTTATCCCGTGAACTACTGGATAAAGACTGGAATTCAAATCAGGGGTTGGGAATCGGAAATATTACAAAATATAATGAACATTCCTCCGATACCAGGCTATTGACAGCTAATGGAACCTATTCTAATAACTATACTAAAGGGACGCCCTGTTTACAGGCAGATCTTTTTGGTGACTGGCGTGAAGAGGTTATATGGAGAACAACCGACAATAAGAAATTAAGGATTTATACGACACCTTATCCCACAGATGTTAAAATAAGAACACTGATGCACGATCCGCAATACCGCCTGGCTATTGCATGGCAAAATGTAGGATACAATCAACCACCTCATCCGGGCTTTTATCTGGGTAATGGCATGAAACAACCGCCTGTAGCTCCAATTGTACAAGCTGATCTTACTTGGGATGGAAATGATGGCTCAGACTGGAACATTGCTTCTTCTGCAAACTGGCAGAATAAGGATGGCGATGTTTCTGTTTTTAATAACGGAGATGAAGTGCTGTTTTCATTAACCGGTAATAACAGCAACGCTATAAATATATCAGGAACAGTTACTCCCGGGAAGGTTTCTGTTGTAAGTCCTGGTGATTATACCTTCTCTGGTACAGGTGATTTGTCCGGTGCTATGGAATTAATTAAAAGTGGTACAGGAAGTCTGATTGTAGCAAATAGTAATGCCTACACCGGCAAAACTGAGATTTCACAGGGAGAATTTCAACTGGATGGAGAACTTTCTGCAAGTAAAGTTATTGCAGAGAGTAATGGTGTAATAAGTGGAACCGGAACATTCGGCAATGGTCTTGAGTTATCCGAGGGGGCTTTGTTTTATGCCGGGCATAAGGGCGAAGCAGGAACAACTGCAGTAATTGGGGGAATGCAGGCGTTAGATGATGTGACCTTAAGTTTTGATTTGTCCAATGATCCAGACGGTACAACCGGAAGCAATGACTCCCTGAAAATTGATGGAGATTTTGTATTGCAGGGAAAAACCACAGTTGCTGTAAATAAAACGGACGGTGAATTATTGGAAGGAACGTATTTTTTGATTTCGTATACAGGCAGTTTTACAGGCAATTTAAATAATGTAGAGGTAACAGGTATTCGCGAGTTACTGTATGAGCTTCAGATTGATAACAATAAACTGGTTTTGGTAATCACAAAACCAAGAGATCCGGTATCCCTGATTTGGGATGGTGAAAGCAGCAATGCATGGGATTTACTGAAGACATCAAACTGGCTGAATGCAGGCACCAGTGATATTTTTGTAGTAAATGATGACGTATTGTTTGATGATTCTGGAAATGCAAACGTGAATGTTTCCGATGATGTGCCGATTGGAAACATGGAAGTTAATGCATCTCAAACCTATGTGTTTTCCGGTGGTGGAACAATCAGCGGGCCAGGTGGAATTACTAAAAATGGCAGTGGTTATTTGAAAATTGCGACTAAAAATACATTTACAGGTCCGCTTGTAATTAATTCCGGTTATTTGGATGTAACATCTGTATCCAATGCCGGTGATCCCGGAGGTTTGGGGGCAGCATCATCTGATCCGGCAAACTGGATTATTGATGGTGGAATATTAAGATATTCCGGTGCGGATGCATCAACAAATCGTGGACTTACCTTAGGATCAAACGGAGCCATAATAGAAACATCTGCTTTATCACTAACTTTAGATGGGACGGTGACAGGGTTAGGCTCTCTTACTAAAAGAGGGAGTGCGACATTAAAAATATCTGGGGCTAATTCATACCAGGGAGGTACTATCATTCAGGAAGGAACTCTGAGTCTTATTACTGATAATGCTAATACCAGTGGACTGGGGGCAGGAAAAATTACACTTAAGTCTGCAACACTAAGCATGTACGATAATAATAGTTCATACAACGATTTTACTAACGATATTGAAGTTCCTTCAACATTCAATGCCACCTGGATGCTTGATGGCCGCTGTAATATATACAGTAAACTTACTGGTTCAGGAATACTAAACTTATATGTTCCGTATTTAAGATCACAAATTGATGGAGACTGGTCTGAATTTGAAGGCAAGATAAGTGTAACATCAGACAATGATGGAGGTATGTTAATTCTGAATAATGGCAACGGATACGGTAAGGCATCCATAGATCTTGGAGATAAAGTTTCTGTGATACGTGCTAATTCTGAGGACATCACACTTGACATAGGAGAGCTGACTGGTATGTCAACTTCCAGACTTGGAGCGGGAGGAGAAGGATCCAATACCATAACATGGCGAATCGGTGCAAATAATACTAGTTTTACTTTTGATGGTGTAATTTGTAACGATCAGTATAAAAACAGTGGGGCAAAAGCTGCTTTGATCAAAGCAGGTTCAGGAAGAATGACAATTACAAACAGCAATACCTACTCTGGAGGTACTGTAGTTGAAAGAGGAAGTTTAACAGTTAACAATACTTCAGGTAGTGGAACAGGAACCGGAGAGGTCAAGGTCAACAACAGGGGCATGCTAAGCGGAAAAGGAATAATCAGTGGTGATGTAAGCATTGAAACAGGCGGATATTTGATGGCTGGCGTAGGTACAACGGGAACTGCTATTCAGGTAAATAATGACGTAACCTTTTTCCCTGGATCAACTTTCTTTGTAACGGTCAATAGTGATAATGGAACTTGTGACAAGCTAAACACTACTGGTACCGTTAACCTTAATGGTACGCTTTATATAAATAACCTTGGTTCTGCATTTAAAAAAGGTGATAGCTTCATAGTAATGCAATCAGTATCAAAAACAGGGGAGTTTTCAGGCGTTTATCCTGCTTCTCCGGGAGAAGGATTGTACTGGGACATAAGCGGAATGAAAACTGGCGGAACTTTACGTGTCACAGATATACCAACTTCAATCAACAATATTTCTGAGCCGACTACAAATTTCTATCCAAATCCAGTAAAAGGAACATTATATGTGGACTTTAACCGGCCCTGGAAAAATGCAGATATTTCGATTGTTGATTTATCCGGCAGGGTTGTTTATAATTCCGTAGCCGTAAATGATAAAACTCTTGCAATAAGTTTTGACAGATTCCCTCAGGGAATTTATTTGGTGAAAATTATTTCTGATGGTAATACAGAGATACATAGAATTGTGAAAGAATAATAGGGAGGATTATTAATTGTGCATATTAAAATTTAACGATTGAATATGAATTGAGCTTAGGATATATTAATATTTAATTTCGGGCACCTGTGGGAATTCTCACAGGTGCTTTTCTTTTTGTAATTGGCATTATATAATTTTAAATATGTATATATTTTACTATATTTGGTCTGATTGGGAAAAAGGGGCTGTAAGTTATTGTGAGTTTATCGTTTGAAATTTGAAAGAATTCGTTTCACGTAATTCAGTTTTTGAAGGGCGGGAATAATATAACTCCGAATGGAAATTCAAAATAGCAAATGCTATGGCAGCAAGGTTCCTGAATTACTTCGAATCGCTTATAAAAAGCGTTGTTTGGCGTTTTTGGAGTTTTAATAAGATTTAGTAAAAACGGGTTGAACCTTTTTTATATACCCGTTGTTTGATTGATGTAGTAAAATCTCAATGATGTTTTCCAGAGCTGTTTATATCGTAGTGTTAACGTTCATCAGCCTGGCATTAAATGCCCAGGTTGAAGTAGGAGATACTATATCCGGTTTTTCTCTCAAAGAGGACAATGGAAAGACCTGGGATTTATCTAAAGATTTTACAGCCAAATATCTGATCGTTTACTTTTATCCCGCTGCCATGACAGGAGGATGTACAACACAGGCCTGCTCGTACAGGGATGTTTCAGATGATCTGAAAAAGGATAGTGCGCAAGTCGTTGGTATCAGTGGAGATGCAGTGAAAAACCTGAAAATCTTTAAAACGGCATACGACCTGAATTTTCCGCTACTGTCAGATCCGGAAGGAAAGGTTGCTGCTATGTTTGGTGTGCCAACAGGAGACGGAGGAAGCATAACAAGGAAGATTGATGGGAATGAGGTTGAGCTAACCCGAAAGGTAACGGCCGGTCGCTGGACATTTGTACTCGATAAAGATAATATTATTATACATAAAGAAATGAATGTTAATCCCGGAGAAGACAGTAATAATATGTTACACATGATAAAACAATATCATTAATACTAATACTCCACAAAATAGAAGCAAATGAAAGAAATCAAAGCAAAACTGCATCAAAAGGGACTTGAAAAAGCTGAAATTCTAAAAAAGATTCTCAAAGATCACGGTGATGTTGAGTTACAAAAGGTAACGATCGCACATGCATTAACAGGAATGAAAGGCATTGTAAGTCTTTTAACTGACACTTCAAAGCTGGATCCTGAAAGTGGTATCCGTTTCAGAGGTTACAGTATTCCTGAATTAAAGGAAGTACTTCCAAAAATCAAGCCTGACGGCGAACCATTACCTGAAGGATTGTTTTACCTGATGTTAATGGATGAGCTACCTACCAAAGAGGATGTTAAAAAAATAAGTCAGGATTGGTCACGTCGTGCAAAGGACATTCCACATTACGTATTTGATGTCATCAATGCATTGCCTAAAGATGCTCATCCAATGATACAGTTAAATACGGCGATTCTTGCCATGTCAAAGCAGTCACATTTTAGGAAAGCTTATGATGATGGTATGGATAAGAAAGATTTTTGGGATCCGATGTTCGAAGGAGTTATGGATTTGATAGCCAGACTTCCAGTTATAGCTGCTTATATTTATCGCCGTGTATTTCATCAGGAAAAGTATATAGATATTGATCCCAGTTTGGACTGGGCAGGAAACCTTGCTCACATGATGGGATATGAAAGTGAAGAAGTAAAGCGACTGATGCGACTCTATATGGTAATTCATGCGGATCATGAGGGTGGAAATGTTTCGGCACACACCACACATCTGGTTGGTTCAGCGTTATCAAACCCGTATTATTCATTTGCTGCAGGTATGAATGGACTAGCAGGGCCTCTGCACGGAATGGCTAATCAGGATGTTATGCATTGGATTAATAAACTATTGTCATGGGCTGATACATGTTGTCCAACTAAAGATCAAATTCGTGAATTTGCACACATTACATTAGACTCTGGGAATGTAATTCCAGGATACGGACATGCAGTGTTACGTCAGACCGATCCAAGATTTACCGTTCAGCTTGAATTTGCTAAGAAATACAAGCCTGATGCACAGTATATTAAAGTAGTGAGCGATATTTATGATGTTGTTCCGGATGTGTTAAGAGAGACTGGTAAGGTTAAAAATCCATGGCCTAATGTTGATGCTATTTCAGGTTCATTACTCACCAGTTATGGTATAACAGAGCAGCAGATTTATACTGTTTTGTTCGGGGTGTCACGATCACTTGGTGTTTTGGCTTCGCTGGTTTGGGACCGTTTGTATGGTTTCGGTATCGAACGACCAAAATCTCAACCTCTGTCTTTTTTCATGGAGAAAGCTGGAATAAAATAGGATACAATTTATAAAAAATAAGGTAAAAACCCGTTACTAGTTGTAGCGGGTTTTTTGCGTTGTGGACACAATAATAATATGCATTATAAGTGTATCAAATACAACAAATTAATTTATATATATTTTTTTAAATATCTTTCTTTTAGTATATTATGATTCTTTTAGTAGTCTCTTATTGATGTAAAATAGTGTCATATTGTGTAAATATATAGTCATATTATGCATTGGAACTGTTTTGTGAATGTTCTATTTTTGTTAGTTAAGAAAACACTCATTATCAATATCTTATTTTTTCTTTAACAGCTGAATGTCTTATTTATTCAGAACAGCAAGCATTTTTGCAAAATATAACTACAAATGAAAAAACTTCTTACTGGAATTTTATTAGCAGGTGTTGTCACCATAGGTTTTCTAGCAGCACATGCGCAGACTAAAACCGATACTGCATTTCCTGAAAAATTTGATTTCGGTTCTGAAAAAACACCAGCAGGTTATATTGCTGTAACACCTAAAACTGTTTACAGCAAAGAAAACGGATTAGGTATTGCCAGTAATTTTACGGTTCATGCCATTAAGAGAGATAAAAAAAACAACCTGACAAGTGATTTTCTGACCAGTGAACATCCGTTTTATTTCAACGTAAATATTCCTGAGGGACGTTATAGAATAACTGTTACATTGGGAGATCCGAAAGGTACATCCGAGACAACCGTAAAAGCGGAAAATCGCCGGCTGATGCTGGAAGATATTAAAACAGATAAAAAACAAATAGTAACCAAATCATTTATTGTTGATGTTCGCTCACCCAAAATAAATGATGAGGAAAAGATAAGATTGAAGAAGAGAGAACTGGCGTATCTGAATTGGGATAAAAAGCTTACCCTGGAATTTGGTGGGCCCAGACCATGTGTGTCATCACTGGAAATTGAAGCTGTGAATGATCTTCCTGTCATCTTTCTTGCCGGAAATTCTACTGTAGTGGATCAGATGTACGAACCCTGGGCATCGTGGGGACAGATGTTTCCTCGTTTTCTGAAACCGGACGTAGTTGTTGCCAATTATGCAGAATCTGGTGAAACACTGAAGGCATTCCGGGGTGAGAAAAGACTTAAAAAAATATTAAGTGTTATGAAGCCTGGTGATTACCTCTTTATGGAATTTGCCCACAATGATCAAAAACCAGGAAGTAGTCATGTGGAGCCCTTTACGACATATCAGGATCAGCTAAGATACTTTATGAATGAAACCCGGAAAAGAGGCGGTCATCCTGTTTTGGTCACATCAACAAACAGAAGGGTTTTTGATGATAACGGAAAGATTGTTAATACTCTTGAAGAATATCCGGAGGCCATGCGGCAACTAGCCAAAGAAGAAAATGTACCCTTAATTGATCTGAATGCCATGAGTAAAGAACTTTTTGAGGCCTTGGGACCGGAGAACTCCAAAAAGGCATTTGTACATTATCCGGCTCATACCTATCCGGGACAGGATAAACCTTTGGCGGATAACACTCATTTTAATCCTTACGGAGCTTATGAGCTGGCTAAATGTGTTGTAGAGTCCATTAAAGAAAATTATCCGCAGCTGGCCAAATATGTTTCAGATGATTTTAAAGGTTATGATCCCAATCATCCGGATTCGTATGAAAATTTCTTCTGGCCTGTAAGTCCGGCAGTGGAGTTAATTAAGCCGGATGGAAACTAATTATAAAGTTATAGAAAACAGGTATTACTTAAATCTGGTTAGTATGAAATCCCGACTGTTATATGTATTGATTGTTTTAGGTACTGTCCTTGTATCCTGCAATAAAAGTATTCCTCCTGAACTCATTACAGTAAAAGTTGATGCACCTTTTGAAATGCCTGAAATCGCTATACCTGATTTTAGTAATTGTGAAACATTTAACATTATTGATTACGGCGCAGTAAAGGATGATAAGGTTAAAACTTCTGCAGCGATTGTTGCCGCTATAGATAAGGCTAACAGCGCGGGAGGAGGAATAGTAGTTATTCCTGAGGGTGACTGGCAGACTGGAAAAATTCATTTTAAGAGCAATATTAATTTGCATCTTGACAAAGGTGCAGTCCTTCTTTTTTCGGATAATCCTGGAGACTATTTACCAGCTGTGCATACTACCTGGGAAGGATTGGAGTGTTACAATTATTCTCCGTTAATCTATGCGTACGAGTGTAAAAATATTGCCATTAGCGGTGAAGGTAAAGTGAAAGCAAGGATGGATCTCTGGAAAACCTGGTTTTCCCGTCCGCCGGCTCATATGAACAGCCTGAAACGCCTCTATAATCTGGCTGCAAAAGATGTTCCTGTTCAGGAACGACAAATGGTAAATGATACCGCACATTTAAGACCGCATTTTATCCAGTTTAACCGCTGTGAAAATGTGTTACTGGAGGGCATTTCTGTCATAAACAGCCCGTTTTGGACTATCCATCCCTATATGTCTAAAAATGTAGTGATACGGAATATTAATGTCTATGCACATGGCCATAATAACGACGGGGTTGATCCTGAGATGACTCAGAATATGTTAATTGAAAACTGTGTATTCGATCAGGGTGACGATGCCATAGCTGTTAAATCAGGTCGCAATCAGGATGCATGGCGCTTGAATACACCAACCAAAAATCTGGTCATCAGAAATTGCTATGTTAAGAACGGTCACCAGTTGTTGGCTATCGGCAGTGAATTATCCGGAGGAATAGAAAATGTTTATATGGACAGTTGTCAGGTTGCTGATGGTGCCAGCATGTTCCACCTGGTTTTTATAAAAACCAATGAACGCCGTGGTGGATATGTAAAAAATATACATGTTAGCAATATTGTGGCCGACAAGATGCGTGAAGGTATTTTGGGTATTGAAACCGATGTGTTATACCAGTGGAGGGATTTGGTTCCAACGTATGAAAGGCGGCTTACTCCGATAAGCAATATTTATCTTGAGAATATACAGGCAAAAGACGTAAAATTTATTTCACGGATTCTGGGACAAAAGGAGTTGCCGGTTAAAAATGTGATACTTAAGAAAGTATCGGCAGAGAACGTAGAGGATAAACCGGTAATTAACGAAAACGTTATAGACTTTAAGATGCTTAATTAAAAGCATCGTTATATACTTAGATTTTTTTTCATAATTAATTAGTTGGTACTAAAAAGCGGGGGTGAGCATTCATTTCCGCTTTTATTTTTAAATTCACAACTCAGTTGGATAAGAGAGTTTCATAAACACATTATATGATGATACATTTGAACAGACAATTAAGCATTAAAGCAGTAGTCTTTTTTTTGTTATCGTTATTTTCTGTATCGAGTTTAATTGGGCAGTATCCACCAACATTTACAGAAAGGATGATTGCAAAAGCTACAGTTGATTCGTTAGCCCGGGTATATCTCACACCACAACGAATTGTGTGGATATCCAGCGATTCGCTGGTGCAAAATGCAGATATTTTACTGGAGAAAGGAACCGGGCAGGCTTATTTTGGGCGTCAAACAGTGTGTAGGATAACCAATAAGAACGGTTCAGTGTCGGGTTTGATCCTGGATTTTGGAAAAGAAATTCAGGGAGGTGTACGAATAATTACGTCCCAGAGCAACCGTGTTACACGAAAAGTCAGGTTACGATTTGGGGAATCTGTGAGTGAGACATGTAGTGATGTTATAGGTGATGGGACCTCCGGAACCGAAGGCGGGGCAACAAATCACCATGCCATGCGTGATTTTGAAATAGCTCTGCCCGGGTATGGCAATATTGAGGTAGGTAACACCGGTTTCCGGTTTTTACGGATCGATCTGGCAGAACCTGATGCAATGGTGGCTATAAAAGAAGTTAAGGCCATTGCAACATTCAGGGATATTCCTTATCTGGGTTCATTTAAATGCAATGATTCTCTTCTGAATAAAATCTGGGAGACTGGTGCTTATACGGTTCATTTGTGTATGCAGGATTATTTATGGGACGGCATTAAACGCGACAGGATGGTATGGGCCGGCGATATGCATCCCGAAGTTATGACTATAAGTACTGTTTTCGGATATAATGAAGTTGTACCGAAAACACTTGATTTTCTTAAAGACCTTACACCGCTGCCGGCTTTTATGAACGGTATTCCGTCTTATTCCATGTGGTGGGTAATTATGCAGCACGATTGGTACATATATCATGGCAGGAAGGATTATTTGGCTGAACAAAAAGAATATATGCTGGCTTTGTTGGATAAATTTAGTCGCTATGTAGATGATAAAGGACAGGAAAACCTCAGAGGAATTGGATTCCGGTTTCTGGACTGGCCATCGGTTAGGGACACCGCTGCCATACATGCGGGACTTCAGGCTTTGATGACGATGATGTTTGAGAAGGGAAGTTATTTATGCCGGGTATTGAATGAGCCGGAAAAATCTGAGAAATATCAAAAACTGGCTGAAAAAATGAGAAAGGTGGTTCCGGATCCTAACGGATCAAATCAGGCCGGATCACTTCTGGCATTGGCAGGTATAATGAATCCGGAGGATGTAGATCAGGAAATTCTGTTCCCTAATGGTGTTAGTGCATATTCCTCATTCTATGGATACTACATGCTGCAGGCACAGGCATTGGCTGGTGATTATCAAAATGCACTGAATAATGTAAGGCAATTCTGGGGTGGCATGCTAAAGTTAGGAGCAACAACCTTTTGGGAAGAATTCAATCTGAAAGAAGCAGAAAATGCCGCACCAATAGATAATATCGTTCCTGCAGTTAAGCTGGATTACCACTATTCAACCGGAGCCAACTGTTATATCGGTCTGCGGCGCAGTTTATGCCATGGATGGGCATCAGGACCAACGCCATGGTTAAGTGAATATATCCTGGGAATAAAAGTTTTGGAACCTGGCTGCAAAAAAATAAAGATTGAACCGCATTTAGGTGATTTGGAATGGGCTGAAGGTACATTTCCTACTCCTTTGGGTGTGTTGTATGTAAAACATATAAAGCAGAAAAACGGAAAAATAAAAACTGAAATAAAAGCACCTGAAGGTGTTGAGATATTATAAATATTGCTTATTAATAATTTATTTCCACTGGTGTCCGGGTAAATTAGAACCTTAGATAAATTTGATTGGTTGTCTGTTTAAGCATTAGTAATTCGCGTAATAGTTAGATTTTCAACTAATGATTGATGTATGTGATTTTAACTATACTATGGTTGAATACTCATCTTTGAAAATGATCCGGGGCTTGAGCCGATATGTTTAGTGAAAATACGTGTAAAATAATACTGATCACTGTAACCCAGTCTGTAGGCCACTTCTTTAATTTTCAATGACTGATTGGTTAACAGCCGTATCGCTTCCTGCATTTTTAAATTGATAAAATAGTCCATGGGGGAAGTCCCCGTTTTATTCCTGAAGATTTTGTTGAGATGGGATTCAGAAAGCTTAACGTGCTGAGAGATGTCAGCAATTTTAATGGTCGTATTAATATTCTTTTGCATAAAAATGATGGCCTGGTCAACAGGATTAGTTACGCTAAAGCCTTTCACAGCCCTGTATGTTTCAACATAAAAGAATGATGCCAGTAAGCCATTCAGGCTTAGATTAGCGTAATTTATATTTTCCTTTGAAAAGCCTGATTCAAGTGCAGTAAGTAATTCATTAAATTGTATGATCCGATCATCAATACGTGATTTACTGGATTGCTTTATCCAGTTTACCTTACTAAAATGCTCCGTAAAGAAGGAACTGCGTTCGCCCCCGAAATGAAGCCAGTATATCGACCATGGATCCTTTTGTGAAGCCCAGTAGGAATGTGCAGTATCAGAGTGAATGACAAAAAAAGTATTAGGTTCCAGTTGATGTTCCGCTTCCCCGATTTTAATCGTGCCATATCCATCAATACAGTAAATAAGGATGTGTTCCTTTATGCCCAGAATTCTTTTTCTGTAGTGATGCTTCGCATTCGGGTAGAATCCAATATCTGTTATATAGAGTCCGCTTATTAAGGGGTTTTTCCTGATCTTTTTTAGTTGTTTCTTCGATAATACTACACTTCTGTCTCCGGTAAAATTCTCCGATTTACCTATTTCAGGAGAACTTGTTTTATAATTTTTTGTACCTCTGTTTTGTTCTGTTTCCTGCATATTTAGTCAGTTTGTTAAAATAATCAGATTGTCAAAAACGTAAATTTTGTTAATATAGGGATCGAATAAATTTTAAAAAATTGTCCACGAAAGCTTCTTTAAAAACATTCATTTCTATTTTATTTAATTATCTGGTTTACTGTTTGTTATGAATTAATCACAAAGCGTTGTTATATTTATAACAGAATATAACTAAATGACATGAGAAAATATTTAGATTGATTTTAAAATATACACTAAATAAATTCTTGTAATAAATAATTGGATTGTGCAAAATTATGTAAAATTATCCATTTCCTTCACATTCCAATCTCCATAAGTTTGCATTTGTTAACTAAAAAATCTGATGTTTATGAACTTAACGAGCAGGAATAGCATTAAGAATGCCCTTCTTATACCTGTTTGGATTTTTCTTATTCTTTTTTTGGGATTTGGTTCTTATTTTGAAGCAAATGCATCCACTAAAGGTAAAGATGATTTAATTGCTATTCAACAAAACGTGAAAATCTCAGGAACAGTCGTTGATGAAACGAATGAACCCATTCCCGGTGTAACCCTTATTGTTAAAGGAACTTCAGTGGGTACTGTAACTGACATTAATGGTAACTTTAGCATTGAAGTACCTGTAGATGGAATTTTATTAGTTTCTTCAGTTGGTTTTGGGGCACAGGAAATACCAATTTCCGCCAATGAGACAAACCTGACTATCGTTTTAAAGGAAGAAACTTCAAATCTTGAAGAGGTAGTTGTGGTTGGTTATGGTGTTCAGAAAAAGGAAACTGTAACAGGATCAATGTCTTCCATTTCTTCGAATGATATTGTACAGCAACCGGTAAGTAGTGTTTCACAGGCTCTGGCGGGCAGACTTCCAGGACTTGTCGCAAACCAATCCGGCGGTAGGCCCGGAAAGGATGCTGCCACAATAAAAATAAGGGGGATAGGAACCCTTGACGCAGGTTCAGGCTCAAATCCATTAATTTTAATAGATGGTATTGAACGGGATCAAAATGCATTTAATTTCCTTGATCCCAACGAAATCGAATCCCTTTCAATATTAAAGGACGCCTCATCAACAGCGGTTTTCGGTGTCAGGGGAGCAAATGGTGTAATTCTGGTTACGACTAAACGTGGTAAAAGCGGGCCGGCACAGATTAATTACAAAGGTTCCATGGCTGTCCTTGTACCTAGTTTCAGAGTTAATCCCCTTGACAGTTATACCCAGACAGGACTGGCAAATGAGTATATGGGTTTTGCTGCTAATTCCACGGATCCGACAGCTCCATATCCTCAGTCGGTCAGAGAAAGGTTTAAAGGAGTGATTGACGGTAATCCGTTGAACACAAGTGATCCATACTTCTTTCCCAGCAGCAACTATGCAGATCTGATGATTAAGGATTATGCATTGCAGGAACAACATAATGTTACTATCAGTGGAGGTACCGACAGGTTAATGTATTTTGCCTCGCTGGGATATTTCAACCAGGACGGTATGTTTAAAAACCTGAATCCTGAAATTAATAAATCAACCAGTTACAAAAGATACAATTACAGAACTAACATCGATGTAAAAATAACCAATACTACCTCAGCAAAAATTAATATTGGTGGAAGTTTTAATGAAAATATTTCTTTGGGGCAAGCAGGAAGAGAACCTGCTGAAGGTTTTTACTGGAACATGCTGGTTCACTCGTCTCCATGGGATGGATATGTGAAGGATGGTAAAGTTGTGTTGCTTCAGGATAATGCAAACTCTGTTCTGCTGAACAGTGACATACGTGGTTATACTGTTGAACTTGAAAACACGGCAGACTATAGTTTTATTCTCAATCAAAAACTTGATTTTATTACCGAAGGTCTTTCAGCCAAAGGTACAGTATCGGTGGTAAGTTATTTTGAGAATTTTATTCGTAGAGACAAGGACGAAAAGAAACGCCCTTACTGGAGACCTTACTTAAATGGGGATGAGAGTGTAAGCTTTTACCAGGTTCAGGAAAATGTATTGCCTTATAATACAACTTCACAGGCAAAAACCAGAAAAGAGTACTATGAATTTGCACTGAATTATAACCATAATTTTAGCGGAGGGCATAATGTTACGGCTTTAGCACTCGTAAATGCAGATAAATCACACTTTACGGAAACCTATTGGAATGAAATACCCAGATCGTATCTTGGATTAGTAGGACGTATAACATACAATTACGCCAATAAATACTTATTGGAATATAATCTGGGTTATAATGGGTCAGAGAATTTTGCAGAGGGTAAAAGATTTGGTTTTTTCCCGGCATACTCTGCAGGATGGACTTTTACTGAAGAAAGTTGGATCAAAAACATAATAGGAGAACGAATATTATCGTACGGTAAATTAAGGTTTTCCTATGGGTTGGTCGGAAATGACAGAATGAGCCAACGTTTCCTTTATCTTCCTGATGTTTATGTGATGAACAATGATGCGTACACCGGATGGCGTGAAATTGGAATTAATTTTGGTTTACCCGGTGAGATACAAAACTATCCGATGGCCTACCAGGGTGCTGCAGGAAACCCCAATGTAACCTGGGAAACGTCTAAAAAAATCAATTATGGAACTGATCTGTATTTTATTGATAGTAAGTTATCTGTAAAGTTTGATTATTTCACTGAAGACCGAAAGGACATATTAATAAATCAAAGGGTAGTTCCAATCTACCAGCAGACAGGAGAACTTGCATTGAACCTGGGCCGTGTAAAAAATTCAGGTTATGAATTTGAATTAGGTTGGAACCAAAAAATGAAAGATACCAGATTCTGGGTAGATTTAAACTATTCTTTTGCCCGAAACAAAATCATAGAAATGGATGAACCACTTCAGGCCTATGATTACAGGATGCAAACGGGAAGACGTGTAGGTGAACTTTGGGGGTATCAACAGGAAGATTTTTTCAGGACTGAGGCGGAAGCCAGTGCGTACCGTGATGAATTATGGGCTACATACAGCGCTTTAAATCCAGGTGAAAGTAAAGAAGATTATCAGGCATATCAGATATTTACAGCCGGGCATGATGTTTCAGCCGGTGATTTAAAATTTATTGATCGAAATGCCGATGGATTAATTAATAACCTGGATGAAGGATATTTAGATACGCCCAGTTTTCCAGAAACTATGTTTGGATTAAATACCGGAATAGAGCACAAAGGTTTTTCACTATCTGTATTGTTTCAGGGCGCTTCAAATTTTTCAATTAATACCAGAACAAATTATAGTCCTACTCCTAACCAGGGAACGGTACTTGATTTTGTGCTGGATAGGTATACTCCTGAGAAATATGCAGCAGGTGAAAGTATTTCATACCCTCGCCTTGTAAGTACAAATGACAACTGGAAATACACAGGTTCATACTGGATTAAGGATGCAACATATCTTAGAATAAAGAATATAGAGGCCGGATATACCTTTAAGTCTGGTGTGAGGTTTATTGAATACTTAGGCTTAAGAAGTCTTAGAATTTATGCGAACGGAATGGATTTAATGACATTCTCAAAAATTAAAAACATTGATCCGGAAACGACCAATGGAGTACTCAGATACCCCAGATCAAGAGTCATCAATTTAGGGGTTAATGTTCAATTTTAATTGTAAATAAATTATCATGAAAAAGAATATAATTCATCCGGTAATATATGCGTGTTTAATAATAATTGCCACATCGTTATTTTCCTGTCAGGAAAGTTTTCTTGAGAAGCCTGCAGGAGCTGACATTACTATTGACACAGTATTCGCATCGACCAACAATGCTCAACAGTTAATTTTTTCGCTTTATCACGATAATTACTTCGGAGCCGACAATATAAACCTTAGCTGGTGGGATGGTTACATTAGCTGGTCTGATATTGGTGAACAAATGTATGTTCCCAATATCAGCGACAACCAGTATATGAAATATGTCAATGGGACACTAAGCTCTGCAACAACTCAGATTTATCCTCTTGACTATTTATTCCAGGCAGTAAGAACATGCAATACATTTATTGAAAAGGCAGCTTCAATCCCGACATCATCTTCAAGCGAACAGGAATATGTTCAACGCATGCTCGGTGAAGCTCATGCGCATATTGCTTATCAGTATTTTAAAGGATTTAGAGTTTGGGGAAGTTTACCCTGGATTAACAAGAGGCTGGAAGGTGGCGAAGAACCAATAGCAAGAGCTGCTTTTGGAGAAATGATTGATAGTTTGGTTTATCATTTGGATTTAGCCGCCACATTGTTACCCCGGAATTGGGAAGACCGATGGACCGGTAGATTTACAAAGGCAGCAGCCAAAGCTCTTAAAGCAAAAATACTGGTTTATGCGGCAAGTCCTTTGTATAACGGGCCGACTCCCGATTATGCTACCGGATATGAACATCCTGAAGTTCTGGGTTATGGGAACGCAGATGAACAGCGCTGGACAAGGGCTGCAAATGCCTGTAAAGAGGCGATAGACGAGGCAGAGGCAGCAGGCCATGCTCTTTATACGGCTGCAGGTGTTGAGCACAATGTTTATGAACTGGCTATTAACCATAATGACGAGAACATCATTTACCAAACGTTTGGTTCTTATAATTCAGAAGGAGGATGGGAGTACACGCATAACATGATGAACTGGCCTTATGGAATTGGTTGGTATAACAGGGTTGATGTCACCTATCAGCCTACATTTCAGCATGTTGACGGATATCAGATGAAAAACGGAAAATTTCCTATTTCAGGTTATGAGAATGGAGACGGGACTAAACCAATTATTTCGGATGCCGGTATTGCAGCGGGCTATAACGACCAGGAATATTGGAAAGATAGAGATCCCAGATTTTATCAGAACATTGTATATCATGGTTCTGAATTTGGAACCAGTTATAATGACAAGCTGATTAATTTTGATATTGATCCGAATGTACCGGACAGAACACACGGTGACTGGCCCGAATTTAAAACCAGTTTTATGGTACGAAAATTTGTAAACGAGGAGTTGGGAGCAGGTCCTTCAGTAGTATATACGCCTGTGCATCCGATTATTCGTCTGGCAGATTTATACCTCCTTTATGCAGAAGCGCTGAGTGAAGCCAATAACGGTCCAACTGCTGAAGCTATTCAGTATCTGGACGAGATAAGATCCCGTTCTGGCATGCCAGGATATGATGCGGCAAATTATCAGGGTTCAACCGAAAAGGAAAAGTTTCACAATGCAATTAAGTATGAACGCCAGGTAGAATTTTTCCTGGAGGGGCAGCGATACTTTGACCTTAGAAGATGGAAAGAAGGAAACGAGTTGCAACTCGATATGGTTGGAGCGGTAATTGAAGATGGAGTTGTTTCGAGAAAGAAGATCAACTGGGTAGACTTCTTTGAGGATAAATATTATTTCCATCCATTTTATAACGACTGGGTTAATAATACTCCCGGACTATACCAGAATCCAAAATATTAACCAGCCAAATTATCGAATATTATGAGAAAATATATAAATAAAATAGCATTGCTTGTTATCTCTTTTCTGGCACCGTTATATGTATGGGCCCAGAATGATACATCTGAGATAGCAATGGCAGATCAGTTAAAAGAGATAAATATTGCTTACGGAATTCAGGAAAAAAGCACTATTACCTCTTCCATGTCTACTGTTACAGGAAATCAGCTTTCAAAAGGTGCGGTTAGCAACTTTGGCAATACCCTGTACGGGAAATTATCAGGACTATTTGTTGAGCAGGGAGGCGGCGAACCAGGATATAACTCACCTACCCTCAGAATAAGAGGGGCAAATGGAGCACCGCTGATTATCATCGACGGATTTGAAAGGGATATGACTTATTTAAACCCTGAAGAAGTCGAAACCATTTCTGTGCTTAAAGATGCATCTGCTGTGGCTTTGTACGGGATGGAAGCAGCTAACGGTGCAATTATAATTACAACAAAAAGAGGCGAGGTGCAGAAACGTAATATACGGTTCAGAGTGCAATCCGGCATGCAAAGTCCAACTAATTTAATTGAAGTTCTTGGAGCTCGTGATTACATGAGCATCTACAATCAGGCTGCTGTGAATGACGGACTGAGCCCCAAATATTCTGACGAAGATATTGCAGCAGCCGGGTCATCACCTCTTTTTCCCGATGTGAACTGGTACGATCGGGTTGTAAAAAATGCATCGAACGTATCAAGGGCGAACCTTGAAGTACAGGGAGGCTCAGACTTTATCCAATACTTTATTAATGTTGGGTTCCTTTACAACGACGGGATTTATAAACCTGTAAACCCAGATATGAAAGCCAATGCGAATCTGACCCAGTTTAATTTGCGATCCAATATAGATATTAACATATCGAAAAGAACGCGGTTTTCCATGGATCTGGCAGGAATGGTAAACAACAACAGTTTCCCGGCATATTCAGCAGGCGAAATATGGACAGCCATGTATACCGTGCCACCAAATGCATTTAATGTTATTAATCCAAACGACAGTTATGGTGGTACCTCGTTGCTTACGAATAACCCTTATGCAATGATTGAGTATGGAGGGAGAAATAATTCTGTTACCAATTTCCTTAATGCAGGATTCTATTTAACACAGCAACTCGATTTTATTCTGGATGGACTTTCAGCCGGAATAGGTTACGTAATTGATAATGGAGCTGTTAACGGTGATGGCAACTGGCGTTATTTCCCTGTACAGCAAATTGCATCTGCTGTTGGAAATACTTACAGTTATTATACATATGGTGAAGATTCTCCGTATAATACGTGGAGCAATGCAAGCAGCATAAGAAACAATGTGGTCAATGCCGATATCAGGTACAAACTCACATCTTCAAAGAAGCATGACTTAAACGTTTTACTCCGTTACGAGAGCGATAGAGAATACCGTGCAAATTCCGATTTATCACCATACCTTACGAATAATTATGGGGCAAGAGTAAATTATACTTATGCAAAAAAGTATGTATTGCAGGCTTCTGCCAGCTATTTTGGTTCAGATCAGTATAAAGAAGGTAATCAATACGGCTTATTCCCCTCATTATCTGCAGGCTGGGTGTTTTCAAATGAAGATTTCCTGTCTGACAACAGTTTTATCAATTTTGGTAAGTTAAGAGCGTCTTATGGTATTACAGGCTTAAACCGTTATGTCAACGGAAGGTATCCGTTTACACAATTTTATGTTGCGGGTGGTTCATTCCCTATCGGGACAAGCTGGGACGTAATTACCGGTATTCAACCAGGCATGTTGGCCAATTCTGATATTCAATGGGAGATTTCCAAAAAAATGGACATTGGTTTAGATTTAGAGATGTTTAATCATGTGTCGTTCACATTTGATTATTTCATGGACAAAAGGTCGGATGTTTTGTACATTGATTACACTCATCCATATGTTACTGGAGCTGACCTTCCGTATGAGAATATCGGCAAACTTACCAATTCCGGATTTGATCTCTCATTAGGCTATTCTTCTCAGGACAAAGGCCTAAAATGGTCTGCAAACCTGGTATTCTCATATTTTAATAATACAATAGATGAAATGGGAGAATCGCTTAACGGATCATCTTTAGCGCATCTGAACAAAACTGGTAATTCTGTTTCCTCAGTTTACGGGTACGAGGTTGATGGTTATTTTGATAGCGCCGGCGACATACAGTCATCTCCGGTTCAAACCTTTGGCACGCCAAGGGTTGGTGATTTAAAATATAAGGATTTAAATAACGATCAAATTATTGATTCCAGAGATATGACAGCAATTGGAGATATCGTGGGCAATATGGACGCCGGCCTCAATCTTGGATTGGAGTATAAGGGATTTGACCTTGATGCGATGCTTCAGGGACAGTTCAACAGGGATATTTTACTTTCAGAAAATCAGTTATACCAACCTTTGTTAACAGGTAATGCAGTGACCGAAATTGTAAATGAAAGTGGTTTCCCAACGTTGTCTTTAACCAATACCAATAATTATCAGCATTCCTCTTATTGGGTACGTAAAGGTGATTTTATTAAACTTCGCAACCTGGAACTTGGATACTCACTTTCTGTGAATTCTTCTAGAAAAATAGGCTTAGAGAAAGTCAGGTTCTTTGTTAGAGGTGTTAATGCGCTGACAATAAGTAACTGGAAATATACAGATCCAGAATTTACAGGTATAGGATATCCCCCGATGAAATCTTATTTTCTGGGTTTAAATCTTAACTTTTAATACAGAACTGATATGAAACATTATATAAAAATATCAACGATTTTAAGTATCCTGATTATTATATTCTCATCGTGTCAGGAACTCAGTATGGAACAGGACACTGGTGTTACCGATGGTCTTATGTGGAACAATCCGACATATATAGATCGGTACATGGTTGATTTGATCAGTGAAATGCCCAACGGATTTAGTCCTGAAGGATTTAGTCAGGGTGAATTATTTGGCAGTGCTACTGATGAAGCGGAAAATGCCAATCCTTTGGCAGGTATTCAGAACTTTAATTCAGGCAACTGGAATGCAGTTTCTAACCCTGATAATATCTGGATCAAATACTACCATGCCATTTATAAAGCGAACTTGTTTCTGGAGAAAACCAAAAACACAACTTATGACACTTTTGAACCGGCTAACAGACAGGTCTACCTGGATAATCTTGAGTCATACAAGTCTGAAGCTCGTTTTTTAAGAGCACTGTATTATTATGAGCTGATTAAAAGATATGGAGCCGTTGTTTTGGTAGGAGACAATGTAGTAGAAGACATCGGTGGTTTATCGAATACCGCATTTGATGCAACAAGGTCTGCTTTTGTGGCCTGTGCGAACTACATTATTGACGAATGTGACTATTTAATAGATAATGAATCATTACCGTTGCTGGATGAAGGCGCCGATCAGGGAAGACCTAATGGTACAGCAGTTAAGGCATTGAAGTGTAAAACATATTTATTATTGGCTAGTCCTGCATATAACAGTGCAGTAACTGAAGGTTCTGAACAACAAATAGTTTACTGGAAGGAGGTTCTGGATGTTGCACAGGATATTGCTTTTGACCGCGTATTTACTTTCGGACCCTATGACCAGTTTGATGGTACCAGTCCTGAAATCATTCTGGGATATCGTCAGGCTGATATTAATTATATAGAGAGAGTTAACTTTCCAGTTGGATCAGAAGGAGTTAATGTCACAGGAAGCACCAACCCAACCCAGAACCTGGTAGATGCTTACAGGATGATAAATGGTAAAAAGATTAATGATCCTGATTCTGGTTACGATCCTGCAAACCCGTATATTAACCGGGATCAAAGATTGTTGCATACCGTAATAGTAAATGGAAGCAACTGGGATGAAAGAAACTCTGAATCACGAATTATCGAGATTTTCAAAGGAGGTCGTGACGGTATGGATCGTGCCTACGGTACAAAGACCGGGTATTATCTGAGAAAATTTATGGATCCGACTCTTGACCTGAGGCAGGATCAGACATCAAACCGGGAATGGCCTGTTTTTAGATTCGCCGATATAGTGTTAATCTGGGCTGAAGCTGCCAATGAATTGTATGGTCCTTCAACGTTGGGAGAATCATACCTGACCGCTACAACCCTCTTGAATCAGACAGTTGTAAGACATGGTGGATTACCGGAAATTGAGCTCAACAGCATGACACAGGCAGAAATGAGAGACAGGATCAGAGAAGAACGATTTATTGAGTTTGCGTTTGAGGACCAGAGAGCCTGGGATTTACGAAGGTGGGGAATTGCGGTTGATAAGCTAAGTCAACCAATATATAAAATGGATGTAACTAAAAATGCTGATGGCACCTATGGTTATCAGGAAAAGGAACTTGAAAAAAGGTACTTCGAAGAACGCATGAATTTATACCCCATCCCTCAGAGTGAAATAAACAATGGTTTATCTCAGAATCCGGGTTGGTAATGTAATTTTGAAATTTAAAACTTGAAGAAATGAAACGAATAAAATATTTAATTGCATTATTAATAAGCTGCTGTTTTTTTGGTCAGGTGAATGCACAGGAGCATTTTATGCCCAAAACTGATGGAACGAAATATTATCTGCTTATTTACGATGGTGCGGGAAACGAAAAGGTGTTGAGTTATCATCCGGAGGTAGCATCCTGGTCTGATCAGGTAGGATATTCAGAATATTTTGACGGTTCAGGCTCCCAACTATGGGTATTCGATGAGCAGGAGGGAAATCCGGGTTATATCAATGTTCGTAACCTCGATGAAGGTTTGTCAGATAAGTATTTTTTGAAATCATGGAGTAATCTGGCCTATATAGAACCACAGGATGCTGAACATGGACGTGAAGGAAACGAGACACATGATAAGGAACTGGCGTTTCGATTCACCAATATTTTCGACGATTGGTACGCCTTCGAGACCATTGATAAGCCAGCAGATTTAAGTGGTATGAATTACACGCCAGGCCCAAATGCTCTGAATTTTGACGCAAACGGTGTAGCTGCCTTTCGTCTAAAGACTGCTGACATAACACAGGCAAATGCCACCAACTGCGTTTTCAAACTGGTAGAATTTGATCCTATTGCCCTGTTCGAATCTTCAATCGAGAAAGGCATGGAGTTATATAATGCTCATTCTGATATTTCGGAAGTAGTATTGGCTGATTTTTTCTATGCGCTGGAAAAGGCCCGTGAAGTAAGGGTATTTGGAACAGATGGAGAAATGCTTAACTATCAGGCAAATATTGATGAAGCACTGGCATTCTTCAATAACTATCTTGATTTATCCTCTGATGTTGAATCAGCAAAATCTTTTATTGCATCATCTGAAGCCGATGCGAATGTAAAAACTTCGTTTGATGCCATAATATCGAATCTCGAGGAATTTTTGGACTCAGAACAACCGGATTATGCAATCATCGATAGTTTAAGGAACAACCTTTCTGTGGCACAGAATTTA
Organism: Quyinboa mangrovi; assembly: GCF_042219825.1. Lineage (NCBI taxonomy): Bacteria > Pseudomonadati > Bacteroidota > Bacteroidia > Bacteroidales > Quyinboaceae > Quyinboa > Quyinboa mangrovi. Next base: position 133,754 of record NZ_JBHJHQ010000002.1, read on the forward strand.
GTTGATGCTATTATACAGTCAGAAGCATATGCAGCAACATTGGATGATATTGATGATACAAGATATAATTCGGGTATGCTATTATCGGTTGAATCGGCAAAAACGATACTGGCTGATCCTGCAGCCAGTGCAGATAACTATAACAGTGCCATCTCAGTTATGGATAAAGTGCAACAATTGATCAATGAATTGCTTTCTGCAAATGATCTGATTGCCAATACGCCGGAATTTGATGAGGCGAAACAGGAATTAGGGAATGCGATTGAAAATGCTCTTGTATTGATTAATACTTCGGGACTTACTGTACAGCAGCTGGATGATGCCATTAAAGCCGTGCAGAATGCCATTGTAACAATTCAAAAAGCTTTGGAAGCAGGAGACACCAGTGTTGAACTTATAAATCCTGATTTTGAGAATGATTTTGACAAATGGAATTCAACTTCAGATACCGACTGGTTGCCTTATATAGAAAATAAGGGTGTTGATGGTTCTAAAAACATGACCATCTGGCAAAGCGCCGATTATACGTTTATTAGTTATCAATCACTTTCAAATCTTCCAAACGGAACCTACCAGATTAGTATGATGGCGGTTGTAAGCAATGATAGTACCATAGCGCTGTTTGCAAAAAGTGGTGAAAATGAGGTAACAGAACCTCTCGCTTTTGAAGAGTGGACAAATACAAAACGATCACTTACAATTGAGATAACTAACGGGGCACTTGAATTTGGTGTAAAAGGCGTTGGTGACGGCAACAGCATTCCTGCCAATAACTGGGGGACCTTTGACAATTTCGAAGTAAAATGGTTGTCGAATATTGGGCTTGTAAATCCAGGATTTGAAAATGATTTTGAAGGCTGGTCATCGACATCAGACACTGACTGGTTGCCGTATATTGAAAACAAAGGTGTTGATGGATCCAAGAATATGACGATTTGGCAAAGTGCCGATTATACGTTTATAAACGGTCAAACATTGGAGAACCTTCCAAACGGTAAATATCAGGTTTCTGTTATGGCTGTCGTCAGCAACGACAGTACTATCTTCCTGTATGCTGATGGAGGCGAACTGGTTGAAGAACCCCTGGCTTTTGAAGAATGGACAAATACAAAGCGGAAGATTGTGGTTAATGTCACAAATGGCAGCCTGATTTTTGGGGTGAAAGGAGCAGGAACAGAGAACTCAATACCAGCCAATAACTGGGGAACTTTTGATAATTTTGAGATCGTTCGGTTACCTGACATAGATCTGATTAACCCAGGTTTTGAAGAAGACTTTTTAGGTTGGGATCATGAATCAGATACCGATTGGCTGCCCTATATCGAAAATAAAGGTGTAGACGGATCCAAGAATATGACTATTTGGCAAAGTGCCGATTATACCTTCAAAAACTGGCAAACAGTCAATGGATTGGTTGACGGTTCTTATCAGGTTTCCGTAATGAGTGTTGTCAGTAATGACAGTACGATTTTCTTATACGCCGATGGAGGTGAGATGACAGAAAAACCTCTGGCATTTGAGGAATGGTCCAACACCAAACGAGATCTGACGGTAGCAGTAAATGGTGGCTCATTAACCTTTGGTATCAAGGGGGCCGATACAGATAACCACATACCTGCCAACAACTGGGGAACATTCGATAATTTCGAACTTAAGTTACAGTCCATAATTCCTGCATATGTAACAGTTACTTCTAAAGCTGTTACTACAGATTTAGAATTTAACGGGATGGATGTCAATATAATCTATTGGCAAAAAGGACGAAATCTTAATGTTCTGGCTAAGGAAAATATCGTAAAATACTCGGTATACACCATTACAGGTAAAAAAGTGGACGCTGCTGTAACACATGACAAGTCCTTGACTATACCAATGAAACAACAAGGCATTTATATTGTCAGAGTGCTAACCGAAAATGGTTTTATCAGTACTGAAAAAATTATCATCAAATAAATTATTTTATATTAGTAGCAGGAGATTTTCAACTGAATATCTCCTGCTATTATTAATGGATTGCACCGACACAGTCTATCTAAAAGCTACTGGATTTTGATGACTTTTTTAAAACTATCTTTCACTCTTGTATTATTTTATGCAAATTATTCAATATTTGCTCAAAGTAATATTATTCCTGTTGCAGACTACAGTTTCAATAATAATATGGTTATAGATGAAACAGGAAAGTCAGAATTATCGCTTTATAATAACGCAAAATTAATTACGGACAGCGAAAGAGGAGCGGTACTGCATTTTACGGCAACGGATAAAAGTTATGCTGCTTTTAACAAAAACTTACTCAATACTGATACGTGTACAATTTCATTCTTCTTTTATTGGGAGGATGCAGGTGCCGGATCGTGGCATCAACTTTTTGAAATACATAATCCAGTTACAAATTCTAATTTCTTTTTCACTCCGCAAATTGGTTGGGGAGAGTATGGTTGTGCATTAATTAGCGACAGTCGGGATTACGGGCTTTACGAAACTGTTGAATCCATCACATTACAAAAAAATAAATGGTTACACATCGCCATAACAATAGAAGATAAACGCGTAAAGATCTACCTGAATGGTTCTGAAATATCCACTGGCTATTTAGCGATCTCACCCGGCCTTATTCAGGGTAGTTCCTTATATCTTGGAGGAAATCCTGATAGATCTGATAACTATTATATATCAGCTCGTTTAGATGAGATTACAATTTTTAATCAGGTACTTTCAGCTAATCAGATTCAGGCTCTTTTTAATGAAACTGATATTCCAGCACCGGTTAATAATAAGACGAACTGGGAAACGGCCGGCTCACAAATAGACCTGACCGTAGATCTCTCCGCGAAAAACCAAACTATACAGAATTTTGGTTCTTCAGATGCCTGGAATACAGAACGAATAGGAAAATACTGGCCCATTGAAAAAAAGGAAAAACTTGCTGAATTATTATTCAGTACAGACATCGATTCATATGGAAATCCCAGGGGTATCGGCTTATCGGCATGGCGCTTTAATATTGGTGCAGGTACTTCCGAACAGGGTACTGCCAGTCGGATCAGTGTAGCATCGCGGCGGACTGAAGGTTTTTTGAATTCCGATGGGAGCGGATATAACTGGAACAAACAAATTGGACAACAATGGTTTTTACAAAAAGCCAATCAGTATAATGTACATCATTTAATCGGCTGGCAAAACAGTCCTCCGGTAGCTTACACCCAAAATCATCTTGGATTTCGGGACTATGGTACCGCAATGGCAACAATTCTTAAACCGGAGTACTTCGATGATTATGCAGGATTTTTAGCTGATGTTTGCGATCATTTCAGTAAGGAAGGCATACATTTTGATTATATAAGTCCGCTGAATGAACCCCAGTGGGGCTGGGCACCAACAACAAGCGGTGGTACGGTAACCCAGGAGGGAACACCATGGACTAACGAAGAAATTTTTGATGTGGTGGCGGAGATTGACAAAGAATTTACTTCCCGCAGTATTTCTTCAAACATAATTATTACAGAGGCTGGTTCTGTGGAAAGAATGGTTGGTGGAGCCGGACATGCTGATAATCAGCTTAACAAATTCTGGAACACAAATTCTCAACTATCATTACTTGAAAAAGCTTCTTTTTCAGATATCGCAACGTATCACAGTTATTTTACAGATTATGGTTCAAGACTGATTGATTTAAGGAATGAAATTTTTCAGAAATCACAGGCTTTGAATTCAAAGCCAATTTTATGGCAGACTGAATATTCTTTGCTCGACAATGGATATCGATACGGTTATCCGGCAGGAGTAAAATTAACAGAGATGGAATGTGCACTTTCACTTGCACGGGTTATAATGGCTGATCTGAACATTGCAAATGTATCAGCCTGGCAGTGGTGGACAACGTTTGATGAAGTTAAATTTGACGGAGAATCACGTTTTGGACTAATAGAAGCTCTAACAAAAAAAGATAACAGCGATGGCAATTATCATTTGACAAAACTCTTTTATACATTTGGTAGTTTTTCACATTTCATTCGACCGGGAATGACCAGAATTGGTTTTACCCGTTCGGATAACATATCAGTTGAGGAATCTTTTAACAATGTTGTTTTTTCAATTTTTACGAATGCAGAGATCAATAAACTGGTACTGGTTGCTGCAAATTTCACGAAAGATGCACGCGTGGTAAGTCTATCACTTAAAAATAATGCGCAAAAAGGGCTGAAAAATCCTAAGCTTTTTTTAACTGATGAATATGCAAATCTTGAAAGGCAGGTTATTGATCTTTCTGATGACAAACTTATTGTCCCGGCTCATTCAGTGATTACGTATACAGCTGATATTGCAGAAGAAACTCCGATTGACCAAAACCATACAGAACAAAACATGGTTGCCTGGTACAACAGTAATACCAGGGAGATCATTGCCATCCTGCCTTCTGTCCATTCATATAAAAATCTTAAACTGTACTCGGTTTCAGGTGATCTGTTAAAAACAATCACAGTGAATCAACAACAAAGGATTATAATTCCGTCAGATCAGTTAAGTAACGGTGTTTATTTCCTTACGGGAATGACAAATTATCATTATGAAACGTCGAAAGTTGTAATACATTAAACAATCGGATAAGGATGAGACACATATTAATCATATTCTCAATACTGTTATCAGGTCATTTACTTGCTCAAACCAGTGAGGTGACTATTCTGGTAAACCCCGAAAGAACATACCAGACTATTCAGAATTTTGGGGCATCCGATTCCTGGCGTGTACAGTATGTGGGCGAAAACTGGCCTGTTTACAAGCGTGAAAAAATCGCCGATCTCCTCTTTAGTCTGGAAACAGATAAAAACGGAAATCCTAAAGGGATCGGGCTCTCAAACTGGCGTTTCTATATAGGTGCAGGATCAATGGAACAAGGTGATGATTCTGATATAAGAAATGTTTGGCGACGATCTGAGTGTTTCCTTGACGCTGAAGGCAAATATGACTGGTCAAAATATAAGGGTCAGCGTTGGTTTTTACAGGCCGCAAAAAAGCGGGGTGTTCCTGAATTTACGGCTTATACTATTTCACCACCCGTGTTTTACACAAAAAACGGCCTGGCACATGCCACAAAAGGTGATTTAGGTTTTAACCTTAAGTCGGATAAATATGAAGCTTATTCAAAATTTCTGGTGGACATCATAGAGCATTTTGAAAAAAATGAAAAGGTATATTTTAATTATTTGAGCCCGTTTAACGAACCTCAGTGGGCATGGGATCAAAGCAACCAGGAAGGCACACCAGCTACCAACAGGGAGCTGTATAACTACATTAGCTTCCTTTCAAAAGAATTATATGCACGTGGTTTAAATACCAAACTTATTGTTGGTGAAGCCGGGGACCTGGAATATTTGTATAAAAAGAAAGGTAATAACTCAAACGGTGACCAGATCAATGTCTTCTTTAATCCTGATTCAGAGATGTACTTAGGCGGTTTACATAATATGGAATATGCCCTTACAGCACACTCCTACTTCACGACCTGGCCATTAAAAACACAGCTTGACATACGGCAAAAACTTGCAGATCGTATGGAAGAGATTAATCCTGATCTGGATTTCTGGCAGACTGAATTTTGTATTCTTGAAAAAAACGATGAAATCCATGGTGGCTGGGGACGCGATACCGGAATGCCAACCGCACTGTATGTCGCACGTGTCATTCATTCGGATCTTACAATTGCAAATGCCCGATCATGGGATTGGTGGACAGCGCTTTCCCAGTTTAATTACAAGGATGGACTGATTCATTTGGATGATGGCAAAGGACCGGGTGTGGTAAATGATACCAGCCAGTTAAATTATAACCTACGGTTAGACGGTGAAATTACCGAGACCAAGCTACTTTGGACACTGGGAAACTATTCAAGGTTTGTCCGCCCCGGGATGGTTCGGATTGATGCAAAAATTGAGAATGGGTTATCACCTTTAGAGCAGGCTACAGACTTACAGGTTGCAGCATTTAAAGATACAACTTCCGGCAAACTGGTATTTGTTTTTGTGAACTACAAGGAAGAAGATAAACCAATCCGTCTGAAAGGATGTGACATAAGTACCGGTCAACCAGCTTTTTTTATCACAGATGAAAAAAGAAATCTTCAAAAATATCAGGTGCGTTTGGACCAACTTGTTATTCCCAAACGCTCGGTTTCAACACTAGTGATAGAAAAGCAGAATACACTTAAATCAATAAATTTTTAGCTGAACGATGCATACATTCAATACAAAATACATATTTGCCATATCCATGGTTTCGGCCATGGGAGGTCTGTTGTTTGGATACGACTGGGTTGTTATTGGTGGAGCCAAACCATTTTATGAGCAGTTTTTTTATATCAGTGATGCTCCTTTTCTTCAGGGTTGGGCCATGAGCAGCGCACTTCTCGGCTGCTTACTTGGGGCGGTCACATCAGGTGCTTTTAGCGACAGATTTGGAAGAAAGAAATTGCTAATATTCTCAGCCTTTCTTTTTACCCTTTCAGCTGTTGGAACCGGCGCAACATCCGACTTCAGCTTTTTCATTTTTTATCGTGTACTCGGAGGTATAGGCATTGGGCTCGCATCCAACCTGTCGCCCATGTATATTGCTGAAATTTCACCGGCATCCATGCGTGGTAAATTTGTTTCTTTGAACCAGCTCACCATCGTAATCGGGATTCTGCTGGCTCAGATTGCCAACTGGCAGATAGCTGAACCTGTTCCGGCCGACTCAACTGCCGCAGACATTCTGGCGTCCTGGAACGGGCAGATGGCCTGGCGGTGGATGTTCTGGGCAGAAACAATTCCGGCTGCCGCATTCTTCCTGCTTATGTTTTATGTTCCTGAAAGTCCGAGGTGGCTGGCTAAAAACGGTAATCAAATCAAAGTATTAAGTATTCTGAGTAAAATTGGAGGTGAAAAATATGCTAAAACGGAATACGATAATATACACCGGAATTTACTGAATGATGCAGGCAAAGCAAATTTTAAATTTCTGAATTCAAAAGGCATGAGAAAAATATTGCTGATAGGTATTGTTATAGCAGCCTTCCAGCAATGGTGTGGCATAAATGTTATCTTTAATTATGCCCAGGAAGTTTTTGCAGCAGCTGGTTATGGGGTTTCCGATACATTGTTTAATATTGTTGTTACCGGAAGTGTGAACCTGATATTTACTTTCGTGGCCATTTATACCGTAGATAAACTGGGGCGTAAATCTTTGATGCTTATTGGAGCAGCTGGACTTTCAGGCATTTATGCATTCATGGGAGCAGCCTATTATTTCCAGCTTACAGGCTGGCCGCTTCTTTTACTGGTTGTCGCTGCCATCGCCTGTTATGCCATGTCATTAGCTCCCGTAACCTGGGTTGTCCTTTCAGAAATATTCCCCAACAGAATACGTGGCGCTGCAATGTCAGTAGCAACGGTGTCACTTTGGTTGGCAAGTTTCCTGTTAACCTACACTTTCCCACTACTGAACAAAGCATTCAACGCTTCCGGGACATTCTGGGTCTACGGTCTGATTTGTGTCGCAGGACTGATATTTATATATAAACGTTTGCCTGAGACAAAAGGTAAATCACTGGAAGAAATTGAAGCAGAAATATTAAATTAGCATAAATACAGGATCCATATATAGGAGAAGGATAAAATGAAACATGTTGAAGCATATAAACGAAAGCTGGTACTACCAACTTATGAACTTGGAAAATCAGAAATAAATCCCGTATTTTTTGAAAAACGTGTGTATCAGGGATCATCGGGGAAAGTTTATCCGGTTCCATTCATCGATAAAGTTTACGATCATAAAGTTGATAAAGAATACCTGGCGGCAATAATGGAAAATGACTTTGTTAAATTGGTGATGTTACCTGAGATTGGCGGCCGGATTTTTGAAGCACAGGATAAAGCCAATAATAATTATAATTTTTTCTACCAGCAAAAGGTGATTAAACCTGCCCTTGTTGGTCTGGCAGGCCCATGGATAAGTGGTGGCGTGGAGTTTAACTGGCCTCAGCACCACCGCCCCGGAACATACATGCCTGCTGATGTTTTTATCGAAGAGGAAGAAGATGGTGCCAGAACGGTCTGGATGTCGGAATACGACCCTATGTATCGTTTAAAAGGCATGCACGGCATACGTATCCGTCCTGATAGCGCTTTAATAGAATTAAGAGGGCGTTTATTTAACCGGACCCCACTGACTCAAACCTTTTTATGGTGGGCAAACGTGGCCGTTGAAGTCCATAAAGATTATCAAAGCTTTTTCCCACCCGATGTACATTACGTGGCCGATCATGCAGTGCGTGCAATGAGCAGTTTCCCGAATGCAGAAAATGATTATTATGGGATACCGTATCATAAAAGACCGGGAAAAAACGATTTGCGAAACTATGCCAACATTCTTGTCCCAACCAGTTATATGGTCTGTGATACCAAATATGATTTCTTCGGTGGATATGATTTTAAGGCTGACGGTGGTTTTATTCACGTTGCCGACAGACATATTGCTCCCGGTAAAAAACAATGGACCTGGGGAAGTGAAGCCTTTGGTAAAGCATGGGATCGTGAACTGACGGATGAAGGTGGACCCTATTTTGAGCTGATGGCAGGAGTTTATACCGATAACCAGCCCGACTTCACCTATTTACTACCATACGAAACCAAAACCTTTTCGCAGTACTGGTGGAGCTTTAAAAAGTTAGGCCCCGTTCAGAATGCCAATAAGCAAATGGCTGTACGACTTGAAATCCTGCAAGGGAATAAGTTGGATCTGGGTGTCGCTGCCAGCAGTGTTTTCGAAAACATCCGTATTAATCTGAAAATCGGCGATAGTATAAAAACATACACTAATGTCTGTGTTTCGCCTGATGAACCATGGATAGACAAGACCATGACAATTGAATCAGGACAGGAGAATTCAATTTCATTGATTGTCCTTGATGAATACGGTACGGAGTTAATTGCGTATCATCGACGTGAAATCCGTAAAGAAAGGAATCGTAAACTTGCTTTTGAGCCCAAACTACCTTCTGAAATTGAAAGTGCAAATGAGCTGGAATTAGTAGGTGAACACCTGGAGCTGTATCGTCATCCAACCCGATATCCTGAACCATACTGGAAGGAAGCTATTAAACGTGATCCGAAAAGCTACAAGTCGTATATTGCTTTGGGGAGAGTGGATCTTAAAAACGGCAGGTTCGCTGAAGCTGAAAGAAACTTCAGAACGGCTATTGACATCATGACCACATATCATCCGAATCCCGCATCTGGTGAGGCGCATTATTTTTGTGGTTTAGCATGTTCATTCCAGGATAACAAAGAAGAAGCATATGATTTATTTTATAAAGCAACCTGGAATTATGAGTGGCGTTCAGCTGCTTATTATCAGCTGGCAACACTGGATTGTTTAAAGGCTGATTATGAAACAGCCCTGGAGCATCTCGATGCTTCTTTGGATACAAACCGGCAAAATAATAAGGCACATATCCTGAATTCTGTTATCCTGAAACATCTGGGGCGTATAGAAAGTGCACAGAAGATATTGTCAGAATTGTTCTTAAATGATTCACTCGATCAGTGGGCAAAATTTGAATCAGCAACTTTATCCGAAAACTACAGTGAATTTATTGAGTCATCACGAAACGATGCGCAAACTATCATCGATATTGCTTTCGATTATGCTGAAGCCGGCTTTTATAAAGAGGCTATTGCTGTAATTGAACTGCACCATAGCAGTGGGATACCGGAATGTGTTGTGCCCAATCCGATGGCAAAATCGGTAATGACAGACTTTATTCTGGCCTGGTTGTATGAACGGAATGGTGACCCAGCGAAATCCCTTGATTTACTGAAAAAGACAAAATCAGCTTCCTGCGATTATGTTTTCCCATCGCGAACATATGAGCAACTGGTATTGGAATGGGCGTTGCAAATGGATAAAGAAAATACAGTGGCTGCATTTGGATTGGGAAACTACTATTTCAATCTAAAGCGACACACAGATGCCATTAGGGTTTGGGAAATGGCTTCCAATGCCAATAGCCATTATGGAACTTTGTACCGCAATTTAGGTATTGCATACTGGAATACCTTTGAAGATGGTAAAAAAGCCAGACAGGCATTCCTTAAAGCCATTGAATGCTCTCCAAACGACATGCGGATTCGCTATGAATATGACCAGCTGAGAAAAAAATTAAATGATGATCCAAAAGACAGATTGGATGATTTATTGCCTGTTATTGATCAGATCACAACCCGCGATGATTTTTCGGTGGAACTGGCAGCGCTATACAATTTCAACGGGGAATATAACAACGCGTTGAATCTGTTGGAAAAACGAAATTTCCATCCATGGGAAGGTGGTGAGGGCCAGGTATTGAGACAATTCACTTATGCCTGTTTAAAGCTGGGTCAGATGGCACTACAGGAAGGTGATGCCGAGACGGCTTTGGAATACTTTAACAGATCAGTGAATACACCTGATAACCTGGGTGAAAAATACCATCCGCTCCAGGCTGTTGCCCATATAAACTACTGGAAAGGTATGGCTTTAAAGGCTATGGGAAAAGAAGCAGAAGCCAATGCACATTTTATGGAAAGTACCAACGAAGAAGGCGATTTTATTGACATGGCAGTCAGTGCCTATTCTGAGTTATCGTACTACAGGGCACTTTCGTTAAATGAATTGGGAAAAACGGATGAAGCGAATAGATTACTGTCAGATATCAGAATATTTGGAGAATCTAAACTGAAGCAAAAAGCACAGATTGACTATTTTGCCACATCATTGCCTCTGTTGCTTGTTTTTGAAGATGATATTCAAAAACGAAATACAATAGATGCAAAGTATCTAATCGCACTGGCACAGGTTGGCTTAGGATCATACAACGATGCGATGCAAAATCTGAATGATGTTTTGACGTTAAACTCCATGCATGTGGGATCAAAAGATTTACTGGAGCAAATCTCCGTAAAGACATTGCGCTAATTATTAAAAATGAGTACATGAAGGCGGTATTATATTATTTGGTAGTAGTCATGGTTGTTATGACTACAGGGTGTTCAAAATCATCTGTTAAGGAAATTGATCTCGCAGGAGTCTGGACTGTAAAACTGGATTCCATGAATTCAGGCCTGGATGAAGGATGGGCTGGCAAAAACCTTGAAAGCGTGACCATTCAATTGCCGGGCACCCTTGACGATGCCGGATTGGGAACAACAAATACGCAAGTGCCGGTAATGGATAACAGTGTCATGTGGGGATTAACACGAAAGCATCAGTACATTGGCAAAGCCTGGTATCAGAAGGAAGTTAATGTTCCGGCAAACTGGGAAGGCAAAAGCATTCACCTGGAACTGGAACGGGTCATCTGGCGATCCCAACTGTTTATTGATGGGAAACTTATTGGGAAAAATGAAAGTTTAACAACGCCACATCGCTTCGATTTAGGTTCATCATTAACTCCTGGAAAACATACGGTTACAATTCTAATAGACAACTCTGATATTTATCCACTGATTAATGTCACAAGTGATAAATACCCTGACCCGGTCAATCAGGAACTGGCGCATTCCTATACCAACCACACCCAAATCAAGTGGAACGGTATTATAGGAAACATAAAACTTTCAGCCTCAGAACCCGATGAAATAAAAGATCTTCAGGTTTATTCCAATGTAGCTGAAGGAAGAATTAAAGCGGTATTCAGCGTTCATTCCAATTCTGAAAATGATTTGAAATATCAGATACTGACGACTTCCGGAGTTATGCTTGCAGAAGGAATTGTGGAAAACGGGAAAGATGAGGTTACTATTCCAAAACCGGATGAAGTCAAACTCTGGGATGAATTCAATCCGAATCTGTATGAATTCAGGCTGTTTACAAAAGATGTAAGCTCAAGTGTAAAATTTGGTTACAGTCAGATCCAAAAAGATGGGAATGTACTAACCTTAAACGGGAAACGTATTTTTTTACGTGGCAACCTTGAATGTGTCATATTTCCGCTAACCGGACATCCGCCAATGCATAAAGATGGTTGGGCAAAATTAATTACACAGGCCAAGGCGTATGGTTTAAATCATTTACGCTTTCATTCATGGTGCCCTCCCACAGCAGCATTTGAAGCGGCCGATGAGGCTGGATTTTATTTTCAGGTAGAACTCCCCCATTGGAGTTTGCACTTTGGTGAAGATGAAAAAACAACCCGCTTTTTATTGAACGAAGCAGATCGGATTTTAAGTGAATACGGAAATCATCCCTCCTTTATTCTGATGTCGTTGGGCAACGAGCTTGAAGGCAATGCTGATCTGATGAATTCCACTGTTGCTGAATTACGTGCTAAGGATAACCGTCATCTGTACATGACAACCACCTATTCGTTTCAGTATCCGTTAGGTACGATAGCCCAACCGGAGGATGACTACTTTGTCACTCAAAAAACCGATAAAGGATGGATTCGCGGACAGGGAATATTTAATGCACAGCCGCCAAACTTTAACGAAGACTATACGGCCGCCAGTGAACATGTGCCAGTTCCATTGATCTCTCACGAAATCGGACAATATTCTGTTTATCCCGATATGTCAGAGATTGAAAAATATACAGGAGTGCTTAAACCACTCAATTTTATGGCAGTAAGAAACGAACTGGAAAAAAACGGATTACTGGATCTGGCATCTGAGTTCACATACGCATCAGGGAAACTGGCTGCCATGCTTTACAAAGAGGAGATTGAAAGAGCCTTAAAAACACCGGCTTTTGATGGTTTTCAATTGTTACAGTTACAGGATTTCCCGGGCCAGGGAACGGCTTTGGTTGGTTTACTGAATGCATTTTGGGAATCAAAAGGCGTGATCAGTGCAGACGAATTTCGTCAGTTTAATTCAGAGCTTGTTCCGCTTCTTCGTTTTGAAAAAGCCGTTTATGAGGATGGCGATATGTTTACTGCCTCCCTGGAAGTTGCCAACTTCTATAAAGAAATGCAGGATCAAACCTTAGACTGGACCATAACAAACAAACACGGTGAAAAAGTGCTGGAAGGAACCGAAAACAATATCAACCTGGCTTTAGGTAATAATCCTGATTTAGGATCAATTGCGTTTAAAGTTTCAGCCGTTAAAGCAGAAAAGTTGTTGATCAGTGTGGCATTACGAGGTTCTGATTATCAGAATAGCTGGCCTATTTGGGTCTATCCGAAAAAGGTAATCCTATCTTCTGATAATGTTGTGATTACTTCATCGTTTGCCGAAGCGAAACAGGAACTGGATAAAGGCAGAACTGTACTGCTCAATCCTGACTACAAAAAGTTAAAAGGCATTGATGGTCGATTTGTACCTGTGTTCTGGAGTCCGGTTCATTTCCCGAATCAACCCAGTACAATGGGCTTACTGATGGATGAAAATCATGCGGCGTTTAATGATTTTCCAACCAGCGGCTATACCGAATGGCAGTGGTGGGATCTTTGCATTCATTCCAAATCCATGATTATCGATTCACTGAATGTGACCCCCATTGTCAGGGTTATTGATAATTTTGTTACGAACCATCACCTGGCTAATGTTTTTGAAACTAAAGTTGGAAATGGAAAGCTCATTTTTTCTTCAATCGATTTAATTAACAATCTTTCCGAACGTCCTGTAGCACGTCAGTTGAGGTCAAGTTTGTTACAATATATGGAAAGTGATACCTTTAAACCTTCTGGTTCAGTAAATATGGATGAACTTGATTTTACTGATGAAATTCAGCAGAAACAGTTTGAGGCTACCGATATTTATACAGAGTAAATCATTAGGACAGATTGAATCGGAATTTTAAATGATTAATACATGAAGAATAGTATTCTAAGTATTATTACGCTGCTATTGGTCACCTCATGTTCCCAATCATCAAGACAAATTGATCTCTCGGGAGATTGGCAGTTTGCGATGGATCGGAATGATGTGGGCGTTTCGGAACAATGGTTTTCAAAAAATCTGGATGAAACGGTTGAGTTACCCGGATCAATGATGACCAATGATAAGGGATTTACCCCCAATCTTCATACACCCTGGACAGGTTCCATTTATGACAGCTCGTTCTATTTCAATCCGGCTCTGGCTAAATTCAGAAAGAAGGGAGATATCAAATTTCCTTTCTGGCTTACACCAAATAAATATTATAAGGGAGCAGCCTGGTATCGCAAAGAAGTGAACATTCCTGATGACTGGAAAGGGAAACGTGTTGTACTGTACCTGGAGCGTCCGCACTGGCAAACAGCAGTGTGGGTTGATAATAAAAAATCCGGAGAACAAAACAGCCTGTCAACACCGCATATTTTTGATATTACCAATCTGGTTCAAACCGGTGTGAATTATATAACGATTGTGGTGGATAACCGGAGTGATAAAGTAAATGTCGGACCCGATTCGCATAGTATTTCGGATCATACACAGGGAAACTGGAATGGCATAGTTGGTGATATGTATTTGGAAGCTAAGTCTGACGTTTTTATTGGTGATGTACAGCTTTATCCCGATGTTGAGAAGAAAAGTGTTAAGGCGGTCATTCAGATTAAAAATACAGATGCAGAGGCAGGAGAGGCTATAATTAAACTTCAGGCGGCCTTAATTGATTCAAACGCAAAACCATTGCCAGAAAAATCTGAATCGGTACAATTGAAGGGGGATAGTCAGGTAATTGAGTTGAATTATGCCATGGGAAACAATATGAAACTTTGGGATGAATTTGAACCAAATGTATACCGGATGCATGTTTCTCTTGTCACCGGAGATAAAACCACCGATAATAAAGAAATAACCTTTGGGATGCGGCACATTGAGACCAAAGATGGAAAGATATTCCTGAATGACCGTCCCGTTTTCTTTCGGGGCACATTGGAATGTGGTGCTTTTCCACTGACAGGATATCCACCAATGGATGTTGAGTCCTGGAAGAAGATTTTTGAAGTGTGTAAAGAAAGTGGTTTGAATCATGTTCGCTTTCATTCCAACTGTCCGCCGGAAGCTGCATTTACTGCGGCTGATGAAATCGGCATCTATCTTCAGCCTGAAGCAGCAAGCTGGCCAAACCACGGGACCGCACTGGGTAAAGGTCGCCCGATAGATGATTATATCATAAAGGAAACTGATCGCATATTTAAAGCCTATGGTAACCATCCGTCATTCGTGATGTGGGCCTACTGCAATGAACCGTACGGAGCATATGTTCCTTTTCTGGATAAGGACCTGAAAGTTCGTAAAAAGGAAGATAAGCGCAGAATTTACACAGCAGCCTGTATAGGTAAAAGCTGGAGTGTAAATCCGGAGAGTGAATATATTGTACGGTCGTATCCCCGTGGATTACCATTTAAACAAAGGCCTTCAGCAGATTTTAATTACGATAACCGCATTGTTGATGAAAGCAGGCCGTATATTACCCATGAGATGGGTCAGTACTGTGTATTTCCTGACTTCTCTGAGATTGATGAATATACCGGTGTCTATAAAGCGAAGAACTTTGAAATGTTTAATGATATCCTGAATGATCATCACATGGGCGACCAGGCAGAGGATTTTTTAATGGCTTCGGGAAAATTACAGGCATTGTGTTATAAGGCAGAAATTGAAGGCCAACTGAGATCCGAAACACTTGATGGCTACCAATTGCTGGGATTAACAGATTTTCCGGGACAGGGATCTGCCATTATCGGAATGTTAAATGTGTTCTGGCAGGAGAAAGGCTATATTACAAAAGAGGATATCAGCAGCTTTAATGGTGAAACAGTTCCGTTGGCTTTGTTCGATAAATTTGTGTTCAAAAACGATGAAACAATGATTATTCCTGTTGAGGTGTCACATTACGGACAGTTTGATCTTAAAGATGTTCAACCTGAGTATGTCATCACAACGGCAGTTGGAGATACTTTATTGAAAAGCAATTTTCCTGAAACAAATGTACAAACGGGGCAATTAAGCTCTATAGGAGAAATTTCGTATTCACTGGATAAAATTATCAAGGCAACCCAATGCAGACTGGAAGTTACCATTGGTGGTCATAAAAACGGTTGGGACTTCTGGGTATATCCGGCAAACCTTTCTGCCGTACAAAATGATGAAATTTACTATACGTCAACCCTTGATAAAGAAGCACTGAAAAGGCTGGAAGAAGGGGGCAAGGTCCTGCTCGAGGCAAACGGTAAGGTGGAGCATGGGAAGGATGTGGTAGCTTACTTCACGCCCGTATTCTGGAATACATCGTGGTTTAAAATGCGACCTCCGCATACCACCGGTTTCCTGTTACAGGATGAACATCCCGTCTTTCGGGATTTTCCAACATCGTATCACAGCGACTATCAGTGGTGGGAGATCGTAAACAATCGTCAGATTATGAATATCGACAGTTTTCCACCATCATTCAGGCCCATATTACAACCCATAGATACATGGTTTTTAAGTCGTCGGCTGGCGCAACTGTTTGAGGCGAATGTTGGCAAAGGGAAGTTAATGGTAACCACTTTGAATATTGATAAGAACAATGGACCGGCATCGGCTCAGCTGCGGAATTCCATTGTGAGC
The DNA here is from genome assembly GCF_042219825.1 of Quyinboa mangrovi. Taxonomy (NCBI): domain Bacteria; kingdom Pseudomonadati; phylum Bacteroidota; class Bacteroidia; order Bacteroidales; family Quyinboaceae; genus Quyinboa; species Quyinboa mangrovi. Next base: position 150,313 of record NZ_JBHJHQ010000002.1, read on the forward strand.
TACATGAATTCCGCGGAATTTATGCCGAAAGATACGTTAAGTGCGGACGTGATCACCGAATTATTTGAAAAGAAAGACCGGCAAAAGGTGGAAATGTACACCAAAGAAAATCCGGATGAGTTACAGCCCAACCGCACAAAAAGTAAGAAATGAGTTAATTTAATCCATCTGCATACCGGAGTATAAAATTTCTGGAAAGCGAAATAGATAGGGCCAATGTAAGGTTTAGTATCTTTGATACGATCTTAAATCATATTCAGTCAAAATAAAAACGTTAAACGGATGAAATATCTGGTTCTAACCTTACTTCTGGCCTTAAGTGTCCCATCTCAGGGAAGTCTTATCTCATTTAAAAAGTCTGTGACAGTAAATTCTGATGTCATTGAAAATCAGCTTAAAATGGGTGATCCGGGACAGGAAGGCCGTAAGCTGGAAGTGAATAACCGCTATCTCACACTAAACGGCAAGCCTGTTGTTCCTGTTATGGGTGAATGCCATTATTCACGTATTCCGAGGGATCAGTGGGAGGATGTGCTGCTGAAGATGAAGGCCTGCGGAATCAATATTGTGGCTTCCTATGTCATCTGGATCCACCATGAAGAGATACAAGGGCAGTTTGACTGGTCAGAGAATAAGGATCTGCGGGCATTTGCTGAGTTGTGTCAAAAGCATGGTTTATGGTTTTATCCGCGCATAGGACCCTGGGTACACGCAGAGGTCCGTAATGGTGGCACGCCGGACTGGATCCTCACAAATCCTGAAATAAAGGATCGTTCAAATGATCCGGAATACCAGCATTACGCAGAGGAATGGTATAAACAGGTTGGTTTACAATTAAACGGGCTGATGTATAAAGATGGTGGTCCGGTCATTGGTGTTCAGCTCGAAAATGAATACAGGCGTGGAAGAGGAGGTGAAACACACATTTTATGGCTGAAAAAAACTGCACGAAAATATGGGTTTGATGTGCCTTTGTATACCGTAACAGGCTGGGGCAATGCGTCTGTGCCGGCTTATGAAGTTATTCCATTGTACGGTGGCTATCCTGATGCCCCGTGGCAGACAGACCTGAATCGTGGCACATCGTGTGATGAGTTTGTGTTTAAACCTTTCAGGAACAGCGAAACTATTGGGAATGAAGGCGAACAGGTTAAAAAGCCATATGTTGATCATAACGCGTATCCTTATTTTACCTGTGAAGTGGGTGTGGGCATTATGAACACGGATCACAGGCGCTTATCCATAGATTCAAAAGATGGACTTGGAATTATCATGTCTAAAATAGGTTCAGGAAGTAACCTGCCCGGATATTACATGTTTGCCGGTGGATCTAATCCGCATGGCATTCTGACTACAATGGAAGAGAACAAGGAAGAGACCGGTTACTGGAACACTAATCCGGTAGTTTCTTACGATTTTCAGGCAGCTATAAGGGAGTCAGGTCAGCTCAATAAATCTTATTTTGAGGTTAAAAAACTGCACTATTTTTTGAATGAGTTTGGCGACAGGCTGGCACCCATGGAGGCTGTATTTCCCGATGAACCGGATGAACTGAACTGTGTGGTAAGAACTGATAATACCTCTGCTTTTCTTTTTAGTTCAAATTATTGCAGGCATAATGTTGCTGGAGCAAAGCAAAAGATTCAGTTTTCAGTAGAACTAAACGACGAAACAGTAACATTCCCTTCTGAAAAAATTACAGTTCCTGACAGCGCTATGTTCATCTGGCCTGTGAACTTTAAGATGGGCGAAGTGAAATTACGCTATGCTACAGTGCAGCCCGTGGGGCATATCAATAATACCTGGATTTTTTATGAAACGTCCTGTATTGAACCGGAATTATGTTTCGATACCAAAGGAATAGACGAAATAGTTACCGTTGACGGAAATGTGGAGAAAAAGGGAAATGCAATTTTCATTCATAAGCTTAAAGCCGGAATGGGCTCATCAGTTAAGCTTATTTTAAATGATGGATCCGAACTGTTTGTGGTGGTGTTAAAAGAAGAGGAGGCTTTACATTCCTGGTTATTCGATACAGCAAAAAATAAGCATTTCTTTGTTTCAGATGCCAATCTCTACATGGATGGAGATGAACTTGATGCATTCAGTACATCGACAAATTTCACTATAAATCAGTTAGTTGAAAAAGGAACATTTAAAACACAGAAGTTTACAGTGCCTGAACAGGCTGTTGAATTGCAGGTAAAGGAGACAAAACCGTTGGATGATGCACAGTGGCTGATAAGCAGTGATGCACAAACTCTGTCAGGCCGAAGCAAACTGATGCACCGTTTTTTTCTTAAAGACTTTGATCTGAATAATCCTTCGGAAGTAAAAAGGGTGACGTTGACAATCTATGTTCAGGGAACCAGTCATGTTCAGGTTAATTCTAAATGGATAAACAGCGAAATACAACCAAATAGGCTGAACATAATTGATGTGACCGGATATGTACAAAAGGGTGATAATAATTTATTGCTGGAATTTCCATACCAGTCAAATCAGCAGATCTTTGCGGCAAAGATGGAGATAGAATATTTCAATTCCGATCGTATCATATTTAATTCTGATGGAAGTTGGTTGGTAAATAACAATTACAAGTATCCATCATTTCTGACCGGTTATAGCGGATTCAAGGCACCTGAAATTATGGAAAATTCTACCCCTGAGTATACGTCTGTTTCAGCTGAGAAAACATATGACTTATCCTTTCCTGATGAATACCCCGAAGATTTGAATAATGTTTATATGGAGATAAATTATACAGGTGATAAGGCGAAACTTTATCACGATGATCGTTTGATAGCAGATGATTTCTATAACGGAACTACATGGATTACCGGGATGAACAGGCTTGGGTTTTATCCCGGAGGACAGACTTTTAAATTACAAATTAAACCGTTGTCTGAGGATGCACGTGTATATTTTGATTTGAAAGAAGCTTATGATAAAGCTAAAAATGCGGAGTTGGTAAATGTACGTTTGATACCTGAATATAAGGTGATAGTTAATTTTTAAATAAGAATTTAATACCTGATAGTTAAGAATGATTCGTATTTTTGAAAATAAAAATTGAATCATGCAACCAACCAATTTTAGCATTGAAGGAAGAGTAGCTATTGTAACCGGGGGAGCCGGGGTTTTAGGCAGCAGCATAGCAGAAAGTTTGCTCCTGAAGGGCGTAAAAGTAGCATTGCTCGACATAAGAGAAGATATCTTAAACGATAAAATAAAGCAGCTGGAGCAATCCGGAACTGTAAAAGCTTTTGTCTGTAACATTCTGGATGAGACTTCTGTAAAAGCTGTTCGGGCAGAGGTTCTGGATCAGTTTGGTAAAATTGATATTCTTCTGAACATTGCCGGTGGCAACATGCCCGGAGCCACGCTGACAGAATATCAGACCTTTTTTGATATGAAGATGGAAGATTTTAAGAAGGTTACTGATCTGAACCTTAACGGAACGGTTTTGCCCAGCATGATCTTTGGAGAAGAAATGGCAAAAAGTGGTAGCGGCAGCATCATTAATATCTCATCTATGGCTACATATTCAGCCATTACACGGGTTCCGGGATATTCTGTAGCCAAAACAGGTATTAATATTTTCACCCAATGGCTGGCCATGGAAATGGCTATGAAGTTTGGCGATAAGATCAGGGTAAATGCTGTGGCACCTGGCTTTTTTATTGGTGATCAGAACCGGGCAGTATTGATTAATCCGGATGGTTCACTCACCGAACGCAGCAAAAAAGTGATTGCTAAAACACCAATGAAACGTTTTGGTGATATTACTGAGTTGAACGGATTGGTTCAGTTCCTGTGTTCGGATGAAGCCAGCTTTATAACCGGGGCCATTATTCCTGTTGACGGAGGCTTTAGCTCATACAGTGGCGTTTAAAAAAGTGGATATGGGATTAGAGAAAACCTGGCGCTGGTTCGGACAAAAGGATTCTGTAACTTTAGCAGATTTGCGGCAAATGGGTGTTGAGGGAGTTGTGACGGCATTGCATCACATTCCGAACGGCGAAGTCTGGTCTGTGGAAGAAATCATGAAGGTAAAAAAACAGATTGAAGCGCATAATATGCATTGGAGCGTGGTTGAAAGTTTGCCGGTTACCGAAGGAATCAAAACACATAATAAGGATTATAATCGATTGATTCAAAATTACCAGGAGTCGATCCGGAATTTGGGAAAATGTGGAATAGATCGCGTTTGCTATAATTTTATGCCTGTTCTTGACTGGGCCCGAACCGATTTGCATTTTAAGCTTGATGATGGCGGAGAAGTGATGTTGTTCGATTTTCCGACGTTTGTTGCTTTTGATGTTTTTATTTTAAAAAGATCAGGAGCAGAATCGGATTATCCGGCAGAGATAGTGGAAAAGTCCAGGAAACTTGCATCTGAAATGAGTGAGGAAGATAAGGAATTGCTGGCGTATAACATTATAGTGGTTACCCAGGGATTTATTGACGGTGTAATTGATGGTTCAGTCCCTGATTATAAAAAGCTTTTTCTGCAATTTATTGATACCTATAAAGAAATTGATGCAACCCGTTTGCGTGAACATTTGCGTCTGTTTCTTAACGATGTGGTTCCTGTTGCGGAACAGGCGGGAGTTAAGCTTTGTATTCATCCGGATGATCCTCCGTTCCCGGTGTTGGGCCTGCCCCGGATTGTAAGTACACGGGAAGATCTGGAATGGATATGCAGGCAAAATGATTCAATAGCCAATGGAGTTACATTTTGTACCGGATCCTTATCGGTAAACAGGACCAATGATTTACCCGCCATAGTAAAATCGATTGGCGACAGGATTCATTTCACACATTTACGAAATAACATATTTCTACCGGATGGCAGTTTTCATGAATCGGGTCACATCTATGGTGATGTGGACTTATTTCCGGTTATGAAGGCACTGTTGGAAGAACAACAACGACGTAAGTCGGAAGGTCGTGCAGATGTTCGTATCCCTGTGCGTCCTGATCACGGGATCAAAATGCTCGATGATTATAACAAATCGGCAAATCCGGGTTATCCGTTGATAGGCAGATTAAAAGGGCTGGCAGAGCTTAGTGGGCTTGAATTGGGTATTGAGAGAATGATGATAAATAAAGAAAATTAAATATTATGAAATACACCCTGGTTCTGTTTATGATCTTATTTACCGTTTATTTAGGTAAGGCACAGAATAATGAAACCTTTTTCCCCTCGGAACAGCTAACTACCGTTGGCGCCTATTATTATCCGGAGCATTGGGATGAATCTCAGTGGGATCGTGATCTGAAAAAAATGGCTGAAATGGGGTTTGAATTTACGCATTTTGCGGAATTTGCCTGGGCTCAGCTTGAACCCGAAGAAGGTGTCTATGATTTTGGATGGCTGGATAAAGCTGTAGATATTGCGGCTAAATATAATCTAAAGGTTATAATGTGTACGTCAACAGCAACTCCTCCGGTTTGGTTGACCCGGTCACATCCTGAAATTTTGATTACGAGGGAGGACGGGACAAAATTTGATCACGGTTCGCGTCAACATGCTTCTTTTTCCAACGAGTTTTACCGTCGGTATTCCTTAAAGATGATCGCTGAACTGGCCAATCACTATGGTAAGGATAAAAGGATCATAGGATGGCAGCTGGACAATGAACCCCGTTCAACAGTTGATTACGGGGCAGATGCACAAAAACGGTTTCGTGAATGGTTACAGCGAAAATATATTACCATTGATGCATTGAATGAAGCCTGGGGAACAAATTTCTGGAGCGGAACCTACAGCAGTTTCTCTGAAATCAATATTCCGCAATATAATCAGTGGGGAATGAACCTGTATCAAAAACTTGATCACAGCAGGTTTTGTGATTCGGAAACTTCTTCATTTTTGGATGACCAGGCCACAACAATCAGAAAATTTGCCGATAAAGATCAGTGGATCACAAGTAACTACATACCGATGTACGATGCCCGGTTTATCGGTGCAAGTAAAGAACTTGACTTTATAACATATACGCGGTATATGGTTTATGGCGAGGACAAAGGCATTGGGAGAAACGGGTATCGTGTTGGTGAATATTCGCGTATAGCCATGGCAAATGATTACTTCAGGCCGCTATCACCAATGTACGGTGTTATGGAATTGCAGCCGGGACAGGTAAACTGGGGAAGAATAAATTCGCAACCTTTGCCGGGAGCTGTTCACTTGTGGTTGTGGCACGTTTTTGCCGGAGGTAGCAGGTTTACATGCACATATCGGTTTCGGGCGCCAATCTACGGTTATGAGCAGTATCATTACGGCATTGTTGGTACGGATGGCATTACACCTACGCCAGGTGGTCTGGAATATGAGCAGTTCATCAACGAAATAAAAGAATTGCGGCATCAGTTGGAACCAGGAAAAGTACCGGAGTTGTACCTCGAGAGAAAAACAGGAATTTTATATGATCCCGATAATACGGTTGCCATCAATCAGAATAAACAAACAATACTGTGGAACACGGAGCAGCATGTATTAAAGTATTATAAAGCTTTAAAGTCTTTTGGAGCGCCTGTTGATTTTATTCGGGACACGATGGATTTTACTGGATATCCTGTGATTGTAGTACCTGCATATCAGCAGATAAGTACTGAGTTAATTGACAAATTAACGGCATACGTTAAACAGGGCGGTAACCTGGTACTCTCGTGCCGTACAGGACATCAGGATGAAAAAGGTCACCTTTGGCAGGCCAGATATGCAGAGCCAATCTATAAGCTGATAGGTTCAGAAATAGAATTTTACGATTTACCGATGCCTTATGCGCCTGATACGGTGAAAATGGACGGCAGCAATTATAGCTGGACCAGCTGGGGTGACATTTTAAATCCATATAAGAAAACAGAAATCTGGGGTAGTTATGCAGGTGATTTTTATGCCGGTAAACCTGCTGTTACCTTTGCCGGAAAAGGTGAAGGAACTGTAACGTATGTTGGAGCCGATAGTGATAAGGGAGATCTTGAATATGACGTTTTAAAGAAATTGTATGGAAGGCTGCACATCGGTATAGAAGATTATCCAAAGGGTATTATTGTGGAATACAGGGATGGTTTTGGGATTGCAATGAATTATTCTGATAAGGAATATGAGCTGAATACAGTGTCTGAGAATAGCATTCTTTTTGGAGCCAAAAAGATTCCTACTGCCGGTGTTTCGGTATGGAAACTTCAGTAAGTAAAAGTGTTCAGACCGGTTTTTTAAAAGATGAAAACAGAAAATTTGAATTAATGAAGCAAATCCTGATTCTAGTTTGCACAATTTTAATAGGTCTATGTGCTTTTGGACAAACGACGCCGCTTACAGCCAAACAAAAAGAAGAATTATATCCAACTGACAACGTCGTTTCGCGGTACCATAATAACTGGACACAAACGCATTATCCAAAGCGCATTAAACAATTCATGGACAAATCGTTGGAATATGGTGATATTGTATTTATTGGAAACAGTATTACAGAAAAAGGGAAGGACTGGAGCGAAAAGTTTGGTGTCGCACATATCAGGAACCGCGGTATTTCGGGAGATGTGACAGATGGCGTATTGAAGCGTCTGGATGAAGTGACATATTTTAAACCTAAGGCTGTATTTATTCTTATTGGTATAAATGACCTCTTTAGTCTGCATCACGATGTGGACAACAGGCATCAGTTAACCTATGATAAGGTTGTACCATCAGCGGAATATGTGGCACATAATATTTTGAGAATTGCCAAAGTAATTCATCGAAAATCGCCCGGGACCAGGATCTATGTGCAAACAGTTCTGCCTACCAGGAGGGATTATCTCAAGGAGGATATACTTACTGTAAATAAATTGATTAAAAAGCATGAGTCAAAAGGCTGCTACAATGTCATCGATCTGTTTGGTCAGTTTGTGGATGCAAACGGTGATATGCAGAAGGAGCTGACTGTTGATGGTGTTCACCTGAATGAAAACGGGTATGAAAAATGGGTCGGCTTTGAAAAACCCTTGATTCAAAATATAGCAAAACAAGATTAAATGTCTTACATCTTGATTCTTGTATCTTGGTTCTTGTGTCTTTTTAAAGTGTCAGATAATGTAAATTTTATCCCAATTTATATATTGAATCTCATTAACTTATCCCGTAGATTTGTAGTTTGGAAAGCCTTATGTCAGAAAAGTAACTTTAATGGAATACAATTCTTATTGGTGATGTCTAATAGTCTAAAGGTTACATTTTTGACTCCGGGATAATTGATGTCTTATATTAACGAAGAAAACCAACCACAATGCAAACTAGTTATTTTAAAGCCGGAAATGCAAAATTAAAAACTATACTTTTCCTGGCAATTGTCTTATTATCGGTTCAGACCGGAACCAATGTGTTCTCACAACAAAGTAGTCAAACTAATCCAAGACAAACCCAGTCATTCGATGCAGACTGGTCGTTCCATTTGGGTGACGTTGAGGGTGCAGAAAATCCAAAATTTAAGGATAAGGACTGGCGCTTGCTTGATGTTCCTCATGACTGGAGCATAGAAGGAGAGGTAAGCCGCGATAATCCAACCGGTCGGGGTGGCGGATTTTTTCCTGCAGGTATTGGCTGGTACCGAAAAGCATTTACACTGCCTAAAGAGGATCAGGATAAAAACGTGTTTATTCAGTTCGATGGTGTCATGGCAAACAGCCAAGTATGGATCAATGGGCATTTGCTGGGTAAGCGTCCGAATGGATACGTGAGTTTTAGTTATGAGCTGACAGATTATCTGAATTACGGGAAAAAGGAAAATGTGATTGCTGTAAAAGCGGATAATTCCATACAGCCGGCATCCCGTTGGTACACCGGTGCAGGAATTTACCGTCATGTAAACCTGGTTATAACAGATCCGGTGTATATACCGCAATGGGGCGTTTATATTACAACACCAAAAATCAGTGCTGATAAAGCAATAGTTACGATTGAAACCAAAATCTCAAACACGTCAACCTCTGATGAAGCAATAAAAGTTGTGACTTCAATAATTGATCCCAACGGTAAAACAGTTGGGTCAGCCGAAAATACGCAAACCATTAAATCAGGAGACGCAACAAACATCAGCAGTGAGGTTACGGTTGCTGATCCGCAACGTTGGGATGTAAAAAGTCCTGAATTGTACAAAGCTGTTACTTCTGTTTATAAAGGAGATAAACTGGTTGATGAAGTATCAAATACATTTGGAATACGTGAATTTCATTTTGAGGCAGCTACCGGATTCTGGCTCAACGGAAAAAATATTAAAATAAAAGGTGTGGCCTTACATGCAGATGGTGGCGCTCTGGGGGCAGCAGTACCGTTAACCACATGGAGGCTCCGGTTTGAAACGCTTAAAAAGCTGGGCGTAAACGCCATAAGAACGGCACATAATCCATTTGCTCCGGAATTCTATGATCTGTGCGATGAGATGGGATTTCTGGTTATGGACGAGACATTCGATACCTGGCGGGCAGCTAAGAACCATGCGGAAAAAGGATATAACTTATTTTTTAATGACTGGTGGAAAGCTGATACCCGCGATGTTGTACTACGTGACCGGAATCATCCTTCCATTTTTATCTACAGTGTGGGAAATGAGATCCGTGATAACCTGAACAATGAGCAGGGTTTTTCTACGTATAAAAAAATGCAGGATCTGGTACACGAAATTGCACCTGGCAGTTTGGTTACGATGGCTTTGTTCCGTCCAAATTCTTCCGGTGTCTATCAAAACGGATTTGCTGATATGATGGATATTGTAGGGCAGAATTATCGTGAGAAGGAATTGGTACAGGCACACCTGGATAAACCGGAACGTAAGGTTCTGGGAACAGAAAACGGACATACACGTGAGGCCTGGCTGACACTGAGAGATAATCCGTTTATGTCAGGACAATTCTTATGGACAGGTATAGATTATCTTGGTGAAGCCAACTGGCCGGCAATATCCCATCATTTTGGATTGCTGGATCGCCTGGGAAATGAGACCACACTGGCATATCAGCGTCAGAGCTGGTGGGGTGAAGAACCTTATGTGCATTTGGTGCGCAGTGCTTTTAATGCAGGCAATGGCCCGCTTGTTTCAAACTGGAGTCCTGCTGATGAAGATACCTATGATGTGGCTGAAGTGGAGGTCTATGCCAATACGCAGGAAGTGGAGATTTTCCTGAATGGAACATCAAGAGGCGTTTTCTCTGTTCCTGAAAATGCTGCTCCGGTGAAAGCTAAATTTACCTTTGAGCCGGGAACCATAAAAGTGGTGGGGCGAAATGACGGTAAGGATGTTACTGTTCATGAAATGAAGACGGCTGGTGATCCACTTAAAATTAAGCTGACTGCGAGCAGCAATACACTATCTGACAATTTTGACGATGTGGTGTATGTTACGGCAGAAATAGTAGATGAAAACGGAGTATCCTGCCCAAACAGTGATAACATGCTTTCATTTACGGTAGCAGGACCCGGTTCTGTTATTGCTGTTGATAATGCTGATCTGGAGACACATATTCCTTTTTTTGAATCCAGTCGCAGGGTCCTGAATGGAAGTTGTACGGCAATCGTACGTGCTGAAGCGGACTCAGGTGAAATTACAGTAAATGTACAGGCTGATGGACTGGAACAGGGCGCAGTAACGCTGAAAATTAAAAACTGATTTAAACGACATGTTAAAGCATACTATTCTTTTCTCTCTGTTAATACTTTCTCAGGGTTTGTTATTTAATCTGAATGCACAGCGTCATCTGGAAAGGCTGGACCGTGGAATGGTGGCCATACCTGCAGGGGAAGATTCTGTTTTTATTAGCTGGCGTTTGTTAAATTCCGACCCTGAACAGGCAACATTTAACCTCTATAGGGATGGAAAACTTCTAAATACAAAACCTCTTTCCGTTACAAATTTTACAGATGACAAGGCGACTGATGATGCACAATATGTGTTAAGGCCAATTCAGGATAAGAAAGAAACAGATGAAAGTAGTACCTGTAAACCTTGGGATAAGCCCTATTGGGAGATTCCTTTGCAGACACCTTACCGGTATTCTCCAAATGATGCATCCGTAGCTGATCTGGATGGTGATGGGCAATATGAACTGGTGATCCACATGACAGGGCGGGGACATGATAACTCGCATCTTGGCTTAACATCTGATCCAATATTCCAGGCTTACGAAATGGATGGGACCTTATTGTGGACCATTAATCTTGGCAAAAATATCAGGGAAGGAGCGCATTATACACAATTTATGGTATACGATCTGGATGGTGACGGGAAAGCTGAAATTGCCATGAAAACTGCTGATGGTACCACGGATGGTACAGGTAACGTTATTGGCGATCCGGATGCTGACTGGGTGGACCGAAATCAACAAAGCAGGACATTTGGTAAGATAGTAACAGGACCCGAATACTTCACCATTTTTGAGGGAGCAACAGGAAAAGAACTGGCAACAACCGATTATGTACCCGGCAGAGGTAATCTTGGTGGCTGGGGAGGTATTGGAGGTAATGGTCAGAATGATTATACTGCTAACAGGGCGGACCGTTTTCTGGCAGCCGTAGCATATCTGGATGGAAAACTTCCAAGTGTGATTATGTGCCGGGGATACTATGGACGATCTGTCTTAGCAGCGTGGGATTGGAGGGATGGCAAACTCTCTCAGCGGTGGGTATTTGACAGCTCAAAGCCGGGACTGGAGTTATTCAGCGGTCAGGGAAATCATAATATAAATGTGGCTGATGTGGATAATGACGGAAAAGATGAGATAATTTACGGTGCCATGGTTGTAGATGATAATGGGACAGGAATATTCAGTACAGGGCTTCGGCATGGTGATGCACTGTATGTAGGAGATCTGGTTCCTCAAAGACCGGGAATGGAAGTGTGGGGACCGCATGAAAATGAGGAACCTGTAAAAGGCTATGAAAATGGGTACGGTGAAGCATTGTATGATGCCCTGACTGGCGAGATTATTTGGGGAAAGAATCCCGGATGGGATGTTGGCAGAGCCTGTGCCGCTGATATTGATCCCAGGTACGAAGGATTTGAGTTCTGGACAAATGTAGATGGTTTGTTCGATGCAAAAGGAAACGATATAGGACCCAAGCCCAGAAGTACAAATTTTGTGATCTGGTGGGATGGGGATCTTTTACGTGAATTGCTGGATAGAAACAGAATTACAAAATGGGACTGGGAACAGAACAAGGAGAAAATTCTCCTGCAGGATTATGAATGCAATTCCAATAATGGCTCAAAGGCTACACCGGTGTTGAGCGCTGATTTGTTTGGCGACTGGCGGGAAGAGGTGATCTGGAGGACACGTGATAATCAGAAAATCAGGATTTACTCAACGATATATCCAACGGATTATCGCTATGTGACATTAATGCAGGATCCACAATACCGGCTTAGTATTGCCTGGCAAAATGTTGGGTATAATCAACCGCCTAATACAGGTTTTTATATTGGAGAGAGTACATTTCCAAAGCAGTAGTTTTATAAGGTTATCATGAGACGCATATCTGCATTTCTTTCGTTTTTCATTTTGTTGTCTTTATTCCGGTTTGAGTTACAGGCAGAACGACTTATGGAGAATATGGACCGGGGAGTTGTTGTTGTACGTACATCACCTGATTCTGCATTTATCAGCTGGCGCTTACTGAAATCGGATGCTGATGCTATTTCGTTTGATGTTTACAGATCTGATAGTCATAATAACACCATAAAACTTAATCCATCACCTGTCAGCAAGGTTACTTTTTTTATTGATCATACATGCCGCTTATCTGAAACCTACATTTATTCAATAGTTAAGTCAGGCATAAAACCGTTCGAAAAATCAGGAAGCAACTTTACTTTGAAGGCAGATACCGTTGTTAAACAATATCTGACCGTGCCGCTTCAGATACCTCCTTCAACAATTATCAATGGAGGAGAAAACACATATTCAGCTAACGATGCCTCAGTAGCAGATTTGGATGGAGATGGAAAGTACGAGATAATTCTGAAGTGGCAGCCTTCTTTTGTAAGGAATCCACCGCAAAGAGGACTGACCGGCGAACAGATCATTGATGCCTACAAGATGGATGGCACCATGCTATGGCGAATTAATCTTGGGAAAAATATACGTTCCGGAGCAGCATATACCCAGTTTCTGGTTTATGATTTTGATGGAGACGGATGTGCCGAAATGATATGTAAAACGGCAGATGGCACAGTCGACGGACAGGGGAATGTAATTGGTGACCCGAAAAAGGACTGGCGAACGCTGGACGGGAATTCTCCGATGTATGGTAAAATTGTAAACGGGCCGGAATATCTGACTATTTTTGATGGGAAAACCGGACGTGCTTTAGCAACAGAAAACTATCTGCCTGATCGTTACCCGATTGATGGTTGGGGAGGCATAGGAGGAAACGGCAATAATGATAGTGTTGGAAGCAGGGCTGACCGTTTTTCTGCAGGTGTGGCTTATCCGGACGGTCATCTGCCAAGTGCCGTTTTTGTACGCGGGTGGTATGGCCGGACTGCTGTTGCAGCCTGGGATTACAGAAATGGTAAGTTAACCTCACGTTGGGTATTTGATTCAAAAGATGCAGAAAATCCGTATTCCGGACAAGGCAATCATTCGGTAAGTGTGGGTGATTTTGATAATGATGGGAAGGATGAATTTTGTGTGGGAGCTATGACGGTGGATGATAACGGGCAGGGACTTTACACCACGGGTTTGCGTCATGGAGATGCTCTGCATATTTCTGATCTGGATCCGGAAAGGCCCGGGCAGGAGGTATTTGGGATTCACGAAAATGAAGGGAAAACTGTTGCCCTGCAAACACCGGGTGTTGCTATGTTTGATGCAGCTACCGGAGAAATTCTTTGGAGCGTTGGTCCCGGAGTTGACGTAGGCAGAGGTGTCGCTGCAGATATTGATCCCCGCTATCCCGGATGCGAAAACTGGGGTGGTCCGGGTGGATTACGTGATGTACATGGCGAAACAATTTCTGAAAGAGGGCCACGATCAACAAATTTTGTGATCTGGTGGGATGGGGACCTAACGCGTGAGTTACTGGACAGAAACCAGATTGATAAATGGGACTGGGAAAATTCCACAACCATTAATTTATTAACAGCCGGAGAATGTGTCTCCAATAACGGAACCAAGGCAACACCTTGTTTAAGTGGGGATATATTGGGAGACTGGCGTGAAGAGGTGATATGGCGAACCGCAGATAATACAGAATTACATATTTATTCAACTACGATTCCAACCGACTACAGATTTGTAACACTGATGCAGGATCCGCAATACCGGTTGAGCATAGCGTGGCAAAATACAGCCTACAACCAGCCACCACATCCCGGGTTTTATTTAGGGAGTGGAATGAAAAAGTAAGATTAAACTGTATTCTTATTTTTCAGATATTCAAAGTAAGACTCATAGCTTTATTACGGTTAACGATGTCCTCTTGTTTCAAAAGGAGGTGTCATCCCAATGCATATCGGGATGACGGAGGATTTCCGTTACAATAGTTTTTGAAAAGGGTCCAGGTATTCATACCTTTGAACAAACCCTGAACAAATGAAACTAAATTACAATCAGCACAATAAAGATTTTGCGCGGGAGAGCAGAAAACTGGGCACAATGGGAGAAGCTATTCTCTGGAGAGATTTACTAAAGGCAAAACAATTAAACGGATATCAGTTTAACCGGCAGTACAAAATTGGAAACTATATTGTAGATTTTATTTGCCGGAAACTAAACCTGATCATTGAGGTGGATGGTAGTTCTCACAAAACCAATGGCCCTGAAGATTACGACCGTGAAAAGTGGTTGACAGAATTGGGATATACTGTTTTGAGATTTTCAGAAAATGAAGTAATCTACAATCTTAATTATGTGGCGATGGATATTCAGAATATGGTAGAAAAACTGGAAGAGGAACCTGATGTTTGATAAATCCTCAGCCTTACTTTGATAGGACCACAGTAGATAGACCGTCACGATGTCCTCCTTTTTCAAAAGGAGGTGTCATCCCAATGCATATCGGGATGACGGAGGATTTCATTACTTAAAAACTACAAGCGCCACAAAACCAAGTCTTATATCTTATGTCTTATTTCTAAACCCTTGCTTAATTCCCCTCAATTCCATACCTTTAATCCACCAAAATTGAAATGAGCCTGATTTGAACAGTAAGTACATATTTAAAAGAAATTACTTTACAAAAATAAAACTTTCTACCTATAACTTTATCTATGGAAAAAAATGACAAAATTTTAAAATTTAAGAGAAGAGTAAATAATCTTTTCCCTGGCATTAATTTTAGTCAGTTCCGTAATGGACATGTTGAGGAGGGAAGAGAGGTATGGACAAGAAATCATTATACTATACCATCTGAAAATCTGAATCTTATTGGTAGCCCTTATTACTATGAACAAAAACAAGTTGTACATTTTACGAATATATTCGCACTGAATTCTATTCTTCAGGAAAAAGCAATTCGTTTATATAATTTACACAATTTAAATGATCCTCGTGAATTTACTTTTGCCAGTAAAATATTTGATTTGAGTGATTCTGTTATCAAAGATGCTAAGGATAATCTTTTCATTTTTTCATTTTGTGAGGAAAATATATTAAATAATTCATCTGATGAGTTCAATATGTGGAGACTTTATGGAAAGAATGGGAAAGGAGTTGCTTTAGTTTTCTCAGTTCAAAATAGTTTAGATGAATGGAATGATTTTCATTTAAGTAAAGTGAGTTATGGAGTTGACCAAAGAAGAAAGTTTATGCAATTACTTAGATTCCTAAATGCAAATGTTAATCAAGAACCTTTTATTGATGTTGATTTTGGAAAATTGTATGCATTTCATAAATCGAAAATGTTTAGTATAGAAAAGGAAGTTCGTTTGGTATTTGATAGAAGAGAAATGCGTTCAGGAGCAATTAATAGGACTGTTACTTTAAAGAATGAACCAATATTCCCGATTATTAAATCTGATTTATACAAAATAATTGAAAATAAAAATAACATTCGATATTTAAGATTACCAATCTATTTTACTTCCAATAAAAGTAACGATTATGAAGTACCACTACTTAAAATTGAAAAGATTATTGTTGGATATAACTATATCGATGAGGTAAAAAGTATAAAATCAAACTTATTTGAGATTTGTAATGAACAGTTAGGTTATACTCCAGAAATAGAACAAACTAGAATTAAAAATCTATATTGGGATATTGATACCAAAAAACTAAAAAAATAAAATTTGAACTATTTCAAATTTAATATAGTTTAAGGATTTTAATTCTTTGATAAACAGAGTTTTGTTTGTTAATATCTATTCAATTTCTAGTGATTTTAAGCCATTGCTTGTCATTCTAGCTTTAATGCCTAAATCCTCCGTCCCGATAAATCGGGACACCTCCTTTTCCAAAGGAGGACGGCCTATAGCAAATTGATATCACGCTGTCCCCCTTTTGCTTACTGAGTAGCGAAGCGTATCGAAGTAAAAAGGGGGTGCCAATTGGCTTTGACAATTGGTGGGGGATTTTATTAAAGATTCTATAAAAATCTCTGTCCCAATAAACCGGGATATTTTCTTTCACGTTGCGCATGGCTATATTTTCAGAGATACATGTTTAAACTCATGAAATTTGAGACATGGTATTTATGAATGACGCATCCCAGGTATTTGAGCATTAGAGGAAAAAGATTAATTAATTGTTGTTTTCCAACAATAGACTTATATTTCCGGTTATATCTAAGTTATAGGTATAACTAATGCTGGCATTCTTGCCATAAAAGCGGAATTATGAGTTTGTTTATTAAAGGTGTAAATAGTTTATTCCCTTTATCTGAAGAGGCATCTGCAGAACTGTCGGATTGTTTTCAAACCCGGGATTATAAAAAGGGAGAGGTGATCCATGCACATGGGCGGATATGTAAATGTCTTTTTTTTGTTGAGGAAGGTCTGGTAAAGCATAACTATTATCATAAGGACAATCAGTATGTACTACGGTTTTTTGAAGAGGAGGATTTTTTTATTGCTACCGACAGTTTTTTTAATAATCTGCCCGCTGAGTATTCAACTATAGCCATCGAAGATACAAGGATAAGTTATCTCGAATATGAAGATTTTGAGCGCTTGTGCCAGACCTATCACTCGTTTGAAAGCTTTGCCCGCAGGTTTGTTTCCATGGTAGCCTATACCGCAATTTCAAATCTGAAGAACCTGCTTTATCTGGATGCAACAGAACGGTATGCCCGGTTTATTGAGGAATATGGCCATCTGCAACAGCGCATTAGCCTGGGTGATACGGCAGGATTTCTTGGCATTTCACAGGTTTCTTTAAGCCGGATCCGATCAAGAAAATGATTTTTTAACAAATGTAAAAGGATTTCATTTTCCCGGCCTTTACTTTTGCATTATAATCATTATAATGCATAATTTTCATGAATAAATTTAGAGTTTATACGTTTTCTGTTGTGTTGTCGATAATCGCATTGTTCGTTTCTTTTCCAACCAGTGCACAATCCAAAAGTGGGGCAGCTCCAACATCTGCACCAATTCCGCTTGAAGTTGTTTTAGGAACCAAAAGCTGGACATCACAACTAATCATCGATAAAAAATTTAGTCCGGAAAGCAAATTAGGATTTTTTTCACTTTCATATATAAAAGCAAATTACGACAATGATGAATACCTGAGAGAATCTTTGAACCTGATGCTTTTGAAGTATGAGCTGGTTAAAAATGTTAGTGTGCTTTCAGGTGCTGCTTATAGTTCAATATGGGGCTTTCGTCCATATGCCGGAGGGCAGTACGCATACATGAGCAGAACCTTTATGTGTGCTATTATATCAGGACTATATTTAAGTGAAAGCCATAATTATGAGGCCTTAGCCATGGCAGAATACAGACCCGTAATAAAGGACAAGTGGTCGCTGTACACGAGGGCTCAGGCATTATATAATCAGAATACCGAAACAGGAAAACACGACAGGAGCCATGCTTATGGTCGACTCGGACTTTCGTATAAAACGTTCTCTTTCGGTTGTGCTCTGAATTATGATTGGTATGGACCGATGAAAATGAAGGATCACCAGTGGGGTATTTTCATTAGTACGCTGCTTTGGTAGGGTAGATAATCAGTTAGGTAATAATTGTAAAAAGAATAAAACATGGTTAAAACTTACGTAAAACAGGGACTCATAGGAGGAATAATGGGATTCATTATGAGTTTTATTATGGTATATTTCATCATCTCTTTTCCGCAAACACATACTCAGAATGCATTCAATAATGGCATGAGTGGAGCTATAAGCGGATTCATGGGGGGATTTATGGGTGTTGTTGGTTTTATAATGAAGCAGAGAAAAGGCAGGAAAAACTGACCGATCCGTTTTAGGATGCATTCAATTTTGATTCAGCATTGCACAATAATTACAGTGAGCAAAGTAATTTAAGGCATTAAGTATTTACTGTAAGCTATAAGCAGTAGTAAATAATCGGAACCAAACCCCGGCTACGTTAGAAGTCGGGGTTTTTATTGTACCAGGTTATTTTAATTTTGGTTCCTGTATTCAATCGGTGACATTCCCACCTGCTTTTTAAACATCCGTGTAAAATGCTGAGGATGCCTGAACCCCAGCTCATAAGCTATCTCACTGATGGATTTTTCAGAGTCGAAAATCTTCTCTTTAGCTACACCAATCATTTTAAGCTGGATGTGTTCCTGTGCTGACTTTCCTGTTTCTTTCTTTAGCAAGTCGCCAAGGTAGTTTGGCGAAATAAACAGCTTATCGGCACAGTGGCGAACCGACGGCAATCCCGATTCAAGAGGTTCATCAGATGCAAAATAATTGTTTAATACATGCTCGAAGCGTGTCAGGATGTCTTTATTAACGTGGCTGCGTGTAATAAACTGACGTTCGTAAAACCGCTTGCTATAGTTTAAAAAGAGTTCAATGTAAGAAACAATAAGTGTTTTACTGTGTGCATCAATAGCATGTTCAAGTTCGTAGTTTATTTTATTGATACAATCGTTTATAATCTCTCTTTCCCTCGCAGAAAGGTGCAATGCCTCGTTCACTTCGTATGAGAAAAAGGTATAATCCTGAATATTTTTGCCCAGCGATGTGCCATGGATCAGATCCGGATGAAAGATGATGGCAGTGCCGAAGGCCTGTTGCTTTTCGCCATTGCTTTCAACGCCATAAACCTGGCCCGGAGATATAAAAATCAGCGTGCCTTCTTCATAATCATAGTTGTTAATCCCATACGTTATATTACCACATTTGATATCCTTTAAAAAAATGGCATACACATTCATATGCACCTTGAAAAACTCAAAAGGCTTAACTTTGGAAAAATCAATAACACTTACCAATGGATGCAGGGTTTCCTGTCCAACCAGATTGTTGTATTCCTTTACTGAATTTATTCTGTTAACCTGACTCATAATAAAAATCTTATCGGTTACACTTACAAAGATAGGCAACAATTATCAGCTTGACCCGCTGTAAAACCATATTCCGTAATTTGGGTAAGAAATAGTGGATTTAGGTAATAAGCTGAGATGTTAAGACAATAAAAAACCTTATCTAATGGTAATTGAGGTTTCTGTTACTATTTCATTTAAACTAACTGCGATTAGTCCGAAATATCATTGCAAGTAGTGTTTTCAGGTTCATTTTGCCTCCATATACCGGCATCATACTGGCACTTCCATAGTCTTTAATTTTAGCTATGTTTTTTAAGATGTCCATATCATTTTCAGCTATAACAAAATCTACATCAGCATTATTTTTCATATGATCCGGATTTGCTGTTTTAGGCAGGGGAAGAAGCCCCAGCTCAAGGCAGTAACGAATCGATAATTGCGGAATTGAAACACCGTATTTCTCTGCAATGGTTTTAACTTCATTATTTTTTAATAGTTCTCCGTGTGCAACCGGCGAATAAGCTTCAACAAGAATATCCTTCTCCTTACAATACTCGATAAGATCCATGGGTGTATTGCTTATATGCGCTAAGACTTGATTGACCATTGGTTTTACTGTGCAGGAAGCAAGGATATTATCGATGTCCTGTTTTTCGAAATTTGAAACTCCAATTGCACGCAGTTTACCTGCTATATGCGCTTCTTCAAGTGCTCTCCAGGCTTCGCGGTTACCTTCGAAGTATGGATCGTTTCCACGAAATTTCATCCACGGTTGTGGACTGTGAATAATCATCAAGTCAATGTAATCCAAACCAAATGTTGTAAGTGATTTGTCAATGGATGTCACTGCTTTTTTATACGATTTTGCCTCTGCAGCCAGTTTGGTGGTCACAAACATCTCATTTCTTTTAACACCACAATTTCTTATTCCTTCACCAACACCGCTTTCATTGCGATAAGCCTGGGCTGTATCAATATGTCTGTAACCGTTTCTTACGGCATCTTTTACAGCCTGTTCTACATTTTTATTGTTAATGAACCAGGTTCCTAAGCCGAGTTTTGGAATTTTAATTCCATTCGATAATGTATATGTTTCTTCTAAAATCATGTTGTATGTCTTTTTAGTTTTTAATCTTATTTATGTGAAACCGCGCTTAATTCTCATTAAACGTTCGATAAACTGTTGGTGACATTCCAACGCTTTTTTTGAACATCCTTGTAAAGTGCTGAGGATGCTTAAATCCCAACTCGTAAGCAATTTCACTAACTGATTTATCTGTGTCAAATATTTTAGCTTTAGCCACATCAATCATTTTCTGCTGAATGTGTTCCTGTGCTGATTTTCCGGTTTCTTTTTTCAACAGGTCGCCAAGATAATTTGGAGAAATAAATAGTTTTTCTGCGCAGTAACGCACGGATGGCAATCCCAAATCAATTGGAAGATCTGTTTTAAAGTAATCCTTTAAAACGTTTTCAAAGCGAACCAGAATATCTTTATTAACATGGCTTCGGGTGATAAACTGGCGCTCATAAAACCGTTTGCAATAGTTGAGGAACAGTTCCAGATAAGATACTATTAGTGTTTTACTATGGTTATCAATCGCATGTTGTAATTCGTAATTTATATTTTTGAAACATTCGTTTATGCTTTCTCTTTCCCTTGATGATAAATGCAGAGCTTCATTTACTTCGTATGAAAAGAAAGTATAATCATCAATATGTTTACCCAGCGTAGTTCCCCGGAGAAGGTCCGGATGAAAAATCAGAGCTGTTCCGGATAATGACTCATTTTTAATATCACCTTCAACTCCAAATACCTGTCCTGGAGAAATAAACAATAAAGTACCTTCCTCATAATCGTAGTTCTGTATTCCATAGGTCATGCTACCACATTTGATGTCTTTTAAAAATATAGCATAAACGTTCAATTGTGTTTTGGAATAGTGAGTGTGAATGTCCGGATCATAAAATGGCTGCAGTTTTGAAAAATCAATATCGCTAACCAAAGGGTGCAGCGTTTCCTGTCCTACCATGTTGTTATACTCTGTTACAGAATTGATTTTAAAAATGTCATTCATCTTTATTTTTGTTAAAATATGACCCAAAATTAATGAAGTATCTGATATAAAATACGAAGATATTTTACATTCTGTAATATTGGTAAGTAATACAGTAATTAGGGTAGAATTCGGCGAGTGTAACCTGTTAAATAATCTGAAAATTAGAGTTTTAGGGCGTTATCTGTAATGCGGGTATCTTATTCCGTAATCCGGGTCTGTTTTATTAAACTTTTACATCGAATTTTGTTCCGGATGAAATTATTCATTAAACGAATAATGAACATACCATGAAGAATAATATAAGAAGAAATTGAAATGAAGTACACAGACAAAACAGCATTCGAAAACGTAAACATATTTGGTACTGGGATGCCAAATGATTTGTTTTCGAAATATTTTACCGGAAAATCTTTTCTTAATCCACTGACGAAACCAGGGGAGTGTCCGGTTTTTATGGCAAATGTAACATTTGAACCGGGATGTCGGAATAACTGGCATATTCATCATGCAAGGAGTGGAGGTGGGCAAATGCTTCTTTGTATTGCTGGAGAGGGTTGGTATCAGCAGGAGGGTGATAAACCGCTCAGCCTGTCTGAGGGCTCCTTTGTTTATATTCCCGCCGGAGTAAAACACTGGCATGGTGCCAAAGCTACAAGTTGGTTTAGCCACATCTCTTTGGAAATTCCCGGAGAGGAAGGTCGTAATGAATGGCTTGAAGCTGTTTCGGATGACCAATACAATGCACTACCTGTGAAAGAAAGTAAAAGTACTTTCGAATACCGGGATAAGTACTTAACAAAGAATGAATTTAAAAAGGGAAACATGTTTGGTATGGGCATGTACAATTTTATGTTCAGAAAATATTTTAGCGGACGTTCATACTTGAAAATGGTCACTATGCCCGGTAAAACACCATTATTTTTATCCAATGTGAATTTTGAACCGACCTGTCGGAATAACTGGCATGTTCATCATGACGGAGGACAAATACTTGTCTGTACTGCCGGAACAGGTTGGTACCAGGAGGATGGCAAATCTGCAAAATCTCTTAAAGCCGGTGATGTGGTTTATATTCCCACAGATGTCAACCACTGGCATGGAGCATCCAGGGATAGCTGGTTTTCTCATGTTGCAATATCAATTCCGGCTAACGGAGGAAAGGTAGAATGGTTGAAACCGGTTTCAGATAATGATTACAATAAATTATAGAGTATAAATTAAAAACAAATAAACATGAAGAAAGTAGCAATCTTGACATTAATAATCCTGATGTTTACAGGAATAATGTATAGTCAAAATGATGGACCATTAAAATTAGCGCAGGGCGATGATATTTATTTGACAAAACCATTGAATCCGGAATTATCATTAACGCCTGTGCAATACAAAAACCGTTTTGGTATAAGTATTGCCGCACATTTGTATCTGCGAAAAGATTTTGATAAATCTAAGAAGCATCCTGCCATTTTAATTGGTGCACCATATGGAGGAGTCAAAGAACAGGGACCAACCGTATATGCTCAGGAAATGGCGTTACGGGGTTTTGTAGCCTTAACCTTCGACGAATCATTTAATGGTGAAAGCGGTGGTGATGTAAAAGATTTATCAAGTCCTGAAGTTTTCGTAGAGGATTTCAGTGCAGGTGTTGATTATTTAGGTACCCGCGACTTTGTTGATCGGGATAAAATTGGTGTAATTGGAATTTGTGGCAGTGGAGGATTTGCTCTAACGGCAGCGCAGGCAGATCCCCGTATTAAAGCTGTTGCAACAGCAAGTATGTACGATATTAGTGACTGGATTCGAAATGGCATAGATGGAAGTACAACTGCCAGGGATCGTGAGAAGACAAAAGAGCGCCTGGCGAAACAACGTTGGGAGGACTTTGAAAAAGGAGAACCTAAAATGCCTGGTATGGGGTGGCCTAAAAAACCCGCCCAAAAAGCACCGGGTATATTACCTCCGGTTATGAAAGAGTTTTATGAATACTATGGTACAGAAAGAGGCTGGCATCCGAATACCTTGGACAATTTTACCCTGACAAGTGCACTGTCATTTATGACCTTTCCTTTAATAAGCCATATCGAAGAGATCTCGCCACGTCCGGTTTTAATTATTGTTGGAGAAAATGCACACTCTATTAACTGGAGTAAAAAGGCTTATGAAAGTGCTGCACAACCCAAAGAGTTGGTAATAATACCTGAGGCTAATCACATCGATTTGTATGACGGTGGTGATAAAAACTATATTCCTTTTGAAAAACTGGAATCCTTCTTTAAGGAAAGTTTGAAGTAAAAGATGATCCCATGAACAAATCAGAACATTGAATAAACAAAACTCCCCGTATTTCAAAGGTGTTTTGTTTATTCCTCTAATTGATAACATTGTGATTGAGAACGGTTAAATATTGGTGTAATTTCTTTTAGATACCTATATGAATCTTTTTTTGTAAATTACTGGCTAAACAGAATTGAGATGAAAACAAAATGGACAACACAGGATATTCCGGATCAAAAAGGAAAAGTGGTAATCGTGACCGGCTCAACGAGTGGTTTAGGCAAGGAAGCGGCCAGGGTTCTGGCTGGTAAGGGAGCGAAAATTATTATGGCGGTCAGAAATACCGAAAAGGGAAATCGTGTTGCTGAAGAAATCAGAAATCAGTTTCCTGCGGCTGACGTGGATGTGATGGACCTTGACCTTGCCAGTCTGAAATCGGTTAAATCATTTGCGGATAAATTCATATCAAAATACACGCAGCTGGATATTTTAATTAATAATGCCGGTGTTATGATGTGTCCTTTTTCGAGAACAGAGGATGGCTTTGAAATACAGATGGGAACGAATCACCTGGGGCACTTTGCACTAACGGGGCATTTGATGCCACTCCTGAAAAAAACAAAGGGTTCCCGCATTGTTGCTACTTCGAGTATGGGGCACCGGATGGGTAAACTGGATTTTTCTGATTTTAACTGGGATAAACGAAAATATAACACCAACCGTGCCTATGGCGACAGCAAACTGGCAAACCTGTATTTTACCTATGAGCTAAGCAGAAAACTGAGTGGTGATCCTGATGGACTTTTGGTTACTGTAGCGCATCCAGGAGCTACATCTACAGAACTGGCCAGGCATACACCCTTTTTCCGATTCATGAACCTGTTTTTTGCACAAAAGGTAGAGAAAGGAACGCTGCCAACTCTGAGAGCTGCAACCGATCCGGAGGCAAAGTCGGGTGATTATTTCGGGCCTGATGGCTTCATGGAAATGAAGGGATATCCGGTAAAAGTTGAATCCAATGAACTTTCAAGGGATGAAGAAAAGGCAGGAAAACTCTGGGAGCTGTCCGAAAAACTGACCGGCGTTTCCTTCTGACCTGCAGAATTCCTATATACGTTACTCATAATGATCAATGTGTTCAATCCAGGATGCATTGATTTATTATTGAGAATATTCTGTTGTTGGACTTAGAGTTTAGTAATCATCTTTACTGAATGAAAAATTTCACATCTTGATTTAGGCGGTAAACGTATTTTGTCTATTGCATTTTACTGGTTTGAAACCGTAATATTGGTAGCAGGTACTGGAATTATGGTCATATTAATTTAGTTTCTATCCTGATATTTGCATCAATGAATATTATAAAGAAACTATCTGATGAATTGCTTAGAAAATAGATTTTTTGAGGGAGAGCGACCGTTGTTTGCGGCCCACGATTTACAGCTTATAAATGTAAAGTTTTATCCTGGTGAATCAGCCTTAAAGGAAGCTCGTGATATTTATGCCGATAATTGTGAGTTTTATGGGAAGTATCCGTTCTGGCACAATACAAATTCAGTTATTAAGAACTCATTGTTTACACCATATGGACGTGCTGCCATTTGGTATTGTAATAATTTTCGGATGTTAAACACTCGAGTGGATGCACCAAAAATGTTTCGTGAGATTGACGGTTTATATGTTGAAAATGTTCAGCTCAACGATGCAGTAGAATGTGTCTGGTATTGCAGAAATATAGAATTTAAGGATGTTAATGTAAAAAATGGTGATTATATATTCAAAAATTGTGATAACATTAAAATTGACAATCTTTTGCTTCAGGGGAACTACAGTTTTCAATATACCAGGAATGTTGAAATACATAATTCAAACTTAAAGAGTAAAGATGCTTTCTGGAATACCGAAAATGTGACTGTTTACGATTCTGTTATTGAAGGTGAATACTTAGGCTGGCATTCAAAAAACCTTCGTTTGGTCAATTGTGTGATCAGTGGAACGCAACCGTTATGTTATGCTGAAAATCTTGTCATGGAGAATTGCATCATGAAGGATGATGCTGATTTAGCCTTTGAATACAGCACACTTAAAGCAGAAATTAATAGCCCTGTCAAAAGTGTAAAAAATCCTAAGGGTGGAGAGATCGTTGCACAAAGTATTGGCGAAGTGATTATTGATGAAAATTGCAAAGAACCGGGTGCTTGTGTTATAACCGTTGAAAATGAAGTGAATGTTTGATATGCCCGGTAAATTTGATGAAATTGTTGATCGCAGAGGAAGTAATTCATACAAATGGGACAGCAATTCTAATCCGGATGTTCTTCCCATGTGGGTGGCAGATATGGATTTTAAAACAGCTCAGCCAATTATCGACGCTCTTGCAGAAAGGGTGCAGCACGGGGTATTTGGCTATGCAAAAGTACCAGACGCCTATTATCAGGCTGTAATCAGTTGGTTTGAACGTCGACATAATTTTTATGTCGAAAAGGACTGGATGATATATACTACGGGTGTTGTGCCTGCTGTTTCAGCAGCTGTTTTAGCCCTGACTAATCCCGGAGATAAAGTTATTGTCCAGGAACCGGTTTATAACTGCTTCTTCTCATCTATTAGAAATAATAAGTGTGAGAGTGTTTCCAATGATTTAATTTATTCCGATGGGATCTATTCCATTGATTTTGATGATCTGGAAGAAAAGGCTGCTGATCCTATGACAACACTGATGCTGTTGTGCAATCCGCATAATCCTGCAGGTCGTGCCTGGTCAAAAGAGGAACTGGAAAGGGTCGGTGAAATATGTTTCCGGAATAATGTATTTGTGGTATCGGATGAAATACATTGCGATCTTGTACATCCGGGGCATACCCATATACCGTTTGCTTCATTAGGATTGCAATATTTAAAAAATTCTGTGACCTGTACAGCCCCCAGCAAAAGCTTTAATTTAGCCGGATTACAGGTTGCAAATATTTTTGCTTACGATAAAGAAATACGAAAACGTGTAGATAAAGCGATAAATATTAACGAAGTATGCGATATCAGTCCCTTTGCTGTTGAAGCTTTAATTGCGGCATATACACATCCGGATTCGGAACTTTGGATTGATAATTTGAAAAAATACTTATGGGGGAATTATTTGATGGTAAAAGATTTCTTTTCCGAAAACTTACCTGAATTTCCAATTCTTCCCCTTGAAGCAACCTATCTGATGTGGATTGATTGTTCGGTTTTAAACAGTTCATCTGAAGAACTTGTAAAACAAATGTTGGATCGTGAAAAGGTATGGTTGAATGAAGGAACAATTTATGGTAAAGCCGGCGAGGGATTTATCCGCTTGAATATTGCCTGTCCAAAAGATGTATTACAGGAGGGATTGATACGGATTAAGAATGTGTTGGATGCTATCGTGAAACAATAAAAAAGAACTTTTTGAAAAGAAGTAGTTATTTATTGTCGCTTTTACAGAACAAGGAGCACTTATCATTCAGGCAACAACTGCAGTTAACCGTACTTTTGAGTATTCCTGCAATTATCGCGCAATTTTCATCCATTGCCATGCAGTATATTGATGCATCGATGGTTGGCAGTTTAGGTGCACATGCTTCGGCATCTATAGGACTTGTGGTTTCATCCACCTGGTTATTTTGGGGAATATGTACCACTGTGGCTGCGGGATTTTCGGTTCAGGTAGCGCATCGCATTGGAGCAAATGACCGTAAAGGGGCGAGAGCCATACTCAGACAAGCCATAATAAGTACGTTATTGTTTAGTTTGGTATTGGTAGCTATTGGTGCTGTGGTTGCGCCCCGATTGCCTTATTGGTTGGGAGGTGATAATTCGATTGCTGCTGATGCGTCAAAATACTTTTTAATATTTATTTTATCATTACCTGCACTTCAATTAAATTTTCTTGCCAGTGGTATGTTGCGAAGTAGTGGGAATATGCATATCCCAAGTGCTTTGAATGTTATAATGACAATACTGGACGTTATTTTTAATTTTTTTCTGATTTTCCCATCCAGAGAATTACACGTTCTGGGCTTCAGTTTGCATGTCCCGGGTGCGAACCTGGGAGTCGTCGGTGCTGCCCTTGGTACGGCCATTGCCTATTTTGTTACTGCAGTTTTATTGTTGTCATATCTGATTACGAAAGATAAAAATTTACGTTTAACTAAAGAAAAAGGAAGCTTCCGGCCTCAGAAAAATATATTAAAAAAAGCACTGAAAATAAGTTTTCCAATGACCCTGGAGCATACCGTTATTATGGGAGCACAAATATTATCTACGGTTATTGTGGCGCCATTAGGAGTGGCTTCAATTGCAGCCAATTCCTTTGCCATTACAGCAGAAGGATTGTGCTATATGCCAGGGTATGGAATTGCAGAAGCTGCTACTACCTTGGTGGGCCAAAGTTTTGGTGCCCAGCGCAAACATTTGGCAAAACGTTTTGCATACATCACCGTTTTTCTGGGAATGCTGGTCATGTCAGTGATGGGTGCCATCATGTATTTTGCTGCTCCTTTAATAATGCGTTTTATGACCCCGGATGCCGAAATAATATCGCTGGGAGTGATGGCGTTGCGGATAGAAGCATTTGCTGAGCCGATGTTTGCCGCTTCAATTGTAGCATATGGTGTATTTGTAGGAGCAGGAGATACGCTTGTCCCAAGCATTATGAATTTCTCCAGCATTTGGGCTATACGTTTGGTCCTGGCTGCGATCTTAGCTCCGGTAATGGGTTTACGTGGTGTATGGATTGCCATGTGCATTGAACTGTGTTTTCGAGGTGCAATATTTTTATTTCGATTATTCAAAAGTAAATGGTTGAATGAAATGCCGGTTACATGACCTGAATAAAGTACAATACTTAAATCTCGGCCTATTATCTTAGCTTATTTAAGCTTCCGTTGATTTTGAAAAAGTATAATTTCCATTTCTGTAATTATGGTAAGGATACCTGTAATGCAGGTAATATACTTTAAGGTATTTTATCCAATCTTTGTATTGTAAGTTTCTAAATTTGATAGAAGTATTACGCACCCATTTATTCTACAGCCAAATTAAAGATGCAGACCAGCATCATAGTTTTAATTTTTGGCTATCCTCATTTGCCCGTTTTAAAAAGCTAAAGGCTTAATATATAGGTCTTTTATAAAATATTAAACACTAAAACAAAATAGGTTTATGGAAAAAAAACGTATAAAAATTGGTTTTATAGGATTGAATCCAGACAGTCATTGGGCTGCAACAGCTCACATTCCGGCCCTGAAATCTTTAACAGACGTTTTTGAAGTCATCGGTGTTGCCAACAGTACACCGGAGAGTTCGAAAGCAACAGCAGATGCACTGGGCTTAGCTCATGCATTTGAAAATGCTGATGCACTTATTGCATCGCCCGAAGTGGATTTAGTAGTAGTTACTGTGAAGGTTCCTCACCATTTTGAACTGGTGAGGGCTGCATTGGAAGCCGGCAAACATGTGTACTGCGAACACCCTCTTGGTAATGGGTTGGAAGAGTCCAGGCAATTGGCAGAATTAGCAGAAAGTAAAGGCGTAGTCGCGGTTGTTGGAACGCAAATGGTAAATGCACCCGAAGTACTTTATTTGAAAAAGCTGATTGAAGACGGATATGTTGGTAAAGTATTATCAACCACTTTAATTGGTTCAGGAGGCAACTGGGGTGATATGGCAACCACGGATTCCTATTATCTGTTTGATAAAGCGAACGGTGCTGATATGCTTAACATTCCTTTAGGTCATACTCTGGCCGGATTAACAAGCGTGCTAGGCGATTTTGAAACATTAAAAGCGCAGATGTTCAATAACTTTCCACAGGTTAAGCTTACAGATACCGGCGAACTGAAACCAAAAACAGCTGAAGATCAGATTTTAATCGCAGGGAAACTTAAAAGTGGAGCAGCAGTATCTGTGCATTACCGTGGAGGTATGTCAAAAGGCACCAATCTTCTGTGGGAAATTAATGGAACAGATGGCGATATTCAGGTTTCAGGAGCCAACGGTCATGGACAAATGATACAACTTGAAATAAAAGGCGCAAAAGGAGAGGATGAGGAACTGAAACCATTGACTCCTCCATCTGATATGTACGATGATCTGCCGGACAATTCCATTGCAAGAAATGTAGCTTGTATCTATAAGCTTCTGGCCGGAGATATCCGGAATAATACCCGTAATGCACCAACTTTTAAAAGTGCCGCGAAACTGCATGAATTGTTGCATGCTGTTGTGAAATCTTCAGAACAAAATGACTAAATAATAAAACCAAATAATCATGAATGTATTAATTATTGGCGCTCATGGGAAAATAGGTAAACTGGTGGCGCAGAAAATGAAAGAATCAGATAATTTTTCTCCCACTGCCTTTATCAGAAAGGAAGAACAAAAACCATTCTTTGATGAACTGGGAATTTCGGTAAAAGTTGGAAGCCTTGAGAACAGTATTGACGAAATAGCTGAAGCAATGACCGGTACGGATGCCGTTGTGTTTACTGCTGGTTCAGGTGGAAAAACAGGCTATGATAAAACACTGGAGGTCGATCTGGATGGCGCTGTAAAAAGTATGCTTGCTGCTGAGCAGTCCGGAGTTAAACGCTACGTGATGGTCAGTGCTTACCTGGCCGATGATCGTTCAAAATGGGAACAGTCCGGCATTAAGCCCTATTATATTGCCAAACATTTTGCCGATAAGGAATTGCAACAATCATTGCTGGATTATACCATTATTCGGCCCGTAAGGCTTACTGATGAAGATGGTATTGGAAAAGTGACCGTAACCCCGGGGTCGGCGAATCTTCAGAAAACGGTACCGCGGGAAGATGTGGCTACCACCATTCTGGAAGTATTAAAGCATCAGGAAACCATGGGTAAGGTAATGGCCCTGAGTACGGGTGATATTCCTGTTGAAGAAGCAATTTTATCAGTTGAATAGCAGCGGTAAAGGTTTCATATGAGACCTGTTATGCCTTTATAATTCAGCGATTAGTGCCGAAACTGTTATTTTCTGAGACCGATGGCAGTTGATTCCGTAATCGGGGTAAGAGGCTCTGTAATTTTGGTAATGTTTAGTAGTCTTTTCTCCTCACCTTTGTAACATGAAATTATGGATAAGTCATAAAAACATTATAAACGAAAACAATGAGATCATTAAGGACCTTCTTTTTAACGGTGGTTTTTTGTTTAACAGCAACCGGAATTTTAGCTCAGCAAACGATGATGAAACTAACTGTCAATAATACATCCGAGCTTACGGCAACTTTAGTGGATAATTCTTCAACAGCTGCTTTAATTGAGTTGTTAAAGGATAAGCCGTTGACCATAGAAATGCATGACTACGGCAGCATGGAAAAAGTAGGTTCAATTGGAACAAGCTTACCAAGAAATGATGAACAGATTACAACAGAACCGGGAGATATTATTCTATACCAGGGAAGTGCACTGGTCATTTATTATGCACCAAATTCATGGAACTTTACCCGGCTTGGAAAAATTAACAACATAACTCAGCAGGAATTAAAAGCTGTGTTGGGTGAAGGAGATGTATCAGTTAAACTGGAACTTGCTGATACGGCAACCAGTATTAAACATAAGGATGAAAACGAGGACCTTTTTCAGGTTTATCTGGATCAGGAAGAGAATTACCTGAACGTATCAGGGCGTTTTGACCGAATATCGTTGCTCGATATTAATGGTAAAAGCATCATGACATCGCAGGATAATACAGTAAATATAAATCATGTTCCTTCTGGAATTTACTTTGTGAAAATTGAAACGGGACAAAATGGAACTGTCGTAAAAAAGATACAGAAACGTTCATAGTCCGGATCTGATGTTAAACTGAAAAATAATAAAACGATTATGAGATACTTAAATACAATTTTAAAAACAACTGTTCTGACCTTTGTGGTGATCCTTGCATCCTGTACCAACAGTCAGAATAAGGATGCCAAAACAGAAGTTGAACATGTTTTTGAAAAGGGGCAGCTGGCACCTGCAAAGTTTTTTACAGGTAATGCTTACGTTAAAGGATTGGTGGATAATGATTCGGTGTTTACCACTGCAGGTGGAGAAGTATATTTTGAACCCGGAGCCAGAAGTAACTGGCATATGCATCCAGCCGGTCAGATTTTGATTGTAACAGCCGGTATTGGCTATCATCAGATTAAAGGGCAACCCATTGAAGTTATTCATAAAGGGGATGTAGTGAAATGTCCCCCAAATGTCGATCACTGGCATGGTGCATCAAAAGATGCCAGCATGAGCCATATCTATCTTGTTCCAAATACAGAGAAGGGTATCGTGGAATGGAAGGACGCAGTGACAGATGAGGAATATGCACAAATTGATTAAAAAGCGAAATGAGTCAGAATGTTTTTGAGCGTCTGCAGTCAGGTGAGATAGTTGCTTTCAGCGATCCTCAGTATAACCAGATTGGCGAATCAGGCTTGTGGACATCCGAATTATTAATTCAGTATAATGCTACGTTTGAACCGGATAAAATGCGCCGGATCTGGGGTGAAATGTCGGGTGAACCTTTGGATCCTACAACGTATATTCAGAAACCGGTTTTCGTTAATCATGCCGAGTTTGTGCGTGTGGGTAAAAACATTTACATCAATCATGCGTGTACCATGCTTGCCCTTGGTAAAATTATCATAGAAGATGATGTGTTGATCGGGCCAAAGGTAAATCTTCTCTCGGAGGGACATCCCGTTGATCCGGCTAAAAGAAAGGCACTGGAAGTGAAGCCTGTTGTTATTAAACGCAATGCATGGATCGGTGCTGCTGCCACTATTTTGCCCGGTGTCACGGTAGGAGAAAATTCAATTGTTGCGGCAGGGGCTGTTGTTAATAAGGATGTGCCTGATAATGTGATTGTTGGAGGAATACCGGCAAAAGTTATTAAATATATTTCGGAGGAAAACGGATAAAAACAGGTATTATGTCACGGATATTTATAACGGGATCATCAGACGGACTTGGATTACTTACAGCTCAAAAGCTTATTAAAGAAGGCCATCGCGTTGTGCTTCATGCACGAAACGACAAAAGAGCAGAGGATGCCGGAAACCTGGTCCCCGATGCGGAGGCCGTACTAACCGGTGACTTGTCAGTTATAGGTGAAACCAAAGAGCTGGCACAAAATGTGAATGCGTTGGGCAGTTTTGATGCCATTATTCACAATGCAGGAATATTACATGTTGCAGCGAACGCTAAAAGCAGGGATGGCATTCCGCTTTTATTTGCAGTCAATAGTCTTGCCCCATATATCCTTACTGCACTAATTAATCGTCCTGAGCGCCTGATATACCTCAGCTCCGGCTTGCATCGTAGTGGTACCGTTACTGAGGATCGTTTGGAGTCGATAGTAGATGGAACCAATTTTCCAGGCTACTCTGATACCAAACTCCATGATTTAATGCTGGCACTGGCGCTGGCACGGAAATATCCGGATATGATTGTTAATGCGGTCGATCCGGGTTGGGTGCCAACCAAAATGGGTGGAAATGGGGCGACTGACGATCTCGATAAGGGTTATGAGACACAGGCCTGGCTGGCTGTTTCTCAGGATTCGGATGCCTTAAAAAGTGGCAGATTACTGTATCATAAAAAAGAGGAAAGATTTAAACCCGAAGCTGCCGATGAAGTTTTACAGGAAAAGCTGCTGTCAGTATGTGAAAAGATAACCCATATTCCGTTTAAATAATTTATAAAAGAGACTATGAACGAAAAAATGAACGAAAAAAAGAGCGATAAGAAGGCTGGACAATCCAGGAGGGAATTCATCCAGAAGTCTGCCATAGCCGGAATCGGTGCCGGTGTTATTTTCAGCAATCCGCTGAGTGTTTTTGGACAAGGTAATGAATCAGTGCAACAGAATATTAAATCGAAAGGTTATGCAGCTTTCGATGCATCCGGAAAATTAAAACCCTGGACGTTTGAACGCCGTCCGCTTGGAGACAATGATATTCTGATTGATATTAAATATGCCAGTATCTGTCATTCAGATATTCATCAGATGAAAGGACATTGGGGGCAACAACAATATCCTCAGATTCCCGGGCATGAGATCGCAGGTATTGTAACTGCTGTGGGTAAAAATGTCAGCAAGTTTAAAGTGGGTGACAGGGCCGGTGTAGGTTGTATGGTTGACAGCTGCATGGAGTGTGATAGTTGCGAGCATGGAGAAGAGCATTATTGTGAAAATGGCAAAACGCTTTTTACTTACGGATACCCGGATAAAAAATCACCAACAGGCATAACCCAGGGTGGTTACTCTACCAATATTGTTGTGAGGGATCATTTTGCCGTTCATATTCCTGATCATATTAGTCTTCAGGAAGCAGCCCCGCTTTTGTGTGCGGGAATCACCACATATTCTCCTCTGATGAAAGAAGATTTTAAAATAGGCGATAAGGTGGGAGTTGCGGGAATTGGAGGATTAGGTCATTTGGCTGTTAAGCTTGCGGTTTCAAAAGGCGCAGAAGTTTATGCATTTACAACTACCCCTGATAAAGTGGATGATATTAAATCATGGGGAGCTAAAGAGGTTATTGTAGTTGATGAAGCGTTTAAAAACATGCAGCCTTATACTAAACAACTGGATTATATGATATGTACAATTCCATACCAGTTTAATGCTGCACCTTACGTGGCTTGTGTAAAGCCTTATGGTAACTTCACATATGTGGGTATGCCTGAGGGCTTTCAGATAAATCTTAGCAATATTGCTCTGGCATCTACACGGGTTAATTTTAATGCCTCGCTGATTGGAGGAATGCCGGAAACGCAGGAGGTGGTTCACTATTGTGCCGATAATGGCGTTAAGCCCGAAATTAAAATAATTTCTGCGGAACAGATAAACGAAGCCTGGGATAAGGTTGTTAATAAAGAAGCGCGTTATCGGTATGTTATTGATGCAGCAACATTTTAATAAGATAAATATTGATGATTGAAATTAAAAGAACAAAACTAATAAAGGAGATATTATGATTTTACAGGAAAATTACACTCTGTCTAACGGAGTTGAGATTCCCAAACTGGGTTTGGGTACATGGTTCATTAGTGATGATGATGTGGTAAAAGCAGTAAAAGAGGCTGTTGGAATGGGATACAGGCATATCGATACCGCTCAGGCGTATCAGAATGAAAGAGGCGTAGGCGAAGGAATCAGAACCTGTGGACTGAAACGTGAAGAGATTTTTGTAACCACCAAGCTGGCTGCTGAAGTTAAATCTTATGACGACGCTGTAGCTTCCATTGACGGGTCGCTTAAAACACTGGGGTTGGATTACATTGATATGATGATTATTCACAGTCCGAAACCATGGATGGAGTTTCATGAAGATGATCATTATGAGGAAGGAAACAGGGAGGCATGGAAAGCATTGGAAGAAGTTTATAAAGCCGGAAAAATTCGCGCCATTGGTGTGTCAAACTTTCAAAAGGCTGATATTGAAAACATTCTTCAGTCGTGCACAGTAAAACCAATGGTGAACCAGATTCTGACACACATCACTAATACACCCACAGAACTGATAGACTTTTGTAAGGAGAACGACATTCTTGTGGAAGCTTACTCACCGGTTGCCCATGGAGAATTAATGAAGAACAGAGAGGTGAAAAACATGTCGGAAAAATATGGTGTCTCTATACCTCAGTTATCCATTCGCTATTGTCTGGAGCTTGGTTTGCTGCCATTACCCAAAACAGCGAATCCGGGTCATATGAAAAACAATGCGGATGTAGATTTCGCGATTTCGGCAGAGGATATGGAAGTTCTGAAAAATATGGAACAGATTAAGGACTATGGCGATGCCAGTATGTTTCCTGTTTATGGAGGAAAATTGAAATAAAAACAGACTATGGACAGGGTAGAATTAAGTAAGAAGAAGTTTGAAGAGCTCTTTGGTAGACATTCAGGCCCGCTTGAGGAAACAGATCCGGACCTTCAGGAAATGTTGAATCGCTTTATTTTTGGTGAGGTTTTTTATCATGGCGATTTATCAGATAAGATGAGGGAATTGATTACACTGGTAGTGTTAACAACCAATCAAACATTGGAGCAATTACATGCACATGTTTTTGCTGCCTTAAACATTGGTGTGTCACCGGTTGAAATTAAAGAAGCAATCTATCAGTGTGGTCCATATTTAGGCTTTCCAAAAACGTTAAACGCTATACAGAAGGTAAATGAAGTATTCAAAGCTGCAAAGATTACACTTCCCGTTGAAAGCCAGAAAAGAGTAACGGAAGAAACCCGTTTCGATGAAGGCTTAAATGTACAAAAGGACATTTTCGGTGATATTATCGATAAAATGCACGAGAATGCACCTGAAAATCAGAAACACATTCAGAATTATTTGTCTGCATTTTGTTTTGGCGATGTGTACACCAGAGGCACCCTGGATTTGAAAACACGTGAATTATTAACCTTATGTATTTTAAGTGCGCTGGGAGGTTGTGAAAGCCAGGTAAAATCTCACGTGTATGGGAACCTGAGTGTTGGGAATAATAAAAACACCATGCTTGAAGCAATTACGCAATGTTTGCCCTACATGGGGTTTCCAAGAACATTGAATGCGATAAGCTGTATAAATGAGGCAATACTGGAAAATAAACAGTCAAATAAAAGGAGAATAAAAAATGAGTGATTTCAAACAACCATTTCCATTAGGCATAAAAAATGATGCCTATGCAGAATACTTTATAGGCCAGAGTTATATAGCGTTATTAACAAAAGAGGGTGTTTTTTCTGCCAATATTACATTTGAGCCGGGATGTCGCAATAATTGGCACATTCATCATAAAGGAGGACAAATACTTCTCTGCACGGCTGGAGAAGGTTGGTACCAGGAAAAAGGAAAACCGGCACAAAAATTAAAAGCCGGTGATGTAGTAAATATTCCACCTGAAGTAAATCACTGGCATGGAGCTGCAAAAGATAGTTGGTTTGCACATATTGCCATTTCGGTTCCTGCCGAAGATGCTTCAAACGAGTGGTTGGAACCTGTTACTGACGAAGAGTACGACAAGCTGGAAGATTAACGTGACTAATCCAAATTTGTAAAAGTTATGCCACACTTTCATATAAGGTTACTGGAAGGTAAAACAGAGGAGCAGAAACAAAAACTGGCTAAGGAAGTCGTTAAGGCTGCTCAGAAGGTCATTGGGTATGGCGATGAGTCATACTCGGTGTCCATTGAAGATTTCACTTTTGATGAATGGAGAAAAGACATTTATCCGAATGAGATTATAGGGAAAAAGGAGATGCTCTATAAAGAGCCGGGTTATGAAATGTAAAAAATACTGAAGATGACAACAGGATTATCAAAAGAAGAGATAGCTCAGATAGCTGAAAAGGATGATTTTCATATCGCACCGTTCCGGGACGATGGGAAAACCTATGGCACACCAACCTGGATATGGTCGGTTTCGGTAGATGATAAGCTTTATGTCAGGGCATACAATGGAACCAGATCCAAATGGTATGGTTCAGCCATGAAACAAAAAGCCGGAAAAATTGAGGCGGCCGGTTTGGTAAAAGACGTACATTTTGAAGCTGTTTCAGGAGTAGATATAAATAAACAGATTGATGACGCTTACCGACGGAAATACAGCGAAAGCCCTTACCTGAATTCAATGATCAGCGAAAGGGCTAAAGCTGCTACGGTCAGGGTATACTGACCGTAATATCATTTTTAAAATTTATCCGATGACTTTGCCTGCCATTGGGCCCGGTTTTAAGCTGTGAATTTCATCGATATGGATGAGAATTACAGCTTTTGGTTTTGGCATCCCTGCTTTCAAAGACATTTCTGCAGATTTATCGTAAATATCGCCACTGGTCAACACTTCCGGAGTGCCTATAAATCTGTAACCATCAATGATCTCTCGGTTCACTACTGCTACAGCTACTTTAGAACCGTCCAGTATATTCTGATAGGTTTTTCCTCCTGTACCTTCCGTGAAAATTAACGTTTCATCGTTAAAAACCCGGGTTGATCTTTTGGGCGCATTATTTGGCATCCCATCTTTACTAACGGTAGCGTGAAAGCATTGCTGAGACCCTATCATCTCCTTCATTTCAGGTGTAAGCTGTGACATAATTAAAATTCCTCCTAATTCTTTTTATTTTCTTAAAATATTCTACTAAAATAGCATTTATATTGACACGTTTTTTTTACATATGATAAAAAATTACCTTGCACGACGCCACTTTGAATTCTGAATTTCATTGACAGGTTGTTGGAAATTAGCATAAGAAACAACGGATTAAAGGATTAAATACCCAGTTCTTCAATTTTATAAACACAGCGATTTCCTCCATCAATTACAAAGATTCCCAGATCTGTAGAGCTAATGAATCAAATGTTTCTTGATGCGGATATTCATTTTGGGCCGGCGCCTTTGTACCACGGAGGCATACCTGGAGTGATGAAAAAGGTAAAAAATATAATTTTTCTTCTGTTATAGGTATTCGAAGTAATCCGATTTAATTATTTTCCT
Source organism: Quyinboa mangrovi (assembly GCF_042219825.1). Taxonomy (NCBI): domain Bacteria; kingdom Pseudomonadati; phylum Bacteroidota; class Bacteroidia; order Bacteroidales; family Quyinboaceae; genus Quyinboa; species Quyinboa mangrovi. The sequence continues at coordinate 188,619 of NZ_JBHJHQ010000002.1, forward strand.
TTAGTAAATTAATAAGGAAATCCTTATCAAAATGCGAGTGATATTTTGGTCAGCTCAAAACTCTCTTATAACGAATAATTTGCTATTTTAGGGTCGCTTTGTGCTAAATTATAAATATCTGACATTTTATTGGAATGGTTTTTTCTGGTAATAATTCGGCTTTAGCAGAAAAAACATTATTGATTATCAGGATAGTTATATTCACAGAGCATTATATTCTTCTATTTTTGAATTAGGTGATACATAAATAAATTTTTTATATAAATTTTAAACATGAAAAACGTACTGTTCCGGGTATTTATATTGGTTCCATTTTTGATCAATATCAATTGTCTTTTTGCTCAGCGTACTTTGGTTAATTTTAATGAGTCATGGAAGTTTGGTACTGCCTCTGAATCAGAAGTAATCAAAGTTGATTTTGATGATTCTGGCTGGCTCACGGTTAAACTCCCGTATACATGGAATGGTTTGGATGGACAGGATGGCGGGAATAATCTTTTCAGAGGTGCCAGGTGGTATCGAAAAACCTTCATGGCAGAAAATGCATGGCAGGGGAAAAAAGTATTTATAAGGTTTGGATCTGCCAATATGAAAACAGATGTGTATGTAAACGGGCAGAGAGTTGGGACACACATCGGGGGGTATGCAGCCTTTATTTTTGATATAACAGAATATCTGGCTTACGGTGCAAATAACACGGTTGCCGTAAAAGTTGATAATTCCTCAACCATTGATGCTCCCCCGCTTTCTGGTGATTTTTCATTTTTTGGCGGTATAACCCGAGATGTTGAGCTGATAATTACAGATCCTGTATTTATTTCTCCTCTTGATTATGCTTCTCCCGGTGTTTATATAACTCCGCATAATATTTCGGATGAAAAAGCTGATGTGAATATTAAGGTTCTGGTTGGGAATCATGAAACGCAGGAGAATGATGTTGAAGTTGTAGCCTATGTGAAGGATATGGACGGAGTAAAACTGGACAGTGTAAAAACCAATGTTGTTGTTAACCCTAATACAATAGTTAAAACTTCGATGGATGTTGAAGTTGCAGAGCCAACGTTATGGGATGCAACTCTCAATCCGTATTTATATAGTGTTGAGATAAATCTTAAAGTTGGAGGTGTGATTACAGACAACCTCATACAACCTCTTGGGTTCCGCACTTTTTCGGTTGATGCAGACACAGGTTTCGTGTTAAACGGTAAAAAATATAATCTTCACGGGGTTTGTTTACATGAGGATCGTCCTGATATTGGACGGGCCATTAGCAATGAAAACCGTAGAGAAGATCTGAAAATTCTTCAGGATTTAGGATGCACTTATTTACGTCTGGTTCATTATCAGCACGGTGAGTTCACCTATGATTATTGCGATAGCATAGGGATGGTCCTCAGCACTGAGGTACCTTTGGTTAATTTGATAAGTTCAAGTACTGCATTTACTGAAAATTCCAGATCGCAGTTAAATGAATTAATCAAACAAAATTACAATCACCCGTCTGTTTTATTTTGGGGCATGTTCAACGAAGTTAATTTTCATGCGGGCCCTGATCCGGCACCACTTATTGGTGAATTGAATGCACTGGCCCACGATCTTGATTCAACACGTTTGACTACAGGTGCTGCTCAGCACGATGAGGCTGATACACACTGGTTGCTTGATGTGTGTGGCTGGAATAAGTATATGGGCTGGTACGATGGTTCTTTTACTGACTATGCCTCATGGGCCGATTGGTTGCATGACGCTCATCCTGATGTCAAAATAGGAATGAGTGAGTATGGTGCAGGTGCCAGCATTTATCACCATCAGGATGTGTCTATTCGTCCTAATCCGGGTGGATCATTTCATCCCGAAGAATATCAGTGTGATTATCATGAGGCCTATTATCAGGCTATGCTGGAAAGACCATTCATCTGGTCAAGCGCTGTCTGGGTAGCTTTTGATTTCGCATCAGACTATCGGGCAGAAGGTGATGCTCTGGGTATAAATGATAAGGGGCTGGTTACCCGTGACCGTAAAGTAAAAAAGGATGCTTTTTTCTATTATAAAGCTAACTGGACAACCGATCCGTTTGTTTATATTACAAGCCGGCGTTTTACTCAACGAACCAATGGGAATACAAAGGTGAAAATATACTCAAATTGCGACTCTGTTGAGTTAAACGTTAACAACCGGTTTTTTACTGCTCAGACAAGCAGTAATCACATTTTTCAATGGAATGATATCACGCTGTCAGAAGGAGATAATACGATAATTTCCAAGGGGTTTAAGAATGGTGTGGCCTTTAACGATACTTGTATCTGGAACTACAAAAAATCTGCGAATGATACCTTGTTACCCGGAGATATCCAGATCAATTTTCAGCCTGCTAGTAGTGTTACTCCTGAGGGATATCTTGCTGATGATGGTTCGGCTTTTGGAGATCGGGGTAATGGTTATTTTTATGGATGGACTCCTGCCAACACAGGCAACACGCGCGAAAGAAGCTTCACTTCCAATCCGGTTTTCAATACACTGAATCATATTCAAAAAGACGACATCAGTTATACATGGGAAATTGCTGTTAAAAATGGTATTTATCAGGTCAGTATTGGTTCAGGCGATCCCGATTATACAGATAGTTATCATAAAATTTTAGTTGAGGGTCAGCTGGTGTTGGAAGGTTTTAATACTCATACTTCGATGAAGGTTGCCACGGATACTGTTACAGTGATTGATGGCAAAATGACTGTTGCCCCGGCTGCCGGAGCCTCGAATGCAAAAATAAACCTCATACATATAACCCGGCTGGATAGCCTTTCTTCCGAGCAGTTTGGAATACAGAACGGAAGTTTTGAATTACCGGCTGATGATGTGAAATTTCGTGCGGATGGTGCAGGAGGTGCGACTGTTTTTAATGGGAATGTACCAGGTTGGTGGGCAGATGCAGATGCAACGGATTGTGGTCGCCAGGACTCAGGGAAGCCTGCTTATGACGGTAACTATACGGGATATGGATTTAATAATGATGGTGGTTCAATTTGGGCAGTTGCAGGAACTGTTCCTGAAAATAAGCGAAAACTTGATTTGTCTTTTTATGCATCGGAAAGCTGGCCTGGTGGACAGACAGGAGTTAGTATCGCGGTTAAATTTGCTGTTTATGATTCGGAACCATCGGATTATACAGTATTGGAAACATTGACAAAGCCTTTTGACGCAGTAGAAACAGATATAAACGGGTGGAAAAATTTCACATTTTCCTATACCTTGCCAGTATCAGCCGAAGGCAGAAACCTGTTAATAGGCTACGATCTCATTACCCAGAATGAAGGAGATTCATGGTTTAATTTTGATAAATTTACATTAGATGCTTCTCTGGTTACCGGTATTGACCAAAATACATCAAAGACAGAAATAGTAAGGGTTTTCCCAAATCCGGCATGTGATTATGTAACTATCCTGTCAGATAATAATTCCTCGGGTAAATATACCTTTTACAATGTTGCAGGTAAAATGGTCATTGTTGGTAATTTAGTAGGTAAAAGTCATACAGTTAATGTTAGTACATTGAGTAAGGGTATTTATTTTCTAAAAGTTGAAACAGATTTTGGCTCACAGGTAATAAAAACCATTATTGATTAAAGTAGAATTTTTTATTCGGAAAATTTGCTGTTAATTTTATCCATGAGAAAGAATTCTGATAAGATAACGTGTCGGAATTGAGACGGAATTAAACTATAAACAAATTGAAACTATGACTAAAGTAGGTTTATTTGGTATTGGATTAGATACATATTGGAATCAATTTGATGGGTTATTAGATAATTTGAAAGGTTATCAAAATCAGATTAGAACAAGACTTACTGCATATGGTGTAGAGGTAGTAGATGCCGGAATGGTTGACAATACTGATAAAGCAATTATTGCGGCAGATCTGTTTAAAAAGCAGGATGTGGAAATTGTCTTTTTATACATATCAACATATGCACTTTCAGCGACGGTATTACCGGTTGCTCAAAAAACAAAGGTGCCAATAATAATTTTAAACCTTCAACCTGTTTCTGCACTTAATTATGAAAATTTCAATGCATTAAACGATCGTGGAAAGATGACAGGAATCTGGCTGGAACATTGTCAGGCCTGTTCAGTTCCTGAAATAGCAAGTGTATTTAACAGATCAGAAATTAAGTATGATATTATAACCGGGCATTTAAATGAGGATTTAGCATGGCTGGAAATCGAAGCCTGGACTGAAGCCGCACATGTAGCTTCAGTTATGCGAAAGAACCGTTTAGGTATTTTGGGTCATTACTATAATGGGATGTTGGATGTTTATACAGACCTTACAAAACAGTCATCCACTTTTGGAACTCAGATTGAATTGCTGGAGATGTGTCAGCTTAAGGAGTACCGTGACAATGTAACACAAAAAGAAACGGAAGATAAAATCGGAGAGTTTAAGGCTATTTTCGACGTTGTACCTGAATGTGATATTGAGGAACTTGACAGAGCTGCCCGCACTTCTGTGGCGTTTGACAAGTTGATTCAAAATCATAATTTAGGCGCAATGGCTTATTATTATGAGGGGATTTCCGGAAATGATTATGAGAATATTGTTACATCCGTTATTGCTGGAAATACGCTTTTGACAGGGAGAAATATTCCTGTGGCTGGAGAATGTGAAGTTAAAAATGCCCAGGCCATGAAAATTATGGCAGAATTTGGTGCCGGAGGATCTTTCTCAGAGTTCTATTTAATGGATTTTGATGAAGATATTATAATGCTTGGTCATGACGGTCCGGCTCATTTTGCTATAGCTGAAGGGCGTGTGAAACTAGTCCCATTACCAATGTATCATGGGAAACCGGGTAAAGGACTGTCCATTCAAATGACAGTAAAACATGGCCCTGTGACTCTTCTTTCTGTAGTGGAAGGCAAGGAAGGCATCTTTTTTTTAGTGGCCGAAGGAGAATCAGTAAAGGGACCTGTACTTGAAATTGGGAATACTAATAGTCGATATCGTTTTTCGATTGGTGCGAAAGAATTTATGAACAGTTGGAGTAAGCAGGGACCGGCGCATCACTGTGCAATTGGGATTGGGCATATTGCTGATAAAATTGAGAAACTGGCCTTTTTATTCAATATCCCTTTTGTTAGGATTTGTTGATGTTAAACGATAGTTTGTAAATTCAGTCTTAATCGGATAATTTGGTTCATTATTTTTAAAGTATAAAAAATAAACGCAAATGAGATTAGCTTTATTGGGTTTGGCTATTTGCTTTTTTAATGTTTTTAGTGCGGGTATTGATCTGACTCCAAATGAAATAGATGAAAGTCGGGTTCATTTAGATAATGAACTCACAGTATCGTGCGATACTGTGACTGACCAGGCATTTGTTACAGAAAGCGGAGCAAATTTTGTATCCTTTCAGCAAAATGCTGTAATGACTTACAGAGGTTACCAGTATATTGTTTTCTGGAATAAGGAAAAACAGGTGTGTTTATCGCGTAAAAAACTACCCGAAGGAAACTGGAAAACAATTGCATTTACCGATTATATATCTGATCACGATATCAGTGACGGACATTATTCTATTTCTTTTGGAATTTGTAAAAATGATGGTACTATACATCTGTCCTTCGATCATCATAATGATGAACTACATTACCGTGTTTCAGAAGAAGGATTGGCGAATAAACCTGAATCAGTTAGTTGGTCCGCAGAATCATTCAGTGCGGTAAAAAACTATCTTGAAAGTGGTGTTATTTTGAATGAAGCCAAATTCCCGGGCGCAATTACTTATCCGCGTTTCATTTCAAAACCAAATGGAGATATGCTGTTTGAGTGTCGGACCGGTTGGAGTGGAGACGGGAATTCACATTTATGGGAATATTCCGGAGCCTCTCATTCATGGACTTACATAGGAGAATATCTTCATGGCAGGTCAGATGGGATGCCTGAGGGATATGTGAATAACTGCGGGTACATTAATGGATTACATTACACACCCGGAGGAACACGGTTACATGTTTCACTGGTTTGGCGCGATTCACCTGATCCCAACAGCAATCATGATATTTGTTATGCGTTCAGCGACGATGATGGACGTACCTGGTATAATAGTGATAGCATGCTAATTGGAACAACCGGAAGTTTTGATAAACGGAGATTGCTGAATTTTTATTCAGAAGGATTCAAAGTACTGACAGTTGGTCAAAATCGTGGCTTGATTAATCAGGAAGCACAGGTGATAGATAGTAAAGGAGGCATTCACATATTACAATCATATATGAAAGATGATGCCCGAGGAAATTCCTGGTACGACAGAAGAACTAAGGCATATATGAGACACATTTATCAGGATAAAAATGGTGTTTGGCAAAATGATGTTATTGCAGAATCAAGGATCGATCGTGGTGATATTGCAGCAGATGCTTTGGATAATTTATATGTTTTAGGTCCGGATTACAGGGTTTACATGGCCAAAGCAAAAGAAAACTGGGACACATGGCATGAGTTTGATGTTTCTCAGGATGGGGAGGCCGTAGCCGAGGGTCTAATCGACCGTGAAATGTTATTAAAATATAATGTCTTATCTTTTGTTTTGGCTGAAAGTGATTTGAAAGGTCATATTATCGTGCCTCATTACGAATTACCCGATGCAGTCTCAACAGTTGCAGAATAGACAGCATAGTTTACTTTTTTGAACCAAAGTATTTTAGTGCTTAATTTATTACAATTAGATGGTATCCCTTAATAATACGGTTTACATTGCTACTTTTTCACATTTTGGATTTCATACCGTATTGCTTATTCAGTAAAAAACTGAGTTTATATCGATACACCTTAGAATCAGAGGTATCGAAGCTGGGTGTTTTTCAATATTTAAAAGTTTCAAATCCTTACCCGATTATTATCTTTGTATCTTAAGGTTAAAGTTTAGATGCGAGTATTAAAGCTAAATAGATTCTTTTTGATAATTACCATTCTGGTATTCGGACTGGATTCAGCTTTATTATCCGCGCAGCAAATTACGGTGAGGGAAATTCCTGCACTGGATAAACTGCCGGTGAATGCCATTCACCGTATTTTTCAGGATAGTGATGGGTACATGTGGTTTGGTACATTTAACGGACTTTGCCGGTATGACGGGTATGAAGTCATTACTATTCGTTCCGATTTTCAGCACCCCGATCTGCTGGCTGATAATTACATCACTTATATTAATGAGGATCAGAACAAAAACATCTGGTTTGGTACATTAAAGGGAGCCTATATTCTTAGCAAAGAGAACTACAAAATAACACCTGTTGATCTGGGTGAACTTTCATCTCAAAATGTTTTTTCGATTAATGTTACTCATGATGGCACAATCTGGATCAGTGTTTCAGGAAAATTACTCCGGTTTAAGTCCGATGGTGAATTAATTAATACATACGATATTAGTTATGATAATGCGCCCCGCAGCGTGTATTTTGTATATGAAAACACGGATGGCGAACTCCTCATTTCAATAACCGGTGGAGGAATGTACCGGTTGGACAGGCAAAAGGATCAGTTTGAACCTTATTTTCATAACCGGAATTATATGGATATTGAACGTATTATCCGGGATAAGGAGCACAACTGTTACTGGCTTGGAACCTGGGGCCGTGGCATTGTTCGGTTCACACCTGATGCAGAAAACGAATCCCAGCGTTATGTTCCGCAACCCTTGCCTTTGGATGCCATGAATCAGCCGGTTGCGGATCTTTTTCATATGGTAAGAGATGATGAATTTGGCTATTTATGGGTGACAACTCAGAAGAAACTTTTTGCATTCCGGATAAATGAAAAGGGAATGCTGGAACAGGTTGATACCTCACCATTTCTGGATTCAGATAATAAAATGCTGTATGAAATCTATAAGGACAGGGAAGGTAAATTATGGGTTTCTGCATTTGATGTGAAAAGTTTCATTATTGATATACACGAACATAAGGTAAAAAAATATCCACTAAAGGGTTTAAGGGACAGGATCAGGGCAAATCCCGCTATCGTTGCCTTGTATTATGACAAGGATAGCCTTTTCTGGCTTTCGCAGGAACGATATGGATTATACATGTATGATGCCAAAACGGAAGGCCTGATGCATTATTCAGAATGTGAAAGTGTCAGAAATCTGCCATTCTGGTATGTTCAGGACATGATTGGTTCTAAAACTGAAAACATGATTTGGGCTGTGACTTATGGATCTGAGGTATATGGATTGAGCCATGACCGATTGAATATGGAACTGCAAGTGCAGATAAAACTCAACGACGTTTCAGATAATCCCGGATTAGTGGCTTCTGTATGGGAGGATAAAGCAGGTAAACTTTGGATCGGAACCGGAACGGGCTTATATGTTTATCACATTTCCGGTAAACAACTGGAACCTTATGCAGAAGATCTGGGTCATGTAGCAGATATTACTGAAACAAATGATGGAACGATTTGGCTTGCCGTGCAAAACAAAGGCATCTGTTCCATTGACTCCAAACTGAAACTTACCTGGCATCCTTTTAAAAAGGATTTTGTTTGTATTGATGCAACCAGTGATGGAAACCTTTGGCTTGGTACCGGAAAGGGAGAGGTGCTGAAGTATAGTTTAAAAGATAACAATCTGGAGGACTACAGTCTGGCCTGTGGTATGAAAGGAGATATCATTAACAATGTGGTTGTAGACGAGTACAATCATTTATGGATTGTAACCAATCAGAATATAAAAGAGTATAATCCATATAACAGTGCATATCGCATCTATTCTACACGAAACAGCGACTATCTGGTGACCCGGTTTCTCTCGAATGCTGTGTTTTACAATAAACCGGATGAGATATTCTTTGGTGGGATTTCAGGTGTCATCTCAATATCGCCTTCTCAACAGTTGGAAGGGATACCCGAAAAAGTATCTACCCATATCACGGACATCAGAATCAGTGGAAAGAGCATTATGATGGATTATACGAATGGTAAAAGGAATGACGAGTTACTGAATATTTCTCCGGATGAAAAGAATCTTGAAATTGACTTTTCCTCGCTGGATTTTCATCATTTGGATCAGATCCGTTATGCTTATCGTATGGAAGGGCTTGAGGATGAATGGGTTTATCCCGATATAGGTATAAATACAGCATTTTATCGTAATCTTAAAAAAGGAGATTATACTTTTCAGGTTAAGTCAACAGACAAAAACGGGTTGTGGAGTAATCAGGTAACATCACTGAGTATTGTACGGCAGCCCGCATGGTTTGAAAGCTGGATAGCGTATGTTATTTATCTGTTGTTGGGATTAAGCGCTTTAATTTATGGTGTATACATAGTTGCCCGACGGACAGAACGACGTCATAAAGAAAAATGGGCTGACAGTGCAGAACTGGTTAAAATGCATCAGTATGTTGATAGTAATGAAAGCGCATCAACACCGGAATTCGTAAAGATTGACAAGACCATGATAGATAAGGCTACACATATTGTTGAAAGCAATCTGGATGATAGTTCTTTTAATATCGAAAGCCTAGCCAATGAAATGAACATGTCCCGGTCCACTCTTTCCCGAAAGATAAAAGTCATTACAGGTAAAACGGCCTTTGAATTTATCAAGGAGATTAAGATGGTACATGCACGAGGTATGCTCGAAAACAAAACAGCAACTATTACCGAAGTTATGGCTGCTTTGGGGTACAGTGATTATAAAAACTTCACAGAATCCTTTAAAAGCATTTATGGAATTTCACCCGGTGAATACCAGAAAAGATCCAAATCCTGACACTGATTTGTTTCACGGTTCGGGATCAGTGCCATGCAAACGCACGAAAACACCATGGTATTTTTCTTCAAATGATTGGGGTTTTTATTCATTTCAGACTTGCCCTGTTACCCCCTTTTAATTGATTTATAACCCATAAGAGTTTGTTTTTTTATTCCTTTTCTTTGATGTTGGATTTTTAAGTATTCACAATATCAAGGTTTAAACATCATGCATATGCAGAAAGCTTTTATCGTTAAAATCACGTCAGGGTTTAATTATTACATGTCAAAAATTAATGTAAGATCAGGTTTCCTGCTTCTGGTGATATCAGTTTTGTTTATCACATCCTGCACGTCAACAGGTAAAGAAAAAACAGTAAAAGTAGAAGCAATGGAAAGGCCGGTAAAGATTTCTGCCGTTAAAAACATTACCGGGTTTTTCGGACACCGCATGGACGTTAACCGGAAAAACTATCTGGAAACATTTCCCATTGATAAATATGTCGATTTTATTGTTAAACGGGAACATACGGATTGGAACTGGACACAGGCAGAGCAGCATGGCAAATGGGTAGAGTCCGCCTATCTGTCTGCAATCCAGTCTGATGATCAGGCTTTACTGGCTAAAGCAAAAGATGTATTGGACCGGATTATTGCTTCACAGGAAGAAAGTGGTTATGTTGGTGCAACAGCCAGAGATTTTCGTTCTGCTGAACGCCCGGTAAGGGGGATGGATCCTTATGAACTCTATTTTGTATTTCATGCTTTTATGACAGTTTATGAGGAGACAGGGAATGAAGAGGCTCTGAATGCTGCCGAAAAACTGGCAGGATACTTTTTAGAATACTTTGGCCCCGGAAAGCAGGAGTTCTGGCCATCAGATTTACGTCCACCGGAAAACATCCGGCACAAGTTGGCTGGAACGTCACAGTTTGCCGGTCACAGTGTGCATTATTCATGGGAAGGCACTTTGCTGGCTGATCCGGTAACACGGTTGTATGAACTCACCGGTAAACAAAAATATCTGGACTGGAGTCAATGGGTGGTCAGTAACATTGATAAATGGAGTGGCTGGGATTCATTCTCCCGCCTCGATTCAGTTGCCGACGGAAAGCTTGGTGTGGATGAACTTCAGCCCTATGTGCATTCCCATACCTTTCATATGAATTTCATGGGTTTCTTAAGGTTATACCGCATAACCGGGGATGAATCGCTATTAAGGAAAGTGACCGGTGCCTGGAATGATATCAATGAACGACAAATGTATATTACCGGTGGCGTAAGCGTGGCAGAACACTATGAACACGATTATGTAAAACCACTTTCCGGAAATATAGTGGAAACCTGTGCCACCATGTCCTGGATGCAACTCACACAAATGCTGCTGGAACTGACAGGTGATGTGAAGTACGCGGATGCCATTGAAAAGTTAATGATTAATCACGTATTTGCAGCTCAGGCAGCTGAAGAAGGCATTTGCCGGTATCATACACCACCAAACGGTACAAAACCGAATGGCTACTTCCATGGTCCGGACTGCTGCACTGCAAGCGGACACAGGATAATATCGTTGATTCCAACGTTTGTTTATGCGGAGAACGGAAAAGATTTTTATATTAACCAATATCTGGCATCGGATTATGAAGGGGATGCATTCAAATTCAGGATCAATACCACATATCCTGAAACGGATAAAATTGAACTGGCAATTGTATCTGAAGATCCTGTTGACAAAAATCTGATGTTAAGAATTCCTTCCTGGTGTAAAACACCTGAAGTGAAATTAAACGGCAATATAATTCGTGAAGTCACATCAGGGACTTATCTTCAGCTTTCACAGAAATGGAAGAAAGGGGATATGGTTGAAATTCGTTTTCCAATGGAAGAGAAGTGGATTACAAGAGCACATCACAGTGATTATACCATGTATTATTTACCGGGTGGGGAACACATGTATAGAGAGGTTCCAACCGAAATTATTCCTTCAGCTTTTATGAGAGGGCCGGTTGTTTATGCTCTTGATATGTTTTGGAATACTCAGCTGGACGCTTCAGCAGATCTGAATAAAGACATTAGAATTAATACATCCGTGTTACCAGTTCCGGTTCAAAAACAAGATGATAAAATGCTTGGGCCGGTTTATGAAACAAAAGGATTCTTAAGGGGAAAAGAGGTTAAACTCGTTCTCACCCCATTTGTCAATATTGGACAGTGGACCCGGACAGATCTACCGGATCCCGACAGGCATTCCAGTGCTTACACATACGGTATATGGTTGAATCATATGTAGTGGATTAAAGAAACAATAAAGGATAATATAATGAAACTTGCCATGAAAATGTTAAAGACTTTAATGATTCTGTTTGCCTATACAGGGCTGACTGCAAATGCGCAAACCCTTGTGAATGTTGCGCCCAATGTATCATCGGTAACAGCATCATATACGGCAGCATGGAATAATCTGAATGCAGTGAATAATCAAACTGCTGGCTTTGGTTTAGCGGGAGGTGGATTACCTGCATTAGGTAACTCTGAAACATGGGGATCCTGGAGCAATACCCGTCCGGCATCTCAGTGGCTAAGTTATGAATGGTCCGATTCGGTATCCGTTAATAAAGTATCGGTATATTTCTGGTGTGATAATGCCGGTTCAACGGCAGGCGATGGCGTGGCCATGCCTTCTTCCTGGAAAATTCAGTACATGAACAGCAGCTCGTCTGAATGGCAGGATGTTACGTTATCTGATGGACAGGCATACCCACTGAATATTGCATCTGTCAATGCTGTTGAGTTTGAACCGGTAAAGACAAAAACACTACGGTTATTTCTGAATGCTTCAACCGACGGAACTTCTTATGCAGCATTGGGTGTAACTGAATGGGAGGTTTATTCAGAGTTTGCAGATCCTTCTGTGTTGGTAAATGCATCTAAGATTGTTTTATCGGATGTCAGGGGAAAATCCACAGCAACACTCAATGTTAAGGGTATCAATATTCCGGAAGAAGGAATTGATGTGGCATTTAAAAATGGATTAAGCGGGGTTGAGCTATCAGCAGCACATATTTCACAGCTTGAGGCACAGTCAGTTGGCGGCTACAATCTGACTATGACATTTAATTCCGTGGAAGGAACAAGTGCCTTTGATACGCTGACATTTCTAACCGGTTCAACACATAAAGATATTGTTGTTAATACCTCCAGGGACAACGACTGTTTCCAGGAGAAAGTTCTGAACCTTATTTACGATCCGCGTTTTCTTACCATGGATCGGTATTCAACCTGGAGCAATCCTCCTACACTTGTTACCCTTTCTGATGGGGAGGATATTAAATGCGGTGCTACATGCTTAAAACTGAATGGCACATCGGGTATTGAGTCTCCGAATATGTATTTTGATGCTGTTGAATATAAATTGAGCGGATGGATTAAAACCAATGGTACCTTCGAAACAGGAATTTATGGTAACGGTGGTGTGTTCACAAGCACTGATGATGCAACAGTGGAGCAGGCCCGCGATTATATTTACTTTTTGATACCGGATACCGAAGGAGAATGGCAATTTTTTGAGCATACGTTCAGCGTGGCAAATCCCGTAGGTGGTGGTGCCTGGGTAAATAACGGCCATAACGAAACGGCGACTACTGTTTACCTCGATAACTGGCAGATTTATGATGCAAGCGATTCATTAAGTTCAGATACCGGTGGTACCCATGAATATCATGATTATCCGATTGAACCGGTTTCATTTACAGAGGTAAAACTTAACGACGCATTCTGGTCGCCCCGTATTCTTCAAAACCAGGAAACAACCATTCCTATTGCACTGAATCAGTGCTACATCACCGGACGTGTGGATAATTTTAAGAAAGCCGGTGGTTTAATGCCTGGTTATTTCTCTACAGAATACACCTTCGACGATACAGATATTTATAAGATACTGGAGGGAATGTCGTACTCCATTCAAAGTCTGCCCAATAAGGAACTGGAAAAGCAGATGGACACACTCATTTATTATATAGAAAAGGCACAGGAAGAAGATGGTTATTTGTATACAGCCCGTACAGCAGGTGAACCCGGTAATTTACACGATTGGGTAGGAGCACAACGCTGGGAGAAAGATCCGGATCTCAGCCACGAACTGTACAATTGTGGTCATCTTTATGAAGCAGCAGTGGCGCATTATAATGCAACAGGCAAACGGTCATTGCTGGATATAGCCATTAAGAGTGCAGATCTTCTTGTGAAAGACTTTTTAGTGGGCGGTTTAACATATGAGCCTGGTCATCAGATTGTTGAAATGGGACTGGTTAAATTATACCGGGTCACAGGAAACAAAGATTACCTTGAGCTGGCTAAATACTTTCTTGATCTGCGCGGAACCAAAGGTGTGATGCGAAAAGAATACAGTCAGAGTCATTTGCCTGTCGTTAAACAGACTGAAGCAGTTGGACATGCTGTTCGTGCGGTGTACATGTATTCAGGAATGGCTGACGTGGCTGCCTTAACGAATAACCCCTCGTATCTGCATGCCATTGATACGATTTGGGGAAATGTGGTTGATAAGAAATACTACATCACCGGTGGAATTGGTGCCAAACATGACGGTGAGGCCTTTGATCATAATTATGTTTTGCCCAACAAGGAGGCCTATTGTGAGACCTGTGCGGCTATCGGAAATGTATACTGGAATCACCGTATGTTTTTAATGCACGGACAGTCAAAATATTACGATGTGATAGAACGCACATTATATAATGGCATTATTTCCGGAATAAGCCTTTCAGGCAATCTTTTCTTCTATCCGAATCCATTGGAGTCAGACGGGGAATACCTGTTCAACCAGGGAGCCAATACCCGTAAAGAGTGGTTTGGCTGTGCCTGTTGTCCAAGTAACTTATGCCGGTTTGTGCCTTCCATGCCGGGGTATATTTACGCACAGAAAAGTGACAGTATTTATGTCAATCTTTATGTTCAGGGGGAATCCACGATTAGTCTTAATGAAGATACGGTACGGATTACGCAGGTTACCAATTATCCGTGGGAAGGGAATGTCAGCCTAACTGTCAATCCTGAAACATCAAAAGCATTCAGTCTTCTTCTCAGGGTTCCGGGCTGGGCAAAAAATAATCCTGTCCCCGGTGAATTGTACAGATATCTGGATGCCACTGTAAACAACATTACCTTATCTGTAAATGATGAACCGGTGGAATATGAGTTGAATGCAGATGGCTACATTGTGCTCACAAGAACCTGGACATCGGATGATGTGATTCAGATTAATTTTCCGATGGATGTACACCGGACTGTGGCTAACGAACTGGTAGAAGAAGATGCAGGTAAAGTGTCACTGGAACGCGGACCGATTGTATATACGCTGGAATGGCCGGATAATGGCGGACATGTACTGAACAGTGTTATTGAAGACAATAATCAAATTACTGCAGTAAGTGAACCGGAATGGATGAATGGAGTGGTGAGTCTTCAGATTGATGGTAAGATCGCGACCGCTGACCGTGAAACAAATACCATCGTACTTCAGGATAAGAAACTGAAGGCTATTCCTTACTATGCCTGGTCGAACCGCGGTCCCGGTGAAATGGCGGTATGGATTGCCAGAAGCAGTGCGCATGCCGAAGCCACACCGGCAACAGATACCCTTGTTTACGATGTGCGGGTGAAGCCGGAATATGGTCCTGACAACACGGTTTATCCTTTTAATACTGTGGTTATTAACGATCAGCTTTTAAACGATGCATTTGGATTAAGTACTGCCGAGTTAAGGAGTAGTTTTGGTTCAACCCTAAAATATGCAGCATTAAGTCCGGCCGGAACGCTGAATACAAATTCCACTGCAACAAATCCGGGGCACTGGTTTGATCCGGACGGATATGTTACAAACTGGAATAGCAATTCCGTTGTTTTCTCTGAATTCGACATAAGTAATCTGTCTTTTAAAATAGGGTTATTTCCCGGATTAAGTGATGAAGGGGATACATATACCGTTAGCCAGGCACTCACATATTCCACCGGTACTATGGCTCGCCGTGTTGTGTTCAAATTCGATGTTATGGTAACAAACGCAACAGGAATTGATACGGATAAAAGACCAGAAGAACAAACTGCATTGATTTACAGCGCAGGAGATCAGCTGGTTGTCACTAATATTTTATCTGATACAGGTATTCGGATTCATGATATATCAGGCCGACAGTTTTTTAATCGTTTAGCCGGGGCGGCTAGATTTACGATAAAACTACCATCCGGTATTTATATCGTTACAGCAGGTAACACCAGGCAAAAGGTTTTAATTGTGGGTAAATAATAAGCAAGACTTTAGTTATGGGCAATAAAATAATTCTGACAATTGCAGGTCTGTTTGTTTTCATAATATTGAAAGCTCAGCCGGAAAAATTTGATAATATCTTATATGGTGTGGCCTACTATCATGAATACATGCCATTCGAGCGTCTGGATGAGGATGTACGCATGATGAAGGAAGCCGGGATATCGGTTGTCCGGGTTGGAGAATCAACCTGGAGTCTGTTTGAACCCCGCGAAGGTGAGTTCGAATTTGCATGGATGGACCGGATCATTGATAAAATGCATGAGGCAGGCATAAAGGTAATTCTGGGAACACCAACCTATTCTATTCCAGCATGGCTCTGGCACAAACATCCGGAAGTTTTACTGGAGTACAAAAACGGGGGCAAGGCTTATTATGGCATCCGTCAAAATATGAACATCACTGATCCAACTTACCTGTACTACAGCGAGCGAATCATTCGCAAAATGATGGAGCATTATGCACAGCATCCGGGCATCATTGGTTTTCAGGTTGATAATGAAACTGAAACACGTGGTGTAAACAACGAAAATTATCAGGTCGGCTTTGTGAACTACCTGAAAGATAAATTTAAAACACCCGAAAACCTGAATAAAATCTGGGGATTAAACTATTGGGGAATGACCATTGATAGCTGGGAAGAGCTTGCTCCACGCGACGGCATTACCAATACAGGATATAAACTGGAATGGGAAAGGTACAACCGTAAATCCCTGGCGGAATTTCTGACCTGGCAGTCAGCCATTGTTCGGGAATACAAACGCGATGACCAGTTTATCATGCAATGCTTTATGACATCGGTAGAAAATGTGGATCAACACGAAAGCGCTAAATTAATGGATGTGATGGGCGTGAATGTGTATCACCAACAGCAGGACCACCTGACAGGACGTGAAATTGCTTTTGCCGGTGACTATTTCCGTTCAGTTAAACATAAAAACTACCTGATTACCGAAACCAATGCCCAGACCACAGGATGGGATTCAAAAAACCAGCAACCACCTTATCCCGGTCAGTTACGGCAAAATGTATATGCGCATTTGGGCTCAGGCGCCAATATGGTGGAATACTGGCACTGGCATTCCATTCATTACGGGCAGGAGATTTACTGGAAAGGAATTCTTTCGCACGATATGCAACCCAACAGGGCTTATGCTGAAATGTCTAAGACGGCTCATGAACTTCAGGCTATTGGTAAAAAGCTGGTTAACCTGAAAAAGGAGAATAAAGTGGCAATACTGTTCAGTCACGATTCGAACTCAGCTTTAAACTTTATGCCGTTTAATCATCAGGGAAATTCATGGAACTATTACAAGTATAACCAAATGGATCAGTTCCATAAAATTCTGTACGAGAATAATGTAGGTGTTGATTTTGTTTTTCCGTACGATGAAGATTTTAAGGGTTATGAATTGTTAATCATTCCTTCATTATATGTGGCAAGTGATGAACTGCTTGAAAAACTAAAATCCTATGTCGAAAATGGCGGTCATATCATTATGCAGTTTAAAAGCGGATTCTGCGACGAAAACTCAATGGTGCGCCCAACAGTTGCACCAGGCCCCTTGCGTGAGTTATGCGGATTTTATTACCAGGAATTTTCAAGCATTGGAGAAATGACCTTAAAAGGTGATCCTTTCAGGGTTGGTGAAGATCAGAATAAAGTACATACCTGGGCGGAATACATCATACCTGAAACAGCTGAGGCATTGGCATATTATAACTACAGGTACTTTGACAAGTATCCTGCTATTACATCGAATGATTATGGAAAAGGAAAATTAATTTACGAAGGCTGCATGGTGTCAGATGCCATTCAGGAAAAAATTATATTGAAAGAACTGGAGAATCTGGGGCTTAAAACCGCCGATCAGGATTTGCACTGGCCTTTAATAACCAAATCGGGTAAAAATGATGATGGTAACACCATACGGTATTACTACAATTATTCATCCGAATCCAGGGAAATTGAGTATCCCTACAAAAAAGGGACGGAATTGCTTACGAATACAAAGGTGAGAAATCAGCAAAAACTTGCCATTGATCCGTGGGGAGTAATCATTATTGAAGAATAGAGACAAGTTCAAATATAAAATGGGAAAAACTAATTTAGTGCAACTATAATATAGGCATAGAATCGGTTGATTACCATGATAAAAAAATGAGAAGTAATTGATTTAGAAATTTTATGAAAAAGGGAATTGCATTTATTTTATTGGCAGTCGTATTTTTTTGTGTTGCATCTATACAGGCTCAGGTGCCTATTGCTGTTACAAACGGTGATTTTACATCACCCGGTGTAAAAACGAATTTTGACAACAAAGGGAGTGTTCCCGGATGGAGTACAGACGGACCTATAACAGACTCCGGTGTAGAAGCCGCAGGTACTGCTTACTGGAAAGGAGCTGACGGTTCGGCATACAACCTTACAGATTATATCATCGGAACAGGGGATGAATTTACGTTGACCTTCGATGGGTATGATATCTGGAGTGGTGCTAATAATTTTGTGGCTACATTGTTTTATGATAATGGTGACGGCGTTAGAAATGTTCTTGCCAGTACTACATTTAATGGGTTAGTTACCAGTCCCGAAAGTTTGCAGGTATTTGCAACTGCAACACCGGAATCTATCGGCTCGTATATAGGAATAGAGTTTGATGCAAAAAACAGTGGATGGACTGGAGTTGATAATGTGACCTTAACCAAAACTGATACATGTGGCAGTGTTGAACTGACAAGCGCTGTAAAAATAAATGATGGTGATACCTTAGACCTAAACTGTGCTTATGCCGTTGTCGGAAATACAGTTGAGTTAATCCCTAGCAGTCTTGATTCAGCACAAACCAACGATTGGCACTGGGAAGGTCCAAACGGATTTTCTGCCGATGTGAAAAACTTAAAACTTGTAGATGTCGAGACCAATCAGAGCGGAACGTATTATGCTACATATTTTAACTCGTGTGGTAATGTGTTTACTCAACTTTTTCATTTGACTGTTTCCGCACAGGAAAATGGAGCAAGATATTTCTGGCCTGAATACAATCCAACGATAGCCTTTACGCCGGAAAACCCAAATTTACCTATGCCAACTCAGAATTTGCCAGATCAATGTGGGGGGACAGATTACAATTATAATTGGTGGACATTTAAAAAAGGTCCCAATGCGAATTCATTGGTTACAGATGAAGCCATCGATTCCATGTTAAAATACTTTGATCGGGAGTTTGCTTATTTTTCTGATGAAATGGGTTGGCCAAGAGATAAACGTGCAAGAAACGGGTACCGTTCAGCGATCTACTTATTTGGATCTGGTTTGTGTACAGATGATGCAGACAGCACAGCCTTAGGTGGTTGGATGGGGGTAAGCATGTATAACGGTGAAGCCTGGCCTAACGTTTTGGCATCTTATTTTCCGGTCAGCAGATTTGATCCAAATATTCCGGATGATGGTTCAATGGGTGCTATGATACATGAAGGTATTCATGCAATCCTGGCGGATATGCCTGGTTGTAAGGATGCGGCATGGTTTCATGAAGGAGGAAATACCTGGTTACAGCAGGAAGCTGCATCCAGAAGATCAGGTGGTTATGGTGCAATGGGATTTTTAAATGCAGGTACGTTTGTAGCTCCGTTTATGCCAATAGAATGTTACAGTGGCTGGTTGCAGGATGGATCATTTGGAGGTCCGGCAGCAGAAGGTGTATATCAGGGAGATTATGCCAGTACCTGGAGAACACTTTTAGGAGGTACACAATATGGAAACGGATTCCCGGTTTATTTAGCTCAGGCTTTGGGTGATAAGAGTATTCCATGG
This sequence comes from Quyinboa mangrovi, assembly GCF_042219825.1. NCBI lineage: Bacteria > Pseudomonadati > Bacteroidota > Bacteroidia > Bacteroidales > Quyinboaceae > Quyinboa > Quyinboa mangrovi. The sequence goes on from NZ_JBHJHQ010000002.1 coordinate 208,533, forward strand.
ATATGGCAAAATTGTCCTTCACGTGTATTAGAAGGTATTGCTGATTCAATAGGAGAAGAACAGATTCGTCGTGTGATTTATGAATACAGAGCGAAACAGGCATTGGTAGACTTTGGACCATGGACTAACTCAATCAGAGACCTGATCAATGGATACTCAGGTATCAATATTATAGCTGAATATGAGCCGGCGTGGTTACATCCTGAACCATGGACTTCAACACCCTACGTGAAAGTGACAAAGGATACTGCCGGATGGTATGTTCCGGAAGCAAGAACAACGCCGGGATGGTCAGGAGGTAATCAAATCCCGTTTCATGTATCAGGAGATACAGTAGTCATGTACTTCCAGCCATTGGATGTGAACATGACCTGTCAGTTGTGTTACAGAACTTCAGACGGACAAATGATTTACGGACAACCTGTTTTTGGCGGGGAATGTATGATCGCATTGGATCAGCAACCAGCCAACGGAGTAGTCTTTGCGGTGGTATCAAATACGGATTATATTTATAAAGGAGAGAAAACCCGTACACATCATTATGACTATCGTATAAAACCGGTGAAAAATGTATTATACAAAGCAAACATATATAAGAAATGGTTTAATTACAATACCATTATAAATGATCCTATGCCTGTAGAAATTGATACTACACTTGTTTTGATGCATTCTTATCCCTTTGAAGACGGTACTGCAAATGATACAGTCGGAATTGCAGACGGAACACTTGTTGGGGGTACAATTTCAGATGGCATTTATACTACATCGGCACAGGGAGAATACATTGACCTTCCCGGAGATATAATAGGTCTTAATAACTATTCGGCTGTTACAGTTGAAGCATTTGTTAAAGCAGGTACAACGAATACGGCAAACACAATGATAAGCTATTTCGGAGGTACCTCAGGGACATTCGGAGTAAACTATTTCTACATTACGCTGGCTAATAACAATGCCAGCAGTGCTGCCATTTCATGCGAAAACACAACGTCTCCCTGGGCAGCTGAGGACAGGGTATATGGTACAAAGCTTGACGACGGTGGGCTTTACCATCTGGTCAGTACGCTTTCAGGCGACGAAATTACATGGTATGTCAATGGTTCATTGGTTGGGAAAAAACCTTTTACCGGAAGCAACAGAATTCAGGCCCTTGATAATTCATTTGCTTACTTATGTAAAGGGGGATATTCTGCTGATGCAACATGGATCGGTTCAATAGACGAATTTAATATCTATCAGGGTATAATGAACGAAAACACTATTGCTGCCCGGGCTGAAAATTTTCTTGTTTCTACTGATATACGGATTGTAAAGAGCAATTCGCAGCCGGAAATGATCATAACCCCGACAGTATTGACGAATGGAGCATTTCATTTGAGAAATGCAACTAATGCAAACGTCAGGGTATATAATGTTACAGGACAGTTGGTAACGGAATTTAAAGCAGATTCAGATGTGACTGAGTTTTACCTGAATAAATCTCAAATGTATCTTATCGAAGTCAGATTGGATGGTAAAACCAAATTATTTAAGGTGATCAAGGTGTAAGATCATGTTCCCGGTTTGATTGCCTGATCCTTATAAGAGCCTGGTCATAGCTTCAGAACCGGGGCACATTTTCACTTAAAACACATTTGTGCTGATTCCCGAAACATTAGTTATGGTGTTCCGGTAAAGGATTAAGTTAGTTCACAACCGCAATTAATACCATAGTCTGACCGAATACTACTGAGGTGAAAATACAGGTATTCGCGGACTTGCAACGGATAGGTAGAATACACTGATCCATTGTCACAGCTAAATATAAGTAAATTAAGTAAATCGCATAGGCTAACTTTTTAGGTAATAATTTATGGAAAGAAAGATATTATTAGGTTTATTCATCATTTTACTCTCTGTTGTAAACAGTTTAGGACAGGTTGAATACAGCATCACAAGTCCCGATGGGGTAATTATTGCCAAAATCGTATATACTCAGGATGCGCACATGACGTATTCGGTTTATCATTCAGGTTCACAGGTCCTGGAACAATCAAAACTGGGGGTTGTAAGAACGGACACAGATCTGTCTCAGAACCTGGTACTCGATTCTGTTTCAAATATTTCCGAAGTCTCTGATCAGTATACCATGTTACATGGGAAACAACATGAGTGCTCGTACCTTGGAAATAAAAGAGTATTCCATCTAAAAGGTGCAGATAATACATTAATGGATATTATTTTTCAGGTTTCCAATGACGGAGTAGCATTCCGGTATTATTTCCCAGGAGAAACAGCGAGTGTCGTTAAGATAACCAAAGAAACATCTTCATTCAATTTTCTGTCATCTGCAAAGGCATTTTTGCAACCGGCCATGAATTCAAAATCGGGTTGGAACCAGACACAACCATCATATGAAGAACAGTACTGGCGGGATATTAACGTTGGTACAACAGCACCATATACAGCCGGATGGGTAATGCCGGCACTGTTTCATACAGGGGATTTCTGGGTGAGTCTCACCGAAACTGCTGTTGATTCAAATTATTGTGGTTCAAGGTTAAGTCAAATCTCAACCGGGGGAGAATATAATATCCAGTTTCCTCAATCAACGGAAGGTACAACAGGTGGAGTAGTTTATCCTGAATCTGTACTGCCATGGTTTACGCCGTGGAGAATTATTGCATTATCTGATGATCTTGGGGATCTGGTAGAATCCACCCTGGGTACTGATCTCGCCATCCCTGCAAAATATGATGTTAGTTCATGGCTAAAACCGGGCAAAGCATCATGGAGCTGGATTATGTTAGGTGATGGTTCAGTTAATTATGACGTGCAAAGACAGTACATTGATTTTGCCGCCTCTATGAATTGGCAGTATTGTCTGATTGATGTTAACTGGGATGTGAACATTGGATACACAAGAATCGCCGAACTGGCAAATTACGCTGCTACAAAAAACGTGAAACTCATTTTATGGTATAATTCAGCCGGTGACTGGAACACTGTTACGTTTTACACACCGCGCAATAAGTTGCTGACACATGCTTCACGTGTGGAAGAATTTGCAAAACTTCAGGAAATGGGCATCGCAGGGATTAAGGTCGACTTTTTCCCCGGTGACGGACAATCGGCAATGAAATACTATACAGACATTCTGAAAGATGCAGCGGACTATCAAATTGCGGTGAATTTCCATGGATCAACATTCCCAAGAGGCTGGGCCAGAACCTATCCCAACCTGATGACCATGGAATCCATCAAAGGTGAGGAATACATTACGTTTAACCAGGCTGATGCCGAAGCTCAACCAGCTCACTGTACCACAATTCCATTTACGCGGAACCTGTTTGATCCCATGGATTTCACACCGGTTAATTTTTCAGGTATTGCTGGTATAACCCGTAAAACAACCAAGGGATTTGAAGCTGCTCTTTCTGTTATCTTTTTATCCGGAATTCAGCATTTTGCTGAGTCCGTAAACGGCATGGCACAGCAGCAGGATTTTTTGCAGGAATACATGAGGAATATTCCCGATACCTGGGACGAAGTGAAATATATTGACGGTTACCCCGGAAAATATGTTGTCCTGGCACGAAGAGCAGGTGACCGGTGGTTTATTGCCGGAATAAACGGAGAACCCACAGAGAAGACTATAACTCTGGATCTGCCTTTTGTTAATGATACGACACAGGGGATAATATATACAGATTCTATCAAAACATACAGGATCATTAAAAGAGGGGTTAAATTTTCGGAACCTTTTGATGTAAAAATGTACCCTTATGGTGGTTTTGTGATCAGAACTAACCTGGATAATTCTGAAACTGATACCATGACATATGCCATTGATTCCATTATATCAAATAACAAAGTCGCTCTGGATTCCGGTTTGGTTGGTTATTTCCCGTTTGATGAAGGAGAAGGGGTAACAACAGAAAACAGTGTTAAAGGTGATAATGTAGCACCTGATGGAACTCTGCATAATAATCCTGCCTGGGTAGATGGAAAGTATGGTAAGGCACTGAGTTTTTCGAATGCTTCAACGAACCATGTTACCATTGGAACGTTTGATCCGACCCTTGGCGGAAATGAAATGTCAGTTTCTGCATGGATCTACTGGAAAGGCACAGGAACAGGTGGATGGCACGGATTGTGCGGAAAACGGGATGGATGGACAAATGCGCCTTTTATGTGGGATATAGCAACTATTGAAAATAACGGTATTTTCCAGTTTGAGGTGAATACCGCAGCAGGTAAAAAAGTGCTTCAAACCACCTCTCCTCCGGCAAGTAACAACTGGACACATGTGTTACTTACTTTTGACGGTGATTATGCTACGTTTTATTATAACGGGGAAGTTGAAAGTCAGGGCCTGATGACCTATGGTAATGGCAGAAATGCAACATTTACCATTGGATGTGCTGAGAAAAACGGGAGTTATGCATTTAACGGGATAATTGATGATTTCAGAATATATAACAGAGTGCTTACAGGAAAGGAGGCCAGTGCATTGTACGCCCTGGTTCCTGAAATTGCAGACAATATTAATCATCCTGCAACAAATATAAATAAAGCCTTGCAGGTTTATCCAAATCCCGTAAATTCAAGCGCTGTAATCTCATACAGGCTTAATAAACCAGGAATGGTTAATATTTCACTATATGATTGCACCGGAAAAAAAATTAAAGAATTGGTAAACCAATATGTGGAAAATTCTGAAAACAGCGTTACTCTTGATGGCTCTGATTTGGCCAGAGGGTTATTGTTTTCTGTATTAAAAGTGGATGCCAGGTTTATGGCTGCTGAAAAAATCATATTGAATTAGTAGCGGAGATTCAGAATTGTATAAAACCATATGAAGCGTGTAATGTTAAATAATTAAGTGATAAAACAATAATATACATTTTTTAAGTAATACATATTATGAGAAATTCTAAACAAGTGGTTTTAACCTTCCTTCTGACGTTTATGTCAATGGGTGTTGTGCTTGCACAGCAGGATTCGGTTAATCTTGCCCCTGATGCAACTGTAACAACCTCATTTGTTTCACCCTGGGAGACATTGGGAGCAGTGAATGACGGCAAAGAGCCAACCAGTTCTGCAAAAACAGGAACGGCTTATGGTAACTGGAACGGAGAAGGCGACTATGGCATTTATAACTGGGTACAGTATGAATGGACCAAGGCTGTAAATATTACATCAACAGCAGTATATTGGTGGGATGATAATCCGGGTGCTGATGTGGGTATTGCACAACCAAATGATGCTTATATCGAATACTGGAATGGTGCAGCATGGGTCAATGCCGGAAATATTGGAACTGAACTGAACATGTATAATCAGTTAAACATCGGTAGTGTATGGGCTCAGCGTATCAGGATAACCATGAAAAGTCCTGCAGCAACAGGAATTCTGGAGTGGAAGGTTTTCGGACAGGCAGGCGGGGATTGTGAAGCTACAGTATTTGGTGTTTCCCTGAACGTTAATGGCTCAGATATTAGTGAATCTGATGTTGCCAAAATTCTTGTAGGTGATAATCTGGTTATTACAGCCGATGAACAGGAAGGTGGACAGTATTTCTGGAACAGTTCAAACGGATTTACAGCCACCGGAAACCAGGTTAGTTTTGAAGATATGCAACTCAATCAATCCGGTACATATACGGTAATGTTTATTAATGAGTGCGGTGCTATCTCAGAGTCTGTTATTTACGTGACCGTGGGAGTGACCAATGATGGTACAGCCTATACATGGCCGACATATGATCCTCCGATCTATTATGATTTCAGAGATGAATACCCGACACTTGAGATGCCTACAAAGGATCTGGACGATTGTGCCAACGTTGCAGGGCGTAAGTCATCCGAATGGTGGACTTTTGTCTGGGGCCCTAACAGACGTCAGGAAGTTACAGACTTAGCCATCGATAATATGCTTGAACGTTTTAACAAGGACTTCGCCTATTTCCGCGATACTATGGGATGGCCGCCGGACCACAGAGCCAAAAACGGCTATCGCAGCGCTATATATTTATATGGTTCAGGCCTGTGTACCGATAATGCCGATACCAATGCACTTGGTGGCTGGATGGGAAATATAACTTATCAGGGTGAGAACTGGCCTATGGTATTGGCTTCATATTTCCCGGTGAGTAGGTTTGATCCTAAATATCCTGACGATGGTTCCATGGGAGCAATGATCCATGAAGGTATTCATGCCTTGCTGGCAGATTTACCGGGAGCAAAAAATTCAGCCTGGTTCCAGGAAGGAGGTAATACCTGGTTACAGCAGGAAATGGAAGTACGAAAATCCGGAGTCGAACCGCAGTCGATGGGTTTTCTTAATGTTGGTGCCTTGATCGCTCCGTTTATGCCAATTGAATGCTATAGTGGATGGTTGCAGGATGAAAGCTTTGGAGGTCCTTCTGCTGAAGGCGTAAATATGGGTGATGAAAATGGCCAGATATGTACATGGAAAAGTTTATTGGGAGGAACCCAGTACGGAAATACATTCCCGATAGTTTTCAGCCAGATATTTGGTGATCATAGTGTTGCATGGATATGGAGATACTGTGAGAACAGGGTACTTGAAGGTATTGCAGATACTCTGGGCGATTATCAGACCAGACGTATGATTATGGAGTACAGGGCAAAAATGGCTATGCTTGACCTTGGAATGTGGTCGAAGGCTGCCCGCAATACGATTGATGGTTCTTTTGGTTTTGGAATTGGTGCAGAATGGCAACCTTCATGGCTGAACCCACGCATTTGGAATGCAACGCCTTACGTAATAACATCCGATGATGGTACGGGTCTACTAACACCGGAATACAGGACAACACCGGGATGGTCAGGTGCGAACCAAATTCCTTTGATAGTGAATTCAGATACGGTTAGTGTTGAATTTCTTCCCATCGGTAAGAACATGAGTTGCCAGTTGTGTTACAGGGCTACTGATGGATCTGTCGTTTACGGAGAGCCAGTGCTTGCCGGAGAATGTAAGTTGGCATTGGATAAAAAACCTGCTAATAATGTTGTCATTGCAGTAATATGTAATACAGATTATATTTATGAGGGTGAAAATACAAGAAAGGCACATTTTGATTATAAACTGAGAATGGGTAAAGGCATAAAAGAGCGGGCAAGCTGGAATACCAAATGGTATCATTGGGATTCAAATCTAACGAACTCGACAATTCCCGTTTCAACGGTTAATTTCTATGCGAGTACCAGAACAATTGATGTTGGTTCAAGCGTAAAATTTACTGATTTATCAACTAATGTTGTCAGAGATTATTTATGGGATTTTGGGGATGGAACCACAAGTACCGAAGAAGACCCGGAGCATACTTATGATACAGCCGGAACCTATACTGTTTCGCTGACGGTGGCCGGAACCAATGGAAGTATAACAAAGACAAGAACAGATTATATTACAGTAGCTTCAATAACAGGGATCAATAGTCTTAAATCTGATAAAACAATAGTGGTGTTCCCGAATCCGGTTAAATCAGATAAGGTGATTAATATTAAATTCGGGAAGGATCTGACATCACCTGCAGTAATAAGACTGACAGATATAAACGGGAGGCTTATCGCAATAAAAAACGCAACATCAAACACAACGCTGGATTGTCCTGAAAATGTGAGCCAGGGGGTTTATTTTGTATCGGTTAAAACAGGAGAAGACACTGAAGTTCATAAGCTGATAATACAATAATAAATAGTTTTTCATAGTAATTTGCTCAGAAAAGGTCGGGATGTTTACATTCCGTCCTTTTTTTATGCCTTCCTTTCGTCAACTTGAATTAGTATGCAATAACCGGTTTTTTGTGAATATATGCATTCGAATCAATTTGCCTGACAATAAAATCGGCCAGGTCAGCGCGGCTTATTCTTCTTCCACCTTTTGGAGTATGCCTGTTCTGAATTCTGTATTTACCGGTAAATGCTTTATGCGTCAGGTAAGTTGGCCGTACACAAATCCAGTCAATATCATTTGTGTCGTCCAAAATCGTTTCCCAACGGGTTTGGTCGTAATAAACCTTATTGAAATTAGGACGAATGATACGGTTCAGGAAAAAATTATCGGTCGAAGAATCACTCATGTCAATCAGTCCGGCAGTGATGGTAATCAATTTTTTTATTTTGGTTACTCTCATTGCTGCAAGGATATTCCGGCCTCCTTCGGAATAGATCTCTGTATAATTGTTGTTCGTTCCGGTTCCCAGTGCTGAAATAACCAAATCACAGCCTTTAAAATGTTCTTTCAGTTTTTCAGGCTCAAACACACCTCCTGTTATAAGTTCAACCTGCCCTTCCTCTATTTGTCCAAGTTCTTTTAGGTCTAGATTTGTAGGATTTCGCACTAATGCTTTGACATTATAATTTTCTTTAATCAATCGTTTAAGTACTTCACGTCCGGTGCTTCCTGTGGCACCCAGTAAGAATATTTTCATCTCATCATGATTTTTATGTTCTTAATCTTACGCAAAGATAGAGATGAAGAAAATTAAATACTTTTAATAATCAAATCAAAAACCGGACAAACCGTGTATTATTTGATTTTTGAATACTGATGGTGTTTGACCTGTGATTTTCTTAAACAGACGGGAGAAATAGGACGGGTCATCAATCCCAACATCATAGCAAATCTCACTAATATCCTTGCTGGAACTGAACATAAGGAGTTGACTTTGAAGAATAATAATATTCTGGATAATTTGTTTACTGCTTTTATTGAAATGAGCTTTCACGCATCTGTTCATGTAATTTTCAGAAACGCCTAATTCTTTGGCATAAAATTTTACATATTTGTGCGTCTTATAATGTTCATTTGCCAGTTGTTTAAACCTAATGGCTATTTCATTTTGTCTTGAAAGTGTCTTTTTGTTCTTAGATAAACCATTCAATTTGTAGATCAATGCCTGTAAAAGTCCGGTTCCCACTTTACGTTTTGGATCGATAGAAGAAATTTCACTGTACAATAAGTCACATAGTGTTTTAAGCCACTGGTTATTATCTGCATTCAGATTGATTAAAGTTTCAATTGCCAACAAATCAGGTAACTCATCATTACTGACGGTTGAAGAGATTACTTTATCTTCCAGAAGAATGAAGAATCCAACTAATTCATCTTTAACTGATTTGATTGAAAAAGCTTCTCCCTCCGGAACATATAAAATGGCGGGCGCCTTAATATTATAGGTTTCAATTCCTACCTGATGGTTAAATTCACCTTTATTCAGATATACAAAAAAATGATAATCAGCCTGAAGAAGCGGTGTGGGAAGTATCAGGTACTTAGAAATAAACTCCAATGGATAAATTTGCAAAGGAGTATTTTGCCATTTGAATCCTGTTGGAAGTTTTTTTATATAGCTCTCGATAAAATTGTTATATGTAGTATTTTGAGTCATTTTATTATCGTTTCTGGTAGAAAAATTCTAACCTATCCTTGGCGCAATTTTAAGCCATGTTTCCTTGGTTAGAAAACTTTCGTCAACCTGATCTTCCAATTCTAAAAAGCGTTTATAAGGAAGCGCGAATGATAGAGTATCCTTGTCTACAAGTTTTCGCACTGATAGATCTGTCAGTCCTACAAAACAAGTTGAGCCACCTTTCTCTGCCTCATTAAGAGGTAGCAATATTGTTTGCTGGCATCCTGCGGCAAAGTCTGTTTTTACATTATCCTGAGTCTCCTTATCATAATTGGCAAGCAGTATAAGCGCTGAAAGCTGATCAGCATTGACCATGAGAATAATTACTTCCGGGATCTCGACTTCTTTTAATTCCGAAAGGGGCTTAAAGATTATGTACTTATCGGTAACAATTTGTGGTAATCCTGTAGCAAATTTTTCGGCAAGCTCCATATTTTTAAGATAATACTCACCTTCTCTTCCATCCGGGAAACCAGAAGATAACAGATGCTTAATAAAATTCATATCATAACAACCGAACCCTAATCCGACCTGACCGCCCATACAAGGCGTCGTTTTTTTATCAAATACAGCTGTTCTCCCATTCGCTGCGGCATTTAATAACGAAACGACACAACCCCATCTACCTTCTTTAAACTGTGTGGCACCTTCAGGTATTATTGTTGAACGAAATACAGCAACCGGATGATATTTTAACATTATCGCATCTGCAATTTTACTTGTCCTAATCAGTCTCATCATGTCTTTTATAAAAAGTATGTAAAATCATGGAATGTAATTTTTTAAGTCGCGCATGGCTATAACCTTGTAGCCATGGTCATGCATATATTTCAGATACCCGCTAAAAAGTTCCGGTGAAGTATTCACATGCGGATGAACAATGTCTGGTACACCGTGAATGGTAAATACTATGATATCTCCGGGTTTGGAATTCTTTAGTATATCCATGATCCGGTTCTTTGCGTTTTCATCAGATCCGGTAGTGCTGTAGCTCGGGATCAGTAGAAGATTGTCCTGTGCAGGAACAAAATTTCTGCTTCCTCCAATGCGGGCATAGGTATATCCCATATCTTTTAACACGACTTTAGCCAATGAAGCAGTATCATAACCAGGATAAGCAAATGAAACCGGTTTAGGAATATTGTGTGCTTTACATTTATCTTCAATATAAGCAATCTGTTCTTCCATTTCACTGCGATGCATGCTGTTCACGTGTTTATGGGTTCTGGTATGATTTCCGATCTCAAATCCCATGTTATTGAGTTCGCTTATCTGGTTCCAGTTCATATATTGCAATGTGTCTGCTGGTGTACGACGGGGATATTCACAAATAAAAAAGGTTCCGCCAAATCCGTACTGCTTTAATAGAGGGGCAACATATGTATAATGGCTGATAACAGCATCGTCAAAGGTGAGAACGATTATTGGCGCATCAGAACCTGATTCAGACTTTTCTGACTTATTGAATTTACAGGATTGAAAACTAAGCAGAATTAAAAGGAAATACCCGGTTTTTTTGATCATATTCATAATATCAGATTTTTATACTTTCAGAACGTATGACATATAAAAATAAAATCACTGATGAAATTTGAATGGACATGATCAAAGATAGAGCTAAATCTGTTTTTGAAGTAAAATGAATGGATGAATATTGGATCAATAATTGCCAAATTCTATCGTTTTAAGACATTCGTTTGTAAATTCGGTAAAGTATGGGTTATTTAGTAAAGTGTTTAATTTAATGCAATACAATAACTGAAAGTGAAATATCATATAACAGGTATTAATGGATTGTATCAATGAAGAGTGCTTTACGTTTTATACTGTGCTTGATCTGGCTATGTTGCAGTGCTGAGAATTTATTTTCGCAGGATCTTTTTTTTGAAGTCGAAAGAGGTACGGATATTTCTCCAAATACATCTATCCATGGTATTGCAAAAGATTCCCTGGGATATATCTGGTTTGGAAGTTGGAGTGGATTATACCGGTTTGATGGGAATAAATTTGATGTATTTAATCATATTCAGGGGGATTCGTTATCTGTACCTAATAACAGAATCCGTAATTTAATCACAGATGATAACCAACAGCTATGGATTCTTACATTTGATAACAAATATGTTAAGTACAATTATGGACTAGATTATTTTCGAACGATACCTGACAGTTTAGTCCCTAATAATGTTTCACTCTTACTGAGTTATATTCCCAACCAGTTAAACCGGAATAAAACCATTCACGGTTATAGTTATTACATTTCGGGGAATGTGTTCACTTCGTATAATACAGCTACAGGAGATGAACGACGATATCATTCCAATCTTTGGCAACCCGGCGCATTGACAGATGATTATATTACATGTTTTTATATTGATAATCAGAATTTTATATGGTTGGGATCGAGGAGTGGTACTGTGTATAAAGTTAATACAAACAGAAAACCCTTTAATTTATTTCATCTGATAAACGAAAATTCAGAACAACCGGTATTAACTTCTGTAAGGTCAATTCTTAAAACTGACAATGAACTTTGGCTGGGAACAAACAACGATGGTATGTTCATTTATAAAAACGGGAAGTTGGGGAAGCACCATCCTTACCTCAGATCGAAGAATGAACAGAAACAAATCAGGGCATTACTGGAAGATAAGTTTGGCAGAATATGGGTTGGTGGTTTGAAGGGGATTAGCTGTTATGATCCGGAGACCCAAAAAAGTACTGAAATATTGAATAAAACTCTTTTCCCGGATATTTTGGTAAGTTCGGTTTATAGTTTAGTCAGTTCCAATGATGGAAATATCTGGGCAGGTTTATACAACGGACTTGTTAGAATTAATGTGGAGAATCATCAGCTGAAGTTTTATGATTTCTCGGGGGAAATTGATAACCATAGTGTTATGAGCCTGGTTGAAGACCAGTTTCATAATTTATGGATCGCTACTGAAGGTGCCGGTATTGTTGTGTTATGTCCTGACAGCATTGGGAACTATAACGAAGTTCAACACATCGATAATACTAAGGGAGAAAGGAAAAGGCTAACGGGTAATCTGGTATATACCTTATATGAGGATCAGCGAGGAGAAATCTGGGCAGGAACATCAGAAGCCTTAAACAGGATTAATCCTGAGAATTATTCTGTTACATCCTATGAGATGAAGGATGGATTGCAGGATCAATACATCTCGGCTATTACAGGAGACGAAAATGGTAACATATGGATAGCCCATAAAAAAGGGATATCGAGGTTTAATCTTGGTACATCAAAGATTTATAATTATTCGCTTCAGGAAAATAATATGAGCTGGGTTTTTCTGGATGGCGCATGTTATAACGATACATTGAATAATACTATATTTTTTGGATCCAGAGAAGGGTATGTGTCTTTTAATCCTGATCTGATTAATTCGGATGATTATCAGCCCGTATTATTGTTTTCAAAACTATACGTGTCTGGAATTGAGGTTAAACCCGGAAAATCAATTAATAATCAGGTCATATTAAATAAGGTACTGATTAATACCAAAAAAATAATTCTTAATAACAATAACCGAAGTTTCTCAATTGCGTTGGTCGATTTAAACTATGAGAATAAAAATGGTGATGTGATCTTCTATAAACTGGAAGGTTTTGACGAAGATTATGTGCAGACCAAACACAATATAATACCTTATTCAAAAATACCTTCTGGCAATTATACACTGTCAGCTTATGTAGCGACCTCTGATGGGATCATTTCTGATAGCATACACCTGTTTATTCGCATCATGCCTCCCTGGTATGCCACAAGGGTAGCTTATGTCATTTATGTATTATTATTGTTAGGCGTTATATATATGGCTTACAGGATTATTATTTCCCGTGAACGCCTGAAAAGCCAATTGCTGATTGAAAAACTGAATCTGGAAAAACAGGAAGAGATAAATAAAGAGAAGATTGATTTTTTTACCAATGTGTCACATGAGTTAAAAACACCACTAACCTTAATTGTCGATCCGATCAAACAGTTGAAAAACAGACATCTGTCATCAGATAATAAGGCACTTTATCTGGAGCTTATTGAACGTAATGTAATGCATCTTTCGAATCTTATCAATCAACTGTTGGACTTTAGAAAATCAGAAACCAGAAAAATTTTACCGGATTATACCCTCGAAAATGGGATTCGTATTGTCAGGGAGAGCGTGTTGTCATTTAGTATGATGGCCATGAACCGAAAAATAGATTTGGTTTTCAATTCAGAAATTGAAGAGTTAATTGGATATTATGATAGAGAAAGACTTGAAAAAATATTGTTAAATCTGATATCCAATGCGTTTAAATATACGCCTGATGGTGGTAGAATAGAGGTGCTATTTAGTTTTGGGAAAGACAAGAACAGGTATGTTGTTGTAATTAAAGATAGTGGTGTTGGCATAAAGAGAGAAGCGCTTAAAACGATCTTTGAACCTTTTAATAATGAAGGAACAAAGCCTTTCTATGGCTATTCATCAGGTATGGGGCTGACAATAACAAGAAATTATGTTGATATTCTGGGAGGGACTATTAAAATTGAGAGTGATAAGAATAAAGGGACAATAGTCAGCTTAAGCTTTCCTTATAATGAACCTGAAACAGGATTATCAGGAATGCAGAACCATATCCTGAATAATACATCAGAAGCAGAAGATTTGAATTCAAGCGGACCTTCAGTTCTGATTGTTGAAGATAATCCTGATGTGCTATCTTACCTTACCGCTGAACTTGGAGATACATACACACTGCTTTCGGAGAATAATGGAGAAGATGGTTTGAAAAGTGCTGTTCAGAATATACCTGATATGATCATTTCTGATGTAATGATGCCCAGGATGGACGGAATAGCGATGTGTAACCTGGTTAAGACCAATGCAAAAACAAGCCATATTCCTGTTATATTATTAACTGCCAAAGGGACAAATGAAGATCAGATTATTGGATTGAAGAGTGGAGCAGACCTTTATATTCAAAAACCCTTTAATGTAGAAGTATTGAAAGCTCAGATCAAGAGTACGCTGGAAAACAGGCAAAAAATGCAGAAGCAACTTGCAGGTGCTAAGTTCATTGGTGATATTATGAATCAAAATATTGATCCGGATAACGCATTTCTAAATAAATCTATTGAGTTTGTAAAGAGGAATATTGACAATGTTAACTTCAATACAGAAGAACTTGCAAAGTTTCTTGAAATAAGTCCCCGGCAGCTTTATCGCAAACTTAAGGCTGTAACGGGAAGTACAGTACAGGAGTTCATTGTTCGTATAAGAATGGAGCGGGCATCAGAACTCTTACTAACAACCGGAATGACAATTTCTGAGATAGCTTATAAAGTAGGTTTTACAGAACCTTCAAATTTTTCCAGAACATTCTCCAGACATTTTGGAAGCAGCCCTTCAAAATACAGATCAGGTAAAAAATAATAAGTTTTTGATTAAATTTAAACATTGTACTTGCACTATACTTTGGTTATTAGCAATCAACTGGTTTAAATCATAAATTTGTCATAATATGATATGTCATGGCATATACTGATAAATAATACTTTGCTGTACTGTATTATTTTAGACGAATAATTTTTTAATTACATTATGAATAAAACTACGAAATTAATTTTTTTAGCGGTGAGTATGCTTGTATTGCTTATACCTTTTCAGGCAGATGCTCAGCGAAAGATGGAAAAACTGGGTAGAGGGACGGTTGCGATCAGGGAGAATTCTTCATCGGTTTTTATTAGCTGGAGAATACTGGGTACGGAATTCAGTAATGGAACCACCTATAATCTGTATCGGGATAATACATTAATTGCTTCGGATCTGAATGTATCTAACTATACGGATAACAACGCATCTGCAAGTAAATATGCCGTCGCACCTGTTGTTGATGGCGTAGAGCAGGAAAAATCACCTGAGGTTGGGATTCATGGCAATCAGGTTTTTGAAGTTCCTATTGAGTATCTGGGTGATTATTTTGTGCATCTGGCCTGGGTTGGTGATCTGGATGGAGATGGAGAATATGAGTTTGTTGTGGATAGAATTCCCAATATTGCTGATGCAACCTGTAAAGTGGAAGCCTATGAAAAAGATGGAACACGACTTTGGCAGGTAGATATGGGGCCACTCAGCCTGAATCGTGATGGCATAGAAGGAGGAGCTGCCGTAATCAGTAACGGGATGTGGGATGGTGTTACAGTATATGATCTTGATATGGATGGCAAAGCTGAAGTCGTTATAAAATCGGCTAATGGTACAATATTTGGAGACGGATCGACATTAAGTTATACAAACGATATACAAAATTTTTTGTCTGTTGTGGACGGTATGACAGGGAGTGAAAAATCAAGAATTGCACTTCCAACAGATTATATATCTGATGGTCCTCTACAGACACAGTTAAATATTGCGTACCTCGATGGAGTTCATCCTTCAGTAGTTGTTAAAGCAAAAAACAGAAGGGATGATGGAGCGTTTAACCTCCTTGTCAGTGCATATGATTATAACGGTGAGATTACACAACGCTGGAAATGGTTAAGAGGTAATTACAACGCTCCCGAATTTCATCAACAACGTATCGTTGATGTGGATCTGGATGGTAAGGATGAAATTTGTGATGGTGGATATGTCCTGGATGATAATGGAACGCCATTATATTCATTGGGATATCAGGGAATTGTACATGGTGACCGTTTTCATATTGGAGATTTCGATCCGGATCGGCCAGGACTGGAAGGTTATGGAATTCAGCAGGATAATCCAAGTGGACTGGCCTGGTATTACTATGATGCCAGGGATGGAACTTTTTTGCAAACGCAATACAGAGCATCTATTGGAGATTATGCCCGGGGTAATGTAGCAGATATTGATCCAAGGCATCCCGGGTTTGAAATGTGGACTTTTACGGATGGTATCTATAATGTTCAGGATGGTAGAATTACCAGTGTAATTACCGGATCTTATCCCAATCTCCGGTTATGGTGGGATGGTGATCTTCAAAGTGAAATGCTGGATGGTGTTAAATTCCTGAAATGGAATTATGTGGGCAACTATGAGGAGCGAATATTGACTGCAAGTGACTGGGGAGCGGTATACACCTGGCGTAACGTTCCTGTTTTGTACGGTGATATAATGGGAGACTGGCGTGAAGAAGTTGTTTATGAGAAGTCAGATCACAGGGCATTGCAGATATTTAATACGACGGCCCCCACCAATCAACGAATTTATACTCTGGCACATAATCCTGAGTACCGGCTTTGCATGACTACTAAAGGCTATTACCAGTCTGCTCAACTGGATTATTATCTGGGTAATGGTATGACTACACCACCAATACCTGCTATGCAGCGGGCAAAAGCTGTATGGACAGGAATTAGTTCACAAACGTGGAATACAACCGATAATAATTGGGATGTGAACAATATTCAATCTACATATGAAGCAAACGATTCCGTTTTATTTGGTATTGAAGGAACCGGACATACCCATGTTGTTATAAATGATGTTATTGCCCCGGCTATTAATTATGTTATTTCTCCTGTAGACTATGAGTTTTCGGGAACCGGTGATCTGGCAGGTGACGGTGATTTGATTAAATCGGGATACAGTACCTTGACACTTGGCGTTAGTGGATCATATACAGGTAAAACCAGCGTTGAACAGGGGACATTGGTCATAAATAATGAAATTAGCGAGAGTGAGGTAGACGTATTTGGGGGCGCAACTATTGCTGGAAATGGAACAATCTTTAAGACATGTTCTTTTGAAAAACGGTCTGTGATAGCACCGGGGAATCCTAATGAAGCAGGTTCTTTAACTTTTAAGGATGATCTGGTATTAACGGCGGGAATGATTCTTACGTTTGATCTTACAGATGATTCAACCAGTATGATTAAGCCGGGTGATAAAATAATATGTGATAGTGGTGTTGTCGTTAATAAGATCGTAATAAGGATCAATAATCTGGACGAGGTGATTAAACCGGGACTATATCCACTGATTGAATATGGCACTGAGTTTACCGGTAATTTATCAGATATAACCATTGAGGGTTTGTTCGGACGGAAGTATTTTGTAAAGGACACATTAAATTCCATTGCATTGGAAATAATAGGAACACGTGATCCTTCAACCATTGTATGGGATGGGACAGATGTTAACTGGGATTTGCAAAACAACGATAACTGGTTGCTGGACGGAAACAAAACACAGTTTGTTGCAGGAGACAGTGTGGTACTTGATGAAACCGGAAAGTCTCTGCCGTCCATATTGTTAAAAGGGAATTTGCCAATAGGTAATCTGTCTGTTAATGGGAATGTAACTTATAGCATTCTGGGAAGTGGTGTTCTGGGTGGAGATGGTGATGTGGTTGTAAGTGAACAAAGTACGCTTCGGCTTTTCGGAAGTTCAAATACATATACCGGGAAAACAATTGTCAATGGCGGTACTTTGTATACGGAGAGTTTTGATGTGGCAGGGAAGCCGAGTGCCGTAGGGGCAAATCCTTCTGTTGCTTCTGAAGAATTTGTATTGAATAATGCATTTCTCAATTACAGTACATCAAAAGACAGTTATACAGATAAGGGAATGATGATAAGTGGACAGACAGATATTATTCAGATAAGCCAGGGAAATTCCACTTTATCTGTCGCAGGGTATTTGAAAGGAAGCGGCGCGTTAGTTAAGCAAGGTCCCGGAACGTTGTATCTTCTAAATAATGGCAACAGTTATACTGGTGGAACCGTGATTGAGGAAGGTGCGATTCAGCTTAATGATCCCGGAAGTGGACAGAATGTAAGAGCACTTGGTACCGGATTAATTACGTTTAAAGGGGGTGTTTTAAAAATGGGCAATACCCGTGATTATACCGATTTCAATTCAAACATTTTTGTTCCGGAAGGCTATGAAGGTAGGCTTGAAGCAGATATGAGATGTAATTTCGGAGGAAAACTTACAGGTAAGGGGACTTTAAATATTGTGCTTCCCGGAGATATTGATCGAACAATATTCAGGGGAGACTGGTCTGAATTTCAGGGGACCGTTCATGTTGAGGGTGTATCACCTTTACGTTTAAGCGGAAGTGCTGGGTATGGAAATATGACTTTCGATCTGGCATCCGGGATGACCATGTATTACAGTACAGGGACAAGCAGTGGAGATAATATTGCACAAACAGTACATGTTGGAAGCGTAACAGGTGCATCTGATTCATACCTGAAAACTGAAAACTGGGTGATCGGAGAGAGAAATGATACATCAATTTTTAATGGAGTAATTCAGGGGAATTCCCTTACAAAAACAGGAACAGGAATGCTTTTTCTCACTAATTCCAGCACGTATTCAGGTGGAACGACAGTAAATTCTGGCGTATTGTATATAAATAACACTACAGGAAGTGCAACAGGTTCAGGCACTGTAAATATAAATTCAGGAGGAATACTTGATGGCACAGGTATAATCAATGGTAGAGTTGTGGTTAATAATGGGGGCGTTTTGTCTCCAGGATGGAGATATGGTACGCTTACGATCAATAATAATGTAACCCTGAACGCCGGGGCAACTCTTTTGGTTGATGTAAATACCAATGGCAATACATGCGATAAGATTCTGACCAATGGCAAAACTGTCAGTCTCGGTGGTACACTTCAAATGAATAAACTTACCTCTGACGCTTATCAGGAAGACGACAGCTTTGAACTCTTTGCTAATTCAAACGTAACAGGCTCATTCAATGTTATTGAACCATCCGTTCCCGGTCCTGGTTTGGCATGGGATACATCACTGTTGAATGAACAAGGGATTATAAAAGTCATGAAATCTACTCCACTTCAGGATGTGAGCAACGATCAGATCAGTCTTTATCCTAATCCGGTTAAGGATCTGTTAATCATTGATATTGCCGGTGGCGTAAGTCCCGATATTATCACGGTTAAATCACTTTCGGGTAAGGTTTTATACAATACTTTACCTGTCGGTAAAAATGAATTAGATATGTCTGCGTTAGCGCCGGGTATATATATTGTTGAGATCAAAGCAACTGATAGGGTTGTGACATATAAGGTTTGTAAAGAATAACCTTGTTTTAAAGAATACCTTTAGGTTTAATTAAAAAGAAAAATAATGCGCATAAAAAAGACGATAAGTGTAGTTACTGTTTTAGTGGCAGCCGTTTTTGCATTGCACGCTGAAGTAACAAGACATAAATATAATTTTAATTCAGGGTGGAAATTGTTGGTTGGTGATGCACCGGAGGCCTCTGCATTGAAATTTGATGATTCTGAATGGAAAGAGATAACTCTGCCATACGCATGGAATGAAAGTGAGGCATTTATGAAGGATATCGCGAAGCTTTCTACGGGGATTGCATGGTATAGAAAGACCTTTGTTTTACCGGAAAATGATAATAATCCAAAAGTATTTCTGGAATTTGAAGGGGTGAGACAGGGTGGAGAGTTCTATGTAAACGGAACGTTGGTAGGGCTCCATGAAAATGGTATAACTGCAGTTGGGTTGGATGTATCAGATCTGGTTAAACCATACCCGGCAAAAAACGTAGTCTCTGTAAGGACAGATAACAGCTGGGACTACAGGGAACGGTTTTACAATCAGCGATATCAGTGGAATGACAGAAACTTTAATGCCAATTACGGCGGAATACCTAAAAACGTTTACCTGTACACAACGGGAAATGTTTATCAGACACTTCCTTTGTATAAGACTTTGGGAACAACAGGGGTCTATGTTTATGCGACGGATATAGACATCAAAGGCAAAAAGGCCGAAATTCATGTTGATTCTGAAGTTAAAAATGAAAGTAATACCGCTGTTGTTGCCAGGCTGGCGATAACTGTTAAGGACCTTAAAGGTAATGAGGTAGCAAGATTTGATGGTATACCGGGCCTCGTTTCTCCAAATGGAATTGCCGAGTTAAAGGCTTCAACAGAACTGACTAATCTGGAATTCTGGAGTTGGGGATACGGGTATTTGTATACGGTTGTCTCTGAGTTGATTGTTGATGATCGGGTTGTGGATGAGGTCCCGGTTCGCACCGGATTTAGAAAGACTGCGTTTAAAAATGGTATGGTTTATTTGAATGACAGGGTCATTATGATGAAAGGTTATGCGCAGCGAACCAGCAATGAATGGCCGGGTGTAGGAATGTCTGTTCCGCCATGGTTAAGCGACTACAGTAATAAACTGATGATTGAATCAAATGGAAATTTTGTACGTTGGATGCACATTACACCATGGAAACAGGATGTGGAGTCGTGCGACCGTGTTGGTTTAATTCAGGTGATGCCGGCCGGAGATTCGGAAAGAGATGTAACAGGGCGTCGCTGGGAACAACGCTGTGAGGTTATGCGTGATGCCATTATTTATAACCGTAATAACCCGAGCATTTTGTTTTATGAAGGAGGAAACGAGAATATTAGTGAAGCGCATATGGCGGAGTTAAAGGTCATAAGAGATACTTATGATCCTTATGGTGGCCGTGCTATCGGTAGCCGGGAGATGTTGGATAGCAAAGAGGCAGAGTATGGTGGGGAGATGTTGTATATTAATAAAAGTGCAGGAAAGCCACTGTTTGCAACAGAATATTCCCGTGATGAAGGACTGCGAAAATATTGGGATGAATACACGCCACCTTATCACAAGGAAGGTTCTGGAGGTACGCATGCTCATAATGTAAGCGGAAGTAAAGTAACAGATGCATCACCCTATAACCATAACCGGGATGCACATGCCATTGAGAATGTCAGACGCTGGTATGATTATTATATTCAAAGACCCGGAACAGGAACCCGGGTAAGCAGCGGAGGTGCGAAAATAATATTTTCAGATACCAATACACATTACCGTGGTGAGCAGAATTACCGGCGAAGTGGTGAAGTAGATCCTATGCGAATACCTAAAGATAACTTTTTTGCCCAGCAGGTGATGTGGGCCGGATGGGTAGATATTGAAAAATATTTGACCCATATTATAGGACACTGGAATTACACTGATAAAACCGTAAAGGATGTTTATGTGGTTTCGTCCGGTGATAAAGTGGAACTGTTTGTTAATGGAAAATCTCAGGGGTTCGGCAATAATTCATACCGCTTCCTTTATACTTTCCCAAATATAAAATATGAAGCCGGAGAGATAAAGGCCGTATCTTTTAAAGAGGGTAAAGTCGTTTCTGAAGATGTTATCAAGACTGCAGGAGCACCGTTTGCATTAAAGCTTACTACCATGGAATCACCGGTTGGTTTCAAAGCGGATGGCGCAGACCTGGCAATGGTGCAGGTAGAGGTGGTTGATATAGACGGACACCGTTGTCCAACTGCATTGAATATGATACATTTTGAACTGAGTGGAAATGCGGAGTGGGTAGGTGGTATCGCAACAGGTCCTGAGGGAAACTACGTTGGAGAAACAGCATTACCTGTAGAGTGTGGCGTAAACAGAGTCCTGATCAGATCGACTACCAAAGCAGGCAAAATAAAACTTAAGGCTACTTCAGATGGTCTAAACGCTGCTAAAGTCAGTCTTGTTACTGTTCCGGCGGAGGTACAAAACGGATTGTCTGAACAATTTGTGGCGGAAGGCTTGCCGTGTAATCTTGAACAAGGTCCCACGCCTCTGACACCTTCTTATACCGTCACCCGTAAATCCATTCCTGTTGCTTCAGCTATTGCCGGAGCCAATTCTGATAAGGCTTATATGAGTTATGATGACAATGAAATGTCAGAATGGACAAATGATGGTAAAATGTCCACCGGTTGGATTATGTATAAACTGGATACGATAGCTGAAATTGATGAGGTATCACTAAAAATGACCGGGTGGAGGAGAAGGACATATCCGATCGATATTTTTGTGGATGACAAAAAAGTGTGGTCCGGTGAAACGGAGCGTAGTCTGGGTTACATTCTTATTCCGGTTGAACCAACGGAAGGAAAGACTGTAACAATAAAACTTACCGGTGCCGGTATAGAAGCTGATATGTTTCAGAATATGATAGAAGTGAGTGGAAAAGTGGAACTGGATGGTTTCCGGGATCCGGAAGATATGGATACCAAAGGTCAACTAAGAATTGTAGAAGCTGAATTTTTTAAAAACGTAAAACCGTCGTTAAAAAATTGAACGATATTTTTTAGGTTGGATAAGGGATGTCTTTTGGGTAGACATCCCTTTTTATTTAAGTATACTCTGAGTTTAACCAAATCTGTAATATATTTTAGATTGTTGTATTGATATGTGTTCGCAGAATAAAAAGTAGTGTAAATTTGTTTTCATGGCCGCATCAGATGATTTTTATTTTTGTAAAGAAGAACCGAATAAGAGCTGCCTGCTGGCTTTACGAAGTATTATTCTGGAACAGGATAGCAGAATAACAGAAACTGTGAAATATGGAATGCCTTGCTTTTGTTTTAAAAACAAAGCATGCTGTTATCTGTGGGAAGACAGGAAAGATAATTTACCCTACATTCTTATGGTGGAAGGCAGATATTTGAATTTCCCGGGACTGGAAGCGGAAAATCGTTCCAGGATGAAAATACTTAAAGTTAATCCTATGGAAGACATTCCTATTGATGAAATAGAAACGATATTACAGGCTGCACTGGACCTGTATCGCAATGGCATAATTCATGTTAAATAATCTGTAATTTATTGCGTATATATTATATGTTATCTACAAAATCAACATGATTTGTAGAGATTCTGAAACTTTTTTGTGAGATTATTGATATTTTATTAATAAAATAAACATATTTTAACACTTTGAATATCTGTATAAAACTCTTTATTTAAAAGGTTTTCGGTTTTAATATTAAAATAATATTAATTTAAATGTTAAATAATTTGTTTTTAATATCAATACAGTGTAAATTTGAGGTATTAAAGTTAAAGTAATTAGGTTATACAGTTTTTATAAAGGAAATTTAGATGCTTACAATGTTCTTTGCAATATTTATCTTAACTCAATTCAGAGCAGGAAGGCGGGTTGTTAGAGCGATGATAGAACAAAAGGCCGGAACTGTTAATATTAAGTTTTTTGATAAGTATTTCCAGGAATAGAGCACTAGATTTCCTTATGAATTTGAACTTCACAGGGGTTTTTCATAATACATCAATTTTGGGGTTAAAGGGATACGGTTGCCAGATCGGTCCCTTTAAATTTTTTATATAAATACTCTAAAACGAATGAAAACCGGGATCCTCTTGTTACGTGCTTTAATCCAGAAGTTTACCAATTAAATCTTTACGGTTCATTCGGGTGAGTTCATTTCGCAGAGCAGTGCGGTACTCTTTCTTATACCAGAAGAAAAAGCTACGTTGTTTCAGTTTGTCATTTTTGTTTTTGGCAATGGTTACCGGTTTTCCGGTATACGGATCAATTCCTGAATAATACATAACCGTGGCGAGTGTCATTGGCGTTGGTGTAAAATCCTGAACCTGTTCCAGTTTAAATCCCTGTGTTTTTGTTTTTACAGCAAGGTCGGCCATGTGTTCAGCCTCACAACCAGGATGGCTTGATATAAAGTAAGGTATCAGCTGCTGGTTCATCCCTGTTTCCTGATTGATTTTGTCGAAATATTTTTTCAGACTATAAAATAGTTTATAGCTCGGTTTACGCATCATTTTTAGTACTTCATCCTCCGTATGTTCCGGTGCAACTTTCAGCCTTCCGGAAACATGTTTCGTAATCAGGTCCTTCAGGTAAATTTCCTTGTCCGGTGACAGCGGCAGGTGGTTATGTGGATTTAAAAGAAGGTCGTACCTTATTCCGCTTCCAACAAAACTTTTTTTCACACCTTCCAGGCTGTCCACTTCATTGTAAACTTCAAGCATAGGTGTATGATCTGTATCAAGATTATCACAAACTATGGGATAAATACAGGATGGTCTGGCACATCTTTTACACATATCAAGGTCCTTCCCCTGCATCTGGTACATATTGGCCGATGGTCCGCCGAGGTCAGAAACATAGCCTTTAAAATCTGCCATTTCTGTTAGTTGCTTTACCTCATCGATGATAGATTTTTTGCTTCGGCTCACCACAAATTTTCCCTGATGGGCCGAAATGGTACAAAAGCTGCATCCTCCAAAACAACCACGGTGCATATTCACCGAAAATTTAATCATTTCGTACGCCGGTATATGTTTATCCCTGTATTTGGGATGAGGCATTCGGGTGTATGGCAACGCATGGACTTTATCAAGCTCTTTTGAGTCCATAGGAGGGAACGGTGGATTGATTACAACCACGCCGTTGCCGGTTGGCTGCAACAAGCGCCGTGCAAACCATTTATTGGATTCTCGTTCAATAATGGCAAAATTCCTGGCATATGCCGTTTTATCCTCCATGCATATTTCATGGGACGCAAGCGTAATATCTTCCCAGTTTTTATTTTTGGGCAGATGATCCGGATCAGCTATAAATGCTGTTTGCTCTATGGTTTTAATGGATTCAAACGGCACCCCTCTTTCCAAAAGTCTGACAAGTTCTTTAAGCGCAGTTTCACCCATGCCGTAGATCAGAAGGTCTGCTTTGCTGCTTTCCAGAATTGAGGGCATCAATTGGTCCTGCCAGTAGTCATAATGCGTCACTCTGCGTAAAGAGGCTTCCACACCACCAATTAGAACCGGTATGTCAGGAAATAAATCTTTCAGAATATTGCTGTAGACTGTTGTTGCATAATCCGGTCTGGCACCGGCACGTCCATCTGCTGTGTAAGCATCATTCGACCTCAATCGTTTGTTGGCAGTATAATGGTTTACCATGGAATCCATACAGCCGGCAGTTACGCCAAAAAATAATCTGGGTTTTCCAAGTTTTTTGAAATCCCGAAGATCATCGCGCCAGTTGGGTTGTGGCACAAGAGCCACTTTCAGGTTCATTGATTCCAGTAAACGCCCAATAACGGCATGCCCGAACGACGGATGATCGATATAGGCATCACCGGAAAAAAGAATGACATCAGCCTGATCCCATCCTCTGAGTTCCATCTCTTTCTTTGTCGTAGGGAGCCAGTCTGTTAAATTATAGTTTTTGGTTGTTGACATATCAGAATTTTTCTACCTGTAGTTTTTTGTGCTTGCGCAAGTAGCTGTTGATAATCTGCTGAATATCTCTGTTATCGGGGTATGTATTAATAACATCTTTCAGATCGGAAAGTTGAGAAAACTGTGTGGTTTCATCAAAAAAACCAAAGCCAAGATAAGTGCCGTTCTCCACCCAAACAACAGACTTTTCCTCAGGATTTCTTCCTTCTCCCAGTATGGCCATATTGGGAGAATCGTATTTTAATATTTTCAGTAGTTCTTCTATCCTTAAATTGTAGCTATACGCAAATTCCTGCCCGATGCAGGCGCCATGGCATTCATGTACCTGATAATTGAAACAGGCACCCTGGGTTTCATACATCCCGCACAATTTCTGGCATAACTGGTATTTTTTGATCCAACGGTTCAGCCTGTTTTTTCCTTCCTCAAGCGATGAGAATGTCGTTAATGGTTCTTTTTTAATTTTCTGATCTGTTTTTTCGATCCTCAGGTTCAGATAGCCATTTGTATCTTCAAAGAGAAAAAGTCCGTAACTCATTAATGTCCTGCGCTGGGCTCTGTTGTACAACGGTTTGCTCTGTTTTATTTCGTGCGATTCCTTAAGCAGTGCAATCAGTTCGCTGCCGGTAAGTTCAAAATCAATATTGGCTATTTCTGATGCCATCTTTCCTGATTTGGCTGTATTCCCGTTATTCAGATGTGTTAACACTCTGCCGCGAATATTTTTGCTTTTTCCGATATAAATCAGATCGTTATTCTGATTATACAAATAATATACGCCGCATGCTTCAGGAAGGTTTTTAACCAGTTCAAAGTTTAAAGAAGGATTCAGAATTTTGGGATCTATCAAATCGCTTTCGGATTTGGGTAATATCCCATTGTTCTGCTGAACCAAAATACTGAAAAGGAGAGCTGTTGCATACGCATCACCACCGGCCCGGTGCCTTCCGTTGATGGCTATGTTCAGATCTGAACATAAATTTCCGAGGCTGTATGATGTGTGTCCGGGAAGTAACTTGCGGGACAGTTTTACGGTGCAGAGTGTGTCTTTCTGGTAATGAAATCCCAGCTGGGCAAATTCATTCTTTACAAAACGGTAGTCAAATGCCACGTTGTGAGCCACAAAGATGCAGTCTTTCGTAAATTCCACGATATCCTTCGCAACCTCATAAAAGCATGGTGCATCAGCTACCATTTCGTTTGAAATACCGGTGAGTTGTGTGATATAATATGGAATATTCCGCTCAGGATTTACAAGCGTTGAATATTCATCCACAACAGCTTTTCCGTTATGTTTGTAAATGGCTATTTCTGTTATCTTGTCCTTTTGCGCGCTTCCACCTGTGGTCTCTATATCTACAATGGCATACATCGGGTCAAAAATAGTAAAAGATTAATCGAAACAGATATTAGTGAAATCAGAATTCAACACTTTCCAACATTCTTTGTTCTATTATCAAGACTTGCAATTCGGTACAAATCAATATAGTCAGATTTTTATATATTTGTGCCTCATACATTAATTCAAGAAAAAAATTAGAAATGGAGAAAATTAAAGTTGCCAATCCCGTTGTTGAGCTTGACGGAGATGAAATGACCCGCGTTATCTGGAAATTTATCAAGGAAAAACTCATTTTACCTTATCTTGATCTTGATATTGAATATTACGATCTAAGCGTTCAGAAACGAGACGAAACAGATGATCAGATAACTGTTGATGCAGCCGAAGCCATAAAAAAATATCATGTTGGTATTAAGTGTGCTACCATTACTCCCGATGAAAAGCGTGTGGAGGAATTCGGATTGAAACACATGTGGCGTTCTCCAAACGGAACAATCCGTAATATTTTAGGTGGAACTGTTTTTCGTGAACCAATCATGATTAAAAATGTACCGCGTTTGGTCCCGGGGTGGAAGAAACCAATATGTATTGGTCGTCATGCTTTCGGTGATCAGTATCGTGCAACCGACTTTGTAACCAAGGGAAAAGGAACACTAACGATAACGTTTGAAAGTGAAAACGGAGAAAAGCAGGAACATAAAGTTTATGATTTTGAAGGTGATGGCATTGCAATGGCCATGTATAACACCGATGAATCGATCCGTGGTTTTGCACACAGTTGTTTTCAGCAGGCTATCAATAAAAAATGGCCTTTATACCTGAGCACAAAAAATACCATCCTGAAAAAATACGATGGTCGTTTCAAGGATATTTTTGAAGAAATTTACCAGAACGATTATAAAGCCGAAATGGATGCAATAGGCATCACCTATGAACATCGTCTGATTGACGATATGGTGGCTGCTGCGTTGAAGTGGGATGGTGGTTTTGTATGGGCCTGTAAAAATTACGATGGCGATGTGCAGAGCGATACGCTGGCCCAGGGTTTTGGTTCTTTAGGCTTGATGACATCAGTTCTGGTAACCCCGGATGGAAAAACAATGGAAGCTGAAGCTGCACATGGTACAGTAACCCGACATTTCAGAATGCATCAGAAAGGAAAACCAACATCAACAAACCCGATTGCATCAATTTTTGCATGGACCCGTGGTTTGGCATTTCGTGGAAAACTGGACGAAAATCAGGCGCTGATTGATTTTGCAAATGCACTGGAAGATGTTTGTGTGGAAACCGTTGAAAGCGGCCACATGACGAAGGATCTTGCATTGTGTATTTATGGTTCAGACTTAAATGAAAGTCATTATTTAAATACAGAGGACTTTTTGGAAGCATTGGATCAAAACCTGCAGAAAAAATTGAATAAATAGTTAAATGTAAATTGATAGTGAAGGGCTGGACATTTTGTTCAGCCTTTTTTTTACATTTGTGTTGACCCGGAATGAAAAGTATTACTGTCCATATATTCGTTTTTCTTGCGTTTACCATAATGGTTAATGCACAGGATATGGATTCCGTAAAGGTTAAACGTAATAACTATATTGCTGTGAACCTTTTAAATTCACATCTTTGGGCTCACTATCCCGAACTTGAAAGGATTGCCGGTTTTCATCATGTGCTGGAAGTCAGATATTTTTATAAAACCAATGGGGACAGATACTGGCACTGGGCTTACGATTATCCTAAAATTGGAGTAGGGTTAAATGCAGGGCAGTTTACATCGCCTGAAATTGGTAAAACACTCGCAGGTTACTTTTTCGGTACTTTCCCGATATATCAATTTAAGAATTTTAAAATAGAATGGGATGTATCTACCGGCTTGGGTTGGGTGGAGAATATTTACGATCCGGTTACCAATCCGAATAATATTGGTGTGAGCACGCACCTGAATGCATACCTTGATTTTAACCTGAATACTTCTTTTAAGATTAGTGGAAGATTTAACGGGTATGTTGGTGCCGGTATTTCTCATTTTTCAAACGGAGCCGGGAAAAAGCCGAATATGGGACTGAATATGTTGGGCGTCAGAACCGGTGTGACTTACAGACTTGAGGCAGAAGAGGTTCAACTGAAGGAAAGAGCTGATTATCCGGAAATTAATAAAAAGTGGGGACTGGATGTCCGCTATGGTGCAGGCAGTTTGGGGATTAGTGATCATGATGAAACATATCTCGCTCAGAATCTTCAGATCCTGGTTGCAAAAAGGTTTACAAAACGTCACCGGCTGGGAATTGCATTTGACCTGATTAAAGACAACTCCCTGAAATGGAAACAATATTTGCTGGATGGTCAACATTCAGATCTTTTGGGACCTCTTGCCAGAACACTGGAAGGTGAAAAAATTTCGCTGTATCAGGGTGGAATACTTGTGAGCAGTGAATTTATTTTACGACACTTATCTCTGGTTACCCAGTTTGGCTACATGGCTTTTTTAACGTATGATTCCTTACCTGTTTACGAACGGTTTGGAGTGCGATATAGATTGATTAAAGGAATGTTTATTGATATGTCGTTACGTGCGCAGGGCAACAAAGCCAAGGAAATTACCTGGGGAATTGGTTATTCCATAAACCGCGGGCTTGATTAGTTTTACCTGCCACAGATATTCTTAAAATCGCAATATTCACAGTTTTTCAGATCATCAGTTTGGGCGAATGATAATTCCGGGTCAAAAATCCGTTCGATTGTTGCTTTAAGCCCAGCTTCATACTGATCTTTTACGTCTGAGTCATAACTTATAACATCTCCGTTTGAAGTGAATATTTGTGGCGATAATGCTGATTTTCCAAACAACTTACGGATTGGTATGATGCCAGGATGTATTTCTGATGTATTTCCGTTTTCTGTGCTGTAAAGCATGGCATAAAACAGCGTCTGAAAAATTGCTTTCTGATCCGGGTTCAGGGCTTTTTCACGGTCAAACAGTGCGTCTAAATCCTTTAAAATAATCTGGTTTTTTGTGTTGACATTAATGGTTCCCGATTTGTAATCAATGATACGGCTAATGCCATCTTTTTCATCCACCCTGTCAATCTTCCCAAATAAGTTCACCCTGCTGCCATCTGTAAGAACCAGGCTGTGTTGTACCTGCTTTTCTCCTTCAATATATTTGAAAGGGCAGCTGTTCATATCGTATTCCAGCAGTTTTGTGGTGTACTTTATCAGTACTTTCACATAAATCAGTAGCTTTCCTTTTATTCTGGAGGTATCTGTAATTGATTCGTTCTTAAAGAAATTTCGGGCAAAACAAAGTTTTACAGTGGCTTCAATTTGTGATTTGTTTTTCAGGATATCAGCGATATCGGTTCTGTTTATCATCTTTCCTGAAAAAGGCTGGTAAAGCGTTTCCATGATATCATGAAATACGTTCCCAAAAATTCTTGCATCAATATCATCCTGAATATCGTCCTGTTCCCTGATGCGTTCAACATACGCAAGGTAGAATTTTAAACCACAATCCAGAAACGCATTCAGACTACTGGCCGATAATGCTGAACTACCGGATTTAAACCGTTCCAGCGCCTGTAGAACTTCTTCGTTTTTTTGAATGGTTATGGTTCTCATCGTACTGAGAGATACTTCGTAATTTACGGTTCGCTCAGTAACCGGAATATCCATCAGGTATTTAAGCTGGTAAATATAGCGGCTTGGCTCACCGGTATTAACACCCTGCGATGAAGAGTCATATATAAGATGGACGTTCTTAGCCCTGTAAATCAACCGGTAAAAATAATAGGCATACATGGCATCCTGCTCCTCTACGGTTGGCAGCCCGAAACCTTTTCGCAGGTTAAAAGGAATAAATGAAGTGCCGTGAGAAGTAGAAGGAAGAAATCCCTCATTGGCTGACAGGATGATGAGATTTTCAAATTCAAGGTTACGGGTTTCAAGAATACCCATCAACTGAAGTCCTTTTAATGGTTCTCCTTCAAAAGGCAGGGTTATGTTATCTGCAATACGTTTCACCAGTTTAAAGATAAGATCCCTTCCCGGCAGAACGGTTTCGGCTGAACCAAAAAGGTCGCCGGCCCGGATCAAACGGGTATATAATGCAAATAACATTTCTTTTTCAGTATCAATAACTGGTTCTGTTTCCTCGTCCTTCTGATCAGAATTCAGCCTTAACAGGATCATTTCAAATATCCGTATCAGGTAGTTGATCACTTCCTTCCCGTTTTCAACAGGTGTGAAAATGAGTTTTAAAACCGGATCATCTTTAAAAAATGTGGAAGGTACATAGTACAGGTTTTGATCCTTCATCACATTCCTTAGTTCGCTGATATGAGGTGCAACGCGCTGCAGAATATTGTTGGAGAGCAATTGCAGTACAAGTTTGAAATAATAGTTGGGCATCCCTTTCTGGTACCTTACGCGTTGTTGCAGGTTGGTAATCTGACCGAGTAATGCAGAAACCTGGCTGTTCTTCACTGGGTAACCCATGGTAATATTAAGATCCTGAACGTTAGACGGGACTTTATTCAGCATAGTTTGCAACAGGCTTTCATCTGCCATAACCACAGCAGTGTTCAGGCCCGGTATATCGTTTTGTTGTTCCAGTATTTTACCTGCAACGGTTGCCTGTGCCGAGGAGGACGAAACGGCAATAACCTCAATGTTCAGGCCCGGATTTTGTTTGGCGGGTTCATCGAATACACCCGGGAAACGCTTCAGTTGTTTTTTTAGAAAGAATCCGGCACGGGTAGTATCCGAAGTGATCATTTCGCGCGTGTAATCCCAGAAAAACCTTGCTTTCCCTGTTTTCTGTAAGACAGTAAAAATCTGATCTTCAGCTTTGGTTAATGCGTTAAAACCTACAAATCCCACAGATTTAAACGGCAGTTTTTCCGGTTCAACCGCGAAGATATTTTCAACGGCATCGCGGTAAAGCATTCCTTTGGTGCC
Organism: Quyinboa mangrovi; assembly: GCF_042219825.1. Lineage (NCBI taxonomy): Bacteria > Pseudomonadati > Bacteroidota > Bacteroidia > Bacteroidales > Quyinboaceae > Quyinboa > Quyinboa mangrovi. The sequence continues at coordinate 240,319 of NZ_JBHJHQ010000002.1, forward strand.
CAGATTCTGGCTTTTTAGGTTCATTCTGAATGCCTGATATACCGGGTAGAGTTTTTCCCAGGTTTGTAAAAATTCTTTGGTTCCCGGTTTTTTCGATCTGAAAAGTTCTTCCCAGAAATGCCTGATGCGTTCTTCTTCCTCTGTAGCCTGATCCATAAAATACTGGTCAATTTCTTTCAGGTTCAGGAGATTGGTGTAAAGCTGTTTGGCGTCAACCAGGTATTTGTCAAGGTCATCAAAATCGTTGATCAGCATTTCTCCCCAGAAGTAGAAGTCATCAAATGTATCTTCGCTTCCGGTTGCCTGCTGGTGTATCTTGTAAAGGTTAAACAATGCACCCAGCTGATCTATCTCCTCAAGACCGGTAAATTCGGCGATAAATTCATCAATGGAAAAAGATGGAGGAACGAAAACCGGATCGTCTGTTAACTGTGAAAGCCATGTTTTAAAGAAGAGACTGGTTCGCTTATTGGGGAATACCAGCCAGTAGCTATGCAGTTCTTTTTTATGATGTTCGATTAAATGCCGGGCAACCTGTTGCAGAAATAATTCCATGTTACTTTTCAAAAAACTGTTTGTAATGTTCGTAACGCTCCATGATGCTTTTTACATAGTTGAAAGTCTCTATGCCCCTGCAGTAACCATGTTCAACCACCGGATCGGTGTAATATTTTTTTTCACTTTTCAGAATAATCATTTCGCTTACATTGTCGTCCCATTTATTGGGGTCTTTGCCATATTTGGCCGCCAGCTTTCGCGCGTCACCAACATGACCCGGACCAACATTATAGGATGCCAGTGTAAATTTAATATGATCCATACTGTCTATATCATTATCGAAAATAGTATAGAGCCATTTCAGGTGTTGTACGCCGGCTTCTATATTCTGATCCGGTTCCCAAAGGTCATAATCTCCATACATGCCTGCCGTTTCAGGCATAATTTGCATGAGTCCTACAGCACCCATCCAGGATTCAGCCCAGGGGTCAAACCTGGATTCCTGGTAAACCTGTGCTGCCAGAAGGCGCCAGTCCCAGTGCAGTTCTTTGGCCGCTTTCTTAAATAAATCGTCGTATGGAGAAATGGATGTTCCGGAATGGGAGAAAAAGTCGCTGGATGCCATTTGTTTATAACGTGACCTGTTCTTGTAGTACTTATTATACAGAATGTTATAATAACTTGTATTTTTTATGGATTCAAGCCAGGAATTCAATTCAGCAATCAACTTTGGCGATGATTTTCGCGTAGCCCATGCAAGTCGTTGTGGAAAACTTATTTTTAATCGTGTATCAAGGTTGTCGTAGCCCGAATTGGCAAGATCTGCAATTGTTTTATCTGCTACCGTGTAAGGTATTTCTCCGTCTGCAACTTTTGAAATCAGTTCTTCGGTGGTAAAGTCCTGATTCACCACGTGAATATTTATGGTATCACCCAGTTCGCTCATCAGGTTCACCAACCTTGAGTAATAAGGTGATCCGCGTTTTACATATACGTCTTTTCCAATTAAATCCACAACATTTGTCACAAGTTGTTTATCTATATTATCCCTGGTCATATTACGCCAGTTATCCGGTAGGCGCTGTACCAAAACCTGTTCTGTATATTGAAGCGGTACGGTAAATGCAGCTTCCTTTTTCCTGGAATTGGTAACAGTCAGAGCATAAGCAACCAGGTCAACTTCATTATTGTTTAGATAACTGAATATGCTGTCCATATCACGGATTACAACCATGCGAAGGTTAACACCAAGGTGTTCAGTAAATTTTTTTAGCAATTCGTATTCGTAGCCCATTGCCTGACCTTTGTATATAAAATAGGAAGTGCTGCTAAATGCGGTAAGAGCTACTAAAGTATCTCTTTTTAGTATCTGGGGAAGATCAATAGTGTCATTAATGTTCTTTCGGGCTTTATGTTTTGATGTGTGATCATGACAACCTGAAATTGTCACAAGAATAGCCAGAAGCAATATGTATGATAGCTTTCTCAAACAAATTAGTTAGCGTTTTCAATCATTTCCTGTTCCATCAGTGGAAGTCCTGAGAACCTGAAGTATACCTGTGCTGTTGCAAAAACATCTTTTTCACAATAGCTGACAATGCGCTGAAGATTATCATCTGAATAGTACACTTCAGCAACCATACTGCCATCAATATCATCTTTTGGTGTAGGAATCCCAAGCACGGTTGTAAGCAGATTCAATGATGTATAGTGTTTAAAATCACCAAACTTCCATAGTTCGAGCGTATCTATAAACTGGACTTCCCATGGCTTTTTCCCTGCTATATTCAGTACATCCGGTAAAGATATCCCGTTTATAATCATTCGTCTGCAAATGTATGGCACATCGAATTCTTTAATATTGTGTCCACAAAGCTGTTTCTCAGGAGAACTCCATTTATTAAGCATTCCTGCAAAATCATTTAACAATACCTTTTCGTCATCACCGGCAAAGGATTTCAGCCTAAACCGTTTTGTTCCACCGGATTCGGTCATAATTCCTACGGAAATGCAAATTATTTTACCAAATTCTGAAAATATACCACCTTCCAGACTGAATGCTTTAGCTGCATCAACCGATTCATCATATCTGTCCGGATTTCTGGATTTGAACTGTTCAAATTTTAATGACCATAATTTTGCATGACTTTCGGGTAAATCACTGAGTTTTTGAGCAAGTGGAACAGTTTCTATGTCAAGAAAAAGGATATGTTCAGGTTTTATTTTCAAAGCCATACTGGTTAATGTTGGATTAAAAATACTAAAAAATGGTGAATTCAAAAACAGTCAGAACGGATAAACCGTATAAATACTACTTTGCCTGTAACCTTAAATGTCAGTTTTTAAGTGAAATATATTTTGAAGGCATGTGCTGATAGTTATCTTCATCGGGAAACTTATTTATTCTGTTCAGTTCCCTGTCAGTAAATGATGCCATTTTAAAAGGAAAATCCGGGCCAACCCAGGCACTTGTGTTGCATAAGATTACATACGATATTCCATCAGGTCTTCTTTTTAAAACACAGGATGTTCCGGCAAAACTTCCTGTTCTAAGCCAGTACCCATGCCTGTTTGTAGTTCTCCATCCAAGAGGAGAATAGCCAATGGCTTTTGGTGTTGCCATGGTTTCAAGGCTTTTTTCCGATAATATATCTGCAGGAAATCCGAAACCATCAATTGCCAGTAAAAGTTTCATTAAATCGGTTGATGATGCTATCCAGCCTCCGGCGGCCTCCAGTGCCTTTAAGTTATTTCCTCCGTTACTTTTGGAAACAAGCTCTCCTGATCCGTCGCAGTCCTGAATTTTTATAGCACCCGGCTGTTCGTAATAATTAACTTCAAGATTTTCTTTTGTGTCCCTGTAGTTACCAGCAAGTTTCATGTCAAAAATTCCAAGTGGATAAAGTATTTTAGCTTTGACATATAATTCATAGTCCACACCTGATGCTGCCTCAATTACCTTTCCTAATATGACAAATCCCAGATTCGAATAGTAAGATGCCTCACCGGGTCTGAAATGTAGACGCTTTTTAAGCATAATGGCAATGATGTCCTCACTTGATAGAGGTTCTTTATAGCCATTTCTTTTTGCAAGGCTATGTTGTTCAAATAAAGGATCACCATAACGTGTCGTCCATCCACCACTGTGTTCCAGTAAATGCCGAACTGTAATTTCCTCTACCTTTTTATCTCTGTATTTGTCATATGGTGCCATATTCAGGATTCCTTGCGGACCAAAAACTTTATCTTCCAGTGTAATCTCACCATCTTCAACAAGTTTCATAATTGCCGTAGCGGTGATGAGCTTGGATACACTTGCAATCCTGAATAGGTTATAAGGTTCCACATTCTTATTATTGTCAACATCAGAAAGACCGAAGCCTTTAGCATAAATCAGTTTTCCGTCTTTGGCAACAGCAACGGATGCTCCTTTAATGTTCCAGAATGAAAGAAAGCGGTTAAAGCGTGAATCAAAATGATCGAATGATTTAAAATCGGATTGGTAGTTGTAAAAGTGATCAGAGTGGGGCGGTTCAAATTTTTTTGGAATTTCGCTACCTATGGAATCATGGTTTGGTGCCACAAACAGCAGTTGCAGAATCATTAATAGCGCAAATATTTTAAAAAACCTCCTCATTGTGTTATAACCCCTCAAAAATAAAAAATTCAATTGCCTCTGAAAACAAAAATTAATAGAATGTTAATAAACTATGTGTTTTTATGAATCCATTGCGGCTCAATAATCTTAATTCCGTTTAACGGTTCTTTTGCAAGTTTTATTATAGCATCAGCAACCTGTGTGTCTTTCACAGGTTTGTATTTTAACATTCTCCCTTTCAGAACCGGCATTATTACTTTCATTACAAACGCAGCCATCGATTCTCCAAATCTGAATTCATCCCTTTTCCCTAATAATAATGATGGCCTTATAATTACTCTTGCTGGGATATTTACCGTTTGAACCACGTCTTCCATTTGTCCTTTTACCTTCAGATAAAAATTACCGGATGCAGCATTGGCACCATATGAGCTGATAACAATAATTTTTTCATAGTTTTCTGATTCAGCTAACCTGGCAAGTCTGGTGACATAGCCATAATCTACTTTACGAAATGCTTCTTTTGAACCGGCTTTTTTACGCGTAGTACCCAGACAAATGACCAGAATATCTGCTTTGGGAAGGTGGTGAATCGTATTAAAATCACTTACAATTTCCTTTACTTCCGGCATTGTCGTTATGCTTTGATAACGCACTAAAGTATTAATTTTATTGAAAAAACTATCAGCTGTAACTTTACGTAATAATGCTTTACCCACCAAACCTGTTGATCCGGCAATAACTACTGATTTATTCATCAAAGGTACCCTTAAGAAATTATCTAATATTAAATATCTGTTCTGTTGACAACAACACCTTAGTTAATCACGTATAGCTTAATATTAAATTATTATTAAATAAACAAATAAATTACAAATCAATTCCGGGTTTTAATTTCTGAAAGACCTGAAGAATGTTAGGTTTCAAAAAATTATTATACCACAATTCCACTAAATGTTCAAATTTAAGAATTTATCTGTAGATATATGTATGGCAAACTGAAAACCTGAATTATAAAAAGAACAGGGCTATATGTATGAAATATTCTGTTAAACATATTTCCGAGTTAGGTCAAGAACTGCCGCAAACTTGGTGCCCGGAAACACGGGAGTCAGTGGGACTGTACTTTTGTCAAAATATGTATCAAGATTTCCTGACTTGTTGAACCACATTTTCCAGTAACCATTTGAACTAATATGTTTTCTAATCTGGAGGGTAAGCAATCCCATCGTAAACCGTGGATTTATTTCAACACACGGATGCAGGAGAAGATGACCTGACTGTTCTATGATCATGGCATCAACTCCCAGAAAACCTTCGTAATTTTTGTAATATTTCCTGATTGCTGCTGCCATAATTTTAATTCCACCGTTTTCAATAAATAATTCCGTTATTTTATTGATTGTATTTCCAGGATGATTCCCTAAAAAGCAACCGCTAAACTGCCCGTTGCTGTTGGTATCGAAATAAACAGTCCCCAGATATTCTGGTTCTATATTATTTTTTAGCTTAAAATGAAATGAAAGATCGGCGATTTTGTTGTGGAGATTTTCTGCCATTACAAACTCCTGTTTTTCCAGAACACTGTTAATCCAGGCTATGTTAGAATGATTAAGATTATGTCTGCGTAGCATTTGCAATCCTCTTCCGGAACTACTGAAGGGAGCTTTTATTACCAGCTTCCCGTTTTCAGAGAGTAAGTATTGAACATCGCTTGTGCTAAAACACTGAGTGGCTTTTAGCAGAGCAAATTCCCCGACACCCCTGATGCTTTCATTACAGATCTGCTCAAGGACTTTAGCTGAGGTCATTCTGCTGTAATATGTCTTATATTGTTGGTCCCAGGTGTAAAATATTGATTGTTTAAAACTGTTCTTAAGCAAAGGAAAAACCGATTCAAGTGTTTTATAGACTACAGGGCTCCATCCCCAGGGGACAAGTTCGTCGAATTTTCTGCCGGAATCAATCAGTTCATTCATCGTCATAAATTCAGGCAGATCAGGTTTTATAGAACGGATTTTATCCAAAAAACTTTCTTTTGGATGTTGGTGAATCAGGACTACGTCACTTTTACCGGCAAAGTACAACATTATAGAAGCCATATCCCTTTCGAATGATTGCAATAATGCGGGTGGCTGGTAGCTGAAAATGCCATTTGCAACAGCCATTTCTGCTGTAGGATTAAAATAGTAAATGCCGGATCCCATAACTTTACTGGTACTTATGCCTTCTTTGAGTGCACTTCTCAGCGTATAACCTGAAAGAGTGAATTGGGATCAAAAGTAAAAAAAATGGGCAGAATTATTAAAATTTGCGAAACATAGCATGTGTTTTTGTGTTCAATATGAAAAAGGGCAGAATGTTTGGTAAAAGAAAAGTGGATAAATTAAGGATTTACTATTCCTCAAAGCAGTGGGATAAATTGTTTCGTCTGTCCGAAAAATTGAAACGCTCGTATAATTTTGAGACAAAGGCTGAAGCTTTGAGATATGGAGGATTGGGTAATTATAAACGTCGCCATTATGACAGGGCTATCAGTGATTTTAGAGCGTTGACAGAGTTGGTCAATTTTCGTTCAGACTGGTTTAATCTGACCATGGCTTATGTGCAGAACGGAGACATTGAAAACAGTGAAAAAGCATTTGCAAGGGTTTATGCCTCGCCTCCAATTCCCGGTTATATGCATCAGATTTCCATTCCTTTGATGTTGCAACTGTATGCTTCCGTTTTGGCCAAACAAAATGCATGGGAGGAAGCACTACTACGGATAACGGAAATAAAACAAATGTTTATTGCGGCGAATACCGATGATGAACAGAAACTGTTAAATGCTGGTCTCCCGCCGGTTAAATCATTTTTCCAACTTGCTTCATTAATTCTTAAAAATTACCCTGATAAGAAACCTGTCATTTGGTTCGGTGAAATAAAACGACTGAAGCCACTTTTTGAAGATATGCTATAATCCGCTATTTTTGAGAAAAAATTTGCATGGTTAAAACCGGAATTGTGACCAAAAATACGGGTAGCTGGTACCTGGTCCAGACAGAGACAGAAAGTCTTGAGTGCCGTATAAAAGGAAAATTCAGGCTTAAGGGCATCAGAAGTACAAATCCTGTGGCTGTAGGAGACAGGGTAGATGTTGATCCTGAAAATAACACAATTATTGCCATTCACGACCGTAAGAACTACCTTGTTAGAAAAGCTACCAATCTTTCAAAACAGACGCATATTATTGCTGCAAATATCGATCAGGCGGTATTGGTTGCAACGGTCAGTCATCCGGTAACTACAACTGTTTTTATCGACAGGTTCTTATCCACTGCTGAAGCGTATGATATACCCGCTAAACTGATTTTCAATAAAACGGATTTATATAACGACAAAGAAACAGATACACTGGCAGAATGGTTAGCCATATATTCTGAAATAGGATATGAATGCTTTTTTACTTCGGTTGTTAAAAACAGAAATATTGATAAAGTTGCGGCCTTACTTTCCTGTAAAGTATCACTTTTATCCGGTCATAGCGGAGTTGGAAAATCGTCATTAATTAATGCCATTGATCCTGATTTAAAACTGAAGACTCAGGAAATATCGGATGCGCATCATTCGGGGAAACATACCACGACTTTTTCTGAAATGCATGCCTTAAAGCTTGGCGGTTACATTATTGACACACCCGGTATTCGCGGTTTTGGAACGATTGATTTTGAGCGTAATGAAATATACCATTTCTTTCCAGAGATCTTTAAAGTAGCTGCAAAGTGTAAATATCATAACTGTATTCATGTTGAAGAACCCGGATGTGCGGTGAAAGAAGCGGTGGAAGAAGGGGAGATTAGTTATTCCAGGTACGTGAGTTACCTGAATATACTTGAGGATCCGGATGACAATAAATACAGGGTTTAACCGTTGAAAATTATTAAACACTTCTGAAATGAAGACGATATATGATACCAAAACCCGCTTGAAATTATTCCTGATGGTTTTTGCAGGCCTTATTGTGGTAGCTTCCATGATCTTCTCCAATCTACTTGCCAAAAGGTTATCCATTGAAGAACGAAAAAAAATGGAGCTTACTGCTGAAGCTTATAAGATGCTTTCAGAAACGGATGAAACGGTTAATTTAAGCCTTATCCTAACCGTTTTACAGAATAATACCACTATTCCATTGATCATTATTTATCACGATACCATCTCTACATTTGCTAATATCAGAATTCCGGAAAATGTAAATCAGGAAGTCTTTCTGAAGAAAAAGGCAGTGCAGTTTGCTGAAAAGAAGGAGCCTATTCAATTGGAGACCCAGACTGAAACCGGTCTTTTTGAGTTGACACTATATTATAACGATTCAATTTTATTGAAGCAGTTGCAATACTATCCTTATGTACAGTTAGGCCTTATTGCATTCTTTTTTGTGATGGCCTACCTGGCATTTTCGTTTTCAAAAAAAGCTGAGGAGAACCAGGTGTGGGTAGGACTCTCAAAAGAAACAGCGCATCAGTTGGGTACTCCTTTATCTTCGCTTATGGCCTGGACCGAATTAATGAAAACAGGAAGCTTTAACCCGGAGATGATTCCGGAGATGGAGAAGGACCTGAACCGGTTGAATATGGTGACAGAACGGTTTTCTAAAATCGGATCAATGCCTTCGCTTGAACAGCATAACTATACCATCCTGCTATTGGATGCTCTGGCCTATATGAGAAGCCGTACATCGAAAAAAATTAATATAATAAGTGAAATTGACCAGAGTGCATTTATACCGGTAGAAGTGAACCGACCGTTGTTTGAATGGGTCATTGAGAATATCATTAAAAATGCTATTGATGCCACAACAGGTGTGGGTGAAATTTCCATTGTAATGAAGCAAAAAGAAGATATGGTTATAACCGATTTTACGGATAACGGTAAAGGAATTCCCAAAAAGAGATTCAAAACCATATTTAATCCGGGCTTTACAACTAAAAAAAGAGGATGGGGGCTTGGATTATCACTGACTAAGCGTATTGTGGAAAATTATCACCATGGAAAAATCTTCGTAAAATGGTCGGAACTGGATAAGGGAACAACGATACGCGTGATATTGCCAATACTTAAATCCTGATGCTGAGCGGTAAATTTCAACTATTTAAGCAAAAAAGAAACTATTTTTTTATTTGTTGATGTTATTTTTATAATTTTGCAGGGTTTTTAAACAGGGGACTTGAAGAGGCTGGAAGAATATATTATCCCTCTAAAGGGTTTGGAAAGCGGAAAACAGGAGTTGATGTTCCATGTTGAGAAGACGTTCATTGAGTGTTTTGATGATGACGAAATTTCGGATTCAGATGTTGATGTAATACTGTTGATTACAAAAACAACACGGACATTTGAGTTGCACTTTAAATTAAAAGGAACAGTTCATGTACCGTGTGACCGGTGTCTGGATGAAATGGATTTAAAAATTAAGGGAGAATTTAATCTTTACCTGAAATACGGAGAGGAATTCAGTGAAATTGACGATGAAGTAATAATCATACCAAGGGAAGAAGGATTTTTTGATCTTTCATCGTATGTGTATGAATTTGTTAAACTGAGCATTCCGATTTCCAAATTTCATAAAAAAGGAGAATGTAATCCCGAAATGTTATCACGGATCATTAAAACGAAAAAAGAAAAAAAACAGGAAATTGATCCTCGTTGGGAAGCTTTAAAAAAATTAGGTAATAACAATTAAATAAATTTGGAAAAATGGCACATCCAAAACACAAAACATCGAAGACAAGAAGGGATAAAAGAAGAACGCATTACAAAGCTGAGATGCCAACTTTAGCAGTATGCCCTAATTGTGGCGCATCACATGTTTATCACACTGTGTGTGGTGAATGTGGTTACTACAGAGGTAGACTGGCTGTTGAGAAAGCAGTTGATATGTAGTATTAAGGCTATATAGCATATGCCCTAACTCCGTTTAGGGCTTTTTTTATTTCATGGCAAACACTTTTATTTCAAGATGAGTAATTTAAAAGCAATTATCACAGGCATCGAAACCTATCTGCCCGAATACCGTCTGACAAATGATGAGATAAGTCAAATGGTTGATACCACTGATGAATGGATTATGACCAGGGTAGGTATTAAGGAAAGACGAATTCTTAAAGATAAAGATAAAGGATCTGCCTTTATGGGGGCCGAGGCCATAAAAAAGCTTTTAAAGAAAACGAATACAAAACCTGAAGAAATAGAACTGGTTGTTTGTGCAACTACAACGCCGGATCACCCGTTCCCGTCTACAGCATCCACAATTCTCGATTTGGCAGGATTAACAAATGCTTACGGTTTTGATATCATGGCAGCATGTTCCGGATTTTTGTTTGGACTGGATACTGCAACACAGTATATCGTATCAGGTAAGCATAAAAAAGTTATCCTGGTAGGGTCCGATAAAATGTCGGCCATAACCAACTACAAGGACAGAACTACATGTCCGTTGTTTGGTGATGCAGCCGGGGCTGTTTTAATGGAACCTTCAACTGAAGAAGGAATTGGTATACTGGATACGGATTTACATGTAGATGGAAGCGGATTGAAGCATCTGCAAATGAAAGCAGGTGGTTCGGTACGTCCGGCATCACACGAAACGGTGGATAATGATGAGCATTACGTTTACCAGGAAGGACGGCATGTATTTAAGCATGCGGTTTCGAATATGGCTGAAGTTTCTGTAAACATGATGAAAAAACACAATATCAAATCAGAAGAACTGACATGGCTTGTGCCTCATCAGGCAAATATGCGCATTATAGAAGCTACTGCCTACCATATGGGAATTAATAAGGATCAGGTAATGATTAATATTGAAAAGTATGGTAACACTACTTCTGCCACATTGCCATTATGTTTGTGGGAATGGGAAAAGCAGCTCAAAAAGGGTGATAAAATAATCCTGGCAACGTTTGGTGCAGGTTTTACCTGGGGCGCTGGTTACCTGGTGTGGGCTTATGACGGTGATAAAGTGAAATAGTTGATGGTATAAAATATTACAGTAAAGGGCAGCCATTTGGTTGCCCTTTGTTTTTTCCGGATAAATACAACATTTTAGTGGTGTCCGATTTCTCCTTCTTTAAAAAGGTTCTCTCTTAATTCATTATCCCAACCATCCATGTTACGTCTTAACCATTCCAATGTCATACAGGCATGTTCCATTTCTTCTTCCATATTGTGCTTCAGGATATTTTTCAATGATTTATCCTTTTCCACATCATAGCGTTGATTATACCAGTCAACAGCTTCAATTTCTTCTTTTAAACTGTTTAATGCTCGGGTTAACGATCTTGCTTTTTCACTTAAAGATTCAGCGGGTTCGTGATAATCACTCATTTTTTAGCCTCCTTTTTTATTGGGTTTAATATAATTTTATAAATAAGAGCCATTGATTCTAATATTAGGTTCTTAAAAATAACAAATTAACCAGGTACTAAAAAGTATATATGTCAGTTTTAAATAACAGCAGCTTAATTTTTTAAAAATGTATGAAGAACATGTATTAAAACAGCCTCTTTGATAGGTTTTGAAAGATATTCATTACAACCTGCTTCAATACTCCTTTCCCTGTCACTTTCAAATGCATAAGCTGTCTGTGCAATTATGGGTATATTAATTTGTTTTTCACGAATTAATCTGGTTGCCGCCAGGCCATCCATTACGGGCATAAGAATATCCATAAGTACCAGCTTTATCGTTGGATCATTCAGTATTAATTTTATGGCTTCTTCACCACTTTCAGCACGGCTGACTTTCAGGTTATAGTTAGACAGAATCTCACAGAGATAACTGAACGAAATGAGGTCATCTTCGGCAATTAAAATGTGTTCTCCATCAAATGCAAGCGGTAGAGTAGTTTCTTTTTTTGAAGTTACCCTGGCTTTTACCACTTTATTGTTGGGAATGCTAAAACTGAATGTAGAGCCAATTCCGGGAACCGACGTAAGATACATACGGCCTCCTAATAGCTCTACATAAGCTTTTGCGATAGACAAACCAAGGCCGGTGCCACCATATATTTTTTCGGTTGATCCGGATGCCTGTCTGAAACGTTCAAAAATAATCTCATGATCCTTCTCCGATATACCAATACCTGTATCCTGTACATGAAATACAATTTCATTCCCTTTTTCTTCAAAACCAAATTCAACCTTACCTTTATGTGTGAATTTCAGGGCATTATTAATGAGGTTCAACAGTATTTGTCGTAGACGGACAACATCAGAATATACATAATGGTCTTTTTCCGGAATTTTAGCATCAAGTATGATTTGTCCTTCTTTTTGTTTTAATTTCATTTGTGGTTCAAATATGCCATATACTTCCTGAAGCAGTTCCGTCAGGTTTGTTTCACCAATTGTTGTTCTGATTTCTCCTGCGTCTATTTTGGAAATGTCAATTATGTCGTTGATCAGTTCCAGAAGATGGTCTCCGCTGGAAATAATGTATTCCGAATATTTTTGTATTTCTTCCTGATTCAGGTCTTTATCATGCAGAAAAGATGCAAAGCCAACGATGGCATTCATTGGGGTCCTGATTTCGTGGCTCATATTTGCGAGAAAAGCGGATTTTAAACGATCACTTTCTTCAGCTTTTTCCTTTGCCTTTAATAATTCCTTTTCTGAATTTTTGCGATCGGTGATATCCTGATGTGTCCCAAATACCCACTCAGGTTTCCCGTCTTTGGTTCTTGAAATAACCTGACCTCTATCCTGAATCCATATCCAGTTTCCGTTTTTATGTTTTACTCTGACTTCGACATTATAAAACTCATCTTCGCCACTGAAATGTCGGAGTAATATCTCCTCACTTTTAGCAACATCATCCGGATGAATAATTTTCTCCCATGTTTTTATTGAAACAGGTTCTAACTCTTTTAGCGTATATCCGATTATATTTGCCCAACGTTCATTGAATATTGTCTCTCCTGTCTGAACATTCCATTCCCAGGTGCCCGTATTCGTGCTTTTAATCAAGTGCAACAATCTTTCTTTCTGGCTGTTAATTTCCTCTTCTGCCTTTATTTTGTTCAGAGCAATTCCAACAATGTTTACGAAGGTCTTAACCTCTTCAGTATTTTCAAGATCCCTGTTTTTATCATAAAATAATATAAAGTCTCCTAAAACATTATTTTCGTGCCTGATTTGAACAGAATAGATATTAACAAGCCCCAACATTTTATTAACCGACTTATATAACATGGGAGGAATCTGACCGTCAACAAGTTCATCCATTGAAACTTTTTTCAGATTTTCACCACTTACAATTTCAGCCAGTTTGCCAGGGGTAATATTCCATTGCTTGTTTTGCAACGAATATCCAAATTTATTATATACCTTGTTTATTTGGTCTGTCAAGCCGCAGACTGCTTTATGCTCTATTTTTGTCTGATCATCAGAATATAAATTGAATATGGCATATTTAGCTCCTGATAGTTTAAGAAGGTTTTCTGTAATTTCTATGTAGTTGATTGTCCTGTTATTTGTGGATAGCATGTTGCGGGATAATTCTAATATGAGTGCGTCATTTTCAAGCTGTTGTTTATCTTTCGTGATATCGGTAAAGTAAGTTACAAAATATTCTTTTTTAGGAGAATACACGCTGACTCTGTACCACTTACTCAAAACAATGGAATACTGTTCAAATTCTTTTGATGTCTGATTAATCGCTATATCGCCATAGAAACTGATCCAGTCAAATTTATCGTTGCTGATGCCAGGAAGAACTTGTGTGACAGTTTTTCCTGTAATTTTTTTTGCTGACATACCAGTCAATTCTTCAAATTTTTTATTAACCTCAATAAACTGATAGTCAACAGGATTATTTATTTCGTCTAGAATTATTCTGTGTAGTGCATAACCAAAAGGAGCTTCGGTAAAATCAGATGCAAATATCTTCTCGTTCATCAGAAATTTAAATTTTATAGCACATTAATGACATTAGTACCAAACCATAACTCTCCTAACTTACACTAATATAAACACATATATATGAGTTAAAATTTAGTTAACGTTAAACATAAAAATAAATATGGATATTTCAAATTAACAGGTATTATTCAGCCTCAGTCTATATAGTACAATTGCCCGGTTATTGCATCCAAATTATTCAAATCATGTTTTTGTGTAAACGATGGTTGACGAACTGTAAAATGCTGTTTTAAAATTTTTTACAAATAGGATCCAGATAAACTTAAAGAAATAAAAGGAGTTGATATTAACAGTGAAGTTTATTTTGGTTGCCCTATATTTTCAAGAAGTTCTTTGAATTTGATATTGCGGAAATCAAATATTTTCATCAGTGTACGTCTGACAAAAAGTAAGTGTGCCAGATGTCCTAAAATGCCGAAAGGGAGCTGGTAATGTACTTTGTCAATAATTTTCACCCCATCTTCAATTTCTTCTAATGCATGATAATGATACCACAACTTATAGGGACCCACACGTTGCTCGTCCACAAAAGTAAAAGGTTCCCGGATGTGTTTAATTTCGGTGAGCCAGTCGGTAATACCTAATACGGGAATTTTTACCCTGTAGGCTATGGTAAGCCCATTAAACATTTTATCAGGCAGATCCGAAACGATTCTGAAATCCATATCTGCCGGAGTAATCAGATTCAGATTTTCCGGGTTGCGTATAAATTCCCAGGCTTCTTCAAGAGACGCTTTGACGACAACGGATTTGTTTATGGTATGAAAACGCATTGTTAACAGATTATTTGATACATAAACCTGTGTATGGTATAAAAAGTTCTGAATTTTATTAATTTTAGTACTTTATAAATCTGTGGAACATTAAGTTAAACCGTTTGGGAATGAGTGCATCACCAGATTATAAAGAAAAGATAGTTGATCTGTTTTGGTTTTCGGGAACAGGAAATGCAAAAAGAGTTTCTGAATGGGTCTCAGAGGTTGCATCTCAAAACGGGTTTGAGGTAATTCAACAAAATCTTGGTTCATCGGAACGGCACATAATTCCAGGCATTGAACCTGGTTCTTACATCGGGTTTATATCGCCGACACATGGATTTAATTATCCACCACTGATGGTAAAATACATTTTCAGATTTCCCCGTAATCCAGGCGACTGTCATGTATTTTTGATGAACACGAGAGCGGGCGTTATGCTAAATCGGTGGTTTCTACCCGGTGTGAGTGGAATTGCCCTGTTGCTTGCTGCATTGGTGCTATGGCTTAAGGGGTATAAAATAGCAGGCATGCGTTCCATTGATTTACCATCAAACTGGATATCCCTGCATCCGGGTCTCCGGGAAAAAGCTATATTGAAAATTCATCACCGTTGTGAAAAAAAAACAGAAGATTTTGCACACAAGATACTGAAAGGCAAAAAGGTGTACAGGTCCTTGCTCGATCTTCCGGTTGATCTGATTCTAACTCCGGTCGCTTTGGCATATTATTTTGTAGGAAGGTTTTTTATTGCCAAAACCTTTGTGGCTACAAAAAGTTGTGATAATTGCGGATTGTGTCATAAAAATTGTCCGGTTAATGCCATAAAATTAGTTAATAACCGGCCATTCTGGACTGTGAAATGTGAGAGTTGTATGCAATGCATGAATGCCTGTCCAAAACGGGCCATTGAAACTGCTCACGGAATGGTAGTTGGTGTAATTACGCTCACTAATACGGCTGTGGTTACACTGCTGCTTGGTTTGTTACAGCGGATTGGGATAACTTTACCGGGATTTATTACTGAAAACGGAACCATTTGGTTTCTGGTTCTTTCTGCTTTGTATATGGCAGTGATTATATTCACACATCGCGTTGTTCATTTTTTACAGCGTTTTAAGTGGTTCGATATAATCATTGAATATACCTCATTAACCAGACTAAAACTTTGGAATCGATATCAGCCAGGAAAAATTCTTCGTAAAAATCAGTTTTAAATGCAACGCTTTTTGTCTTAATTTACACATTTAAGAAAACGCAATATGAAATATACAATACCTCTTTTTATTATTTTGGCTTCAATATTTTTTTCATGTGATCCCAAAAACAGTTTGCCTGATCTTGATGGCGAATATGCCGGATCCTATACCCGTGGCGATTCAACAACAGCGATCACTTTAAGCATAAAAGATTTTACTTTTGAAGGTGGGAGTGAAGCAGCCCGGTTTCCTGCTATTTGTCATGGAACGGTTGGATGGGATGATTATACCATTCAGTTTGATGATGAATGCGTCTGGACGGCTGATTTTGACTGGTCACTTATTTTGTCAGGTTCATACACCTATGCCTATTCAAAGGATAAACTCACTTTCTGGAGGGGAACGGGAGACAATTATGAACGTTATACGATTGAGAAGCTGAAAGAGGAGTAGTTATTATAATTATTCATCAGCAAAGCGCTTCAGGAGATCGTTAAATGCATCAATCCGTCGATCCCGGAAAAAGGGCCAGATGCGTCGCACGTCCTCGCTTCGTTTCATATCTACATCGATAATCTCAATAACGTCTTTATCAGCAGGTGCTTTATACAAAAGTTCACCCTGCGGTCCTGCAACAAAGGAAGTGCCCCAGAACTGTATGCCATTGGTTTGCCCTGAAGGATCCGGTTCATAACCGGTTCGGTTTACTGCAACAACAGGCAGGCCATTTGCCACAGCATGCCCGCGTTGAACTGTCATCCACGCTGTTTGCTGCCGCTCTTTTTCTGCTTCGGCATCTGTACTTTCCCAGCCAATGGCTGTCGGATAAATCAATATCTCAGCTCCTTTGAGGGCCATCGCACGTGCTGCTTCCGGGTACCACTGATCCCAGCAAACCAAAACTCCCAATCGTCCCAGCGAAGTATTGATGGGTTCGAAACCCAAATCTCCTGGCGTGAAATAAAATTTTTCATAATAGGCAGGATCATCGGGAATGTGCATCTTGCGGTACTTTCCTGCCATAGATCCGTCAATATCAAACACAACGGCTGTATTATGATAGATACCTGCTGTACGTCTCTCGAACAATGACGTGACCAGAACAATGTTATTTTCTTTGGCAAGATCGCTGTAAAAAGCAGTTGAAGGTCCCGGAATTGGTTCAGCCAGATTAAATATTTCGGTGTCTTCGGTCTGACAGAAATATAAGCTGTTGTGCAGTTCCTGAAGAACCACCAGTTGTGCGCCCTGTTTGGCTGCAGCTCTGATATTTTCAGCCAGTTTTAATTTGTTATGTTCAACTGATACAGTATTTGACTGCTGTACGATCCCGATCTTCATAATTTAAATTTTATGCGAATTTCGGGTTTTTTTATGAAATTATAAACAGCGATGGCGCTTCAGGAACTTTTAATCCAGCCAACAATTTCTTCATCCATAGGTTTTGTCTTGGGAGGAAGCGTTTTCACGAAGTTCCCGTTTTCATCAATCAGAAATTTCTGAAAGTTCCAACTGATCTTTGTATCCAGAACACCGTTTTCTTTTTTTGTGGTCAGCCATTGATAAACCGGATGTATATCCTTCCCTTTCACACTTATTTTCGCCAT
This sequence comes from Quyinboa mangrovi, assembly GCF_042219825.1. Classification (NCBI taxonomy): domain Bacteria; kingdom Pseudomonadati; phylum Bacteroidota; class Bacteroidia; order Bacteroidales; family Quyinboaceae; genus Quyinboa; species Quyinboa mangrovi. The sequence continues at coordinate 257,932 of NZ_JBHJHQ010000002.1, forward strand.
CATTGGAAAAGTGACTCCGTAATTCATTTTACAGAATTTCGCTATTTCTTCGTTGGATCCTGGTTCCTGATGTAAGAAATTATTGGCGGGAAATCCTATGATTACAAAGTTGGCGTCTTTGTAGGTGTCGTATAATTTTTCAAGACCTTCATATTGTGGCGTAAAGCCACATTTCGACGCCGTATTGACGACTAAAATTTTCTTTCCTTTAAACTGTGAAAGGCTGATTGAATCACCAGTTATGGTTTCCACTTTGAAATCATAGAAACTTTTTTGAGCATTTACGTTGTAAGCTACACCTGTAAATAGTAGCATTAAAGTGATGTAGAATTTATTCATTGCAATTGTTTTAGCTTATAACAATATGGTGTGCAGTGATGTTTGTTCAACATGGGTTAAGAATGGTTAAGAGCATCAAAATGGTTCTGCACTAAACACTTTAAGGATAATAGTGGTTTGTAATATAGCAGTTGCTTGATATATTTGTATGATGACAATTAATATTGACTAAAATATCAGTTATGAAAATAATCTCATGGAATGTAAACGGAATTCGTGCCGTTGTTCAAAAGAATTTTTTTGAGGATTTAAAAGCAATGGATCCTGATATGTTATGTCTGCAGGAAACCAAAGCACAGGATGATCAGGTGGCAGAAGCGTTGGGAGGGCTTGAGGGCTATCATATTTATTCCAACTCAGCTGAGAAAAAAGGTTATTCCGGAACAGCCATCCTTTCTAAGACAGAGCCAATGAGTATATCGAAAGGTATTGGTATTAATGACCACGATAATGAAGGCCGGGTTATGTGTGCAGAATATGATAAATTTTATCTGATTTCTGTTTATGTCCCCAATTCCGGGAGTGAATTAAAACGTTTGGGTTACAGGCAGGAATGGGATCTGGCATTTTTCAATTATCTTAAAAAACTGGAAGAAACGAAACCTGTCATAGTGTGTGGCGATTTTAATGTAGCTCATACTGAAATAGATATTGCCCGGCCAAAAGCGAATTATAATAAGAGTGCCGGTTATATGCAGGAAGAGATTGATGGCATGGATAGGTTTACGCAGAGCGGTTTAGTGGATAGTTTCCGTTATTTTTATCCGGATAAAACAGATGCCTATTCGTGGTGGAGTTTTCGTGCAGGTGCCAGAGGAAAGAATATCGGATGGAGAATCGATTATTTTTTGGTCAGCGAAAGTTTTATCCCCGAAGTAAAAAATGCATCTATTCTGGCCGATGTTATGGGAAGTGACCATTGTCCGGTAGCAGTTGAGTTGAAGTAAAACCGATAGATACTTTTCTAAAGTTTCAAACTTTGGAAAAGGTAAATGGGATCGTGATTAATCAGTCACCCTGTGGTAATTAAATTTTACTTCAGCAGTTTTATTGTCATCTTCAATAACAACGTACATGTTGATTTCATTTTTGTTTAGTCGTTCTATGGTAAAGCCTTCAAAGTAAACTTTGCCAGATGTAACTTTCACCAGTTTGAAATCCACAGTTTTGTCTTTTTCTTCCCAGCCTTTCAAATCGGAATGAAAATGTTTAAGCCTTAAAATCAGTGTTTCGTTTTCTTCTGATATGGTTTCAAGTTCATAGAAAGTAACTTTGTCCTCTGATACAAGTTTAAAAGCGCCCATCATGGATCCACCTAAAGGAGGTGTCCATATTTCTTCTGTTATGCCACCGAAAGCTTCTCCACGCCAGTGTCCCTGTAGCCAGGCAATTACACTTAAATCCGCTTTTGGTGAACCAACAGAATCGTTATAGAACATCGTGTTTGGAAATTCATTTTGTCCTGAAGCGTAAAGCTGCAGTACAAAAAATGCCACTAATGCAAAGGCAAGTTTTTTCATTATAAATAATTGTTAAAGTTAATAGATGTAATTATAACAATTTATTTTGCTGAGCGGTTTATGAATTGGGTAGTTTAAAAAAATATCGTAAAACGGTTTGTTGAATAGATAGTGAATAAGCTTTTCCAAAGTTTTAAACTTTGGAAAAGTTAAGTATCATTGATCCGATTCAGTTGGAATTTGTATTTTTGTTTTTCATTTTAAATTATGGCTTTAAAACCACTCGCGGAACGTTTGCGTCCTAAGTCTCTGGACGATTATATCGGGCAGGAGCACCTGGTTGGAAAAGGTGCGGTGTTGCGCGAAATGATTGAATCAGGCAAGATCAGTTCTTTCATCCTGTGGGGACCTCCGGGAGTTGGAAAAACGACCCTGGCAAAGATCATTGCCAATCAGCAGGAACGGCCGTTTTACACCTTAAGTGCTGTGTCAAGCGGCGTGAAAGATGTGCGTGAGGTGATAGAAAAGGCCCGTAAGTCACAGTTTTTTGACCGGCCAAATCCAATTTTATTCATTGACGAGATTCACCGCTTCAGCAAATCGCAACAGGATTCATTACTTGGGGCCGTTGAAGAAGGTGTGTTTACTTTGATTGGTGCTACAACCGAAAATCCATCGTTTGAAGTCATTTCTCCATTATTGTCCCGCTGTCAGGTTTATGTACTTAAGCCTTTGGATAATGACGGGATACTAAAGCTCATGGATCGCGCCCTGAAAGAGGATTCAGAATTGAAAAAGCTGGATTGGGAGATTAAGGAACATGAAGCAATAATTCGTCAGAGTGGAGGTGATGCCCGTAAACTGTTGAATATTCTGGAACTGATATCAGCTAATTTCAATGATAAAATTGTGGTGACCGATGATCTGGTCATTGAAAAGTTACAGCGCAATATTGCCATGTATGATAAAAATGGCGAATTGCATTACGATATCATTTCAGCATTTATTAAATCGGTTCGGGGCAGTGATCCCAATGGTGCCGTGTACTGGCTGGCGAGGATGGTGGAAGGTGGTGAAGATCCAAAATTTATTGCCCGGCGACTGGTAATTCTTGCAGCAGAAGATATCGGACTGGCTAATCCGAATGCCTTGCTTATTGCTAACGCGGCATTTGAGGCCATTGAACGGATCGGCTGGCCGGAAGGTCGGATTGTACTGTCTGAAGCAACGATATACCTGGCCACTTCACCCAAAAGTAATTCTGCATATATGGCCATTGGTGATGCCCAGAGTCTGGTACAGAAAACAGGCAATCTGCCGGTTCCTTTGCATTTAAGAAATTCACCGAGCAAACTGATGAAAGAACTGGGGTACGGAGCAGATTATAAATATGCACATTCCTATCCCGGAAATTTTGTGGATCAGGAATTTTTGCCGGATCAGATTAAAGGAAAACAGTTTTATACACCTCAGAAAAATGCATCAGAAACAAAAATAAGTGAACGGATGAAATCCCTTTGGAAAAATAAATACAACCATGAGTAACGCGTTGAACATACCCAAATTAAAACATAAAGATTCAGGTAACTTTTTTATTCTGGCAGGACCATGTGCCATCGAAGGTGAAGACATGGCACTGAGGATTGCAGAAAAGATCAAAAAGGTGACGGATAAGCTTGAAATTCCGTTTGTTTTTAAAGGATCGTACAGAAAAGCTAACCGGTCCAGACTGGATTCTTTTTCTGGAATAGGTGATGAAAAAGCACTGAAAGTACTGAGAAAGGTTTCAGAAACATTTGATGTTCCAACTGTTACCGATATTCATTCAGCCAATGAAGCCGCAATGGCAGCTGAATTTGTTGATGTTATCCAAATCCCGGCATTCCTGTGCCGTCAAACGAATATTTTGGTCGCAGCTGCAGAAACCGGCAAAACCATTAATATTAAGAAAGGACAGTTTCTGTCCGGTTCAAGTATGAAGTTTGCGGTTCAGAAAGTGATCGATTCCGGAAACGACAAAGTGATGCTGACTGACAGGGGAACCATGTTTGGCTATAGCGATTTAATCGTAGATTACCGCACTATTCCGGAAATGCAGAAGACCGGGTGCCCTGTGGTGCTGGATATAACTCATTCGTTGCAACAACCGAATCAAAGCTCAGGTGTTACGGGAGGAAATCCTCAGCTGATTGAAACGATTGCTAAAGCCGGAATTGCTGTTGGGGCTGATGGTTTATTTCTTGAAACACATCACGATCCAACCAATGCAAAATCGGATGGCGCCAACATGCTGAATCTGGCTTTGCTTGAACCACTGCTGGAAAAACTGGTTCGGATCAGAAAAGCACTTTAGCACAACTCCGGACTATTCTTTCAGAAATGTCTTCAGTGGAGCAATAAATTCTTCAAAGCTCTCTATATGGGGTAAGTGACCAATACTTGGAATTTCCACAAGTTTACAATCCGGAATTGTCTGCTGTGTTTTTTTGCCGAGTTTGTTATACAAGCCCATGGTCTTTCTCACAGAGTCAGAGACAAGTGGTTTTCCCAGAGCAGTTCTGTCCCGTGTTCCGATAATAAGCAGGGTAGGAACTTCAATGTTCTGAAATTCATACAGCACCGGTTGCGTAAATATCATATCGTAGGTTAATGCTGCATTCCACGCAATACGTTTATAATCTGAATTGAGCGTCCATCCGGCCAGTAGATTCACCCATTCATCATATTCTTTTTTCCATTTGCCATCATAATAGCTGTTGAGCTGATATGCCTTTATTTTATCATAATCTTTGTGAAGTTCGTTGTTGTACCACCATTCAATTGGTTTGTACGGAACAACAAGTTTCCAGTCTTCCAGACCGATAGGGTTCTCCAGAACCAGCTTATCAACGCTGCCGGGATACATCAGCGTAAAGCGTGTGGCCAGCATACCTCCCATAGAATGACCCAAAACAGCAGTCCGTTTTACGCCGATAGAATCCAGTACTGCTTTTGTATTAATGGACAGCTGTTGAAAGGAATATTGAAAATGTTCCGGCTTGGAAGATTTTCCAAAGCCAATCTGATCCGGAACAATAACACGGTAGCCTGCTTTGGTCAGCGCTTTAATCGTGGTGCCCCAGTAGGCGCCATTGAAATTTTTACCGTGTAAAAGCATGATGTTTTTACCGTTGTAATGTTCAGGTTTAACATCCATATAAGCCATTTGAAGATGCTGATTCTGAATATCCAACTGAATGTGGCTGACCGGATAGGGATAGTCGTAGTTGGCAAGTTCAATATCGAGCCACTGAAGTGAATCCTGTTGCGCAAAAAAGTTTAAACAGGAGAATAGAAAAATTATGGAAAATATAAGTTGTTTCATAATTATCTTGTTTTATACTCTTGATGTATACTTTCTTAAAAGTAAATAACCGACAATACCAGATATCAGTGAACCCATCAGAATTCCAATTTTCGCAGAATCGAGCAATAATATCTGGCTGCTGAATGCAAGGTTTGCAATAAAGATGGACATGGTAAAACCAACGCCGGCCAGAAAAGCGATTCCGACGATTTGTTTAAAATCAGCACCTGCCGGTCTTTCAGCTATTCCCAGTTTGATTGCCAACCACGAAAACAGCGATATACCTATGCTTTTACCTAAAATCAAACCTGCGGAAATCTGCCCGATCAATGGTACGTTCGGTTGAAATTCACTGCTGATTATAACCCCGGAATTTGAAAATGCAAATACCGGCATAATAAAATATGCCACCCAGTTGTGCAGTTTATGCTCCAAATGTTGAAGCGGGGAATGCACTTTTGCAGTCAGTTCTTCCAGTTGATCCACAGCGTCAAGATGTTCGTGTTTTAATATTGGCTTATCATTGTCCTCGGTTCGTGCAATTCTGGCCACTATGCCTTTTAATTTTTCGTTGTATGTTTTAATATCAATCTTCTGGCTTATTGGTACAGTAAATGCCAGCAATACACCTGCTATGGTTGGATGAATTCCGGCTTTAAGGAACAGATACCATATTACGGCACCAACGATTACCAAAAGATAATTAGAGTACAGATTTCTTTTGGAGAGAATTAAAAGGATAACAAACAGGATCATGGCATAAAGCAAGAGCATCCATTTAATTTCTTCACTGTAAAAAAGTGCAATGACCAGAACAGCACCAAGATCGTCCACAATGGCAAATGCTGTAAGGAAAATTTTAAGACTGACCGGAACCCTTTTACCAAGCAATGTTAGAATTGCCAGCGAAAAAGCAATGTCTGTAGCCATGGGAATTCCCCAACCACTATGTGTTTCGGGAGATGTATTGAATAATAAATATATGGAAACAGGAATGATCATACCTCCAACGGCTGCAAATAAAGGGAGTGAGGCCTTTTTCATGGTGTTTAGCTCACCAATCATAAGTTCCCGTTTTATCTCCAGCCCGATGACAAAAAAGAATATGGCCATTAAGCCGTCGTTAATCCATAGAATTAGCGGCTTTACCAGGTGAAATTCTTTTGAACTGATCCCGATTTTATATTGCCAGATATTGTTAAAAGATTCTCCAACAGGTGAGTTTGCCAGGATCAGTGCAATAACTGTTGCTGAAAAAAGCAATATCCCACTAAAACTTTCAATCTTTGTGAATTTCTGTATTGGCGTAATTATGACCTCTTTTATGAAATTGTCCGGTTGTTTTGTACCCATTTATGTGCAGATTATGTTTAGAATGTGTTAGTCCATAGTAAGTTATACATCTATAACAGGAAATACTTAAAAAAGGTTCTGCCAGAGTACTTAGTCGTAAAGCTTTTAACCAATTTTATAAAATTGAAATTTTACAGCTTTTTTCCTGTAAAATTTCATATGTGAACCGGTTATAATCGCTCGGTATAGTATTGATGAAATGCTATGATTCAAATAAATTTGTGATCGGAAAAAATAGGAGGTAGAATTATGATACAGATCAATTCTTTTTCGGAATTAAAGGACGCAATATCAGGGAAAGACAAAGCCTACCTGTTATTGTACAAAAAAGGTACGGAACAAAGTGAATGTGCGTTTGGGCATATTGCTGAAGGCAGTGAGAATGTGGAAGGTTTGAACCTTTATTATGCTGATGTGACAGTGGTAAGGGATATTCACACAGAATTTGGTATCACCTCGGTTCCTGCTTTGCTTGAGTTTGAGAATGGTTCATTTAAGAATGTTGTGAAAGGCTGTAACAATGCCGGACACTATAAGGCATTATTTGAAGATGCTGTTTATTTTGCAGAAGTAAAAAAGGAAGGGAAACCGCAAAAAAGGGTAACAGTGTATTCCACACCAACATGTTCCTGGTGCAACACGTTAAAAACATATCTTAAAAATCAAAGGGTAAGATATACCGATGTGGATGTTTCCCGTGATCCTAAAGCAGCGGAAGAACTTGTCCGCAGAACCGGACAGCAGGGGGTTCCTCAGACGGATATTAACGGAGAAATAATTGTTGGGTTCAACAAAGCCCGGATAAATGAGTTATTAGGCTTACAGGGATAAAAACAAAAACTATTATAACATGAGAGAATTACAACCAGTAAATCAGAATGTGTTGCTCGATGTAACCGACGATAATAAAGAGCAGCGCACAGCATCGGGAATTATTATTCCTGATTCGGCCAAAGAGAAACAAACCATTGCAAAAGTGGTGGCAATGAGTACTATTGAAAATGCTGAAATCTCTGTTGGAGATTTAGTTTTATATAAAACCTACGGTGGAACAGAAACCGAATTTGAAGGGAAAAAATACCTGCTGATTCAGTATTCTGAGATACTCGCTAAAATTGTGGAAACAGATGAGATTTGATAGTCAGAGTTGCCCGATGATCCACGTTTGGATATCATTCAGGGCGTTTTTAAAAAGGGTTTTTAAAGGGAATGCAGATTTGGTTTCCGAAGAGCCGGAGTCGTTTAACCTGGAAGAAAATAAGTAATTATGGGATGGTATATAGGATTGGGCGTTCTGGCCTTGATTATAGGGTACATCGCTTACAGTTACAGAAAAATGAAAAATGTGGAGGATGTGGCTCCAAGTAAGGATATCAGAATTCTTGACAACAAGAATTTTAAACCCGTTATCAGAAGTGGAAAAGTTTTGGTGGACTTCTGGGCACCGTGGTGTGCGCCATGTAAAATGGTTGCACCAACACTGAATGAAATTGCTGAAGAACAAAAGGGCAATATAACCATTGGCAAAGTAAATGTGGATAAGCAGCAGGCTTTGGCACAGAAATATAACATCCGGAACATTCCGACCATGATTCTGTTCGATAACGGAAAGGAAGTGAAACGGATAATGGGAGTCAAACCCAAACGATCTATTCTAAAGGAAGTAGGACTTGCATGAAAAAAGAGGCTGTCAAAAAAGTGATATCAGGATTATCTTTACTTACGGATTGTAAGTAGTATTTACAAAATTACCCCTAAATCCCCTGAAGGGGACTTAAAGCCTCCCACTTTAGGGGAGGTTTGGAGGGGTAAAATAAAGATTGCTTACAATTTATAAGTTTAAAATATTTTTATTTGTCTTTTTGGACAGCCTCTTTATTGTTTCAGCAGCGATTTTAAATAGACAGGCAGCTCTGAATCAAAAGTCATTTTTTCTTTTGAGTAAGGATGAATGAACGTGAGTGATGCTGCATGCAATCCCAGACGTTTAATACTTTTATCGCGTTCTCCGTACATCTTGTCACCCACAACAGGATGGCCCGCTTCAAATAAATGAACGCGTATCTGGTTTTTTGTTCCGGTATAAAGATTGATCTCAAGCAGACTAAAATAGCGCGATTCCCTGATGACTTTATAACCGGTCTTCGAAAATTTTCCGTTTTTCTGATCATTCGTTGAGTACATCCTGTGCAATTTGTTCTCCATTAAAAAGGATGTGATAATGTCTTCTTTTTTATCAGGGTTGCCGTGGACAACGGCTAAATAGGTTTTACTGAAATCCTGCCAGTTATCCTGTAAAAAGCGTTTTGCTTTTTCATGCTTTGCAAAAACCAGGATCCCCGAGGTGTCTTTATCCAGCCTGTGCACAATGAATATCCTGTTTCTGGAATGGCTATTTCCTTTTTTTACGTAGTCGGTAAGAAGTGAATAAGCGGTTTTCTCATGGTCCCTGCCCGTACTCATGGTTAACAATCCATTTATTTTATTGACCACAATAATATCCTGGTCTTCGTATAGAACTGTTAATCCTCTTGGCTGATATTTTCTGGGAATATTTTTGTTGGAATATTTGTCCGGCACGTGTCGCTATTTAGTTTTGTTTTCTGATTTTTCAATACTTTTCTGATCTGCAATCATCTGTTTTTGCATTTCCCGGATTTCTCTCAGTGAATTTAAAATTTCCATGGTCACCGGGTTTTCTGCCGCCTGGTTGCGCATTTCTTCACGCCGCATACCAAGTTTCGTATCCATACGGCCAAGAAATAAGGATACAACGACAAACAGAACCATAATGACAGGATAAATCCACAATTTATTCTGATCAAGATAAGTCCTGATGGCATCGTTCTGAAATGAGTTCAGAAAAACAAAACCAAGCATTATAAAACTTATATAACCGATATACATCCTGGCACGGTCAATATAAATTTTCCAGCGAACCACATTTCTCTGATTAACGGGAATTCCAAATATTCTGATTCTGTTTTTCATGTTTTCAGAGTTTGTTGGTTTATAAACTTTTAAGGGTGTAAAGGTACATGAAATTTAATTGTCGGAAATACAATAGTATAAACGATAGAAGAAAAAAATATATTATGGCAAACCCGGAATTTTGTGTCAGTATACAATCCCTTTGAGACTGAAAATGCCGGTATTAGTATGTATTCTTGTGATATAAATTCCGGGTTTAAGATCGACACTGATATTTTGAGTCACATTGTGAAGCTCCCTGATTTTTGTTCCGTTAATGGTATAAACGGTTAAATTTGAAGAGGAGGGAAGGTTATAGATCGATAATTTCCCCTTTTCTGAAATTAAAAAGACTGAATTTATACCATCTTTTTCAGGGAGGTGTAATCCCGTTGCACCATTTATTTTAACCAAGGCCCATTGCCGGTGGTAGTTATTGGTTGAACCAAAATCCCACAAACCGATGTTGGCACCTGCTGCGGTACTTTCACTTTCAACATCAAGGGCTTTCCCTGTTTTTACTGATACTATTTTTACATAACCACCATCAGTTTCAGAAACAGTAAATACCTGTCCGTCTTTATCCGGCGCCGGTTCGTTTAAAGCCAGCAGATAAGCATCTTCATCAGTCATCACTTTACCTGAACCGGTGTTGCTGATAGTGTAACCTCCTTCCGTGGCAGTGAAATCCCAAAGCTGATCCGGATTCTGAGAACCATCATCAGGAAGATCCTGAATGAGACCATCACCAGTTTCGTTAGCCGTAATGACATTGTTGCTGTTCCGGCTGTAAATGATATAGGTACCGTTTTCCGGAGCTTCAAAAACATAGGTACGGGGTTCGGAATTATCATTAAAGGTAATATCATCCAGATACATAATCGTATTCAGTTTAACCGATCCCAATGGCGAAATCTGAACAGATCCGATAACCTGGTTTAACAATCCCGTAAGATCGATGACGACATCTGTCCATTCACCTTGCGTAACAGAAACTTCCCTGCTGATATTACCTATGGTAACATTTATTTTCCATGCAGGAGACTTAACCAGCATGTGAAAATAAGCGGTTGCCTCTGATATTTTCAGTGGAGCGTAAAGTGTAAATAATAAGGTGTCTTCACTAACAGTTGGGTTTGCCACCATGGGGTACAGATATTCCAGAATATGTCCCGAAACATTCATCCCAACGATATCTGAATTTGCAATAACATGAACAGCAGAACCATTTTCGAATGGGACTCTGCTCATTGCAGGTACGCTGGAAGCAGATTCAAAATCAAAAAAAGGAGCCACCTCAGTTACTCCTCTTGGATCAGGATCATTGTTTATGATCAGGTTGTCTATAAAAAGCGGGTTTCCCGGATCAACACCTTTAAATATCAGTTTTGAAAATGAAGTATTGATGCCTAAATCGATGACCTGATCCTGCCAGGTATCAGTTGATTCCAGTAAAATTGTATCACCGGTTGCCGTTTGCGAAGAATTGTGAATGCCCGACCGGGTCATGATATGCAGATAGCGGTATTCCGGTGTCGTTACAAAACTCTGTCCGGTTTCATAGCTGATCACATTATCGTCTGCTGAGAGCGTAAAACGACTACTGTTCAGTTCGCTTTTCGCCCCATTTTCCGATAATTGTACTGATGTACCCGAAAAGCCCTCCGTATTTTGATCCTCGAAGGTTATGCCTTCTGTTAATCTGAACTGAGCGTAATCCGTAAAAGTTACCGGAATGATAAAGGTTGTGATGCTCTGAGCCGGTGAGACATAACTTAGTTTACTTTCTGTTATAGCCTGATCCGGTTTTTTTGAACAGTCTTCTGATGAGCTTGTCCTGTAAACCGTCGCAGAAGCAGCTACCGTTCCAAATTCTGAGAGATCTGCTGATACGTTCTGATCCAAATCGGTTTGGTTCAGAACCACCATTACCAGTTCCTTATTGTCCGGACTGATGGCAGTCAGAATATTTGGTGCTCCTGACTCCAGGATACGGTAGCCTTGTTTTACAAAACGGGTGACCTGCATTCTGATATAGAAGTTCTTTACGGTATAGTAAGTTTCATCCGCAAAGCTGCAACGCATCTGGCACCAGTTATCATTCCATTCTTCCATCAGCTGCCAGTCGATCCAAGCAGAAGGTTTCATTATGGTAAGGTCACTAAACATACGTTGAGCCAATTGCAGATTATTGCTTAGACCACTGCCACTGAAACCGCTTGGTCCTGTTTCAGACTGCCAGAGTGTTTTACCCATCTTACGGGAAAGATTATAAGCTTCAACCCTTTCCGGATCACTGCCGCTGTAGGTATGCGTATTGATCTGTCCCAGTTTTGGAATAATATCACCGGCAGCAATGTAGGCATTCATGGCATAGATAAAACTACTGATATTGGTTTCATCCGAAGCTGAAATGACCGTATTTAATCCTGATGCCTGTAACCGTGGATATAATTCCCTTATCACGGCAATCTGTGAGGAGGCATCAAAATGGCAGCCTTCCTGTCCGCCGAGGTAACCCCAGTAACTACTGAGCGATTCGTTAAACGGTTCCAGTGTTTTAAATTCAATGCCGTATGTGTTTTTGTAATGTTTGCAGACTTCAATTAGATAATCACTGAACTGTCCGTAATATTCCGGTTTCAGGTTGTCTGAACCGGCAGGATTATTTCCGGCAGAACAACCGCTGTAAGTCATCCAGTAAGGTGGTGAATTAGAAAATGCTTCAAAAATGGCATCCGGCCGTTTCGCTTTGATTTTGAGCATTATTTTGCGTTGTCCGGCATCGGCGGTCCAGTCATAAGGTTCATTTTCACCCGATTTAAATCCTTCCATCTCGGCGCGCACACCTTTACCGTCTGCCATATGTCCCGGATTTCCCGGCGTAGAATAGTGGGAGGGATCATCGCCGCCTCCGATATTATAGCGAAAGATGTTCATATTGAGCTTATCCGGTGAAGTGATCAGATCAACTATTTCATCAATTTTGGCTTCATCGTCCCATTGTCCCACCATATGAGCCCACCAGCACAACGAAGAACCCCAGCCTTCAATAGTTTGATATTCCTTTGAGGGATCAGGTTTTATATTAATGTTCTGGGCACTTAAATTTGCAAAAACAGATATCAGAACAACAATTAAAATAGAGTAGTATTTTTTCATTCATTTTTAGCTTTCCGCTAAAATACGGTTTTATGGCTCCGTTTCATCATAAACAAAGTTGGAAAAGTTGCACTTATACGACAAAATGTATTACAAAATTGCCTTAATATCTTTTGTGCAGTTTTAAAGCCTCATTATAAGTTGTTTCTACAATTGATCATAGATTTTTAATTTCTCCAATAATTGCATCAGGATTATTTACCTGTGCCGTTTCATTATAATCAAGTTGTAGATCCCTAATGGCTTCTTCGCGGGATGGTTTAAACAAATAAAACTGTATAAACATAATTGCCAGGAAAATCAGAGCTATTGGATTAGCTGTAAGCAAGAAGCTTACGATTAAAAAAAGCGATGCGCCTTCTATTAGCGCCAATTTAATAATAACGGCCGTTTGGTAAATTGCCAGTTTATAAGAGAGCACACTATCCTTTTTGATTTTATTAATCTGTATCCGGTACATAAGTCTGCTGACGAATAATTCAATAATGGCAATTACGATTCCCACGATGGTAAGCATGTCTTCAGAGCCTGGAAAACGAAAACTTAAATCCACGCCGGATTGCAAAAAAATGACTATCCCTGCAAAAATAAGCTGTCCGGCAAATAATGCAAAAAACAGGGTGTTTATAGTTCTGAAGAATTGTTTTGAGGTTTGTTGAGTTGGTTCCATGATAAAAATTTAAAGTAATACAACTAGTCCTAAATCGAGTCCAAGGTCTGTCAGTTTTTGTGTTTTGGGTATATCATACTGATTAACCACTTCGTTGTATTTAAGCGAGGCGAAACCCATGCCAATATCGATTACAAACCTTTCATTTAATGCTATTCCCATACCAACGCTGTAATCATATCCAAACTGAGTATACAAATTGTCGCTGTTCAGTATGCCAAAACCGGCTGCGACTTGCGCATAAGGTTTTACAAATCCGTTACCGATATATAGTTTTATAAATGGTTTTCCCATAACCGAATAGGCCTTTTCAGTTTTGTTATATGACTGGTATTTAACGGGAATAACTAGTCCTATGACCAGATTATTTGCGATGAAATAACCAATAATCGGATTTAATGCCAGATTTGTAAATTTCTCACTGTTTACATAAATGTGGGTTTGCCAATAATCCAACGCACCAGTAGTTGTTGTCATCCCGGATGATGCACTTATATCTGACTTACTTCCAACCAACAGGGTTCCTTTTTCGATTTGAGCGTTGAGGTTAAAGAGTCCATACGTCATGAACAAGAGGAACAAAACAGGTTTTTTAAAAATCATAGTTGATAATCTTAAACTTAAATAAGTAAATTTTTTTCAGTGCTTTAAAAATAAGAAAAAATTGTCTCAGAAAGTGTTAATTATTAAATATCTATCTGAGTTCTTCAAAATCGATGTGATAATGGTCATCATGCAGTTCGTTAATACGTTTAGTAAGAGACTTCACAAAATATATTCCGGATGATTTGAGCTGATCACCGAATTTTGAGTTGAACAGCTCATCTTTAAGGTTGGTCTCCAAAATAACTTTCTTAATGTGATAACCCCGCTTCTTTGCATTTTTCTCAAGCGCAATAATATGCATCGCCAGTTTTTCAAAATCAATCTGTACTTTTTTGTTTAGGCTTAGTTTTCCATCCTGATCAAACTTCAGGGCATAACGAGCCATTCCGGTGTGATCCCAGAACAGATCTGTTTTTCCATCTTTTATCAGTGGGGTCATAAAGTCTATACTTGTCCCGTTTTGGTGGGTCCTGTGAGGGAAGGATCTGCCACCTTTTCTGCCGGAACATTCCATGATTCTAAATGTATAGTCCGGGTAAATTTTCTTCAGATCAGCGTAGGAGTCGAGGGTAATCCGGTAAATATCGGAATGAACATAAGAGCGTCCTAAAATGTAATAGTCAAAAAAACTGTAATATTTAAAATTATCTCCGTTATACGGAAGTTTGTATCCGTTGGTGAGCCTGCCGTTACTAACGGTGCCAGTTGACTGACTTGTGCCATGATTTTTATGTATTATCTGTGGCATAGCAGTATAAAATGCAGTAAACGATATAATCAGAAAAATGATTCGTCTGGAAGATTTTTTCATATATATCCTCATTTTAAACAGGTTTGTATTATCAGGAACGAAAAAGTTAATCGTTTAAGTATAAAAAAACCTGGACTTGTTCAAATTCACAATAAAAGGCTTGAGTCAGGATAACATAAGTATTTTGAATTACTGTTGCCCGGTTAAAGCATCAGAGATTCCTCGCTTCGCCTGGAATGACAGGTATTTGCTGGTTGTTAGGCTGGAGGATGGGTTGGGTTGCGACAGATCTGCAACCCAACCCATCCTCCAGCACCGTATGAACCTAAAGGATTGTCATTCTGAGCGTAGTAAAATGAAGCGAAGAATCTTTAAGTAATATTGATTTTAGCCTGACAACAATTATTTTACGTTACGAATATAATTTGCTTTTGGTCACACTATTTATTCATTCCATCCATGACCCAAAAAATTTTATCTTTGTCGAAATTTTGAGGATATGGTATCGGTTGATAAAATAAGTGTATTATTCGGAGGATTCGCGCTGTTTGAGGACATCTCATTTCTGGTCAATACAAAAGACAGGATAGGACTGGTGGGGAAGAATGGTGCAGGGAAGACCACCTTACTCAAAATTTTGTGCGGCAAGCAGAATCCAACAACCGGTATTTTATCTGTTCCCAACGATTTTACCTTTGGGTATCTTCCTCAGCATATGGTGCATCAGGATGGTAAAAGTGTTCGTGAGGAGGCAGCTACGGCCTTCAGTCATTTGCAGGAATTGCGCGATAAGATTGACCATTATAATCACCAACTGGCTATTCGTACTGACTATGAATCGGAGGAATACCTGGATATTATTCACAAAGTAACGGATCTGTCTGAACACTATAATATTCTTGGTGGGGAAAATACGGAAGGTCATATTGAAAAAACACTGACAGGGCTGGGTTTTGTAGCTAAAGATCTGGATCGCCCTACCTCGGAGTTTTCCGGTGGCTGGCGTATGCGTATTGAACTGGCAAAACTGTTACTTCAAAAGCCGGATATGCTGTTGCTGGATGAGCCGACCAACCATCTTGACATTGAGTCCATCCAGTGGCTGGAGGACTTTTTAAAGACGTATCCCGGATCGGTTGTTTTGGTGTCACACGATAAGGCATTTCTTGACAATGTCACCAACCGGACCATAGAAATTACGCTGGGGCGTATTTACGATTATAAGGTGCCGTACAGTAAATTTCTGGAACTCCGGGAGGAACGGAGGGAGACTCAGAAACGTGCTTACGAAAATCAGCAGAAGCAGATTAAGGATACCGAGGCATTTATTGAACGGTTCAGGTATAAGGCTACGAAGGCGGTTCAGGTTCAGTCCAGAATTAAGCAGCTGGAGAAAATGGATGTTCTGGAGATTGATGAAGAGGACAACAGTGCCCTGAATCTAAGATTTCCACCAGCACCTCGTTCAGGTACCATTGTGGTTGAAGCAGAAAATTACAAAATAGGGTACGGATCACATGTTGTACTCAACAAGGTAAACCTGATTATTGAGCGTGTAGACAAGGTGGCTTTTGTTGGTAAGAACGGAGAAGGAAAATCTACCCTTGTAAAAGCAATTATCGGTGACCTGGGCGGTATGGGTGGAGAACTTAAAACAGGCCATAATGTAAAAGTGGGCTATTTTGCTCAGAATCAGGCCGACCTGCTGGATGGAAATTTGTCGGTTTTTGAAACAATTGATCATGTGGCAGTTGGAGATGTGCGGACAAAGATCCGCGATATTCTGGCGGCTTTTATGTTTAGAGGTGAGGATATCGATAAAAAAGTGAAGGTTCTTTCCGGAGGTGAACGTTCCAGGCTTGCCATGATTAAACTTTTGCTTGAACCGGTTAACCTGCTGGTGCTGGATGAGCCTACAAATCACCTTGATATCCGCTCCAAGGAGGTCTTGAAGCAGGCCATCAATGAATTTGATGGTACAGCCATTGTGGTTTCTCACGACAGGGATTTTCTGGATGGGTTAAGTAGCAAACTGTACGAATTCGGTGGCGGAAAAGTAAAAGAACACCTGGGTACGGTTTATGAATTTCTGCACCGCAAGAAGATGGAGACGCTGCAGGAATTGGAACGAAAGAACAAAATAACAGCAAAAGCATCACAGCCGGAGCAGAAAGCAGAGAAGGTAAATGACTATGAAGAGCGCAAAGCATTGAATAAGCAGATAAGCTATGCAGAAAGAAAGGTTAAGGAATATGAGAATCTGATCACTCAGCTTGAAGGAGAAATTGAACATATGAAAACGCTGCTTGCAAATCCGGATAATATCAATGATGCCTCGCTTTACTCGTTTTTTCAGAAGAAGGAAAAAGAGCTTGAGAAAGTGATGAGAGAATGGGAGGAAGCATCTTTGCAACTGGATGATCTCAACGGCAAACTGTAACACAATATATACTTCGTTAACAAACGTTAGGCTTCAATAATTGATTTATTAGACACCTTAGTCTAATTTTGAAACAATAAAACCCGCTATTCACGTTAATAAAAGACAATGGCAAACCCGGATTACATATTTGGCATTCGTGCCGTAATCGAAGCGATTGACGCCGGAAGAGAAATACACCGGGTCATGATTAAGCGCGATTTGAAAGGAGAGCTTGCATCGGAACTTTTCAGTGCCCTCAGAGGAAGTACTGTTCCGGTTCAGAAAGTACCCGTAGAACGACTGAACAGGATTACCCGGAAAAATCATCAGGGTGTTGTTGCATGGATTTCGGAGGTGACCTATCACAACATTGAAACCATTATTCCTGGTTTATACGAGGCCGGGAAGGTGCCTTTTATTCTGGTTCTCGATGGAGTTACAGATATTAGGAATTTTGGTGCTATTGCCCGTACAGCGGAATGTGCTGGTGTGGATGCTATTTTGGTTCCATCCAAAGGTTCAGCGGTCATCAATGCCGATGCCATTAAAACATCTGCCGGAGCCTTACATAAGATACCGGTTTGCAGAACCGGAAACCTGACAAAATCCTTGCAGTTTTTAAAAGGATCCGGGTTAATGCTACTTGGTGCCTCAGAAAAAGGAGATACAGTTTTTAATACCGGGGATATGACAGTTCCCCTTGCAATTGTTATGGGTTCGGAAGATACAGGACTTTCTGCAGATGTATTGAAAATATGTGATCATTTGGTTTCTATTCCGATGGTTGGTACCGTTGGTTCACTAAATGTATCTGTTGCAGCGGGAATTTTGATTTTTGAAGTACTAAAACAACGATTAGCATAATAAATTAATTGATTCACAATAGAATTAGTTATCCAGCTGGTATTCTCTTTTTGCTCCCAAAATGATGTGAATATTGCGTATGAAAGTAAAATACAGACTAATACTAATGCTTGTGCCGGTCATTCTTCTGGTAGCTGCAATGACACTGATTGTGCTTAAAGGAAGCAGGGACGTAAAGGAGGAATTAAATATATTAATGGAACGCGATGTCAGCCTTGTAAAAATGACATCCGTGCTGCTGTCTGATGTGGATAATATTGTGCCCCAGGTGGATAAACTGACCCAAAGCATCATCTACAATAATGACTGGGTAGAGGATCGTATAAATCTCAAAACTCAAAAGGATACCATTCTTTTAGCATTGGACAAGCTGTCTGATAAGTTTGCGAATTACATGCCCTCTTATAAATTTGACTATACCGATCAGGTATTTTATGATAAGCTTGCATTGGAAATTGAGATGAGAAAGGGCAACTTTATCAGCAAATACGAGGATTTTAATGAGAAAATTAGCGACCCAGAAATATCTGAAAAACAAAGAATTAAAGCTGGAATAGACTTCAGGGCAACGGCGATTGAATTCAGTGAATTTTTAAGACTCATTAACTCCAGGTACCACAAACAGTTTGATGAATTTGTAAGGCATGTCATTGCGCATACCAATAGAAATTATGCATTGTGGATGGGGTGGATGGTTGTAATATTTGCGCTGGGCATATTCCTGGCTATCCATACCTATCGTACAATCAGTAGTCCTCTGGAAAGATTAAAAGAAGGAGTAGTTGAAATAAAGAAAGGTAACCTGGGATACCGGATACATGAAAATCCAAATTCTGAATTCAGTAAGTTATTTGAGGAGTTTAATAATATGGCTTCACGCATATCTCTGGCACGCGGAGAAATAAGGGAAAAAAACGATGAGTTGTTAAGAGCCAATAAAAAACTCAATGCCGAAAAGCTGAATGCTGAATCTGCAGATCGTCTGAAATCTGCTTTTCTGGCTAATATGAGCCACGAAATACGTACTCCCATGAATGGAATTGTTGGTTTTACGGAACTGCTTAACGAGGAAGGTTTAAGTGATAATGAAAGAAGAGAATACAGGTCCGTAATAAAAGTATGCAGCAACCAGCTATTAAGGATCATCGATGATATTCTGGATATTTCAAAACTTGAAGCTGGTCAGTTAAAGCTCATTCCTGAAGAAGTAAATATCTGTACACTTTTCAAACAGGTAGAAGCGATTTATTCCAGTTCAGATAAAATTGCTGAAAATGTCAACCTGTTATTTGAAGTCAGGTGGGACTGTGTGAATAATTTGTCTCTTGATCCAAAACGTTTGAGTCAGATAATCATAAACCTGGTGGATAACGCATTAAAATTTACTGAAAAAGGATTCGTAAAAGTTAGCGCAGATAAGCTGAGCGATAAATTAAATATCAAAGTCACTGATACAGGAATCGGGATCCCGGCGGAAAAGCAAAGAGATATATATGACAGATTTACACAGGCGCATGATGATCATTACTTTAGCGGTAAGCATAATGGTACCGGTCTTGGTTTATCTATTGTTAAAGCGCTTGTTGACCTGATGGACGGTGAAATAAACCTTACCTCAAAAGAAGGCGAGGGGACAGAGTTTAGTATCCTGTTGCCACTTAATATTACTGGTAACGCATCATCTTACTCAGATACTTCCCAATAATATCAAATTCAAGATTGACCACTGTTCCGGGTTTAATCTGATGAAAATTGGTATACTCATACGTATAAGGTATGATGGCTACAGAAAACTGATTATCCTTTGAATTTACAACAGTCAGACTTACGCCGTTAACGCTCACTGAGCCTTTTTCAACGGTGATGTAACCCTGTTTGCCTTTCTCCTTGTCAAATTCATATTCGAAAGTGAAAAACCAGCTGCCATCCATCTCTTCCACACTCACACAGGTTGCAGTCTGATCCACATGACCCTGTACAATATGACCATCCAAACGGCCATTCATCATCATGCTGCGTTCCAGATTTACTTTATCACCAACTTTTAAATGTCCGAGATTGGATTTATTCAGCGTCTCCTGAATGGCAGTTACGGTATATGTTTCATTTGTCAGATCCACTACAGTCAGGCATACTCCATTATGAGAAACGGACTGGTCTATTTTCAACTCGTTTACATAGGAACACTTCATGGTAATATGAAGGTTTCCTCCATCTTTTTTCAGCGATACTACTTCTGCTGCTTCTTCAACTATTCCTGAAAACATGTAAAAAAATTTTGGTGTAAAATTAGTAAAATGCGTTTGATTAATGAATGATTTGATCAAAACTAATAATTAATTTAAAAAAAATATACATATTACGCCTTGAGGATGGATCGTCTCTTTCAAGCGGAAATGCCTGTCAGTTTGCCGGTGTAAATTCTACCTTGTTTAGAGTGATCCTAAATTTACCCGACTTAATCTGTAGCTTAAAATCTTTTATTATTTTAAGCGGCTGAATAAAATTGAAAAGAATGAAAAAACTGATTTCCGGAACACTTTTACTGGTGCTGTGCACAGTTGGTTTTGCTAAAAATAATCTCATTTACGACTGGCGTGGAATGGACCGAAGCGGGGTTTATGACGAAACAGGTTTACTAAAAGCATGGCCGGAAGAAGGCCCCGTGTTGGTATGGTCTATCGACAGTGGTTTGGGAACCGGATATTCTTCTCCTGTTATAACTGATAAAAATATATTTATAGCAGGTATGCAGGATTCCACGGGGCATATGTACTGTTACACGCTTGACGGGCAACTGGTATGGGATGTGGCTTACGGAAAAGAGTGGAACAAAAACAGCTTTCCGGGCGCCAGAAGCACGCCGGTGGTAAAAGACGATAAATTATACATGTTGTCCGGTCAGGGCAAGGCATTCTGTATGGATACCCAAAAAGGAGAGATCCTCTGGAGCCTGAATATTGGTGAACGGTTTAATGCAGAACCTCCCAATTTCGGTTTTTGCGAATCGCCGTTGCTGGTTGATGATGTCGTTATTTTTACACCAGGCGGGAAAACCACAGCATTGGTGGCCCTGAAACAGAAGAATGGTTCTGTGGTATGGGAAGCACCGGGTAGAAATGATGTCAGTGCATATTGCAATGCCGTATATTTTGAGCATAACAAACGGAAGGTGGTAGCAACCATGACCCTGCATTACCTGATTGGTGTGGACTATGAAACCGGTGATTCCCTGTGGACGGCTTATTCTTATAAGAACTGGACTGACAACTGTATTTCACCATATTATAAAAACGGAGCTTTGTTTATTTCATCGCCTTACGGTGAAGGTGCCCGGATGTTTAATCTGAATGACGATGCTTCGGAAATTTCACTCAAATGGTACAATCAGGCTTTTGATAACCAGATTGGCGGCACTGTTGAACTGGATGGCAATGTATATGGCATCTCCAATAAAAAACACACGTGGATGTCTGTAAATCTGGAGACCGGAACGACCAACTGGCAGGAGCGGGGTCTGAAAACCGGCAGCATCATTGCTGCCGACGATATGTTGTATTGCTATGGCGATGATGGTGTACTGGCACTGGTTGAACCTTCTGCAGAAGCATTTAACACTATCAGTAAGTTTAAAGTGTTCGATGGACAGCAGCAGTTTACACACCCCGTTATTGCCGACGGCAAACTGTATGTTAGGTACCAGGATCAGATGAAAGTATTTAATCTGAAAAAGTAAATAAAAAATAGCAGCTTAATAACATTCTCGTAAATACTGCAAGGTATACAGATCCCTGATTTGCAATGTGGTACGGATGGAAATCCGTACCAACCAATGAGACACTAAAATGGAGTAGACTGGTGCCTGCGACTAACGTAAGTTGATATCCTTATTTAACACGCTTCAGGTAAATCTCCAATTCATTATTATCCACAAGCTTGTGAAATTTAAGGGAGTCCAGTGCTGGCCAGATTGTATCTTTCTCAAGACATTCCGGGCATGAATTAAGTAAGTAGCCAGTTTCATCCAGGTAGTATTCCTCATAAGGATCTTTTTCTATTATGGCCGCTTCAAGCATTTCTGCTGTGAAATTATCCGGATTGTTTATGTAATCTGAAATGGATATGCTTGTATACGCTGTATTTATGCCGTAATTTGGTTGTTCAAGGTAGTACCCTTTATAAAAGTCGAAAGCCGGGTATTCCATCTGGACATCTTTCGGCCCAGGATAAGCCACCATGTTTTCTTTGTTTTTATCAAGTAATACATATACATTGTTTACAAGGTATTCCTTGCCATCTTTGAATTTAAAGATCTGTTTGGCAGGTGTACTGCAACATTCATTGTTATCGGAACAGGCACTTAATCCTAACAGGATGATTACCAGTAAAAGGGATAATCCGGAATTTTTCATTTTTTCAGGTTTTATGTAACAAAAATATGAAAATAGTACACTTTTACCTAAAATATAGTGATGTTATTCAGACGGTTTAGTTGTTGTAAATCATACAATGCAGTAGTCAGGAGCGTGTGACCAACCAGTGGCATTAAATTTTTTTTATTTGCCTGAAGGGCAAAAAATACTTAGCCCGGGGCACCACCGGGGTAATATATGGTAATGTAAAACAAGGCCGGAGAAAACATCTCCACGTGAGAGAAAAACTTATCAAGGCCGCACGTCTGAAACGTTAGGTGAAATCGTATAATATCATACGTCGGAGCCTGTTATCATCGTGTTTTTCGATATAGTTTTATAAGTCACTCCTTTTCTATCTGTAATAAAAACCATCAAGGTATTTCATTTCTTAACCCAGATCAATGACATTGAAATGCGCCGTGGATAATTTTGTTTTCATAATAATACATTAAAAGATAAAGTTATGAAAGCTATAGAATGTTTAAAGTACGGTGCACCTGAAAACCTGGTTTTGAATGAGGTGGAAAAGCCATCGCCAAAAGATAACGAAGTACTCATTAAGATACATGCAACTTCGGTCACCACCAGCGATGTTCTTATTCGTGGATTAAAAGCATCACCTGTTGCCAGGTTTATGGTTCAATTGATATTCGGCTTTGGAAAACCCAAAAATTCCATTTTAGGAATGGTATCATCCGGCGTTGTAGAACGAAAAGGGAAAGATGTCACGTTATTCGATATCGGAGATGAGGTTTTTGCCTATGGTTCTGTTTCACCAACAAAACGCCATTTTGGTTCTTATGCTGAATACATATGCCTGCCTGAGGACTGGAATCTTGCGTTAAAGCCAACAAACCTTAGTTTCGAAGAAGCGGCAGCCATACCTTATGGTGGTTTACTTGCCACACATTTGTTAAAAAGGACATCTTTAAAAAGCGGAGACAGAGTTCTGATTTATGGAGCATCAGGAAGTATAGGCACTATGGTAGTACAACTGGCAAAAAATGCAGGAGCTAAAGTAACAAGCGTGTGTAGCAGTAAAAACTTTGGAATGGTTCATTCGCTGGGCAGTGATAAACTTATAGACTATACTTCGAGCAACGCAGAAGCTCAGTTGGAAACCTATGATTATGTCATAGATGCAGTGGGGAATTCGAAGTCGTCAGTGCTTAAAGAAAAGAGCAAAAAAGCACTTACACCAAACGGTAAATATATATCCATCGATCAGGGAACTCCTTTAACTCCAAAAGACGCTTTTATCAATCTGAAAACATTGGCTGAACAGGAGAAGATCAAGCCTGTAATTGATCGGGTTTACCCTTTGGAGAAAATGGCCGAAGCGCACCAATATGTAGAAATGGGACATAAAAGAGGAAATGTGGTCATTACGGTTTGATGGATTTCACTAAATGAACTTGTCAATGCTGACTCAAAAAATAACAGTAATTAAATAATAAACTGATGTTAAATAGGTCTTCAGTCAGCCATACCCGGTGGATTATTCGAGATAACGCTAAGTATTTGGCTGATAAATGAACAAAAGGATTTAAATAATCAGGACTAAGACAGGCTAATCATTATCAAGGGCAATCCGCTTTCTGATACGGCTTAAAGATTCCGGTTTTACCCCAATATAACTTGCAAGATGATATTGGGGAATTCGTTGGAATAATTCAGGCCTTGTTCTTAACAGTTTCAGATAACGTTGCTCAGGCGAGTCTGTATAATAAGAAGCCAAAGCTTCTCTTTGCTCAGCAAAGGCAGCCTCCATAATGGTTCGTGATATCGTTTCAAATCGGGGAAAGCGCTTGAATAATGCCTGACCTTGCTGTTCGTCTCCCTCAACAACCAAAGTATCTTCTACACAAATCCAATTATGCGTTGCAGCATTTTGCGGGGTAAAACTATTTAATGAAATGGCCCATTGTTCTTCTGTGAAGAAATTAGTCGTTTTCTCTTCACCTTCTGTCAGGATGTACTCTCTTACACAACCTTCCAGAATAAAATAGGTTTTGCTTGAAAATTGTCCTTCTTTTATCAGGAATTCCCCCTTACTGAATCTCTTCGTTTGCATGCTTTCAGCGATGGCTTCCGCCTCTTCTTTTGAAAGTGGTGATATTCTTGAAAAATAGGCTACAAATTTATTTTCCATGTCATATACTTTTCTTCAGTTTTAATTTTCTCATTTAAATCATTAATGACAGTGCAATCAAAATTCCAATAACTACTAAAAGAATTTCACCTAAGGCATAGCGAGTATAGCTGCCTGCTTTATTACCTTCAGCCATTATTCTATGGATTTTTTAAAGAAGCGGAACATACATGAACCCTTAAAAGATTAATGGGTATGATCCTCAAGATAGTGTTCTTTCAGGATGTCTTCCCCGAAGTCATTTCCTTTTTCCCGCCAGATGGAATGTATATGGTTTCCGTTTTGTTGAAACCCCATATTATCAAATTCAATGATAAAGCCCGGGCTGTTAATCACATAATAATGAGCCTTTTGGGAAACGTAGCTTCCGATCCATGCAAAATAGATGCTGTCCAAACCTGTCTTGTAAAATTTATCCAGATATTCGCGTGCCTTGTCATGCTCCAGATTATTCATATATTCTGTAACGATGTACTTCAAATATTCCTGTTGATCCGACGTCAAATCACTCGCTTTAATCCCTTCGTAAGTTGTTAAGCGCTGTGAGCTGTTAGGACTGGTGATAATATCTGCCGGAACATCCCTGCTCAGGGTCGCAATGGCCTGCTGATCTTCCGAAAGGGCATTGATCAGCTGAAACCCATAGTCTTCCTCTTTACTTAAGACACGTAGCCCGGCGTACTTCGTTGTATGAACTTCGGCGGGATCAGTACCCAGGAAAAATGGTGTAAGCGAAAAATTATCACCAAGGGCAGACACGTTGATGGAAATATGATGGCCCGTAAACTGAAATCCCCAGGGATTTGTGCCTCCCGGTTTGCCCCAGATTGCGATGTAATAATTGCCATACTTCCAATTCAAATCCCGTATATACTTTATTGCTTCATCGTTGATCTCCTTCTTTTTGTAGGCCGTTTCATACACTTCATTTAAAATATCATCCAGCATCATGATGCCCGTGGTTTTTAAATAGCCCTGTGAACTTAACAGGGTTGTAAGCACATGATGAAATTGAATCTTGCTTTGTTCTGACAAATCACCGTATCTGATTCCCGGCCGTTTTGCCAGGCCAACAGGAAGGTTTGTCCATTTTGTCCTGGATGTGTCGCTAAACTGATAACTGACGGTTTGTAACTGATCAGCATTCAGGGTATGCATGAAAGCCACCAGTTGTTGCCCGATTTTTTGGCTGGTTTGACCACTGATTCCGCTAATCGCAATTAGAAAAATCAGGATTAAAATTCCTGTTCTTTTCATTAGACAGACTTATTTGAATATTCGTAATATTAGTTTTAATTCATCGATTAAATTTTGTGTTTTTTCTTTTTGGTTTAATAGAAACGCGTAATGAATATTTGCCGTAATGTATCTGTAATTTATTAAGTTTATCATGATCAGTTGATTTGCCGGATCTTCCAGTTGGGAAGCGGTAATCGCTTTTAAATTTTTTTCGTTTAACCGGATGTAGTTTTCCAACGAATCTTTTACATGTTGGCTCAGTAAATTCGACGTTAATATGTCATCATAAACAGAAGACGTTTGAAGTTCACTCAACCTCATCATACCGGGTACAAAAACGGCATCCGTAAATAAATTATTATTTTTATTGATTATCAGCTCTAAACGTTCTAATTCCTGATAGTAGTTTATGAGTTCACCTTTAAATTTATTATCGCTTATAATGTCTACATTTCCTGAGGAGAGCAGTTCAGTGTAAGTAGGATTGATTTTTACAAAAGTTCTTCGGTCGCATAAGCCTCCAATGGCTGATGTAAAAGAACTATCAACATTGAATTTATGATATTCTTTATAATACGTTAAAATTGATTTTGCCATTTGTGAAAAAACTAATTCAGTCTTCAGCTGATCATCAATTGATTTACGTTGTTCTATTAAATCGCGTTCAATATTTTTAAGGTAAACAGATTCCTTATTTTTTTCTATTCTGATGGAGTTCCAGTTATTAACCTGAAGGGCGATGAGGATTCCAATTACCACCAACAGAATTTCGCCAATGGCATAACGCAGGTAGGCAGCAACTTTGTTTTGGGCGGCCAGTTTTTGTCGGATGTTTCTGAAAAACGTAGTCATTGTAAATTAAAAATTGTGTTAATGAAGTTCATTGTCAATAAGTTGAATCAAATATTGAGTTGTTTCCTGTTGTTCATGGCAAAGCCTGTAAATATTTTCTGATACCTTTTTTCTTACCTGTAGCTGATTTTTTAATTGTAACCGTTTTTCGGGTGTGAGTTTCTGATTATTATCAATTTTTCCATCTTCAGTTAATTTGATATTTAAAGAATTATTGGAAAAAAATGTGCCAAACTGTCTGTCGATAATGAATAGGTTATTATTATTTATTACTTGTGTAATGTAATCCAGTTGTTGATAATAACGCACTATTGCGTCCTGCAGTTCGGAATTTCTTAAAAGCTTTTTGTCTCCGTTTTTATTCATACCGATATAACTTGTTTTATTTGCAATAAAAGTCCGTCGTTCGGATAAATTTTCCAGGAGGGAATTGAGTTTTTCCAATGGTAATGAAGATGACAAATACAGGGAAGCAGTGTCGGTTTTAGCAATCATAAGTTTTTCAAAATGAAGTTGTTCGTTTATTATTTCCTGCTGTAAAACCAAATCCGACCTTATGTTTTCCAACGTGTTTCTTTCGAGCTCAATATTTTTTATGTCTTCTTTCCAGTTATTAACCTGAAGGGCAATGAGGATTCCAATTACCACCAACAGAATTTCGCCAATGGCATAGCGTAAATAAGCTGTGATTTTTTGTTCGGCTGCCAGTTTTTTACGGATATTTCTAAAGATTGTGATCATGTATAGTACATATCCAAATAATGACGTACAGGGAAAAATTTCCCGGTTCATTCAATAGTAAGTTTTCATTGTGAGGTTGTTACCGGATTTTGCAAACTCTATGTCAACGTGTTAAAATAGTAATTACGCATTACCGTTTATATATAAACATCCGGGATAGAGGGGACTTTCTGAATAATGTTACTAAGTTACATAAAAAATGACAACTTTAATCACCATGTGTAAAATGTTGAGGTTTTGCGAATTATTGCAGGTTCAATTGCCAGGACACACCAAACTGATCAATTACCCATCCAAATTTCTGACTGAAACCATAATTATCCGGCGGCATTGTTACGGTTCCATTCTCTGAGAGTTTTACAAAAAACCTGTCAATCTCTGCCTCATCTTCACACTCCACATAATTTGAAACCGCCGGCGTAAAGGTCCAGTCATGGACAGGCGGACTATCGCTACACATAAATGTTTTTCCGTTTAAATCAAAGGTGGCTTTCATAATAGCGCCTTCTTTTATAGGGCCATCCTTTCCCCAGCGTTGAATATCAATAATTTTGGAATTGTCGAATAAGGCCACGTAAAAGTTCATGGCCTGTTCTGCATTGTTTTCCTGAAAGGTCAGAAAAGTTATTATCTGTTGTTTCATCCGATTTGTAAATTTTTGGTGATTACGAATCAATTTTGATATTCTGTGTTTACATGTTGTATTATACCAGCGGGACCTGTTTTATTAATTATTTGAAACCCGTTTAATTCCCTGAGTTATTCCTGATTTAATCATGTTTCCATACCCATCATCCGGTAAAAAACCGGCATAGGAGAGGGCTAAATCATAATTTTTCATGGCACTGTCAACGTCGTTCAGATCTTCATAACATTTGCCAATATTTAAGTACAAGGAAGGAAAGGCGTCTTTTACCGTTTCATCATTTATTTTGAGTGCCAGTTGTAAAGCAGTCTCGTCCCATTTAAGTTTATCTTCAATCGTTTCCTGGCGTCGTGCTATATAATGTGCAGAAATAAATTTTTCAAAATCATTCGATGCTTCATTCCAGGCTTGTCTGAAAAGTTTAAGTGCTTCATCTTTTTCTCCCCTTCCTTCCCTGTCCATGCCTTCAGCACAGAGCTTTACAATTTTGTTATTCTGGTCAAACTGCATGTATTTTATTTTTATTATGAACCGATAATATAGTGACCGAAAGAGCTGTGCAAGACGACAGACCGAAAAAGAACTGATAGATTTCAGCCGGCTTAATACCAAAAGGAATAATGATGACCTGACCATTCATAACCTGCAAATTGTTTCGTTTAGAGGAATAAGGAATGGAATAATGGTTTAAGCCATCGAATGGATGCCTATCATATTGCCTTCGGTATCAATAGCAAGCACCATAGCACCATAATCCCCGAGCGACATCTTGGATTTAAAAACAGTACCACCGGCATTGGCAACCCGTGCTTCTTCTATGCTGCAGTCTTCACTCATAAAGTAGACAATGGTACTGTTTCCGCCTGCTTCAAATCCCTCCATTTTTATTAGGGCACCTGATGCCCTGTTTTTAGATTCCATGTCGGCCGGAAAAAACAACATCTTCATGTTCTCTCCTGTATCAGGCATGGGCATTTCACTCAGTTCAAATTTAAAAACTGTTTCATAAAATTTTTTGGCTCTGTTTAAATCATTGACGTAAATTTCGAACCAAACCACCGGATTTTCATTTTTCATCTCTGTTTATTTTAAATATTAGTTATTCCTATAATTAGTTCAAAAGCACTAAAAGCTTCCTGGCATAGTAGAGGCACTTATATAATGATGAGCTGCATAAAATGGTGCAGTTTTCCTCAACACATGTAAAGCGTATTCTTAGTGGGAATGATTGAAGATTTATTATATATGGGAGAGCTGTTTTGCGAGAGTGAGTGGCTCTTAAATGCGTTTTAAAATTAGGTAAAAACCGGCAGATAAAAAACATTCCTATGGTTTTATATATGACAGAATGTGTGCTCAATATGCCTTTTAAAGAAGAAATCGTTCATGATAAAGTCCTGAACCTGTGACCAATTTACAAGATAAATAGATACCCCCACTGTTTCTCCCCCTTAAAAGGGGGAGATGGCAACCAGGCATGGTTGTCAAAAGGGGTATAAATCGTATCTGGACTGAAGTTCTGAGTATTTTCTTGGATGAAAGCTGTTGCATATTGATGCTGTACCAACCTGTCCCTGCATAATTCTAATAACAAGGATTACTCTTTTTTTCCTTTAAAGAGGGCATAAATAGCCATGGCGTGTCCGTGTCCGAGTTTAAAATCATCTTTCAGCCACTGCACAATTTGTCCGGCTTTTACATCCGATTTCAGTTTGCCATTCTCCAGAAATCCTTTCTGAGTGGCTAAATCTTTAAAGTCTTCAGGTGATTTCCCTGTCTTTTTCTGAATATTGTCTAAGTACGCTTGAAATGACATGGTTAAATTCGTTTATTTCGTGTTTAATATCCATTCGTTTACAATGCTTGACAGCTCTTTTTTTCCATGATCAATGTCAGAGCTGTTTTTGAATGTTACAACTGCTCTGTCGTTCTCTTTCCATACTAAAAGTTTTGACTGTGACTGAATAATTCTATCTTTTGGTTGCTCTTGTTTTTTAGCACCTATGTGAAAGATCAATTGTATCTGTTTGGGTGGTTGAATTCTCATGGTTATCCTGTCCTGCTGATCAAACGTGTAATTAGGACCGTTCCATTTTATGTTTTCTGTTAAGCCACCTGTTGAACCTAAAATTATTTCCCGGAGAAGTTCAATCTCATGTCGCATTGGATGGTTTAATGCATCTAAAAACTCAGTCACTTGAATATTTAATTGACACAAATTGAAACCTTGATGTATTAGCACTTGTATATATTCTTTAATCTCTGTTGATCCGGTTCTGTTAAGTGTCAGGGGCGTTTTACGGTATAATTCAGTTCCGTCACTCCGTTGGTAAATTGCCTGGTACTCACCAGATTCAGTTTTATTTTTGCCTTAATATCTGCAAACAAGGGAATGCCATGACCCAGGATCATAGGATTGACAAACAACCAGAAACCGTCAATTAAATCCAGTTGCATCAGCGCATGCGTCGCTGACGGGCTTCCGAAGAGCAGGATCTCGCTACCATCTCCCGAATCGGGACCGGACTGTTTCAGGGCTGTAATCTGCTCCCCAAGGTTGTCGCTGATCACCGTTGTGTCAGGTGAGCCTGAACCGGACAGTGTTTTGGACAGCACCACTTTGTGTACGGTTTTATACCAGGCCGAATGTTCAATGTCGTGCCGGCTGGCATTGGGTTGAGCGGCTGCGGTGGGCCAGTAATCTTCCATCATCCGGTAGGTGACCCGTCCGTACAGGGCCGTATCGGTTTTGCTTATGCGCTTACCGACAAAATCAAATAGTTCTTCATCCACCGTAATCCAGTCCATCTCACCCTTAGGTCCGGCAACAAAGCCGTCCAGCGAGATGTGCATAAATGAAATCAGTTTTCTCATTGCCTCTGTGTTTATTATTGTTTCAGCGTTTCAGTGTTTCACTATTATCTTATTTAAAGAAAATTCTCAGAGAAAATGTTTGCAATACAGCTTCCAGCAGCCAGGCCGCAGATCAGAAGTTTTAAATGCAAAGGAGATAAGTGGAGACAATAATATAAAGGGTAAACTATTGCAATACTAACGCTGTAAACGTGTGTATTGTTTAATGCAGACGAGGGATTTGATGATGAATTTTTAAAGGAAGTAGAAGGGAGGTTAAAGAGAGTCTGATAAATTGAAACTATTTCAATTTATCGGGCACTGTTTTTTACAACTATACCGTGTGTTGGTTTTAGTATTTTTATGTTAACCATTTATCAAAGTTGTCTTTATTTATTACTTCAAATGACGAATCGGGGTAAGCATTTTTCCATTGTTTTGGAATCTTAATTTTTGATTCTTTCCATTTAAATTCATAACCAAAAAGAGAACCATCTCTTTCTTCAACCCAATCAATCTCCTGTTGCTCATAAGTTCTCCAGAAATAATTATTAGATGAAAGTCTATTGTTTTCTTGGTATTTAAGTCGCTCACTAATCATATAGTTTTCCCAAAGTGCTCCAACATCATTCCGCGATTCAATGGGGTTAAAATTTGCAATCACGGCATTTCTTATTCCATTGTCAAGAAAGTACCATCTGGAATTCTTTGTGATTTCCTTTCTTAGGTTTCGACTAAATCCTTCTACTTTATGAAGAATGAAAACTTTGCTTAATAAATCAAGATACTTTTCTACAGTGTTCTTGCTGATTCCGAGTTGTTTGCCCAACTCTTGTAATGACACTTCGCCTCCAATTTGAAATGCTATTAACCGTAAAAGGTTAAATATTTTTTGTGAGTTCTTTATGTTTTCATAAACCAGGATGTCTTTTAGGAGATATGAACTTACCATTTCATTTAGGTAGTCTATTTTGTCTTCCCGGTCAGGTATTTGTAGTAATTCAGGATAATTACCCAAAATTAGCCTTTCTCTTACCTTATCAATTTTTTCAAAGTTATTTTCAATTTGATTGTATTCATTCTCAGAAAGTGCATAAAGGTTGAATGAATACTTTCTTCCAGTCAATGGTTCGCCTGCATCCTTATGAATGTCGAAAGACGAAGAGCCAGAGATGATTATTTTTAAGTCTTCAATTTCGTCAATCATTAGTTTCAGTTTTGAGCCAATCTCAGGAATTTTCTGAGCTTCGTCAATGTAAAGAAATTTGTATGAACCTAGCAGTTGCTTATAATTTTCAACACTTCTGATTGCAAGTTTATCATGGACGTAAATATCCTCACCATTTAAGGATAGCACAGGTTCGTCAATTTTTTCAAGTAATTCTTTGACAAGAACAGTTTTTCCAACTCTTCGTGCGCCAAAAACTATTACAACTTTGTTGGATTGTAACTTCTTAATTATATTCTCAGATAAGTCTCTGACTAAATAATTCATAATACCGTCAATTTATTGACGCAATTTATGTTATTTTCGTCAATTTATCAAGTATATAATCGGTTCTTTAATGTTAAAGCTAACGTTCCCATGGTATGTTGTTGAGCTGTTGACAATTATAGGAAGTGCAGATAGTCAAGCCGAAAACGACGGCATACGGAATATGGATTTGCAGGATAAAACAAAACCGTATACACCCATGACAGGATCTTAGCTCCTGCCTTCTTGTCTGTTCGAAATGTTTAATATTACATCAGTTCTCATCTGGAATTCTATGCGTTATCCATAACATTTTTTGCTATTTAGTTTAGGAATGAAATTTCTCACCATTCTTTAGCATCTCAAGAATTGCCTTCATTCTTTTATGTCTGGTTTCAGGTTTTTTAGCGGTTTGCAGTCGCCATACAATTGAGAAAATATTGGTTTTGTTGAGTGTTTTGAAAAACGCTTCTGCCTTTTTATCCTTAGCCAGTTCATTTAAAAAGTCCTCAGGTACAACCATGGTGCCGGAGGATTCATACGCCTGCTCCCATCTTCCATCTGCTTTTGCTGCTTCTACTTCTTTAATGCCTGCTGCCTGCATCATTCCTGATTTGTAAAGTCGTTCAACATGCTCGCGATTTCTTTTAGACCAGATGCTTTTGCGTCTTCTTGGTGTGAACCTTTGAAGCCATGATCCTGCATCATACGTTTTTTTTTGTCCATCAATCCAACCATAGCATAATGCTACATCAAGTGCTTCCGCATAGGTTATTGTCGGTACTCCGGATTTTATTTTGTAAATCCGCATCCAAATGCCTGTTGATATTTTATGATGTTTTGCCAACCATGACGTAAACTCTTCCGTAGAAGTAAAGGTCAGAACAGGCAGATCCGGTTTTTCTGCTTTGTTTTCGCCCTGAGTTTCATTTTTCATTTTAAAGCTGTTTCAAGTTTACACTATTCTTTGTTGAAAGTATAATGATATTCGTTAACGGATGGGGATATGAAACGTTTGGCATCTCAAAGCGATTTCCTATCAAGTTACACGAACTTTGATTTACGAGCCACGAACCTTCATAAAACCGCATGCACTATGACCGCATGTTGTGTTTAGTTTTTCTTTAACATGCATTATTCACAGGGATTTTTATACCTTTTTCATCTATATTAACGAATCCAGAGTCAATACCAGGAACAGTTATTTTCAGTATATTTAGATCCCAGTAGATTGAATCAAATTGAAAGTCTATATCTTTTTTTATTATGAACGAATCCCTTATTGCTCTCTGGTTTTTTGCTTCTTCTTTTGATACATAAAGTGTGAATTCATCAACAGCCTTTCCTTTAAAATTAAATTTTTGTTTTACAGGATTTATAAATTCAACATTTAATGATTTCGAATTTATTAGTATTGAGTAATCATCATGGAAATGACCGAATTTATCTCTACTCGTATAAATGATTTTAACTGTTGAGTCATTTATTCTTTTGGGTTTTAAGCCATTTTGATAATAATCCCAGTTATTGACTTTCAACAGTTTGACTATTTTATCTTTTTCAAGATAAAAGATAGTATTTTCAGATGCATCTTCAACTGGAAATTCATATGAATATCTTAAAACTACAGGACTTTTTAAATAGTATAAATTTTTAACATCAAAGAAGTATTTTTTATCTGTTGCATCCCTGGTAATATAATGAGAAGAAACAGCTTTTGATACAATATCTCTAATTGAACAAGAGTCATTCAGTGAGTCTTTTTTAATATTAATTAAAAAGTTTCCAAACTTTAAAGAATCAGTTTGTGTTGTAAAAACAGAATCAGCTTTTATTGTTAGAAATACAAAGTCAGCAATTCTGAATGAATCAAGCAATAGTAACTTCGCTTCTTTTTTTTCAGTATTTTTTGTGACAGAATCTTTTGTAAAGGGATCTTGTTTTACTAAGACAGTATCACTATTTGAGCTCTCAAAATTTGTTTCAATTCTTCTCACAGTCTTATTCGTACTTTTCCCTCCGCAAGAATAAAATATTAATATTATTAACCCAATTTTAATTAAGTTCATTCTCATTTTATAATATTAAACACAACGGTAAATTGTATGAGTAGTGGCAGATTTCGAAGCTCCAATTTGTCAAACCGTTACAATTTTTATTAAATGTATTAAAGATTATTTTACTCACATCCTCGGCTTACGTATATTGCGTGTTAGCGGGGCGTAGATTATTTTCTTTGTTATTAAATGTTTTTGTTTTGTTTGTTAATTAAAATAATATTTTCATAGCGCATGCTATTATAACAGTTTTTGCTCTAAAATAAAAGGTCTTAATAAACCTTAGATTATTACGGCAATACTACTATAAATGCAATATTGCATTTACGATTTTGTCTTCAAAAATATAGTTTTCATAATCATTAGGTCTTTGCTTTTTTATTGCAATATTATAATAATACGGAAGTTTTCTGTAATCTTTCATGATTTCGTATAATGGTTCTTTGCCGAGTGCTAAATTTACCACTCCAAGCAATTCTGCACCATAATAATACCTTCGTCCATATACAAATTCTTTATTCTCAATATTTCCTGCTCTCCAAGTCCAGTAATTATCGTATCGTTTATAAAATTCTTCGGGATTGGTTATTTGTCCGTTCACAATTTGTTTTAGAAAAACTTGTGCTGAATCATGTATGTTCTCAAAATCTGAAATAAAATAATTCCAATTTTCTATTCCCTTTGGGATACTTGCAAAAACCTCATTACTGTATGGTTTGCCGGAGAATTTATTAGGGGCGTTGCTGCAAAACTTTTGTGCCATTCCTTCTTTTATCATTCCGGCAATAAAATCAGTATATAATTTTAATCTGCTTGTATCCTTTAGTTGTTTATAATTATAAAGAGACAGCACTGTATCAATAGGAAAACCGACATGATGAATTTCATGTGCAATTGTTGGCAAAAAGAAATCTTTATTAAAACGTCCGGCCTCATCAAACAAAAATGGCACGCTGTACATAATATAGTTTTTCCCGTTTTCTGATTTATATGCCCATGCTGCACCTCCAATATCGAATGAAATGAGAATAGTAACTTCAATTTTTATATCAGGAAGCGACCAATCCAATGCTTTTTTTAATGTTTGGTTAATTTCATCTTGTGTTATATCTTTAATTACATCAATAATTTCATGATATTTTTTCGGATTATCAACAGCATCCTGAAAATATGGCTTTAAAAAATTCAATCTTTTATTGTTAACTGTATAATTTACAGAATCTGAAGTGAAGCTTTTTATAAATTTTCTGAAATCTTCTAATGTTACAGGCACTGCCTGATCTTCTTCGCCAAATCTTTCTTCACTAATAACATATGCTTCTGACTTAATAGCAGTATTAAATAAGCTATCGATTTTTTCATTATTCTCCAATTTACTGATAGCATCTATTATATTCATCATTTTAACTGCGCCATCAAAATCCAGTTTTATCTCGTTTTGAATACTTTGTGAAAATAATTTGTTTACACCGAGAATCATTATCAATAGAAATAAAGATTTTTTCATGCTTTTATTCTTCTTCTTTTCCAAATATTACTGGTATAGTCCAAATAAGATTAAATGGCTCTCCGTGTCTGTATAAAACATCCCATTCAGGAATAGATTTTACAACTCGAACAGCTTCCTTGTCTCTTTCATCGTCCCACCCTCGAACAACATAGACACTATCAATTTTTCCGTCTTCTGTTACACTTAAAATTTGAACATATACTCGCGCTTTTTCAAACGGTTCATTGGTAATATTTGAATAGTCAATATTCTCTTTAATGTATTTTTTAAGTAATTCAGGATTCTCCGTGTATTTACTTTTTCTTGATTTAGAGTTATCATAAATCTTTGTGTCAGTTAGAATACCTTTTTCAAATACAAATTTTTTCTCAAACTCATAAATCGAACCGTATCCCATATGTTCGTAATCGAGCAATTTTCCGTAGGGATTTAAGATTGAATAACTATACCAGTCAGCGAAAATTTTATCATTTGTCTCTTTGTCTTTGAAAATAAGCGATAAATCAATTCTGGTTGAATCTCCGTGTAATTCAAGCAAGTACAGGCTGTCATTTTTTAATTCCCAGTAAGCAATGTAACCTCTCCAACAAGCTGTAGAGTTGTATCCTATTTCGGCAAATAAACTATCAGGTCTTGGATGATTTTCAAAATAGCTTTCAAGTGGATTTGCATAGATTGTTAGTGTATCACCTTCATAAATCAAGAAGTCAGGAATCTGAGCAGTTCCAAATGCTTTTTGATTTAATGAAATCAAGGAAATTAGAATCAATATGAATCTTAGTTTCTTCATCTTAGTATAACCGCCAACTAATATATACCTACAATTACTCGGTTTTATGTTCCGGTTAATAGGATTGAGCCGAATTCTTATCTGCTTAATTTCTTAGTATTATTTTTAAATGATTTTGCATTACAGGTTATATCAGAGCGTATCAAAGAGATACAGGTTCATTTCATTTCGGTGAGACTAAAATACATAAAAAAGTAATGCAAAGGACATAAGAGGAGGTATTATAATTAAACATACCCGGACCGGTTGTCTTTGGTATATAAAAACGACTTTAAATGGCCATGCTGAAAATGCAAGCCAGCACCGCGATATGAAATTTGAAGAGCTGGTGGAGTGGGTAACAGACTATGAAGTCATAGCCGGTATTGCGATAATCATAAACCGTTGTTTTTCTGTGGTTTATTTCGTGATAGCATGCGTAATTTTTTCAATTCCAATATTCGAAATAGTTCAGTATTTGTTCAATCTGGTTTTCTGGTTGCAGATAAAAATCAGGTGCAATGCCTCGTGAATCAACACCATTTATTTTGTAATCATACACATTAGTTGTTGGATAAACAATATAGAGTGAGTCTTTAATGATTTCATTCACACAGACATCTCCAAAATCAACGGCTCCTGCTGTATTTTCTCCAAAGATTTTAACTTTAAAACTTTGTTTAGCACACAGAACAAATTTTTCCGCAGAACTGCCTGTATTTCTGTCAACAAGAACAGCTACTCTTTTGGGATACTGGTTAACACCCGATGGGCTATATTCAGTAATGAAGTTATGATGGCTTTTTTGCCAGGGTGCATCTATAATTTTGTTTTCCTCCTTTTCAGTTAGAGTTCCCATTTTATTTCTTGTTTGATGAGACGCCCAGTTTTCTTTTGTTGCCAATAATTCATACCTGCGTGTATACATATCATTTGTAGCAATTAACGGGAGCAGACGTCGGTAAAATAAATTTTTACCCCCGCCATTCCTTCTCAGGTCAATGACAAGGTTTTCAAAAAGTAACATTGAATCTCTTTCTATGGAACAGTTTAAGAGGCTGTCTAATGCAGCCTGGTTATCGAAATCCGGAATCTTCAGATAGTAGGTATGGGTATCAATGGATGCGCATTTAAACGTGTCAGTTGCTATGGGAGCGTTTTTGTAAAAATCGGAGACCGTCAGATACAGGTGTCTGTCTTCAAAAAAATCCATGTAAAGCTGAATGTTTTTTGCTAAATCAGAGATCGTATTCAGATGGGTGTTTAACAGGTTTGTTTTGAAATAGGTGTAGTAATCCAGCTTTCCATTGCTTATATAGTGATATCCGATATAATTCTTCTCAATAATTGATACGGTCTTTTTAAAATATGCATCGTAGTTGCTTTGCGGGAAGCCGGAAAGTTGAATGACAAGGAATATAACCAGTAAAAAATATCTCATACGTTTTTGATTTTATGCTGCTAACGATCACCTGTATATGGTGTAGCCGATTGCGGGCTACTTTCCTGTCAAACCGCCAGGTAGTTTGAGCGGGCTACAACCCTTGAATTTACTACTATCCCGGCTATTATTTTTATACCTTGTTGTATGCCGTTTTTTACTTGTCAATTTTAGTTTTTCGTTTCAAGTTGATGGTTCAAACTTAGTGCATCAGGAAACCCCCATTGCTCTGCTATTTTACCGTTTGCTATTCTGTAAATAGCAGTTTCATAGATGGTAACTTTCTTTCCCGTCGGGTCAAGTCCATTAAACGCTCCCAGTTGAGTTCCTGTAGATTTAAATCTTGTTACCACCTTGTCGCCTTCGCTTATCATATCAACTATTTCTTCATTCCAGTCGGGAAAGGATTTTCTATGACTTGTAATAGAACTATTTGCTCCTTCAATTCCTTTCCACTCAATTCCGTCTATAAAATGACAGACAAAATCTGGTGCTAATATTTTGTCTAATTCATTCACCTGTCCATTACTCCACACTTCATGATATTTTTTTACGACATCACGATTTGCGTTCAGGTTGGATTGTTGTGTATTTGAACTACAACTGTAAAAAAGAACACTTGCCGCAAGAAGCAAAACTGAGAAGAAAGATTTTTTCATATTAATTTTCGTTTAAATGTTATGTTATTATTACTGTCAATGGTATGAGGTCATTTTAAAATGGCATACAACGGTGAGTATGAGTTCGTGGCGGTCAGACGAGAGTCTGAGTGTCCGACCGAAACGAAGGTTGGGACGAAATTCGACTTGTCGCCCCTAAGTTTCGGGGCGCACAAACCCAGTCATGCATCATACCACGTGTTATGGGCTGGGTTTTATTAATTACCACAAGATGTATATTTATTAATAGCAATTATCAATAATTTAAGAAGCTTTCAATTCTTGTCTTTGTATTCGCCGGCAAAGCTGACGGATATACTTCATTATGAGTAATATTCATTTCTTTAAACCATTTCTTCCATAAGTATCTTAAAATATCTTCATCAATTTTATTGTTCGGATTTTCAGCTTTTACTTCTAAAACCAGAACTTCTAAATTGCTCAAATCATTTCTTTCGGTCTTTATCCCAAAATCATTTTGTTCTATTAATTCTTCCCAATTCTGTTTTCTATATTGTTTTAAATTGCTAGT
This sequence comes from Quyinboa mangrovi, assembly GCF_042219825.1. NCBI lineage: Bacteria > Pseudomonadati > Bacteroidota > Bacteroidia > Bacteroidales > Quyinboaceae > Quyinboa > Quyinboa mangrovi. Next base: position 297,215 of record NZ_JBHJHQ010000002.1, read on the forward strand.
ACCTAAAAGATAAGAGAAACGATTTTTATTGTTGAAAACAGATTGTTTATGATAGAGGTAACCGTCCGTTAGAATAATTAAAATATTACTATATGTGGTGTCCTTTTCAATGCAAAAATCTTTAACGTCATCTTTGAAGAATCGCCAAATGTCGCTGCCTTCCCAGGCACTTGTTTCGATAGTTTCTTGGTAAATGTTTTCTAAATTTTTTGAATATAAATCGGCGATATTGTCATAAACTTCTTTTCGTCCCTTATTATCCATTTTGGAACAATCAATATTGAGTCTGTTGACAATTGAATTTATATTGTCATTAGAGGGGGGTGGACTAAAAAAAAGGCGAATTTTTCCTTTTGCTTTATAAGCCCCCAAGTTGGACATATTTGTTTTAAAGAATTCAGTTATTGTTCTAATATTCTCAATGTCATTTTTTTTTGCATCAGGATTTATTTTAGGACTAATTCTGTCCGATAAATCCAGGAGTATTGAGATATTTAATTGTTTTTCTTGAGGCTTCTCGGTTTTGATATTATTATTATTTTGTTTTACATTACTACCCCCGCCACATGCTATTAATGAAAAAGCAAAAATTGAAATATAAAATAGTTTTTTCATAAGTCTAAAATTTGTGATTAGTTTTTTGCAACAGCATTAGATTTAATAAAATCTGAATTTTTTAACTCCGATAAGAATTTTTCTTTAATATGTTCACACTCTTGAATGTGTGCTTGTGATGAGCTGGTTGATTTTAAATATCCGACCCAGCCTGTGAAGTAATTATTAACACCTTCTCTAACATCATTAAAGTACAACACATAAGATTCTAATTGAATTCTTAATTTATCAATTTCACTTTGAATGTTGTTTATTTCACTTCTAAGACTGACTAATTTTTCTCTGATTTGTTTGCAATCTGTTTTGTATTCAATAAGTTTTTGTTCTTTATTTTTAATGGCAAATCTTACTTTATCCATCTTTTCATATTCCTTCATAGTAAAGCTGAATACTAGACCCCAAATTATGTAAACAACAAAACCTGCGAAAATTATTATCCAAAAATTAATTTCTTTAAATGCCATTTCTAAATTCATTTCTGGCATTTCTGTAAAACTCCCACCAACTTTTATATCGTAAATTTCCTTAACAATTGCATACGCAATAATTACATCAAAAATAAAAGTGACTACGATAAGTCCGGTAATTTTGAAATATTTGGCAAATCCTTTTTCATCTGAAAATTTATGTATTAAAAATCCCAATCCTAAAAAAACAGCAGGAATTGCTAAAATGAATATTAGTTCAGTTATTCCGTCTGATAGCGCTTTCCCGATTGCTTGCGAGTCGAAAATAGCTTGAGTTATTTTTGTGTCATCGGGAGTAAAATCTTTGAAAAATGCAGAATATGCTGCGGAACTATAAAATACAAACAAATAAACTGTAAGGATAACAATTATCATCAAACCAATCCAGAAACTTGTTTTAGCAAAAGAATCTCCCGAAATAATTTTAGGATTTTCTTTTATCTCATCAATTTCTTTTGTTGTTTTTTCGATTTTATTTTCTTCATGTGTTAACTTATCTTGTTCTGTATTAAAACGATTTTCGGCATTTGCTTTTTTTGCCTCCAAACCGCTAATTTCTTGTTTAATTGAACTTTTCCTTTCACTTTGCTTTATTTCGTCTTGTTGTATATACCGAGTAAGTTGCATATATACAGCATGCAGTTTAGGTAACAAAGCCTGTGATGAACCTCCGCAATAGCCAGCATCTTTTGTTCCTTTCGCTGTGTATGAAGCTCCAGATATTAAAGCAATAGAATCTCCTGTTTCGTTTTGCTGAAAATTTTGTCTCTTATCAGCTGATTTTTGAGTAATGAAAATATCTTTAAGTGCCATAATTAAGAATTTTTAATGATTTGTAATACTTCTTCAAATGGCATTTTCCCTTTGGCTTGTTCCAATAGAAATTCTGCGATTTCAGTTACATTTTCCTCTGCAAATCCGAGCCGTTTACTTGCATCTTCAAGTATATCTTTTTCTTTATCATCAATTTTTCCATCAGCCCATGCAATGCGAGAGAGATTATATAAATATTCAATTCTCCCTTCATCACTTAAAGTTTCAAGAGATATGACAGTATTCGGAGAAAAAATAGCACGTTGAATTTCTTCTTCTGAAATACCGCCCTTTTCTTTTCCAATTTGATAAAGTAATTCAAGTTCATTTGGGTGAACTTCAGCATCAGCTAGAAGCATTTGGTATAGACCCAAAAACATTTTTTTTTCATTTTCATTCATTTTGGTTTATTTTAGTTTTTTAATTTTTATTGTAGTCATTTATCCATGTTTTCATGTACTCTATAATATCACTAAAAGTCAGTGAGTTTATATCTTTTGGGTCATAACCTTCCGCATTTAAGATTTCTTCATAGTCAAACTCAAATTCATTATATGCGAGCCAAATCTCTTTATGTCTTGGAATATTTGGATTGTTTGGTTTAAACCAGTCTCGAACTACTTTAATTATTTGTTCAGGATTATTTTTATGTGCTTTGATATCATTTCCAGAAATATCGGAGATAACTTTTTGGTAACGATATTGCTCCTTTTCTAAAATCAAAAATCTTTTGTTTGCAAATTCAGCGGGGTTGGATAGTTTCATTCCAAAGTCGATTCCACACTCAAATGGCATATTAAATCTTGGAAGGTCAGAATCTATCATTGGTTCCATACGAGAAAGGTCATGTATGGAATAACGTGAGTTTTCGATAAGATTTTTGATTTTATGAAGTCTTATCTCTCCTGAATCTGAGGTTTCTGAGATTTGTGGATTTAAATCAATATAACATAGTGAAAATAATAATGGCTTTAAAAGACTGAAGTAATTATTATCAAAAGGACAATTAATGAATACATTATTTTCTTTCATAATCATCTCTTTTTAGTATTTCTTTGAATTGTTCCATCTTTCTTGTGGACAATAATTCTATCAGCTGATTTGACATCCTTGGCAGCCTTTATAGCATCTTCTCTTGTTGCTCTAACTGCTGTTGAACGTTTTGCACCTTCTTTTTTTACCGACCACCCAGATTTGCTCGGAACAACATGAACACGCCCACTATTTGAGGATGCCGCCTTGCTGAATTTCTCTGTCAGATTGCTTTTGCTTGCTTTTTTTGTCATGATGAAATTAGTTTATAGGAGAGTGGAGAGGGGGATTCGAACCCCCTTGCTATTATCTTGATAGGAAAAATTGTTTTTATAAATTTCACGAGTCATATTTGTCTTAAGGCTCCACACAACAGCACCCACTCCTACAATTACGCTTTTTAATATATTCATAGTTTTTTGTTTTATAAGTTCATTAATTAAATTACTAATCATGAAGCTTAACCAAAACTCTACGCTCGTTACAATTTCATAAAATAATTCAACCCTTATGCACAAGCTTTTTAGCCTTCTGGAGGAAACGGGTCTGATTTCTTTGGATAGGTTCTTTCTTCTTGAAATTTCCCATCAGATTTATGAATCTTCACCGATGAATTGTCTTGATTTTTTGCAATTTCAATCGTTTTTTTTAAGACTTCTTCTTTTGTATTTCCTTTAACAGATGCTCTTTGACCGCCTTCAAGTTTTCCTTGCCAACCGTCGTCAGTTTTTGTTACGTGATAGGTTTTTCTTTTAGTCATAGTTTAATATTTAGTAGTGAATGTCTTTTCAAAATTACCGCCAACTAGTATATATACCTACAATTATTCGGTTTTATGTTCCGGTTAATAGGATTAAGCCGATTCTTATCTGCCTTATTTTTAGTAATGTTTTCAAATAATTTTGCATGTCAGGTTATATCAGAGCGTATCAAAAGGATACAGGTTCTTTTCAATTTTGGTGAGACTAAAATACATAAAAAAGTGATAGATTGGACAAAAGCGGGCGGATTAAATCAGTAATACTGTGATTTCAGAAACGAAGTGAACCGAAATTACAAAGTCGAACTGATCCCGGGCTTTTGTCGGGGAATCAAAGGGTGTTATACTCCGCCATTGGGGGCGATTAAACGAATAATCCTTTATTGATACACCGTCTGCACTGCAATGCGGTCGTGCATTCAACCTGGAATTTACTCTGCATGCCAGGTAGTAAAATGCAGCTTTGTTTTCACAAATTTATTTACAGGTTAGTTTAATTGATGGTTTGTTATTGGTCTTTATGGATGTATAATTTCAATGCCTTTTAAATTTTCCAGCTGTGCTATAAAACCCCATCCGAACTTTTTTTCCGAAATTTCCAGGATCAACTCATTTTTACCTGCTTGTAATGGAAGTTCTGTCATTTGATGCTTATCCAGTACATAGCCTCTGTCTTCAAATTTGTCGGATTCATGAAAGCTATTATCACCCGTAAAAAGGCTGTTGTTATTCAGGTAAATTTTTATTTTATCACTATAGCCAACATATAATTTCTTTTTTTGTGGCTTTTTTGAATTGATAATCACTTTTGCCAGTACCGTGTTTTTTGATTTTGAAAAAGTAAAATGCCTGTTAAGGTTCATCAAATAGTTTTCTTCGGTATTTATTTTGTGCCATTTACTTACAATGCTATCATTTAAGAATGGTTTTTCAAGGTTGAAATCATAATTGTTATAGGGTTCAGAAATCAACCAACCTGAAATGTATGCTTTGTTTGAAGGAGGTGTTGGTTCGGGCTTTAATGATAAAACCGTATCAGATTTTGTCACCTTAAGATTGGCAAAATAAGCAGGATGATAACTGAAAACGCCAATAGAACCTGATGAATAATCATGTTTTAATTTCACGGACAATACCTGTTTGGGATGATTGTTGAGATAGACTTTTGCAGAATCACCTATAACCTGGATTTTTACATGGAACCATTCTCTAACAGGAATATTTGCTACGGCCTGATATGCTGTACCATTATAGAGTTGCCACGTTGCGGACCCGTTAAAAATCGGATCATATTGTACAGCGTCCCATTTCCCGCTGGTATGAGGTTGGAAATAAATGTTTTCAAAATTAGTCAAAGATGTGATCCTGAACACAAGCCCCAAATATGCTTTGTTTGATGGTGAATATAAATCGCACTCAATAGTTCCATTTTGAAAATCGAAACCATCCAGATATCCAATTCCGGTTCCTTTGGGAATATATGTTGTCAATATTGAATCGAACTCTGTTATTTCTGAGCCAAAAGTCTTCCAGTCCTTGGATGTAAAATTGATACAACTCGTTTTCTTTTGTGCAAGACAAATGCCTGAAAATAATGCAAAAAGTAAAATTAGTTTTGTTTTTTTCATCTTTCGGTTATGTTTAATAATGGTTGTGTCGTTTTTCAGTATTGTGCCTAACTGTATGATTTAGAATTTCTTGTAGGTCTACTAAAGCAGTCATGTTTTATATAACCCTTTGTTGGTCGTTTGTGATTGTTGCATTAATTAAGGCATCTCAATTTTATATTTACAGCTTTTATCTCCTCTTCTAACAGAAGAAATTACTGTAGCTGTTACAGGACCTCCGGTTACATAAGAGAACATTTTTTCGGCGAATCCTTCAGAACAATAACAGATTGCCGAAGTGTTCAATCCTTTTTTGTGCTCTAAAACCGGACAAACACAATTCGCTTTATTTTCATCTGCTATTAATACTTTTGCGGTCTTGTTATAGTCAATCTTCCATCCCCAGGCGCTTTCAATATATGTATTAAACTTATCCAAATCGCCAACATAATCTGCCAGTAATGCATCCATGTTTAAATTATTGTAATGCACTATGGATGATTTTTTAATAATACTTCTTAAAATATCCTCTCCCAGTTCCTGATTTAAGTTGGAAAGCAAATCAGATAGCCAATCCTGATTAAGTTGTTTATTGTTATCCTCAGTTGGTGATGTATTGCTGGTTGCTAAATCGGAAATGCTACTAAATCCGCAAAAACAAACGCCTGCGAAACACGCTTGTTTAAAGAAATTTTTTCTATCCATAATCTTCATTCATACGTATTAAACTACTTTCAGGATGATGCATCATGTGTTGGAGCACATGGTTTACAATGTCAGGCACTGGCCTTTTTCTTAAGGTTATAAATATACAAAAATACCATTCACTTACCTGAATGATGTTACTGATATTTCCCTGACTTAAGATTATTCGATATTTCTTTAAATGCGTCAATTGTGTAACTAACTCCAATTGAAAACCAAATCATCAGGGGATAGATTCGTGTCAGATATTTAGACTTAGTTTTTTTTCATAGCACGATCTCTTCGGTTTGTGCTCAACAGTAAATTATTTGTTGTGGTAGCAGATTGTAAGTGATTATCTGGGTGCCCATGGACTAATACAATCAGACGGAAATCCGAACTTCGCATACCAATGAAAGCTATGCAATAAAATATGTCAGCATTGGTTATTTGTAATCTTTTTCAATCAAGTTGTTTGTGTAGTTGATGATTGCATTATCTGTGTCAGCAACGATACAATCCGGAATCACGCCTTTGTTATAATCTTGTCCGCCATATTGTATAAATTGTTTGGGTGACACATAAAATGTAATCTTGCTATGAGGTGTACTTAAAAACCAAAAGTCTCCGAAGTATGATATTGTGCCTCCTGTTTCTTCTCCAATAATTGTCCCCATTTCCAAATTTTTAAATACTCCTGCAAATGTGGCAGCAGCACTAAACGTTAAATTATTCGTCAGTAAAAACAGTTTGCCGTCAAAATGTTTGTTGTTGATATCTGGCTTTTGTTCGTTGTGGTCAAGAACGACAAAGTCATCGATCCCATACTTGTTTATCCAGTCTGATCTGTCGGGGTATCTTACTTTGTAATGTTCTTTTAATTCAGGGCTGATGCGGACTTTAATCTTTTTATATTGAGCATAGTTTTTATCTGTCAGGTAATTCATTAAAGAATCTACAACAACGCTGCGTCCTCCTCCGTTATTCCGAATGTCAATTACTAAATTTTGAATTTTGTATTCCTTTATTTTCATAAAAGCACTATCGGCGAATGCACAAAATCCATTCAAATCACCAAATGATTTTATTTTCAAAACAGCCGTTTCTGTGCTTTGATTTATTTGCAAATCATAATATGCTTGCTTTGTTTTAGGCATGTGTTTTATGTTTTTCATAAAATCAGTACTCGTAACGCCTGTAACAGTCAACTTTTTAATGTTATTTTGATTATCTTTTATTGATAACACGTAGTTATCTTCAAATCCATACAGCATCCAGATTAAGAATCTGAAATTTTGGGCTATTTCCCGTTGTTTAACTTTTTGTAGGTTTCCCGAAAATAGTGGTTCCATATTTCGAACTATTTCGGTGGCATTTATTCCGTTGATTTCAAGAATCTGTTCTCCATTTTGAAACAGGGAGGTGTCGTTTCCGCAAAAAAAGGATACATAAACAGAATCATTGATAATATCCACGAAAAAAGGGAATGATTTTCCGCCTGCAGCTGAGTATGCTTTACGTTGTTCCATTGGAATAATAATGCCGGTATGCCCATCATTTAACGATGCAAACAAAGGTGCTAAAAGTATATACACCTCATTTTGAGTCATACTGTCTTTTACAGAGTTTTCAATTTTTGAAAATTGATTTTTATAAAGACTTAATTTATTCTCATCTAAAAATAAAGGATGAATGTTCGTGAGCTTTTCATAAGCAAAATTTAAGTCTTGTTTGACTTCTGCCTTTGAATAATAGGCGTACTTAACTTGTCCTAAAACAGGAAAAGAAAGAATGCAAAGAAATAGAATTGTTAGTTTTTTCATATTTGCTGCGCTGTGTTGTGATGCTTTATTTAAAAGTACTGACATGCAGTATGACTGCGTATTATGTACAGATGGTTTTAATATTATTTCTTTTCAGAATCGCTACAATTCCTAACATAATCAAAATAATTATTGGAATTAGTAAATATAATCTATCTAAATCCATTTTGCTAAAAGAAATTGCGATCCAAGCAATTAAAGAATAATATAATCCCAAAACAAACCCTTTATATTTAGTTGAAAATTTATATAGGAGTAATATAATTATAGGATAGAATAATGTCTCAAAAACTACAATCAAGGCTAAAACTGATAATTTGCTGTCCGGTGAAAAGCTAAATTTTGAAAACTCATCAAAATAAATTGAAAGAAATATGAGTGAAAATCCAATTGTAGTTAATCCGAGTAGAAGAGCAATACTGTTAAGCTGAATTCTAATTGATTTAATAGCTAATATAACCAAAAGTATAATTGTTACAGGTACTGAAAAAAAGTTAGTTATATTTTGAAAAGTCAATTCTGAACCTTCAGTCTCAATTGCTAACATAGGACTAATCTTATTAGTCAATACAATTACAATAAAAGCTAAAACGAAAATTGAGGATAACAATAGAATAGGTTGCTTCGGTTTCAGGTCATTGTCAACAGGTTGATGGTTATTCTTAGGAGAAATAAAATGATATATAAGAAAGACAATAAGTATTAATATTGAACTTGAAATTATTGATATCACTAAAGTCTTGTCTGTAAATGAATCGTTTATACCATTTACAATCATTGGTGCGAGACTTATTAAGAACACCATTTGTACAAAATCTCGGAAAAGTCGTTTAATGTTTCCAGTCTGAGAACTGTTGTCCCCAATAAATACAGTAATGTTTGGTTTTAATATTGCTATCCCTATTGCAAGAATTACAATTGAAAAAATAAGTAACCAATAATTAAATGATAATATTGGTATTAATGCGTATCCAATAATGGATAAAATCAAGCCAATCATAAAGACTTTTTTTCTGTCCATTATATCAGAAACAATCCCCATGATTATGGGCAAGGAATAGATTAGGATTTTGAATATGCTATAGATGGCTAATGATTTTTCCTCCGAGAAATTGTCTCCTGAAAACAGGTAAAGAATTAGGGAACTATTAAATAAATAGAATGCAAATCTTTCAATAAATGCAATAAGCAGAAGAGACCAATTACTTTTAGTTTTACTCATACTATTTTAGTTATAGTGTCTTTTTTATATTTGCGCATAACGTTCCCACGGTATGGTGTCGTGGCAGTTTCTTTCCGACGGGAAAGGAACTGTCAGGACAAAAGAGACATCCCGCGAATGTTGTAATATTTTATTTAAAAGTACTGCCATGCAGTATGACTGCGTATTAGAGGTAGTGTTTGTTTTAATTCAATTTCAATAACATTATATAATCTTCATCGTTTTCATCAATAATTTCAAATCCAACTTTTTTGTAAAGTTTGACTGCATAATTTTCTTTTTGTACGCTTAATGAAGTTTGCTTGTATCCGCATCTTTGTAAGTGATTAATCATCTTGTCCATCAACCTTGTTCCAATACCTTGATTGCGATATTCCTCAAATAATGAAATTGCAAACTCCGGGGTTTGGTTGTCAACGTTTCCATAGCCTTTTATTTTTCCTGTAATGATCCTGACCCAAACGGCTCCAATAATCCGTCCATTTAAGTCTGCAACAAAACAATAATCATCCTTCGACTTTCCAAAGTCATCAATATAGGCATAGACTCGTGGAACTCTTATGACATCTCTTGGAACTGGATTATTTTTATCCGGCTGATAAACTGACTCATATAGCATATCCTCGAGTTTATGAATTTCATTTTCTCCGATTTCTCGTATTATTATACCATTCATAAATTCTTTTTAAGATAAATCATATCAATAAGTTGTATTTCTCCCTCGAAAATAGGATGGTCATAATTGTCTGTAAAAAAATTCGTTACCCGATGTGATATTTCAAACCCACAACTTTCATAAAAGGACAGAATTGCGGGTGTTTCACCAGTTCCCACAAGCATTATTTTATAGTCGTTTTTATAAAAATCAGAAATGAAATTTATCAATGTTCTACCGTATCCTCTACCTTGATATCTATCGTATGTTGCAATGTTTTTTAACTCACAAGTATCACTATTTATCTGCACTACAACGCAAACACTTTTTAAATCATCGTCGTATAAAGCAAACAAATCTCCTCTCGTTAAATACCTGTCAATCATATTTTCCTGTTCGTCTGCCAGCAACAATAAATCAAGGAACTGTTTTTTGTTTTCGGTTATTTTTTCTATTGTCACCAAATCTCTATCGTTTTTTGTATTCAATTGAGGAGTTAAAACCTGATTTTATCTGCTTTTTTTTAAGTTGTGTAATGATAATTTCATATCGCAGTTTATGTCAGAGTGTATCCAGGAGATACAGGTTCTTCTCATTTTGGTGAGACTAAAATACATAAAAAAGTAATAGAATAGACGAAAGGGGAGGGGAGCCATAAATTCTTAAAGGAAGAAATCCTTAATATTACTGACAGGAGCTTACAAGCAGTTTGAAAATTTATAAGTCAAAAAAATGGCGCAGATACCAGTCTGCGCCATTAATGAATTTTATATTTTAATATTATTGTTGCTTAAAGTAGTTGGCAAGAAAAGTCGTTACCTGGTTGTATATTGGCTTGGTAAATTCAATAAACAACTGCTGTGGAGCAGGGGGAGGAACCGGTTTTTGTTTGGTCAGTGCCAGTTGTTTTGCCGATAAGGCTCTTTCATCGCCTGAGAATGAACCCCATTCTGTAGCCCACACATAATCACCCGGGAATTTACGTTGTGCAATCACCTGGTTGTTATAGGTATCCACAAGAATGACATCCAGAACACCATGTGAACTCAGTTCCCTGTGGAAGGTTGTAAGCTTGGCTTTTACCGTGTTATAGGCATCCAGCTTGGTACCATCTTCCAAAGTAACCTGACCAACAACCACACTGTCTTTTGAAACATCTTCCACTTTTTCCTTATCATAAACCTGTCCCATTACAAATTCCTCAAACTTCATCCGAAGGTATTGATCCGGCTGTGCATCTTCTGCATCCAGTTCCTGTGGCGACATAAACCTGACAAACTCTGTAGTGTAAGATTTTTTAAGATGTTCCATCACCTGGTTGTAAAAGAATTCAGAACTTACTTCATTGAGTGACCCAGGAACCGGAATCTGCTCCAGTAATACTTTCAGGGTTGCCATGTATTTGGATTCATCCAGCTTATCATTCACGTCTTTAAAACCGGGAATAAGTTTATTACATTCCACAAAATGATAATAGGCTTCTTTTGCAGCTTGTCGTGTGCCAATACCAAGGGCTGTCATTCCCAGCTGATAGCGTTCTTCGGCACCCAGCTTTTTGGCTTCAGCAATCTCAGAATAATACCGCCTTGGAGTTGGAATTATACTTTTAGCTGCAGGACAGCGGTCAATTTCATCTGCCAGGTGATTCATCCTGCCGTAATAATCTACAATTTTGCTGTATTTCAGTGGATCCTCGGTTCGCATGGCCGCATCAATCTGATTTTTATAGAAATCAAGAGCATACGGATAACTTTGTTCCAGAGTCATCCTTGCATTCTTAGAATCAGGCTTGGATCTAAGTCTGTTAATAGCCTGTAAGCTTGCACTGTAATAATCGCCATGTTCTAACGCCTTTTTACCGGTTGAACACGAAACCACGATAAGTGTAACAATGAACAGGAATGATAAATTAAATGTAAACTTTTTCATAATTATTCTATTTTATTTTCTCTTAACAAAGATGATGCCAACTATTTTTTAAACTCTGCAAGCAGCTTTACAGCATCCTCAAAATCCTCATCAAGTACGTAGATATCCACTAATCCGGGATTTGCATCCGCAAAACCCGCACGTATACTTTCCTGAAACTGGTCACGAACTAATGTGCTTATGTTGTTGTCTTCAAGGACCTTTCTTAATTCATCAATTTCAAAAACTGATGCTGAGTGTAATCTTCTGATATCTCTTTTATCCATTTTGTTGAATGATTTAAATTGCGTCCACAAGATACAAAATGATTTTATATAATGTTAAAAAAATGTTAGGAAATGTTGATGTTTTGGCGTTATTTATAAACAGTCAGGAAAAACCCGAAATAAAAATTCATCTTTTCTTAAAAATATAAGTAAATCTTCAATTCCTTATCTTTGGAAAAAGTAAAATATACGGATATGAAAAAGCTTGCTGGTTATTTGGTTCAGGGCGTACTGTTTATAGCACCCCTTGCAATTACAATTTATATTTTGTGGGTTATCTTTACATTCTTTGACGGACTTTTGGAGAGCTTGTTGACCGATATTGGTTTTTACATTCCGGGACTGGGAATTGTTATTATTGTCATTTTGCTTGTTCTTGTCGGTTTTTTGGGTCAGACCATTATTGCCAGTCCGGTAAAGATGCTTGCCGGTAAGTTGTTTGAAAAAGTTCCGCTACTGAAGATTATATATTCGGCTTTCAATGACCTGTTGTCGGCATTTGTCGGCAAACAGAAGAAGTTTAGTAATCCGGTTTTGGTTTTGGTTAATGAAGAGGCTCAACTGGAAAAGGTAGGTTTCTTAACCGAAAAGGATTTGTCGTTGCTCGAAGTTAAAGACAAGGTGGCGGTTTATTTTCCGCATTCCTATAATTTTTCCGGAGAACTGTTTATTGTTCCGGTAAAGAATGTAAAGCCCTTAAAAGCTAACCCGGCTCAGGTCATGAAATTTGTGGTGTCTGCCGGTGTTTCCGGTTTTGAAAAGGATGAACAACTGTTGTAACCCGATAAATATAATTACTAAAGACAAATTCTGTTTGTTGCTGACACGATGTACATGTCAGTAACAAACAGTTATTAAAAGATAATAATCCTTCTAGTCGTTTGACAGATTTTTACCATTAACCACGACATTTTTTAACGTGAAGTTTTGTACAAACTCATGGTTGAATGTTGCATTTTTAGCCTCTATCGCAAGGTCTTCAAACGTGAAATTCGAGAGTCTGTCGTGCTCTGTTATTGCCACATCAAAGAATTTGTCACAGGTCAAACTGATGTTGCGCATCGTAATGTGATCAGAGTATGAAACAGGAACATCTTCCCGGCCTTTAAGGTCAAAGAACTGGGTCCATGGTTTCACATAAATCATGCTGTAAGCCTGTCCGGTGATGTCTTCCACAGTTATATACTCATATTTCTGAGGTGTATCCGGTCGCATTTTTAGCCAGAGTAAACGTTTGGCTTCATTCACATGACAGTTGCGCATTAAAATATTCCTGTCATGAATGGATTCACTTCCGCATGTTAAGGCAGAGTGGCAAAAACCGAATTCACAATCTTCTATGATGATATTTGTATTTTCACCGTTTGTTGTATCCTGATCTGCCCAAGGACCTTTGCCACCTTTCAGCGCAATTGCATCATCATTTACAGCCATGTAACATCCTTTTATCAGTACATTCGAACACACATCAAGGTCAATGGCGTCGGTACTCGGAGCCTTTACTGGTTTGTGTGGTGACGTAATTCTTAGATTCAGTATCTTAACATTATTACATTTATAATAGTGACTGCTCCAGAAGCCTGAGTTTATCAGATTGACATCCTGCACCTGGACATTATCTGAATTTCTGATGAAAACAAGACGTGGCCTCGAAACTTCCAGGTTTGTACATTTCGGGTTTTCTTTTCTTCTTTGCCAGAAAGCTTCCCAGTATTTAAGTCCGTTCCCGTTTATGGTTCCTCCACCCGAAATTGTAAATCCGTCCACTCCGTAAGCATTGACAAGTGCTGCAAAATAATCCAGGCTCTGACCTTCCATACGGGAGGGTATAAACGGGTAATTTTCAATATTGTCTGAACCTTTTAAAACGGCATCTTCCGATACATATAAATGTGTATTGGGTTTAAAAAATAAGGCACCACTCAAAAATACACCTTTAGGTATTATAATAGCTCCGCCGCCCTGACTGCTGGCCGTATCAATCACTTTTTGAATGACCTCCGTCTGCAGGATTGTACTGTCGTTCACAGCACCATAATCCATTATGTTGTACCCTTTTCCAAGATCTTCAGGTTTTACCTTTGTGAAATCAGAGAACCATTCCGGTATTTTTGATCCATCAGGAAAAACATCAGTTTCTTTTTCAGTTGAACAGGACATTGTGGTTAGTGCGAGTATGCAAAGAGATATCAATAAGAAGTGTTTCATGTTGTGATTGAATTTTGGTTCATATTGGCAAAAATATGAATTATTGGCAATCATCAAAAATGGAAAACGAATTTCGGAATCTTATTTGGCGGATGGGAGAGTAAAAAAGAAGGTTGAACCTTTCCCTTTTTCGCTTTTAACCCAGATTTTACCTTTGTTCTTTTCTATAAATTCCTTGCAAATCAAGAGCCCAAGACCAGTTCCGGGTTCTCCCATTGTTCCTGGCTCTGAATTTGTATTGCCAATGCTAAACAGGTTGTTCTTTTGTTTTGGTGTCATTCCTATGCCATTGTCTTCAACAGAGAAGGTGATAACATCTCCTTCCTGTACAGAGTTCAGTGTAATTTGTCCTTGTAATTTGGTGAATTTTATAGCATTTCCAATCAGGTTTTGAATCACCGAATTTACCATCTGGTCATCTGCGAACACACATACACTGTTATTGATCTTATTCACCAGTTTTATCTGTTTCCTTTGTATTTTGTGCTGAAGTAAATCTACTGTTTTTTCTATGATAGACGACACTTCCAGTGCCTTAGGCGTATATTGTATCGTCCCCATCTGTGTTCTCGACCACGACAATAAACCATCCAACAGTTCATAATAGCTATGGGCAGATTCATTTATAAGACCAATGTATTGGGCACGGCTTTCTTCATCGTATTCATCATATTCATTGTGGAGAAGATCAGAAAAGCCAAGAATTGACTGGAATGGTGATTTTAAATCGTGTGCAATTATAGAAAAGAGCTTGTCTTTCAGTTTATTCAGGTTTTCAAGTTCAAGGGTTTTTTGTTCAAGTACTATTGTCCTTTGCTCAACCAGATTTTCCAGTTTCTCTTTTTGCTTTTTAATTTGTCTGATTCGTAAATTAAAAGTAACTATGAATAAGAGTATCAATGATATAGCGGTAAGCGTAATGAACCACCATGTTATCCAAAAGGGTGGTTTTATTCGTATGTTTAGTTCCATAACTTCATTTTGCCATTTTCCGTCATTATTGGCTCCCTGAAGTTTAAAAACATAGTTTCCCGGTGGCAGAGACGAATAGGTTGCAAAATTTCTTGGATATTTGGCGTAGTTCCATTCTTTTTCGAACGGATACAGCATGTATTTATATTTATTGCTTTCGGGGTTGGAATAATGCAGAGCCATAAATTCCAGCGTGAATATTTTTTGTTTTTTATTTAGTACAAGACTTGTTTTTTCACTGATACTTTTATCCAATACTATCTGGCCGTT
Source organism: Quyinboa mangrovi (assembly GCF_042219825.1). Classification (NCBI taxonomy): domain Bacteria; kingdom Pseudomonadati; phylum Bacteroidota; class Bacteroidia; order Bacteroidales; family Quyinboaceae; genus Quyinboa; species Quyinboa mangrovi. The sequence goes on from NZ_JBHJHQ010000002.1 coordinate 312,538, forward strand.
TATTTTTTGATTTATCAGTACCGGTTTATTGAAAATTTTCAGATCGGTGATAACCATTTCAGGAGGAAATGGATTCTGTTTTATTTTATCCGGGTAAAAGAAGTTGAACCCGTTTATACCACCAAAAAAGAGTTCTCCCTGTTTGCTTTTATAAGCCGAGTTGGGTTCGAACTGATTGCTTTGCAAACCGTCTTTTTCGGTATAAATATTTATGTCGAAACGTTCAGGAGAATTAGCTGCATTAACGAGTTTCATTAATCCATACGAGGTGGATACCCATATATTTTTTTTATTGTCTTCGAGGATGCTGTTGACAACGTTGCTTGATAGCCCATCATTTGTTGTATAGTCAACAATTTTTCCGGTTTCCAGCACAGCAACCATTATTCCGTTTTTTCCACCAATCCACAAGTTGCTTTCCGAATCTACAAATATGGTGTGTGTACTATACAGTTTATCGCGATTGAGATAATTAACAAATGTATCTTTTTGCCAATCAAAGTATAGCAGTCCGACATCACCGTTTCCATACCAGACAGTATTACTTTTTGTGTCAATGCAAAATGCACTTTTATTAGAGTTTGTATATTTGTGATGAATGGAATCCGTCTTTATATCAAGCAGGTCAACGCCCTGGTCTCCTGAGATCCATAGATTATTCTGTTTATCAAATGCCAGCGTATATATATTGTTGCTTTGTAGTGCTCCTTTTAATTTTCGCTCTGAGGTATAATATTTGAATTTTTTTGTAACTGGATTAAAACAGCTGATTCCTCCTTCATATGTTCCGATCCATATTTTTCCACTGGAATCAGAAGTCATACATTTAATATTAGTTCCGCTAATATATTCGGGTGCATGCGGATAATAAATGAATTTTCCTGTCTTTCTGTTCCAGTAATTCAGGCCACCATGATCCGTACCTACATATACATTATTATAGTTGTCACTTGTAAAACAAGAAACAATGGGAGAGCTCAGAGACGCATCATTATTTTCTTTTCCTGTGACTGAGCCTATTGGCTTAAAGTTTAGATCTGTATAGTTCACACCTCCGGAAAATGTACTCAACCACATAATATCATCATCATCAATAAAAACATTGAAGATTGAATTATAAGTGATACTTGAAACCGGATGGTAGGTGTAGGCATATCTGAAATAGTTATTTGTTTTAGGTTTATACAGATAAAGTCCGTCCAGGGTTCCAAGCCATATATCGTTTTTATCATCACGCGTTATATCCCTGATTCTGCGAACGGAATTGTCGGGAAATTCATTGGATAAAACCGTTTGAGTGTTTTCATCAATTTTGAACAACCCAGCATTCTTGGTGCCTACCCATATCGTTTCATTATCTTTAAAAAGGCACATAATATCATGAACGGGGTGTCCGGTTTCATCTTTAAGATTTAAATTAGTATATGTACTGTCCTTAAAACTAAAAACCAGCAGACCATATTTTCTAGATCCTATCCATACCTTATTTTTAGTGACAAGCAGATCCCATGTTTCGTATTGACGATTATTTTTGTCAGGCGGTAGATGTACAATATTGAAAGCTGAATCCATATGGAAGATCCCGTTCCGGGCCCCAATCCATATCCCATTCATACCATCGTCTACAATTGAACGTATTCTTATTGGTTGGTTTCTATTGTCTTCATCATATACTCGTTCCAGCTTCTCCGAATCATAGTCAAATTTGTACAAATGATATGACCCCGCCAGCAAATTGCCTGAATGATCAGTGTGGATAGACGTGAAGTTTTGATCTGATTCATCCACTATACCAGAGCCCTGAGCATAATAATTTTTAGTGGTTAATCCATCAAATCTACATATACCATCCGAAGTAGCGATCCATATAAAACCTTTGGTATCCTTTGTCGTTTCATTGGTTCTATTAATGGAAAGACCATTATCCACAGTGACAGAATTAAATCTGAATTGGGGTAAATTATCTTGTGGTTGTGCTATTATTAGAACAGACATAAAAGTATAAATGACCACAAAAAGTGCCTTTATAATGTTTAAATGTCGTGCCATCAGGTATTCATTTGTATCAGTTTTTTCTTATTAATGTTAAATAGGTGTTAATTAAAATTAATGCTAAAGTAATAATAAATTTTAAATAACATACATTTTTGTCTTAAAATGTAAGTATTCCTATATGTTAAAATATTGATATAGGATTTATTATGAGTTTGGTAAGCATTTTTGTGACGAATTGTTGTTAAATTAACATTTGAATGAATTGTTTTAACTTCTGTTTTTCAGAGATATTATGGTGTCAGGATCATCGCTTAAGTACACAGGATGACCTTTTATGGAACTAAAGACGAGTACCCTGTCATATATATCGGGAAGGCCAACCAGATTAGAGAACTTCCATTCACCTCTTCCAGCCACGGCAACTTCTTCACCTTCCTCCAGAATACCTTCCTTGTAGCGTATGGTCTTATTCATGCCCAATAGTCCCTCACTTTTGTAACCATGTGTATTCAGAAACCTTTCCAGATCCGGTGTAGCATCATTTCTGAATCCGGATCTGTATTTCCGGTCCTGAACGATATAACTTTTAAGGTTGTTTTCATCCACATAAGCACATTTATATCCGGAACGGATCACATATTTGCACGATCTTTCTTCCTTTATCAACGTGCGCCAGTGCGTATTTTTGCCGGATGACACTTTTTGTTCCACATGTACAAAGTAATACGCACATTTTCTTCCGGATAATGGTGCCTGGAGTGGTACTTCTGCGATTTCAATTTTACCGGTAATTTTAGCAATATCACCCGTATTGAAATTTAGAATTGGTTTAACCACGGCGTTCTTTAATTTACGCTTTACAACGGCTTTTTTATTGAAAAAAATCACCAGAAATAAAATAACTGCCGGCACTGCAATAAAAATTATAATAAGGTATTGATCCATAGTGTATGATTCCAGTTCAAAAAATTTATGTTCTTAATCTGCTTTAGCTGTCGTTTCGTCCTGTTTTTCCCGATATATAATCATATTAGGATAACCTTCCACCACACTTATCATTTTTTTATGAGGTCCCTGCTTTATTTCTTTTCCGGGTATGGGTTCATAATTTATTTGCCAGAGATCCAACCTTTCTTCCAGGGCCTTTCCAAACCAACCGTAATCAATTTCAATGGATGTATTATTGGTTTTCAGTTCGTTTAGTTGTTCACGAAGAGAAAAAGAGGAACGGGTTTCCCATCCCATGTGTACCCACATTACTATTACTCCGTTAATCAGCAACAAAGCTGCGACAGAATAACTCAGATACTTCGTTTTAGTTCGGTTCGAATTGAAAAATGAGAAAAGAAGCGGAATCATAGGGAGCAGCCACATTTGTGGCCCAAATCTTGGCCACCATAAATGTCTGCTGAACATCAACGTAGAAAGAACGGCAAATGCTGCAATAAGCAGTTTTAACCTGTTCTTTTTATCCCGGAGCAATAAAGTAACCGACAATGCGAGAGCCAGAATGATGGTTGCACTGAAGTAGGGGCCAAAACCACTGACCCTGACCTCATGAAAGTAGTAGGCTTCCCAGTCAGATGTGTTCGACATAAACGGCCACATCAGACTGACATCCTTCTTCTTGTAATAGGGTGCGTTATCAGGCCTTCCAAAAGTGGCATAAAACATTCGGTATAATAGGTTTTTCCCCATCATGTTATGCGGTGTTTCATACAATTCGTTATCATCTCTTCCTGTTGTCTCAAAGACACTGGGATATTCTTCTGTTCCCATAATAGGGTAGAGCGGATGATTTCGTTCCTTGTAATTGGTCATGTAAGGATTATATCCAGTAATAAGCAGTGATCCGGCAAGAATTATGGCATGCAGGTACGCAAATTTGAACCAGTGCTTCCGGTTCACCACAAGAAGATAAATGAAAAGAAATAACGCCAGTGTACAGACGAAAACCAATCCGGTAAATTTCACATTCACTAAGGAAGAAATTGTCATGGCTGCCATCAACAAGTTGATATTATCCTGCTTTTTTATCCAAAGGATTGCTGCCGTCAAGTAAATACTGATGTACAGAATTAGGAGTCCATCAACAAGGTAAGATGTGATTTCGCACCAAACAACAGGATTCAGTATAACTATTACAGAAATCACAAGGGATTTGCTAAAGGACAATTTCAGTTCCCGAAGAGATGCAAAAATATAAAAGAGGGCAATAAATGGTACAATAATGTTCAGACCTTTTCCAGCTTCAAAATTGCCTGTAAAACTGTACACCGATGCTGCAAAATACCACGATCCTTTCGGGAAATGACAAATGGAAGAACTGTTGTGTATTTCAAAATCACGAATAGGCTCTTTTAAAGGATTCCAGTCACTGACCATGTGATAGATGGCGGATTGGTGATACCATTGTCCGTCCCAGGACAGGTCGAAATAAAATGATGCAATTAAAAGGGAGAAAACTATGACACCCAGGCTTACTGTAAAGATTGAAATGTTTTCTTTGAGACTTTTGTGTTTAACAATCAAAAACAACAGGAGTGCTGGCAGAATAAATGACAATGGAAATGTATAAGGCAGTAATCCCTTTATGGTGGCAAAAGATAATAATACCAGAAGGTGGTTCAATGTAACAAAGGCCATAAGTAACAAAGAACTGTCTTTGAGAGTTTTTTCAAATGTATTCACTATTGTTTTGGAGGTTAAATTATTAGAGGTTAAATATATAGAATTATTAGATAATCACGAAAATTGAAATAATTATATACACCATAATAGTTGGTGAAAAGATAAAGATTCACCAATGTTCTTTGTTGCATATATTGTTGATATTCATCCATGCATGAGACTGTCCAAAAAACGATATCAGAATTATCTTTACTTACGGATTGTAAGTAGTTTTTACAAAATTACCCCTAAATCCCCTGAAGGGGACTTAAAGCCTCCCGTCAGCTGACGGAGAGGTTTGGAGGGGTAAAATAAAGATTGCTTACAATTTATACGTTAAAAATATTTTTATTTGTCTTTTGGGACAGCCTCATTAAGTTATCTCAGGCGTCAGTCCGCCATTTCGAATTCAGGATAGCTAAGCTCGTCGGAAATACAATCTTAACCGTAACATATTCACTGTTTTTGATCATATTGTATGATATAATCAGGACTGATTTTTCATATGATTCATGAGGTAAGTTTTATTCATTTTGACTTTAATTGTAATTATGGTTTTAAAATTATGTAAATTGTAGTCGAAAACAAATACATGATATAATCACAAAGGTAATTGAATAGTGTTGGTGAGGGCAGAAAAAACAGAAAGGCATTTTATCAGAAATAATTTATGTTAGTTTACGTGTTAGTGGCGTATTTAGTTGTCTTTACTTATTAGAAATTACAGATTGAAAAAAAGCAATAATAAAAATTTTTGTTCGTTTGATGAATGTTTGAAATTTAAAGTTATGACAAGATTTACATTAGTTTTATTTTTATTGATATCCGTAACCGTTTCTACTTTCGCAAAAGACGTTAATGCATGGAAGGAAGAGCCAAATCTTGAACAGCAATATGATGTGTTTAAGAAGAACCTGAATTACTGGAACCTGCAATATTTTATGACGCCTGATCAGTTAGATCAGTTTTACGGTGCTGTGAAGGACTCCATCAGTAATCTGGAAAAGGTGATTATAAAAAGTGAGAACCAGATTCTTTCCTTACAAAATGATCTTAAGACCAATAAAAGCAGAACCGACCAACTACAGGCAAAGCTTGATGAAAGCATCAAACGACAAAACTCTATTCCTGTGCTTGGAATGCAGGTTGATAAAAGTGCGTATTCAATAACGCTTTACGCTATTATTATAGCTGTTCTTGTTTTTGCCGGTATTATGTTTTTGATGTTTAAACGTAGTAATGCAGTTACAGTAAAAACCAAAACAGAATACCAGGAGTTGATGGAGGAATACGAACAGCATAAGAAAAACTCACTGGACCGCTATACAAAGATAAACACTGAACTACATAAGGCCAGAATGGAACTGAAGCAGAAGTAAAGGTTCTACTTTTGTTGCTGCGGCAAGTATGTTAATAATTTGGAATTTGTTGCAATTCGAAGTTTAATATTCCCCTTTTATAACAAAAAATGATCCACGGATGGTACCTGCCAGTTTCGATCTCTGGCGGGCAAATTTAAATTTTGGCTCCAGTTCTTTTGGTATTTCCATTCCTTCAGAAAGTTTAAAGCCAACCGCTCGTTTTTTGGGATTATCAACCGTGTACATTACGTTAACAGACAAACCATCTTCATAAAATACATAAGAAAACTTAATGTTTTCCACCTGGAACTGCGACGTCTCCAACGGTTTGGCTGCAAACTCAATATTACGTTCTTCTTTCAGAACCCGGTTAACATAAGCAAGCGTTTCCCTGCTTTCTTCCGCTGGTTCAACTGTAAATTCATGGTTATACTTATTCATGAAGTAACGGGCTTCATTGGCACGTAATCCGGCTAAAGCCTCGGCAACAGGCGATGATTCAAGTCCAGTTGTTGATACATTTGCAAAATCTACTTTGTATGACATAATTTTATCTCCTATGTGTTTATTCTCTTATTATCACTAATACATTATACCTTAACAATTCTTTTACCCGGAGCCCTGAAATACCAGGACAGGATGGTCACAATGAGTAGGGAAAGTGGAGGTAATGCTTCAACAAATGGTTGTCCGATCATAAGATGAGAAGCTGCCGCACCAGTCATGATGAAAAAGAATCCGGCATACGCCCATTCTTTTACAAGAGGATATTTAGGGGTAAGAATGGCGATAACCCCGAGAATTTTCCAGAATCCCAATATGGACATCATATATATTGGATAACCCAATTGATGAAAAATATCCACAAACCCGCCAATTTGCAGCAATTGCTGTACTCCGCTTGCCAACATTCCTAAAGAGAGAAAGATTGTGGCCACCCAATAAATGTATCTGCCGGTTTTTCTACCAATTGGCATAACCTGTTCTTTGTTTTTTGTTTGCATTATTTTTACTGTTAAGATAATAAAACAAATAGAGTGAGGTGTTTAGATCAGCTTACTAACAATTGCCTGTAAACGGTCGTGTGCCATATTTATGCCCCTGGCAAACGGCATTTTTAGCTGTTCGTCTCTGATCGATACCGATCGGTAGACAATATGCATGTTAAGCTTGCTGGTGTTTTCAGAGAGTGCTTCAAATTCCAGAAATTCAAGTTGCGGACCAAAACTTACCGATTCCATTTCAAACGTTCGTGTAATTTTTTTGTTCGGAACAAACTCATGAATCGTTCCGTTAAATCCGTATGTGTTTCCCATTGGATCAGTTGTTACAAACTGGTAACTACCGTGCTTCTTATTCTCAAGTTTCAGTACTTTGGTGCCCATCCATTGTTCTACAATTTCTGGTTCCACATATGCTTTAAAAAGTAATTCCAACGGCAACTCGAATTCTCTCGTGATCATCAGTTCCTGTTTGCAGTCCTCTGCATGAATTTTAGTTTTGCGTTCCATTATATTTTATTTATCAGTACTATAACTTTTCATGATGGATTCCAGTTTATTAAATCTGTCGTCCCACATTTTACGGAAAGGTTCAATAAAATCTGCTATTTCCTTCATTTTCTGTGGATTTAAATGATAGTAAATCTCTCTGCCATTTTGTTCCTGGTTGAGTAATTCACACTCTGTGAGGATTTGCAGGTGTTTGGAGACTGTTGGTCGGGCCGTGTCAAAATTTGAGGCTATTGCTCCGGCAGACATGGCATGTGTAGCAAGCAATACCAGAATCGCTCTTCTGGTAGGATCAGCTATGGCCTGAAATACATCGCGTCTTAAATTCATTACGTAGTTATTTGACTACAAATATACATGTAGTTATTTAGCTACACGTAATATTTTAAACTTTTTTAGGAATAAAATTTAAAAGCGACTGATTATGTCATCCGATGGTATTACACGCTTTTCAAACTGTTTTAGCAGAAAGAACCAATAATCTTTTTCCGGCCATTACTGAAAAAATAATCCATGGTAGCAGTGAAACAAGCGAGAATACTAAACCTAATGTGCCGGCAGTTGAAGGTATGATCATTAAAAGTCCGGCGATAATTCCCCAGATGACTGTTCCTTTACTAAATATACCTGATTTCAACATTGTCTTTGAAATAATAAGCAGGGTAATGGCATTAAACACATAATACACATCGAAGGCCGTTCCTTTATACGTTACAATCAATCCTTTGGCAATGCCTGGAAGTTGTTGTTTAGCCTCCATTGATTCTGTTGTGAAAAACTGCCGACTAACCGACAACATCTCAAAAGCTACAGAAGAAACATAATAAATGCCAATGCCAATAAAACCGATGGTTATTGCAATGAGCAGGTTTGCGAAATCAGTTTTTCTCATGGACGCGAAAAGGCCAAGATAGACAAGAATTAGCAGAGCATTATTGATGTAATACAGAAAATCCAGACTCAGTATGCCAATCAACCAGTTATGATGCATAAATCAATAAAGGCCATAGCCGTTTCAGGAGGCGGATAAGCCGAAAAAATAATAATTTGAACCGGAATGATTGCGACAATGGCGAATGCTGCCAGTCCACCTGTTTTGTACAATTTTTCTCAGTTAAAAGTTTCGTTCATCATGTGTTGTTTGGTTTTTATGAGTGGTTAAAATAAATTGGATCTGTTAATGTAAGCGTGCGATTATTAATTGTGAACTAATATGTGTAGATAAATTCGTCGTATTCAGTCATCAGTTTTATGGGGTTACCCTGTAAATTATATTCGTAAGTGTTACGTTTGAAAGTCGTGCTATCGGCACCTGGAACGGCAACATATAATGTAAAGTTCTCTTCAATAATATTATTCGAATTTGTGTAAATTCCGGGAACACCTAATTGATTAAATATGATGAACGGATTCTTTTTATCATCATAGCTGTAAGTAATTTCACTTATTAACTCAGGCTCGATATTTTCTGTATAGTATTTTTCACTGATCACATTCCCATTGTCATCATACGTATATGTAAAGAATTGTTTAATTTCGCCGGTTTTATCGTGAAGATTTACTCTTATTATATGACCATCGTTGTATATTAAAGATCTTTTTGATTTATAAGTGAAATGTTCGTCCTCTTTATGAAAATATTCAATTTCCTTTAAGCTGTCAACCCCATCATAAACGAAAATACGGTAATTTGTAAGTATGCAGTTTTCAGCTGTTACTAATCCGTTATCTGTTGGAGATGATGTAGAAGATGAAAGAACGTCTAAATTCATTGAATTCTCTTCTTTGACAAGTTTATCTTCATCGTCATACATATATTTCTTATAATAATATCTGCTTTCCACTTCTTCAATTTTACCCTTACTGGAATACCTGTAGCGGGCAATTATATGATCGTTTGAAATCTGTGATTTTATTAAATCCTTTGGATCAAATGTTTTAATTTCGGCCTTATCTTTTGTGCAGGATGTTGACAGAAGTAATGTGATCAAAGCAAGTGAGAATAAATTAAAAAATATCTTCATGATATCAGCATCTTATGGCAAACGAATTTATATTCAAAAAGCTAATCTGTAAAAATATAGCTATATTAATAATACGATACAGGCATATTAATTACTCAGTGTGCAACAAATAAACGAGTTCATATTGTTGAATGTACAAAGTTTTAATTGTATGAATGGGATAATTAATGATAGGGCCTTCCGGGAACGCATTAATTAATCCTTCTGTATCAGGAAATCCCAGGCTGGTTATGCGTTTTGTCTCGGAAATGCAGGCAGCTCCGTTACATGATTTCTTATAATATATGTAACCGTAACCAGGTAGTCTAAGTACATTTCCTATCAGTAAGCCTTTAAATGAAAATTCAGTGTAACCAGCATTGTCGGTATAGAAATATAAGGTGTCATGCTTCTGGCTTATCCGGCTGTATCTGGCATTTTTAATATTATGTACAGTAAAATGCAGAACCACTGTGCTGTCAGCCTTAATTTCAATTTTTTCATATGGAATTTCAAATCCGGCCGGATAGATAAAATCAGTACAATTAAACATGTAAGACGATGAATCTAACCTGATTCCGGTACTGTCATAACAAACAATCCCATTAATAAACGCATAGTCATAAAAGTTGAAGATCTGATTTAGGTTTACGTTTTCTTCTTCACAGGAGGTATGCAACGCAACTATAAGTACAATAAGTAAATAATGATATCTTCTAAGGCTGTTTAATTCAACGAAACATTTAGATTTCATAATTCTAAGACTATACTTATGAGATTAATACCCATACAAGGTATTTAATTTTAAAATGATAAAAAAGAATAAATTCAGCGAATCGGCATATTCGAACCTTATTTAGATATAATCTGAGTCAGTTATTAGGTAGAAACAAAGTAATATCGTACAAAGAATCGTATTGCTGACTTACGGTCGCATTAGATTATCGGTTATTAGATGTATTCCTCTATCACAATTTTGGTTTGTTGCATCATCACATCAAATGCATTGGGTTTTTGCATCAGTTCTCCCAGATTTTCAGGTATCACCTGCCATCGAAGTCCATATTTGTCGATGCACCAGCCACATTGCGATGCTTCACCTTCATTTGTGAAATAGTTCCAGAATTTATCTATTTCATCCTGATCTTTACAGTTAATGGTCAGGGACAGGGCATCGTTAAAGGAGTGGTGCTCCTGTTCAGTACTCATCATTGAATACTTTTGACTAAAAATTGTTATTTCACACATTTCAGCATTCCCACTGGGTGTTTCACCAAGCGGAATAATACTGCCTTCCTGCAAAGCTTCACCAAAAATTGTTTTATAATACCTTACTACTTCGGTGATATTGCCCCTCTGTGTGCAGAACCAAAGGCTGGGGATTATTTTATCCTGTTTCATCTTTTATACACCGTTATTTCATTGTTGATCCGGCTCAACAGTTATGTCAACTTTTCTGAAATCAATGGGGAAACCTTCATACTGCAATAAGATCCTGCCTTCTGTTACGGAAGGTTCAGTACCTTCGTTTACCAGTTTACCGTTAAGTTCCTGTTTGATGGTTCCGTTGTGGTAGGTAACGGTCAGTGTGTTCCAATCGCCGATGGGGTTGGCTGCATCGGTCAATCGTTTAACCACCACACTTCTTCCCGGCTCTGTCCGGCTTCCTTTGTTTATAAGGGTAACATCTTGCAAGAGAATAAAATCCCCGGTCGCTCCTTCTTTAATCTGAAACTGAATTCCCTTAGGCCAAAGTGTATCAGGTGTAGTTTCAGGGACTAAGTACATCAGTCCGCTGTTCCGTTTATTATTTTTTCGTGTAAATGCTGTATCTGTATTCCACCTGAACTCAGCAGTTAAGGTAAAATCATGAAAAGACTGATCCGACATCAGGTATCCGGCTTTGGCACCGTACATCCTGATCATGCCATCCTCAACTTTAAAAAGTTCTCCGGCATCCTGATGTACTCCTGATTCCGGTTCAAACGCATACCAACCGGTTAAATTACTTCCGTTAAATAATTGAATTGTTTTTTGTGCCCTTGTAAAACCGTTGAATGCAAAGCACAAAGACAGAATTATATACAGATATTTCATCATCGCGTTTTAATTTAAACAGAACCGAATATAACTATTTTAAAGATTTTATTTCCGGCTCTTGTCCGTTGAATTCCATTCTCCATTCCTTTTTGTTTTGTGCAAACTGTAACACAAATGCTGAAGAATACGCCTTCTCCATAGTGGGTATCCAGTCCTTTTTATGTTTGTTGATGCAGATAAATAGACCGTGTTCGTTACCTATGGCACAAAACCTGTCTATATCGCCGCTGTAAATATCCAGGCCGGTAGACCTATGGATATACCTGTAAACCGGAGCAATATCATCTACAGGTAAACCAATCTCTGAGATTTCCAGAAACGAATGTTCTGAAAAAACATCATTTGATTCATTATGAAGATTTTGTCTGGCAATCAGTTCAACAATGTTTTTATCCCGGTCATAAAAATAAAAGGCTCTGGCATTCCAGGAATTAAAATTCTGAATTTCAGAACCTTCAAAGGGCAAAATTTCTAAATCCTTTTGTGCCCATACCAGTGCTTCCTCTATTTGGTTACAGGGTATGTTAATTGCAAAATGATATGGTGTTGTTTCCGGTGCATGTTGGAATGTTAGGATGGAACGTCCGATACCATAAGAAACACTATCCTGATTTTGTTTTACCATTTTCAGCCCCAGAGTATTCGAATAAAAACTGATTTGTTCTGAAAGTTTTGACGTATAGATTGTTAGTTCCTGAATATGCATGACAATCCTAATTAAAAACGCTTAAAATTACCTGGGATTAATGCTCATTAAAATCCCGGTCACTTTATCTGAAGCACCGGATTCTATTTCACGATGCAAAACAGATATATATTTAACCGCTTTTACAAGTAATATGTTTTGAAGTTATACGAATCCGTACAAATTAGTTCAGAACTTTCACGGTCTTTTTAATCCGACCATTTCCTAATTGTAGCAGATAGATTCCGCGTTGTAATCCCGGAACTGTAATTTTATTTACCTGTTGATCCAAACTGGTAGAGTACAGTTTCTGTCCGCTGATGGTATACAAGGATGCATTAACCGGTTCATCTATTGAAACAGAGAACTGAATATTTAGAATTCCGTTTGAGAAAAATGTTTTTACGTCATCAAACTGAGCGGGTTGGAAGCCGGAATTTGCTGAAAACTCGAAGGCCCCAAGATCGGGCGCTGATCCGTTATAAGGTAAACCTACATCCGTTCCTGCATCAATGAAAACACTACCCGATACCAGATGCATAAAAGGTACATCGGGCAGACTCCCGTCGGCTTTTCGTGGTCCGGAAATACCTGTGGTGTCAATGCTGGCAAAATCGTCTGCAGAAAATGGTGTGGTCATCAACCAGCTGTTGGTAGCCTGAACAGCAAAATCGGGAATGTCGACAGTGCCCTGGTAGGAAATGCAGTTTTTAATGATGAGTGATTCGCCGGCGGCAAGGGTTTTATAGTACTTAAAATTTGATGAAGTATTACGATAGGCCGTACAGTTCAGCATAGACATGGTTCCAACGTTGTTGTTTTGATCAAATCCTTTGCCCTTGTTATAAAATGCCATGCAATTGGTTAGATAAAAATGGTGTTCCAGCATTGCACTGTTGCCGTTATCGCCACCACCCATTTTAAACCCGTTTCCGTTTGCCTGCGATCCTGGATTGGTTCCGTCTTTCAGCCAGCCATTTCCCCAGGTCCAGCAATTTTCCAGTATGGTAGTTACGTTGGTGGTGCCACGCATGTATCCATCCCAACCGTCATCGCAGTTGCCCCATGCCCGGCAACCGATAAACTTATTATTGCTGCCCACATCAAGCTTTGGCGCGTATCCGTCGGCATCACCATAATCTGTTGGATCGGCATTATAGTACGAATCACAGTTTATAAAGGTATTATCGTGAGCCCCGCCACCGAGCTGGGCGCCGGTATCTTTATTTTCAGAGAATGAGCAGAATTCGATTGTATTGTGACTCCCACCGGAAATATTCAGCCCGTTATCGCCGGCTTTTGTAATATCAAAGCCTTTAATATACCAGTAGCTTCCGGTCAGACTGATGCCCCTTTTCCCGAAATCCGTTCCCGAAAAATTCAGAACCGGTCGTTCACCCGGATAAGCAAAAAGATAACAGGTGTCGTTTTCTGTTCCGCTTTTTGAGATGTAAATGGTCGATGAATAATTATGTATGCCACCTCGCACAAGAATGGAATCTCCCGGAGTAACCTGGTTCAATGCTTTGGTAATAGTTTTAAACGGTAAATCCACTGATGTTCCGGAATTGGAGTCTGTTCCGTTTGTGTCAACATAATAGGTTGTGGCACCTGCTGATATTCCGAGGATGAGCAATATAAAGGTAAGGATGTTTTTCATGACGATGGTTTTAAATCACAAATGTATTTTATTCCATTGATCCGGCTATAAAAAACCGAAAAAGATTATTCATCTTTCACACATCGGATGGAATAGCCGGTTTTTTTGTCGATACTGTTTCTAACCATGTTTCCGCTATTGTAGTACAGACTTCTGTACCATGCTGTTGTTGTATTGTTTTCTGTCGCGCTCCACATATATCCATAATAATTGATGCTGCCAAATGCTCCGGTATAATTTCTGTATCCTCCGGGACGGACTGAAAAACCGTATTCATTGGTAGCTGCCGCATTTGGTGCGATCCAAAGTGAAGTACCGGCATCTTTCAATTTCCCGGCGGCTATTGATTCGCCTCCCAAAAACGTAGCTAAAGTAGTCCATTCAGCATCTGAAGGAACATGCCAGCCTTCAGGACATATTTTGCCACTTTCAACAGTATACCAGTTGTAAAGTGGGCCAAACAAAGGTTCGTTGGTATTTTTATCATTGTCATACCAGCAACAACCAGGCCCGGTCAATGCGCCCCATTCGGTATTATCTGTGGCCTGTGCAATGTCTGTCCCGTCATTGAGTTTTGTTGTTTTCAGGTTTTCAGCCATCCATATCTGCGGTCCGATCCTGACAGTGGAATAAACATTTCCATCAACATCGGAAACAATCAATCCCTTATCACTCAATTGCTTCAAAATGGCATCCACATAGGCTTTATTAACGGCATCCTTATCGTTAACCGGATTGCCAAGATTTGTGATCCTGCCGTTTGACATGTTTTTTGTGGCATAGATACTCAGATTGGGTTTATTTTTGATACTTGCATATGTGCTGTCCCACGATTCCGGTGTATTGATAAGGTCATTATAGTCTTTATCCCAGGCATGGTAGTCCGGGTCTGATTCGGCAGTAATAAATCCACTTACATCAGGGATATTACCGAGTAGCATTTGTGTTGAGTCTGAAAGTTCTGTTTTAGTTGCCAGGTTACTGATATCCTGATCTCCTGTATTTGTTCCACTCAGGTTTTTAATATTCGAAACATCATTTTCATTGATCAGGGCTGCATCGCTGGATGAGAAGACCGGATCAGTTTCTGATGCCTGTCCAAGCAGTTGTTCCGCCGTTTTGGCGTGCAGTGCATACGGAACACTCATTAACTGGCTGGTTCCAGAAATGGTATAACTGGCTCCGCCCTTCAGGTCTGTTTCAGTTTTCAGATAGTAGGGGCCATCACTCCAGTCAATCTCAGACATGCTGCCTTTTACCACAGTGCCGTCTCCGATTTCCAGTGTGATTAAACCATTGCTGTTAGTTGTCGGGAAATGCCGTTCCACATAGACCGCCTGTCCATAAACCGAACCCTGCAGAATACTGATTTGAATCCCAATACTGGTGTTGGTCACCAGTTTATTGGTGGTATTTCTGATAACTGCCTGATAGGTCATTCTTTCGGGGGCTTGTGCTACGATATGCTCTGTTGATCCTAAGATTGACAGAAAAAGCAGGATATAAAAGGTTAACAGATATTTCATGACTCAGTTTTTTACTATTTTAAATGTCTTAAGAAGCTCATCGCTTTTCAGTACCCTTAGAAAATAAGTGGCTTTAGCCAGGTCATTTGTCGGAATACGGGTTTGAACATTGCCGATGTGTTCCGTTTTTACCAGCGTGCCTTCCTGATCGAATAATCTGTAGGTTAAGTTCGTCACTGAAAAGGTATCCACGTCAAGAATGAGAACATTAGTGGCAGGATTGGGAAAGGCAGTCAATGTTAGATGCGTTCCGGAAAAATCTTCCAGACCCGCTTCAGAAGAAATTTCGAAAGCCTGCTGTACCCCTACCAGCATATAAACCCCGTCGCCTTCAACAGGATTTGTCTGGATCTGCCCGACAGAGAAACTCGATGAACCATTACTTCCTTCAGCCATTCCCCCGGAGACAGGAAGGGCTTCCTGTGCCATTCCTGACAGGGAAACCGATATACAACCTAAAAAAACCAGATGTTGTAATATATTTTGCATACCATTCAGTTTAATAATTTGGTAAATAATTTCCGGATCATATTAAATGAGGTAAAACGTGAGAGATTTTGAGATCGGGTTATCAGGAAAATTATTCCTGAAGCTACACTTATATTTAATGAGTAAAAGGCGTGGGGGCTTCAATCAGCGAATGAAAATTATCACATAGCCACTTGTAAATATATATAACTTTGACGAGAATAAGAATAGCCGGTTGCTTATTATGATATTAATCAATACCGGAAATAAAGAAATTTGCTACTCATTATGATAGGTAATCCGAACAGTATCACCGCGGAATTCAAGCATGTCATACCGTAACATGAAATCAGAATTGTTCTTAAAAGTTAGGTCCAGTTCGTGATCATTCAACCATTTGTATGTTAAATTCAGGTCTGTTCCTTCAAGCAATATTACCTGTTTGCCATCTAAAATTTGGTTTATTGAATATTGAGAACCGGATTTATATAGCTCTTTTATTTCATAAAACAACATAACATTTGTATATGTAAATGATTTTTCAAAACCTTCTTCCCATGTCACAACATATTTAGAATGTGAAGGTGAGTACAGCATATTTTTAACAACCTTGTTTTTTTTATTCACGACAACCGTTTGGTATCTGTCTGCAGCCTGTATTTGTTGTTCAATGTTGAGGTTGTCATTTAAAGCAGGGATTATTGTCAAAATAATGAGTACAGCAATAAGCGGGATAAAAGTTGGTTTCATATGTTCAGCATTTATATTTAAGTTTATGATTTAGCTTCACAACACATCCGTATTCTGTTTAAAAGGTTGTATAGTGGATCTTTAATGAATCGTTGTGCATCACAAATGACGATTTGAATTTAATAGCGGAACAACTGTCAGGATAACTAATAAGAATCTCATTGTCATTTAACCACTTGCATTTCACATCCGTATCATTTCCAGAAACAGAGCATACCAATAATGAACTGTACGAGAAACCACGTGTAAGAATAAAACCATTTGATTTAAATTCATACACTGTTATATCAGTCATTGGAACAGGCAAATGATTAGATTCCTGAATAAGGAGGTGTCGTTTTCCCGATGGAGAATTCACTTTTAATTCTGAAGAATTCTTTGATGCGTTTAATTCGATCTTATGGTTTACGGTGTTTTGGTCATTATCAGAATCTGCAAATATTTGACTTTTGAATATTAAAATTGTAATGAAAATAAGTAGTGTGACAATAACAGGAACTAATTTTCTAATCATGGTTTTTAATTAAGGTGCACGTGTAAATTTACGATATTTTATTAATGAATCAAAAAATCAAAATTGGGACACATGAAGTTTCTTTCATTTGCCGTTTCTGATCATTTCTTTTTTCTTCCTCATATTGTTTTTCTTGTGTCGTTTATTCCTGTTATTTTTACATTCTCATTGCGGTAAACCAAACAGAAAACGCCCGAACGTGTTATGAATAATAATGTAATTTATGGCAGATTTTAAAATCATATCGGAATTTGAACCCACCGGTGATCAGCCTGAAGCGGTCAGGCAACTGGTGGAAGGGATCAACAGTGGTGAGCACTACCAGACACTTTTAGGGGTAACAGGATCCGGTAAAACCTTTACCATTGCCAATGTAGTGGAACAGGTTCAACGTCCCACTTTGGTGCTGAGCCATAATAAGACTCTGGCCGCACAGCTTTACGGAGAGTTTAAAGCTTTTTTCCCTGATAACAGGGTGGAGTATTTTGTGTCGTATTACGACTATTATCAGCCGGAAGCTTATTTGCCGGTCACTGATACGTACATTGAAAAGGATCTGTCTATCAATGATGAGATTGAGAAACTGCGCTTATCCGCGACCTCGGCATTATTATCGGGCCGAAGGGACGTACTGGTGGTTTCATCCGTATCCTGTTTGTATGGTATGGGAAATCCGGAAGATTTTCATTCCAACCTGATACAGGTAAAAGTGGGAGACAAGATTCCGCGAAATGTATTTCTAAGGCGTTTGGTTGACAGCCTTTATTCAAGAAATGAAATTGATTTCCGAAACGGCACATTTCGTGTAAAAGGAGATACAGTGGATATCTATCCGGCCGACGCCGATTTTGCTTACCGCATTATTTTCTGGGGCGAGGAGATTGAGGAAATTCTGCTGATTGATCCCATTAATAACAGCAAAAAGGACGAAGTGGATTCAGTTATGATCTTCCCGGCAAACATTTTTGTGACGAATAAAAGCCGCATAAAGGAAGCCATTTATACCATTCAGGATGACCTGGTAAAACAGGTGGATTTTTTTAAGGAAATTGGCAAGCCGCTTGAAGCTAAACGCATTGAAGAACGTGTGACCTACGATTTGGAGATGATAAGGGAAATTGGTCATTGTTCAGGAATTGAGAATTATTCGCGGTACTTTGACGGCCGGAAACCCGGTACACGACCATTCTGTTTATTGGATTACTTCCCTGATGATTACATTACCATCATAGATGAAAGTCATGTGTCCATTCCTCAGATCAGGGCGATGTATGGTGGAGACCGAAGCCGCAAACAAAACCTGGTGGATTTTGGTTTTCGTTTACCGGCAGCCATGGATAACCGGCCATTGAAATTTGACGAATTTGAATCCATAACCGGACAGACCATTTTTGTAAGTGCCACACCGGCTGATTATGAACTGGAGAAATGCGAAGGTGTGGTATCTGAACAGGTGATCCGTCCAACCGGACTGCTTGATCCTGAAATTATGGTCCGCCCAAGCCAGAATCAGATTGATGACCTGATGGAAGAGGTTCGGATAAGGGTTGAAAAACAGGAACGGGTTCTGGTAACAACACTGACCAAACGTATGGCGGAGGAGCTCACCAAATATCTGAACAGGATGTCGGTGCGTTGCAGTTATATTCATTCGGATGTGGACACCCTGGAACGTGTAAAAATTATGGAAGGCCTTCGACGTGGTGATTTTGACGTGCTGGTCGGAGTCAACCTGTTGCGTGAAGGTCTGGATTTACCGGAAGTCTCTCTGGTGGCTATTCTGGATGCAGATAAGGAAGGCTTTTTACGCTCAGAACGTTCACTGACCCAAACGGCAGGACGTGCAGCCCGAAACATAAACGGTAAGGTGATCATGTATGCAGATAAGATTACCGACAGCATGAAACGCACCATTGACGAGACCCTGAGGCGGAGGGAAAAACAGTTGAAGTATAATGCCGATAATGGTATTACGCCTAAAGGTATTACAAAAGCATTAGGCAGAACCATTTCGGGAAAAGAGGAAAAGGAAAGCAGACCCAAAGCTTATTCGGGACCATCAGAGGTTAATGTGGCAGCTGATCCGGTTGTACAGTATATGAATGTAGATGCCCTTGAGAAAGCCATTGCTGCCACTAAAAAGAAAATGGAAGAAGCCGCCAGAAAACTTGAATTTATTGAAGCTGCCCAGTATCGCGATGAAATTAAACGTCTGCAGGAACTGGTGAATGAAAAGATGTAAATTGAAAGTTAAAGAATGCGATACAACAACAAAGCATATTAATATTTTAAAATTCCTTAAACTATTATTCTAATTTGGCTCAATTATTGCTTTGATAGCGGGAAAAGATTAGTTTTGCTTGAAACTTCCAATACGCTAACATGAATTACTTTGCACACGGGACTGCAGTTATTGATGATAATTGTCAAATTGGCGATGGTACAAAAATCTGGCATTTTACGCATGTAATGTCGGGGTGTACGATTGGCAATACATGTAATCTTGGTCAGAATGTAGTTATCTCACCGGATGTTGTTTTGGGAAATAATGTAAAGATCCAGAATAACGTATCCGTCTATACCGGCGTGGTTTGTGAAGATGATGTATTTCTTGGTCCTTCCATGGTATTCACCAATGTAATCAATCCCCGGAGTCATGTCAACAGGAGAGGCCAGTATGTAAGAACCTTGGTCAGGAAAGGCGCATCCATTGGCGCCAATGCCACCATTGTGTGTGGCGTTGAAATAGGTGAATATGCATTGATAGGAGCAGGTGCAGTGGTTACAAAAAATATTAAACCGTATGCATTAGTTGTTGGGAATCCTGCACGTCAAACCGGGTGGGTGAGTGTTTACGGTCATAAATTGAAGTTTGATGTAAATCAGGAAGCCGAATGTCCCGAAAGTCATCAGAGATACAGGCTCGATAAAGCAACGGATACTGTTATGCTGATAGATAAATGAAAAAGGAGAGATTACATATTGTTTTAGTAATTCTTTCAGCCTTGATACTTTCTTCATGTGTGGCGCAGAAAGAGTTGTCAATTGAAATACTGAAGCCGGCTACTGATCCTGTTTCCGGTTCATACAGTAGAATTTTACTGGTAGATAATACGGTTCAGCAGCCTGGCACTCTGGGAAATTACATGACAACAAAAAGGTATAATTATAGCGGCAAAATCCGGAGTCAAAGCAGAAAAGAACTGAAAGATACCTTACATGTTGATTCTTTAGGAATTTCATGTGTGCTGAATGCAGCCAATACCTTGAATCAGGAAGATTATCTGGATACCGTTGTCGTTTTGGAACGTAATCTTTCAAATAAGTCAAGGGCATGGACCAACCAGATGTTATCACCAAATCAGGTTCTGAATCTCGCCGATTCAAATCATGTGGATATTATAGCTTCCCTTGATTTGTTTTCTTATGTGAATGATTTGGAATACAATATTTTACCTGATAACTGGTTTATGGGTAATGAAGATAATTCCTACTATTCAGCTTACACAGAGTATTATACTATATGGCGGTTTTATGATGCAGGAACATTAAAGCTTCTTTCAACTAAAACGCACAGAGATACCTTGCTTTTTGATCTCGATTACATGGAAATAGATGATGAGAGTCGGCATGGGTTATTGGAAACATTAGTATCTGAGGCCGCCTGGGATGCAGGAAAAGCTTCTATATCCGATCTTTTTCCGGGATGGAAGAAAGTGCAACGGGTCTATTTTCAATCAGGATCTCCCGGAATAAGAGTTGGTAGTAGATATTATCAAAATGGTAAACCGGATGATGCATTCCGGGAATGGAAACTTGTTTATGACAGCGCCGGTGGCAAAATAAAGGCACGTGCTGCAGTTAATATGGCGTTTTACTATGAGATGCATGACGATCTGGAGAAAACAATGGAATATCTTGTGAATGCGAGGTACATATATCTTGATTCGAAAGTACTTTCGGAGTCAAGTCCGGATTATGACCTGATTCGTTCATATATTAGTGTGATAGAGAAACGATTAAAAGAAGATAAGCAAATAAAAGCACAGTTGAATATGAATTAAATTTATAATGCAGTAAAAGTGTAAGTAATATTTACCCGCTGAATCCGTTAAGTTTATATTGTATACCTTTTGAAGTAGAAGTAACCCTGATGAAGTTTTTTTATTATTTGAAATTTATTGGTGTGATGTTTTTGTTGTTTTCATGTTCCGGTGAAGACGATAAGTACGTTTATTCTACAGTTGAAAGGGGAGACTTCACAGAGAGCGTGCAGATTGAAGGTGTTGTGGATGCTGTAAACTCAGTTTCCGTTTCCTGTCCACGGATCTATAATGTTACTGTTTCCTATCTGGTGGAAGATGGTGAGTTAGTGAAGAAGGGGGATACGGTATGTATTCTGGAAAATCAGCAGCTGGTAACAAATTATGATAACAGATTAAAATCCTTAAGTTCTGCAAGAGCTCAATATACAAAACTGGAGGCCAGTCTTGCCATGAATAAAGCACTTCTTGAAGCTCAGGTAAAGAATAATGAAGTGCAGACCGCTATTGTATTTATGGATTCACTTCAGATGAAATACTCATCTGATGTACAAAAAAAACTGACCCGTCTCGAAATAGAAAAAGCTGAAATAACCCGTAAGAAGCTGGAAGACAAGCTTAATTCAACTGAAGAGATTAATAATGCAGAACTTCGTAAGATGACGCTACAGATCAAACGGTTTGAATTATATATTTCCCGGATTAAAGATGATCTTGATCAGTTGGTTCTGACTGCTCCGCAGGATGGTATGGCTACGATTGGAAGTCCCAACGGTGAAAAACTGAAAATCGGTGACAGGGTATGGCCGGGAGACGGAATTGTTAATCTGCCGGATATGCGGAGTGTAAAAGTATTACTCCAGGTGCCGGAAAGCAAGTTTAAACGCCTGAAAATGAAACAGCCTGTTGAAATTACCTTTGATGCTATTCCTGGTTTATTGGCAAAGGGCGAAATCAGTCATATGACACCTGTTGGAAAACCGGTAAGCAGAAATTCTAAAATTAAGGTTTTTGATGTTACAGTGATGGTAAATGAAACCAGTGAGATTCCTGACCTTGGAACAACAGCAAAATGTAATGTAATTATTAAACGGCAGGAAAATTGTCTTGTTATTCCGCAGATAGCCATTGAATCCATTGACAGTGTAAAATATGTATATGTTTTAAAAAAAGGGAAAATAAATAAACAGCAAATTATTACAGGTTATGAGTCTGTTGAAAATGCTGTTGTTTCTCGTGGTCTTGGTGAAAACGATGTTGTTCTGTTAAATAAGCCACAGGATTCTGAGGTTCATAAAATTAATTTTCTTGACACCACTCAAATCAACAATAACACAAATGATACAATTAATGAAAAATAAGCCACCTTTTAAGATAACTAATATTCTGTGGCTGATACTTGCGATAATTACTGTCTCGTGCAGCTCAAAAAACGGGAAGGAGATATCTGTATATAAAGCGCAAAAGGGAACATTTCAAATTGAAATAACAGAGGAGGGCGATGTAAACGCCACAAATTCAATCAATATAAGTACGCCAAACCTGTCTTCCTGGCGATATGGTAACCTCAAGATTTCCAGTCTGGTAACCGATGGAAGTAAAGTAGAAAAAGGGGATACGGTTGTTACATTTGATCCTTCGGAAGTGAATAAAGCTATTGTGGAATCCGAGTCGAGTCTGGAAATAAATCAGGCTGAGCTGGAACGGACACAGGCGCAGCATGAATCCGAAATTAAGGATCTGATGTCTGACTACCAGATTACTAAGATTAACAAGGAGATATCGCAGATAAAATTTGAAAATTCTGATTACTACTCCGAAATCGAACGGAAAAAGATTAAACTGAATCTTGAAAAGGCCGAGATTGAACTTGAGAAAGCACTTGAACAGATTGAGAACCGAAAAAAGATACAGCGTGAGGAAATCTCCCAGAAAAAACTCTCGATTGAACAGGCACGTTCCCAGCTTGAAGAGTCTAAACAAACTCTGAATGAACTTATTCTGGTATCAAAAAATCCTGGTATTGTGATCATTGCTGAAAACTGGAGTACCAACGCCAAATATCAGATCGGAGATCAGTGCTGGTCGGGACAGCCGCTGGTTCAGCTTCCTGACTTGTCAGAACTGAAAGCCACTGTTAAAATTAATGAGGTTGATATTTCAAAGATAAGGAAAGGACTGAATGTGGAAATTCGTCCGGATGCTTTTTCCGGGCAGGTTTATCATGGGAAAGTGGTATCTGTGGCTAATCTGGCTGTTAACAAGGAACGCAACTCTGATATAAAAGTCTTTCCTGTGGAAGTGCTGATTACGGATTCTACAGATAATAAACTGATGCCCGGACTTACCGTAAGTTGTAAAATAATTATTGATGAAATTAACGATGTCATGTTTGTGCCATTGGAAGCCGTTTTCTCAGAGATGGGGCAGGACTACGTATATGTAAAATCAGGTGGTAAATTTAAAAGACAGGATATAAAAACTGCGCAGTCCAACAACGATTTTGTTATTGTGGAGGAAGGACTGGAAGAAGGCGATGAGGTGGCTTTGGTCGACCCATTTGCAGTGGAAGAAGATACGAATACTAAATCAGCTAAAAACAAAGACGTATGAACCGGAAACTTAATTTCATATATCTGATTCTGGTTTTGCCGATGCTTTTTATTTCCTGTTCTGGCGAGGAGTATGCCTATAAGGAGGTTAAAAAGGGAGATTTTAAGCTTACGATTACCGAGACAGGAACGCTGCAGGCAGTCAATAAGAAAAGCTTTGTTCTGCCACGATACGGCCGCTACTGGTACGAAATGAAAATAACAGGAATTCTGGATCACGGAACTGCCGTTAAAGCAGGTGATTCAGTCATCCAGCTTGACCCGTCTGAAGTAAAGAAATATATCGCAGACAGAAAGATTGATCTTGAAACTCAAAATGCCAACATGCAAAAAATGGTGGTTCAACAGCAGATTGATAAAAGCAGTATGCTGGCAGCGCTCAGTAGTGAACAGGCAACATTTGAATTGAATAAGATCGAGATGGAGAGTGCCCGGTTTGCCTCTGAAAATGAACAGAAAGTGAAGGAACTGGAGTTTGAGCAGGCTAAGATAAGGCTGGAGAAAACCAAAAGAAAACTTGAGCTTGCTGATATTCAGCAGGAAAAAGAACGCCGGATTCAGGAGATCAGAATAGAACGTCTGGAAAATGAGATTGATAATGCGATTGATATTTTACCCAAACTAACCATTCGTTCACCCATCAATGGAATTTTTCAGGTGGGCTATAACCGCAGAACCGGAGAATTGCTGAAAATTGGAGACGAAATTTATCCGGGCAGGAATATGGGCGATGTCCCTGATATGACCTGGATGAAAGTTGAAACCGTATTGAATGAAACGGATATCAGCAAGGTAAAGGAAGGTTTACCTGTTAAGGTCAAACTGGATGCGTTGGATGGTGTGTTTTTCGATGGTACCATAACATTTATAAGCGGCCTCTGTCACAGATCCAACAACGAGTCAAGAAAAAAGGTTTTTGATGTTATTGTAACAATGGATGTATCGGATGAGCGGCTTAAACCTGGGATGACCGTGAGTTGTGAGTATGTCAGTGCCGATGAAAATGATGTACTGCTGGTCCCGAATGAATGTGTGCTGAATGAAGACGGGAAAAGCTATGTATATGTTTTAAAAGGACATAAACCGGTAAAAACAGAAGTGGAAACCGGTTTAAAGAATAATTCCGTTACCGTTTTGAAAAGTGACCTAAAGAATGGTGCCCGGGTCGTACCACTGAAAGAAATTATTTAAACAGGAAATTATGCAGTTTGAAGAAAATATACGTTTAGCGCTGACCGGTTTGTACGATCATAAATTCAGATCTTTTCTGACTATGCTCGGGATTATTTTTGGTGTAGCATCTGTTATTGCCATGTTATCCATTGGAGAAGGAGCTAAACGTGAGGCTATTGCCAAATACCAGGACTTGGGTGTAAATAATATTATTATTCGTGATAAAGATCTGTCTGATGCAGAACTTGAAGAAGTCAGAGCCAAATTTTCACCCGGTTTATCGCTCCAGGATGCTTCAACCATAAAGGAAATCGTTCCTTATGTGGAGGATGTGGCATCGCAGGCAGAAAAGAGCACAGATGTAAAGTTCTCAGATAAATCAGTTAAGTCTACCGTTATCGGAATTACACCTTCCTACATTGATATTTTGAACCAGAAAACAGATGAAGGAGAGTTTATAAATGAGGATCATTATAAACGGAACCTTAAAGTTTGTGTATTGGGTGCTGGTGTAGCCAAAGAACTTTTTGCCGGTGTGGATCCCATCGGTAAAAAAGTAAAGATAGAAGATCAGTGGATGGAAGTTGTAGGAACCATGCAGCCCAAAGCGCTTTTTACGGAGACGGTTGGTGAGCTGGCATCGCGTGACCTGAACAATGACGTTTACATGCCACTTACAACATTTAACAAACGGTTTGAGCGCTCAAAGAAATATGAAAGTGAGATCAGACAAATTACGGTCAAGATAAAGGAAGCCGGCATGCTGGTAGAAAGTTCGGAAGTGATCCGGAGCATTTTGAACCGGCATCATTTTAATAATGCGGATTTCAGCATCATCATCCCACTCGAACTGCTGAAGCAGGAAGAGAAGGAACGCAGGATTTACAATATTCTGTTGGGTGCTATTGCTGCCATATCGTTGCTGGTAGGAGGCATAGGAATTATGAATATTATGCTGGCAACGGTAATGGAACGTACCCGCGAAATAGGGATCAGACGGGCCATTGGTGCAAGAAAAGCAGATATAATGAGCCAGTTTGTGACAGAGGCAGTGGCCATTAGTATTACCGGTGGAATAATTGGCGTGTTGCTGGGTGTATCACTTTCTTTGCTGATATCGCTGTTCACGGATGTCAACACCTTTATCCGGCTCTACTCTGTATTTGTTGCATTTGGCTTCTCTGTGGTAGTGGGAATAAGTTTTGGATATCTTCCGGCTAAGAATGCATCGAACCTGAATCCTATTGAATCCATCCGTTACGAGTAAACGAAGAATTATGTTAATTGAAATAAACAGACTGGAAAAAAATTATCTCATGGGTGAGGTTTCTGTTCGGGCGCTTCGTGGAGTTGACCTGAAGATTAAACAGAACGAATATGTTGCCATCATGGGACCGTCCGGATCAGGCAAATCCACATTGATGAATGTGATTGGTTGTCTTGATGTGCCAACTGCAGGAGAATATCTTTTTAACGGAGTGGATGTAAGTATGCTGACGGATGACGAATTATCTGCGATGCGAAACAAGGAAATCGGATTTATTTTCCAGAACTTTAACCTGTTGCCGCGGTCAAGTTCACTGCACAACGTAGAGCTTCCGTTGATGTATGCCGGAATGACGAAGCATGAACGCTTAGAACGTTCAAAGGAAGCTTTGTCGCGTGTAGGCCTTTCTGACAGAATGGAACATAAGCCATCTGAATTATCGGGTGGACAAAGGCAACGAGTTGCTATTGCACGGGCATTGGTAACCAAACCCGGAATTCTTTTAGCGGATGAACCAACCGGGGCACTCGATACCAAAACCGGTTTGGAAATTATGAATTTGTTTGATCAGTTGCACAAGGAAGGAAATACCATCATCTTAATTACCCATGAACAGGAAATAGCGGATTACAGCGACAGGATTATCCACATAAAAGACGGCCTGATAGATACTGATAAGAAAAATCACAACAAAACCGAAACGCTAAGAAAATGAAACGTATACTATACATATTAAGCGCAGTTATTCTGTGCACATCAGGACTAAAAGCACAAAAACCGCAGGCACATCTTCTGGATCTTGAAACCAGTATAGCTATAGCAAAAATGTCGAGTTATGATATCCTTATTCTCAGGCAGAATATAAAAATGGCAGAGTTTAATCTTAAGGCCACAACCAGCAGCCTGAAAACACATGTGGATATGGATATGCAGGTGCCGGGTTTTTCCAATACCATTTATGAATTCAGGGATCCAACAGGAGTTGTGTCGTATAATCCCTTAAAGACGAATGCACTTTCAGGCAGATTAAGGGTTACACAACCTTTACCAACTGATGGAAATATTTTTCTGGAAGCTAACCCAAGTGTTATTACCGATTATACAAACAGTACCAGAACCTCGAGATTTAATACCGCCGTCAGATTGAACCAACCTTTAAATGCATTCTTCGGATATAATGATATTCAGACGAATTTTAAGACTGCCAAACTGAATTATGAAAGTTCTCAAAAAAGATTAACACGTGAAGAACTGAACCTGGTGTATAACGTAAGTAATAATTTTTATAACCTGTTAGCCATTCAGAAGAGGATGGATATTGCAAAACTGAATCTGGACAGGCAAAAAGAGGCATATGACATCGCTCAGAATAAATTCGCTGTGGGTCTTATTCGGGAAGTTGATGCGCTGCAGATGGAAGTGGATCTGGCCGAGGCTCAGAATAACTATGACCTTAACCGGGTGAACCTGGAGACGGCGTCTAATTCGTTCAAGGAGTTGTTGGGACTTCCCATTACTGATAGTATAACAATAGATGCCAATATGGACTATACTCCCGTTGTTGTGGAACTTGATAAAGCTCTGGAGTATGCCAGAAAAAGCAGACTTGAACTTAGGGAGCAGGATATCCAGATTGAACTGAATGAGCTGAATCTTAAACGGCAAAAAGCACAGGGGCGTATTTCCGGTGCTATAAATGCCTCTTACGGATTAACCGGAATTGATGATGAAGATAATCCCGGTGCGTTTAACCTGAACCAGACTACTGATCGTGTATTCACAAATTTAACAGACAGGGGCCCGAATTATGGCGTTTCCCTGGATATCAGTATACCAATTATTGACTGGGGTGAGAACAAAGCGCGGGTTAACAGGGCTAAGGCTCAGTTGCAACAGAATATTTATCAGAAGGAGCAACTTGCGCGGAGTATAGATAATGAAGTCAGAAATCTGGTTGCGAATTACAGCAATAGTTTAAAACGCCTGCAGCTGCTGGAGAAAAATGTTGCAGTAGCTGAAAAGAGTTTTAAAATCACATTGTCACGTTATTCAGATGGAGATATTGACAGTCAGGCTTTGGCGTTGGAGAGGGAACGTTTGAACAATGCTTATTTATCGCATTTGTCAGCTTACATAAACTACGAACTTTTGTTGGCCGATCTTATGCGTAAAACATATTATGATTTCAAGGAGCAAAGACCGATCAATTAATTGGACCGGTCGAAATGCTCGCGTGAATATTTTTTTCAGAGACAATCTGAGATCAAAACTATGATTGTTGAATTAATTCCATTTAATCGAGTAGGTCTATTCGTGTTTAACGAGAACATTGAAGCGTATTCAGAATTTGATTTTAGTTTTACTAAAAGTGATGATGTTACTAACTGGGATGGATATGAATTAGAAGATGAAGGTTTAGATATTTATACCGAAAAGAATTGTATCGTTTCAATCGCTTGTAGAAAAGAGTTGTTTTTTAAGGGAACTAACCTTATAGGGTTATCATTCAACACATTTACCAGGAAGTTTAAATTGAAGCCTTCTGGAGAGACAGATCAAATTTACATGCCTGTTAACGATGATTATCAGGAAGTTATCGAGTTTGATGAAATAGGAATACAAATTTGGCTAAGTGAAAATAAAATTCTAACCGTATTCTGTTCTCCTAAAGTAGATTAATTATTGAATCTTCAAGGAAGTCTGTTATTAACCGGTGCTGATGTATATTAGTGCCAGCAGTCAAATACTCACCTAAACTATAATAGGTTTAAATATTTTTTAAAATGCCTGATACAGTTTGCTGTAAATAAAATAATTAATATCTTTGCGCGTCGAAAATTAAGGATATAATCATTAATTAAATTTATAGAGAGTATGTTAAACAGTTATGAAACCGTTTTCATTTTAACTCCCGTTTTGTCTGAGAACCAGATGAAGGAAGCGGTAGAAAAGTTCAACAAGCTCCTGACTGATAACGGAGCTGAGATTGTACATCAGGAGAACTGGGGATTAAGGAAATTAGCTTATCCCATTCAGAAAAAATCAACAGGGTTTTACCAGTTGCTTGAATTCAAATCAACACCAGATTTGATCGCAAAATTAGAGTTAGAGTACCGTCGTGATGAAAGGGTCATTCGTTTCCTTACATTCAGATTGGATAAATACTCTATTGAGTATGCAGAGAAAAGAAGGTCGAATCTAAAAGCAAAAAAGGAGAACTAAGCCATGGCACAGAGTCAGTCAGAAATTAGATATCTAACACCGCCCTCGGTTGATATTAACAGAAAAAAATATTGCCGTTTCAAAAAGAACGGAATCAAATATGTTGATTACAAAGACCCGGAATTCCTTAAGAAGTTTCTTAATGAACAGGGAAAAATCCTCCCAAGAAGGTTAACCGGTACATCTTTAAAATTCCAGAGAAAAGTGGCTCAGGCCGTTAAGAGAGCCCGTCACCTGGCTTTATTACCGTATGTAACTGATTTGATGAAATAATTGAGGAGGATAGTATAATGGATATAATATTAAAGGAAGACATTATAGGTTTAGGATATAAAGACGACATTATCACTGTTAAGGACGGTTACGGCAGAAACTATCTTATACCTCAGGGAAAAGCAGTTGTAGCTACTGAGTCGGCTAAAAAGGTCTTGGCTGAAAATATGAAGCAGAGAGCTCACAAGCTGGCTAAAATCAAACAGGAAGCAGAAGAACTGGCAGGAAAACTTGGTTCAGTTAATCTGGTTGTTGGTGCAAAAACAAGTTCTACCGGTAAAATCTTTGGTTCAGTAAGCAATATTCAGATTTCTGAAGCACTGGAAAAAGAAGGTTATGATGTGGATCGTAAACTGATCAGCATTAAAGAAGCCGTGAAAGAAGTTGGTAAATATAAAGCAACGCTGAAATTGCATAAAGAAGTAAGTGTTGAAATAGGATTCGAAGTAGTACCGGAATAGAATTTCCAAATTACGATTTATCGTTTTTCAAACTATACAACCCCGATGCAAATCGGGGTTTTTTATTTTATATTTGTACCTCACTAAATCTTATATCATGTTTCTTGATCAGATAAAAAAGGGAAACAGGGCATTTGTTGCCTACTTACCCGCAGTCATGCTAATAATACTGTCATATTTTATTGGGCAGTTTATTTTATCTATAGTTCTAGGAGGTGTAGCCATGCTGAATGGAGGTGAACTGACAGAGGACGTCTTAAAATCAATGGATTTCAGCAGAATGGGGATCTCAAATAATGTGGGATTTCTGATTATTATGTCCTCCTTTCTTGTACCCTTTTTCGGACTTTTTTTTGCTAAGATTTTTCATCGCCGTCCGATGCTGACCTTTGTGACTGCACGAGAAAAACTGGATTTTAAACGCATAGGTTTTGCCATTCTGATATGGGGAATTATTCTGGGAGGGTCTACTTTGGCGGACTATTTTATGGATCCTGATAATTATGAAATAACCTTCGAAGCAAAGTCTTTTATATGGTTATTTCTTATTGCATTAATCTTTTTCCCTTTTCAGGTGAGCTTCGAAGAAATCTTTTTCAGGGGATATCTGTATCAGCTGCTTGGAAATATATTTAAATATCCGGTCATAGCCTGGATACTTACGTCCGTTCTGTTTGGTTTAATGCATTCGGCAAATCCCGAAGTTTATGAATACGGATTCTGGAAAATGATGCCTGGTTATGTGCTTCTTGGTGCTTTTCTTGGATTGATTACTATTCTGGATGACGGACTTGAAATGGCAATCGGGATTCATTTTATTAATAATTTTTTTCTCGCTGTTGGCGTAAATTATACCGGTTCTGCACTTAAGACTGATTCTGCGTTTCAGGTATTAACCATTGATCCGACATCACAGTGGTATGGTATTCTGATATCAGGATCGATTTTTATGGTTGTGGCCTGGTTGTTTTATCGGTTCAATGGTTTTAAAAAGCTGATTCAACCTGTCAGGATCAGCAAAACAACTTTAACAGAGGATTCGTTTTAATCTTTAGTAGTCTTTAGGGTAATCTCAACTATTTCCGGTCTGCAAAAGAACCGGAACGGAACACCAACCACACCAACTCCGGATGTGACATATAATTGCGTGTGTTTTACCTGCCTTAGGCCGTAACGGTATTTCTGGCCATAATCCGAGGGTAACAGGGGAGCCCAAAGTCCAAAGAGTGTTACCTGTCCACCATGCGTGTGACCGGACAACATCAGGTCTATCTTGTTGGTTTTTAATTCCTCCATATAGTCCGGATTATGTGACAATAAAATGCAAAAATCAGAATCTCTGACATCGTTGATGGTATTTTCTATCTTCTGGTCTGATTCCCATAAATCGCCTACACCACCTATTTTAATGCTGTCCCTACCTTCAGTAATCCAAAATGAATTGTTATGGCATAAGTTTATTTTACTCTCCCTGAATTTACGTATAACCTGTTGAGGGTCTTCAATAAACTCATGATTTCCAAGCACACCATATTTACCCATGGGAGCCTTGAGGATTTGCAGCGCATCAAAAACAGGAGCAATGTACTTTGCTTTCATGTCAATATAATCACCACTCAACAGGATAATGTCAGGTTGTAATGCATTGATCCGCTTTACAACTTTTTGTACTCTTTTTTCAGATATATATGGTCCTAGATGTACATCCGAAATAAAAACAAGCTTTTTGCCATTAAAAGAAGCGGGCAGGTTTTCAGAGTATATTGTGAGCTTTTTAGTTTTGATCCAGTAGGTCTCAATATAGGCGTAGGAGAGTATTAGTATTCCTGCTATTAGGAATGCAGTTGCATATTTCCATTTAAATAAACCAATCATTTTGCTGTCAGGACGAATTAAAAAGGGACCAGTAAAAATATCCGGTCCCTTTACGTTATGAATAAAAATTCACTTAATTGTTTATCACTAATTTCCCATTAAATTCTTTCCCTTTATCGTTTACTTTCACATAGTAAACTCCAGATTTCATATTTTCTTTATCAACCCTGGTTGTAGATTTTTTGGTTATATTTTTATAAACCATTTTTCCGGAAGTGTCATAAATATAAACTTTGTAAGGCTCCCCATATGTATTGTTGTAACATATTAATGCACTCTCACGTGCGGGATTCGGCATTATTGTCAGATCACTGCCACTGTTACGTGAAGCATCATTCAGGCTGGTTGAATTTCCCAGTTTAACTCTGAACAGCTGGAACGAGTAAGGCGGCAGCGTATAATCAAATGAACCGGAAACTGACACGGTTGATTCTACAGGTTTAATCAAATCCGGTGAGTTTAATGAATTTCTGGATGAAGATGAAGGTCCGGTTAGTGTGGTTACTTTTGCATCAACAGATGTATCCACATTTTTTAGTTTCATATTGACTGTTACAGGTTCCGGATCAGAATTTACCATCTTAATAATCAGTTCGTTGGTCTGGTTGTTCTTAACAACAGACGCGCTAACCGGTCCGTCCGGTGCAGGAATACTAAACAGGAGATTGTCATCCATATAGAAATCAACCGACTGCCCTTTAACATCAATTTTTATAGTGTACCATCTGTTGTTTGAGATGCTCCCTCCCCTTGAGACAAGTGTAGCTTTTGAGCCCTGGCTTGCCTGTTCAACGGCATTTTGAGTATTTCCCCAACCACCTATATTCAGCCAGTAATAGTTTCTGTCATCCTGCAGAGCAAATGGAATAAGGAAACCTTCTGCTCCTCCTGTTTTCATAGCCTTTAACGTAAAAGTATACTCACTTTTATCAATAACTGTGTTGGCAATGCTCCATGCCGGTGTCTGACCGCTTGATTGCACATAAGTTCCTGAACTTACACTGAATGAGCCATCAAATGGCGTCCAGTTTGCTGCTCCGTCACTGAAGTTTTCATCCAGTAATACGGTTCCGTTGCTTACAACTTTTACATCGTCAAAAACAACCTGCGTATTCCAGCTTCCTACGCCAATTTTACCCACAAACGGAGCACTGTTCTCAGGAACAGTCAAAGTACTTGGAATATATTCTTCACCATCATTCCAACTATATAGTTGCTGTACATAATAACTCGCTGTTTTCACCAGATTGTTGTTATCAAAACGGATCAGATCAGGATTCCACTGATTGTGGTTTTCATTACAGAATAACGGCGCGTAGCAGGTAAATTCAATGATATCCGCATTACGTTCAACACCGGTCAGGTAAGCTGCTTCAGAAATAGCATTGTACAGTTGATCACCCTGCGAGGCATATTCACCAATAAATACTTTCGGTCCGGTTCTTGGAAAATCGTCATATCTGTGATTATTCGTCAGAAACCATGATGGTGAATTGTAATAGTGTTCATCTACTGCATCCAGATTATTTTCCCTGCTGAACTCCCACAGACTTCTGTAATAGCTTCCCGTATCATCAGTACCTGATGTGCCTATAATCTTAATTTCCGGATGCTTTTCTCTTATAGCATTGGCAATTAAAAGGAATCTCTCACGAAATTCTGGAATATCATCTTCTTCATTTCCCAGTAGGATGTATTCCATATTAAATGGTTCAGGATGTCCCATGTCTGCCCTTACTTTACCCCACGTAGTGGTTATATCACCATTTGCAAATTCAATTAAATCAAGCGCATCATCAACCCAGGGTTGCATTTCTGACATAGGCACAATTTCCCTGTTTCGGAACTGGCAGGATACACCCAGTGGCAGAACCGGAAACGGGATGGCTCCGATATCTTCGCAAAACTGAAAGTATTCAAAAAATCCAAGGCCGTAAGTCTGATGATAGCCCCACAGGTTCCAGTTTGGTGTGCGTTCTGCAACATCTCCAACTGTTTCTTTCCAGCGGTAAGCATTGTCATTTCCACGTCCGTGGGAAACACATCCTCCGGGGAAACG
Source organism: Quyinboa mangrovi (assembly GCF_042219825.1). Classification (NCBI taxonomy): domain Bacteria; kingdom Pseudomonadati; phylum Bacteroidota; class Bacteroidia; order Bacteroidales; family Quyinboaceae; genus Quyinboa; species Quyinboa mangrovi. The sequence goes on from NZ_JBHJHQ010000002.1 coordinate 346,766, forward strand.
CAAAAATCGTGGGTGAAGATCAGCAACAGCCTGTGCCAGATCCTGCCTTAATCCGTTCTTCCTGTTTTTAAATGTGTTTTGAGGGAACAATGAAATCATATCAAAATAGAGGGTTCCTGCTTCTTTTGTCTTTAGTTGTAAGGTTGCATCATCACTTGTCATGGTAACGGTGATTACGCCTGAAACTTTCTGCCAGTCGTTTGTAATGTTACTTATGATAAATGCCCCAATTGCTGTTCCTGATCCGTTAACTATCAATACCGACACCGGAGCAGAGAAGCTTCCATCACATCTTACATATGCTGAAAAATCATAATTATCTCTCTCTTTCACTGAGATTCCATCATATCCGGAGTTTTTAAATCCTACACTGGATCCTGTATTGGAAACTGCAAATTTCAGGTAGTGTGTATTGTTTTCATTAATGGGATTGCTGTTTTCCACTGTCATGGTTGCAACAGCTCCGCCTTCAGTTATAACTGACCATGCATCAAGCGGCTGCATGTCAGTATAACCGGCCACCGGATAATATTCGAAAGAGCGGTTCTGTACAAGCTCAGCATATAATCCGCCATCGGCTCCATAATTTATGTCTTCAAAGAATGCGCCAATCAGATTGGTACTGATAGCTTTCCCCTGTTCATTTCCATCTACTTCAAAAGTTACCTGACTTTTAGAGGTACATGAAATTACCAGCAATAAAAAAAGTATGATTACATTATTCTTCATGATACGGGTTAAAAATTTAGTATTCAAATCAATATTATTTCAAAGTTACGAATATACGAATGATTGTAAAACTAACACTTATTGGAAGTGATAATTTTTAATTTAACGCAATATTTTTATAAATCTGATGGATAAAATTACTGTTTTATGAATTCCCGCGTCAAATGTTTGCCATCATACGTAATATCCAGGATAAAAGTTCCCTGATCAAGATTGTCCAGCGGTATTTTAAGCCTCTCTGTTCCACGGGATATTTTTTCAGTAATATGCGTTCTCCCTTTTAAATCTATAATATTGAGAATTACATCGTTCTTAACTGCCCCAAGTTCTATATTCAAGATCTTATCTGCAGGATTCGGATATAATTTAATATTCATATTTATCTCATCCATTCCGGTAGCTGTTTTTGTTGTGGCTTCAACTGTCGATGTTGGTACTGATGATCCGCCGCTATTATAGGCTTTTAATCTGTATTGGTAAGTAGTTGATGAATTAAGGTTCCGGTCGACATAGATATTGGTTCCTGCCCTAACTGTATCAATAGTCACAAAAGAGCCGTCAGAGCCCCGCTCTATAATAAAGCCATCTTCATTAAACGAATTATCTGTCCATCTTAAAAGAATTGCAAAATCTGTTAGGGCGCTTGCTGAAAAATCTATTGGTGGATGTGGAGGAAAAATGGTGTTGATGTAGAAATCAATTATTCCACTGCCGAACGTACTATATCTTACACAGTTTTTATTTTCTATAAACTGAACATCAGTAAAATCGACACTTGGAATCGGATCCTCGTTCATTTGATACCAGTAATTATCTTCAACTGAAAATACCCATGCACCTTCATATCCACATGCAGCAAAAATATATTTCTCATCCGGAGACAGGTCAAAATCTCTCATCCTGTATATATCAAGCCCTTTCTTATGGGGTAAAAATATTCTGCCACCATCTTCAGAAATCAGAAAAGTATTACCAACACCAGCATAATACACCCTGTTGGAATCAATCTGGGATGCTTTTATAACAATCTGGTTTTTCGGATAATTATACGACTGATCGTTTGCTTTTGGGTAAGGACCAGGATAAAGGGTTTTTGTCCACGTAATTCCGGCATCTTTTGAATATAGAAATACACCGTTATTTAATGCGGCATACCAGTTATTCCGGTTCAGTTTTGAATATCCGAATCCACCCAAATCATCACCAAAACTGGAATTGAAGTTAAAATCATGTGTGGATTGGCTAATCGAATTCGAACCGGAATTATATGTGAATTTCTTCAGATTACTGCCATATGCTGCATATATTGCATCTTCGGATTCATCAGGTGAAGCAACGATAGGTGCAGCCCACCAGTTCCCTAAGCCATCAAATACAGCCTCACCACCGATACCTGTTGGAAAATTAAATCTGTGTTTTATCCTTCCATAGTAGAACCATGTCCATACCGATTTTTCTTTGCTGGCAAAGCAAACCCGTAGTACATCTGTTCCATCTATATCAACCGTATTAACGTCTGAAGCTGTATCAGGATAAGCTGTTGTGCCTCTGTCCTGATTAGCCATATAAACAGAATTGTAACGTTCACTGGTGGCAGCATCGTAATGCATGGCATACCATGCTTCGTTATTACACCAGATATAGGAGTCTTTATTTTCTGGTGTTTCTGAGACATAACAACCAAAATCGAGACCTGCAAGTGTAATGAATTTTCCGCCGGACATTTCAAATGTTTTCAGGTGTTGAAGATCCCATCCAAGTTTGTGATCATATCCGGTCCAGGTAGAACCATAATTCACAGAAAGTTTCATGTCCTCAAACCCACTGATAAGGATATTGGGCTTGTTGGGGCTTATGATTTCAAAAGGTTTGTCTCTTCCTGCGTTTTTCTGCGTCCACGTCTGACCTTCATCATCCGAATAATAAATGGTATAATCAGAATTGATAGTGGAAAGGTAAAAGTGATATTTTCCCCCGTAAAATGTTGCCGCAGCACTGGATAGATTTGTTCCGGCCAGCATGGAAGGCGAATTATACTTCAGTTCAAAATCTTCAATTTCCGGATCATATTTATAGATATCAACCTTTTTTGATCCTTTCCACCATACCCAAAGATAGGCATCGTTAGTGTTAAATGGTTTGGCTATTCTTACATCGTAAGTGGATATTGGAAAAGTCAATGAGGATTCCTGATAGGTTTTACCATTGTCCGCTGAGAAATATAAATGGTGGTAATTCGAGTTGTAAGTATGTAAAATAATTTTTTTGGCATTACCACTGGTAATTTCAAATGCCTGGTTCGACCAGCTTCTCGTTACTGATGCTCCGGTGCTGATGTTCCATGTTTTACCATCGTCATCAGAATATTCCATACGGTTTTGGTTATCGTTACTTCGTATAAGCCTGAACGTTGAGTCACCTAAGAGAGTCCCTGTAAATATCGGATTTGCTGAAGCGTTTTCAGGTGGATTCATCTGTATCTTATGGTTAAGCAAGGTCCATTTTATCTGGTTCTCGTATTCAAGTTTGTATAAATGGCCGGCATATGTAACCACATAGAACACATTTCGGAGCGAATCGTACGCTGAATTATCAACACGGTAACCGTAGCCTGTGGTATGGGGCACTTTGTGTTTCCATGTTCCGGTAAGGGCACCATTGGCGTAGCTGCTTTCGCCATTTACCGACACGGATTTCAGCAAGGTCTGTTGTTGTCTTCCTTCCAGGTATTTAAGGAATAGTTCCTTTTCTTTTCCCGTCAAAACTTCTTCATCGGGTCTTTCCTCATTTTCTTCTTCATAGTCTGAATCTTCATCATGAAATGAGATTCTTTCTGTCGTTAAAAACAGGGTGGACAGTCCAGCCACAATGATTAAAATGCCAAATAAAGAAAGTCTTTTATAGTTCATTGCATTGAATTTTATACAAAGAACGCTATTTCATCACACTTTACCTGTCATATAATCGACGATCTTTTTAAATATTTTTACTACGGGTGTTGTAAACGCGCAGAAGTATAAACAGTTAAAAAAAATGAAGCACGGAATGTGATTAGAAGGATCAGTTCTGCAATTCCTTTTTCGCAAAAGCAACCGCTTTTTCAAATGAATCAAAAATATGGTCGGCTGGTACAAGCTCAAGCAGTCCAAACGTATCAAAGTTTTGAAGAATACTACTGTTAACACCGGAGAAAGCAATTTTTACTCCGGTTTGCTTAATTATCTTAATGGCTTCTTTTAGGTTATGTAAACCGGTAGAGTCCACAAAGGGCACATGACGCATACGGATAATAAGAACTTTACTTTTAGCACCAATTTCCTTCAATGTTTCCGAATAGGTTTTCGCAGATGCAAAAAACATTGGTCCGCTGATCTCATAGATCGAAATGCCATTAGGAATTTCTGAGTAGTTCTCTATCAGGTCGCTGTCAATTTTTTCTTTTACCTCAGCATTACCGATATCAGCCATGCGCTTCATAAACAGTAATGCAGACAGAACGACGCCAACTTCAATGGCAATGGTGAGATCTACCAGTACGGTCAGTATAAAAGTGCTGAGTAAAACAATAATATCGAATACAGATCCGCGTAGTACAGATCGGAAGGACCTCCATTCACTCATGTTGTAGGCAACCACAATCAGAATACCGGCCAGTGCAGACATCGGGATCAGTTTTGCCCATTGTCCAAGAAACAACATGATGAGCAGCAGTGTAGCAGCATGAACGATACCTGCTATTGGTGTTCTACCGCCGTTCTTTACATTTGTTGCTGTACGTGCAATGGCTCCTGTTGCAGGAATTCCACCGAAAAAGGGTGTAACGATATTGGCAATGCCCTGTGCAATAAGTTCGGTGTTCGACCTGTGATTTCCGCTGATCATACCATCAGACACTACAGCAGAGAGTAATGATTCTATTCCACCCAACAAGGCGATTGTAAGGGCAGGAGCAAGGTAACCAGACAATTCGGACAATTGTATGTGGGGAAAATTGAAGCTGATTTGATTTGGGATATCTCCAAAAAACGATTCTATTGTTGTAACCGGAAGGTTAAAAAGTTTTACCACAATCGTTGTAAGCAAAATGGCAATAAAAGAACCCGGTATTTTGGTTGTAAGCTTTTTTGAAAAGACTACAATCAGGATCGTAATGGCAGTAATGGCAAGTGCATACGGGTTGATATGATTAAGATTAGCGGCATATGTTCCCCATTTGTCAATAAAAGCTGAAGGTACTTTGTCAAGATCCAGTCCGAGCGCATCTTTAATCTGTGTGGAAAAAATAACCAGGGCAATGCCACTAGTAAACCCAACGATTAAGGGATGCGGAAAGTATTTCAATAAGGCTCCAAGACGCAGAATACCGAATAAAATAAGAATTACGCCAGCCAGAATGGTTGAAATCATAAGCCCTTCAAATCCATACTTCTCCAGGATTCCATATACGATGACTATAAAAGCACCGGTTGGACCACCGATCTGAACGCGGCTGCCACCAAGGAAAGAAATGATAAAACCGGCGATGATAGCTGTAATTAATCCTTTTTCCGGTGATACACCTGAGGCGACAGCAAATGCTATAGCAAGAGGCAATGCTACAATTCCGACAACTACTCCCGATAGAACATCGGCTGAGAACTGTTTTTTAGATATTCCTGATTTTAGAACTGAGAAGAATTTCGGCTTGAATATGTTTTCCATCCTGGAGTAAAATAAAGCGCGAAATTAGAGTAATTTCAGATCCGTTGTTCCGGAAATGGCAGAAAATTTTTTATGTTACCCTTTTAAGTATTCCTGATACCGTAACATTATTTATTGAACCGGTTCCGGAACTTCTTCATATTCAAACGGAAAAAGATCTGATTTGTGATGTTCCTCCAACATGATCAGATCCATTTTTTCAACCATCTCAGGATGCTGATCTGCCACATTATGTAACTCACCTGTATCAGTGGTAAGGTCAAAAAGAACAAGTGTTGTATCCGGATTTTCCTGCATGCCGAATTTTATACCTTTCCAGTTGTCAATCAATACAGCCTGTTTACCTCCCTGTTCATGAAATTCCCAGTAAAGATAATCGTGTTCTTTCTGGGGTTTTCCAAGCATGGTTGGAAGGAAAGATATCCCATCAATATCCATAGGAGCTTCTGCGCCAATCATATCACATACTGTAGGCATAACATCCCAGAAGGCTGAAATATGATCCGTTTCGGAACCTGCGTTGATATGATCCTTCCAGACTGCAATCATGGGTTCGCGGATGCCACCCTCGTATAAATCGCGTTTATAGCCATTGAACGGGCCATTGCTGTTAAAATAATCAGGATCACCACCACCTTCCTTATGTGGTCCGTTATCTGACGTAAAAATAATGAGTGTGTTTTTGCTCAGGCCAAGTTCTTCAACTTTATCAATGATTTCACCTACCTGATCGTCCAGCAGTTTTATCATGGCTGCAAATGCGGCATGACATTCATCCTGTGAACCATAGGGCCCCAGCCGGTAACGTGGACCATCATCCACTCCTTTATAGGTTTTTTCAGGGAGAAATTTTCCCCGGTACTGATCCATATATTCTTCCGGTGCAACTAGTTCTGCATGTGGCATAATGGTTGGATAGAAAAGGAAGAAAGATGTATCCCTGTTATTTTCAAGAAACTGAAGCGCATGTTTGTGAATGAGGTTTGGAGCATACACGCCGTTTTGATGTCCCTGGTTTTCTTCCAGCATCACTTTGGTTTGGTTATGCCACAGATGATACGGATAATAATTATGCGCCAGTGTCTGACTGTTGTAACCGAAAAATTCATCGAAACCCTGAAAATTAGGATCACCCTCGGATCCGGGATAACCTAATCCCCACTTTCCGAAAGCGCCCGTAACATATCCGTTTTTTTTAAGAACTTCCGCAATTGTGAGAGCTGCGGAATCCATTGGAACCTGTCCTTCCGGTTCAACGCCCATATTGCCACGAATGGGTGTATGTCCGGTATGCATTCCGGTCATTAAAGATGATCGCGAAGGGGCACAGACAGTAGAACCTGCATAATGACGTGTAAACTTCATCCCCAATGCTGCAAGGCGGTCAATATTTGGCGTTTGAAAATGGGTTTGTCCGTAACAACTTACGTCACTATAGCCAAGATCATCGGCTAAAATGTAGATAATATTTGGTTTTTCTGCTGTTTTCTTCTCCTTAGGCTGACAAGAGGTTGCAGACAATAAAACTGATCCGGCAATAACGGTTGAAAATGTATAAAGGGATTTGTTCATCTTTTTACGAAAGTAATTTGAAGCATTAAAGATAAACATGATTGATAAAACAAACAAAAATGCTGTTGGAATTACAGTTCAGGGCCAGCTATTTTAACTTTTGAATGTAAAGATTCGTTTCCATTTTTGATGTAGCGCTTCCTCTTATGGAACCGGAAACCGGCATTGTATTTTCCTGAATCCGGCTTGATGCCACAGGAATATGATGATTACCGGTAGCTATGCCATGTGTGGGGTCAAGACCGATCCAACCAGCTCCCGGCAAATAAACTTCGAGCCAGGCATGTAGCTCAAAAGCTACAGCATCATCGTCCAGAAAGTAATATCCGCTAACGAATCTTGACGCAATACCCAGAAAGCGCAGGAGATTGATTTGCATCCATGCCAGATCTCTGCATGAACCTCTTTTTAAGTTAAAACTTTTTGCCGGAGTGTAAGGTGCACCTTCCAGCCGCGTTTCTATAAGAAAATCATCGTGTATGGCCTTTGTAATATTGGTCAGAAAAGGAATAGTTTCATTATTGGAAGCTTTTAATATCTGCTTCCCAAAATTTGCAAGGTTGTCCGGTACATCCTGATACCTGAGGTAGATTTCCAGTGACTCAGAATCTGTTGCGTTATAATGAAACGGTAAAACGTTATATTCGAGCGGATAAATCAGGAATTGAAACGGATTATAGGGGCTAATGGTCAGCAACGATTCACTTTTAATGTATAGTTTACTATGTACATCGTTAAACCAGCAAAGCTGGATGTCATTGTTTTCTGAATCCAGAAAGCGGGAAAGTCCTGCTGGTTCCGGATCAACCGTTATGTGATGCTCTTTCGCACTACAGTATGGTGTAAACTTCGGTTTGAATCTAAGAACGTGAGGTTCAAAAAAAACATCTGTACTAAAAAAATATTCTGTTATATGCGATATGTGCAGATTCATCCGGTTTATTCTTCGTCAAGCGTTTCAAATGCATCGCCGTTTTTAGTGAAAAGTTTATCCATCCAACTATCATCCAGATTGCTTATGGATTCACTCAACTGATGCTGCCAGAACTGAGATATACTTTGCAGTTCTTCCTTTTTGTATTGTTTTTCTATGATGTTGTAACTGTCTTTTTCGTAATACACCACATGGATTGGATAATCCACGTCGTTTGAGCTTACCTGTGTTGCATTAAATGACAGGAATCCGGCCTTTAGAGCGAATTTAAGACTTGAATTATATTTCAATACCCTGTCGAGAATAGGTTTTCCGTATCCGTTATTCCCAATGATCATAAACGGAGAACCTTCCGTAATTTCTATCCAGTTTCCTTCTGGATACAGAAGAAATACTTTATGTCCGTCGTCATCCTGAAGCTGACCTCCAACCAGTGCAAATAAATTAAAATGTAATCCGGCCTCCCTAAGTGCTTCTCTATCCTCTTTGGCTGCTCTTTTAACCTGTGCGGCAAATGCATTAACTGCCTTGTAAAGTTTATTAAAGGACGAATCATCTTCATCAATTATTTCTCTGAAATAAGTTAAGGCTTTGTCCCTGACAGATCTTAACCCTGAGGTCATAATGAAAAATGAATGTTGATTCTTATTTATGGTAAAGACTTTTTTTGCCTTTGTAGTTTCGTGCCCCGACGTGATCCTGGTATCTGAAATTCCTATGATACCAGATTTAACTTTAATGGCTAAACAATATGTCATAATAAAATGATTAGCTGATGCTTAAAGCATTTTCAATTGAGAAAAATGTATCAAAAATAGCTGATGATGTCTCATTTAATTTAACCTGAAAATTATCAAGATATTCGTGTAATCCGGTTTTAAAAATATCATTTATATCGGCATATTCAAGCTGTGATTTTAAAATTCCGATTTGTTTTTCTGCTTTATTTGAGTAACCTGTTGTACTTCCTGTAATAACGTTTAAGGATTTCTCTGCTTTATCGAGACAGTAAAGTATTGATCTTGGAAATGCGTCGTCCAGAATAAGAAATTCTGATATATGAAAGGGGGTTAGCTTCCCGTATTGTTTTCTGTACATATCGAATGCGCTCACAGATTTTAAGAGGGCTGTCCATTGAATGAGATCAAAAGGAGAACCCACTTCTTCCAGCTTTGGCAACAACATATGGTATTTTACGTCCAGTACCCTTGATGTTTTATCGGCTCTTTCAATCAGCTGTCCTATTTTTCCAAAGTGCCAACCTTCGTTCCGGGAAAGAGTTGTGTCGAAGATACCGTTTAATAACTGACATCCCTTTTTTATTTCATTAAAAAAACTTCGGGGATCATTTTTCTGCCATCGTTTTTTCTCTTTTTCATCTTTTACCAAATAGTATAAATTATTGATTTGTTGCCATATTTCCTTCGTGATGTCCGGTCGTACAGATCTTGCATTTTCACGTGCGCTGGTTATGGTATTGAGAATTGAATTTGGATTGTTTTCGTCGAAACCCAGGAAATAAATGACTTTATTTTTTACGGGTTTGCTATGCAGACTTTTATATAACTCCCAGTCTCCGGTTGTCGCTACCAAAGGCTGCCATTGTTCCGAAATGTCAGGGGGAAGGTCCAGCGAAAGGTTGAAATTTACATCCAGAAACCGTGCATAATTATCGGCTCTTTCAATATATCTGTTCATCCAGTATATGGCATCTGCAACTCTACTTAACATAGTGTGAAATTTAAATATTGTCCAAAACCCAGGTATCCTTACTTCCTCCGCCCTGCGATGAATTCACCACAAGTGAATCCTTTTTCAGGGCTACCCTCGTTAAAGCACCGGGAATAATTTTTACATCTTTACCGTAAAGTATATATGGTCGCAGATCTACATGTCTGCCATCAATAGAACCCTCCGTTAAAGTAGGAACTCTTGATAAATTAATCGTTGGCTGTGCAATGTAATTCCTTGGATTAGCTTTTATTTTTTTTATGAATGTTTGTTGTTCATCTTTAGTGGATTTCGGTCCGATAAGCATCCCGTAACCGCCGGATCCATCGGTTTGTTTTATCACCAACTTATCAATATTTTCAATCACGTATTTAAGATCGCTTTCTTCGGAGCAGATGTAAGTTTTAACGTTAGGAATTATAATATCTTCTCCAAGATAGTATTTTACGATACGTGGAATATAGGCATACACTGCCTTATCATCCGCTACTCCTGTTCCGGGTGCATTTACGAGTACAACATTTCCTTTTCTATAGGCTTTAAAAAGTCCGGATGTTCCCAGCATTGAATCTTTCCGGAATACCATCGGATCGAGAAAATCATCATCAACCCTTCTGTATATTACATCAACCTTTTGTAAACCCTTTGAAGTGATCATATATACAATATCGTTCTTTACAACAAGATCTCTTCCTTCTACAAGTTCGGCACCCATTTGCTGAGCCAGGTAGGCGTGTTCAAAATATGCAGAGTTATAAATTCCGGGTGTAAGTACCACAATATTTGCATTCTGAACCGGAGTAAGTGACTCCAGCATATCGCGCAAATGATGCATATAATTATAAACCGGTCGAACATGCAGTTTTTCAAAAAGCTCTGGGAAGGTACGTTTAAGAATTTCCCTGTTTTCAAGCATATAGGATACTCCGGACGGGCATCTCAGGTTATCTTCGAGCACGTAAAATTTACCATCTTCACCGCGAATAAGGTCGGTTCCGGTTATATGACTCCAAACGTTAAGGGGTGGTTTTATTCCCATACACTCTTTAAGGTATGATTTGGTTCCTGCAATCAACTCATGTGGAATGATCTTGTCCTTCAGAACCTTTTGTTCATTGTATAAATCATCAATGAACATATTTAATGCAATGATGCGCTGAGTTAAACCTCTTTCAAGATAATTCCAGTCATTTCCATCTATTATTCTCGGAAGAATATCAAGATGTAATATACGTTCTATTCCCTGGTTGTCGCTGTAAACATTAAAAGTCATGCCCAATGACAATTGGGCCCTGTCTGTTGAATGCTGCAGGAAATTAAGTTTGGTCCAACCCAGTTTATCCAGTCTTTTTTTGAATAATTTATAATGAGGTCTGACTTTTCCGTTTGCGTCAAACATTTCATCATAAAAACCTTTTGCGATATATTGATCAAAACTTATTCTTGGCATATACCTTTTTGAATTTGTTATACTATATTGTAAAGCTTCATGTAAAGGCCATAATCAAGTTTATTCTGATCAGGCATTTTGCTATTTATTTTGAATTATTCATTATAATTCATCAAGCTTCCAAAGCATGAACTTAAAAATCATGGACAGAATTTAAAGTTCAAATCCGATACAATTATAGCAAATTATTACATGAAAGTGTGTTAAATGTGTCAAAAAGTTTATTTATAGATATAATTATAGTGCATTGTGGTATTGATTGTCTTTTTAAGGTTTCAAAATTACTTTATTATAGTCAGCTGTCGGATTCCTTTAAAGATACATCAATTTCAAGAGTAACATATTAGTATATTTTTTTACGTCATTTATTTTCTTTAGCCCCTGAATTGTATAAACGGCAACGAAACATAATATTTATTAGCTATTTATCTGCTTGAATATGAAAATTGAAATTTGCATGTCCGAATGTGCCGTACAGTCTGAGCCAGATCGGCAGGAGCATTTCCATTCCTCTTGCGGCACTGATGTCTCCAAGATCCAGAATATTCTCATGTTTCCATCCAATACTGTAAAGCAGGTCTTTTACCATCTGTCTTGCATTTTCATCATTCCCGCAAACGAATACATTGTGATCGCCTGCAATCGTTACCGGATGCATCATGATTACAGTATTCATGGTATTCAGGCTTTTTACGACCAGGGTTTCAGAAAATTCACGTTGAATCTGTTCTGCAAGGGAGTCTGTATTGCATACTGCCAGGGAAGGAGGCATGCCTTTTGAAAAATCCAAAGGATTGGCAACATCAAGCAGGACTTTACCTTTAAGTGTTTCTTTACCAACTGTTTTTAACACAGCCAGGGATACTGAGCCATTCGTTGCATTTATAACCAGATCAGCTTCATTTGCTGCTTCATTGAATGCCATTAATGTTACAGCTGAGTTAATCTTATGCCATTCAGAAAATGATGTTCCGGTCATCTGATTTGGTTCTGTACGCTGGATGGTTTCATGCGGATTGCGTGTTCCCATAACCACCTGATGGTGTAATTCAACAAGCCGGCTGGCAATGGTTTGTCCTACAACACCGGTACCTAATATCGTAACTTTCATGTATAAAGTGCTTTTAATGAGCTTACTTCAGTTTAGTGTCTTTTTTCAGCATAGTCCGACAATCTACCGTAAACAGCAGATCTAATCTGTTATGCAAGCAAGTAAAATGGGAATGTATACCTGTATAATGCAATTAAAATGAGAGAATTAATTGCATTATTAAAGGTATGAAAATGTATTTAGAAAGCAAAATGTTGATGATACAATAAGCAACATTGTAAGAACAAGGTGCACGGTTTTCATTTTTTTGAATATTAATTAAGTACAAAATTAATTGGCAACATAAAACTTACGTTTACGGGTATACCATTAACTTTTCCAGGAATCCATTTGGGCATGTTTTTTACTACTCTTACAGCTTCTTCGTTCAGTGACTGATGTACACCTCTTATAACTTTAATATTTTTGATAGTTCCATCTTTTTTAATTACAAAATTTACATAAACCCTTCCCTGTATCCCTTTTTTTTGTGCTTCTGCCGGATACCTGATTATATTACTCAAATAACTCATCATTGCCATTTCGCCACCGGGAAAAGAAGGCATATCTTCCGGTTTTATATAAATAATGGCATCTTCTTTTTCATAACAAATAGGATTGTCATGAATATAATTTTTGAATCCGGTTGGATTAAAATAAAACCTGGAAGAAATGGCCTCACCATTTTTATGTGCTGGAATCCATTTTAGATCCTTAGAATACAGATACGACATTATGCTATCATTAAATGACTTTTGAGTGATAAAATCATTTTCATTCAGGTCTTTCAAATTGTCTAAAAAAACTAAATCTGTGGTTTTTCCGGTTTTATCAACCGTTCCCTGAATAATTGGGATTCCAACTATTCCTTCTGAATTTTCTTTCATCCTGTTCTTGTAGAAAGCCATTAGTTCTTCAAAGTTAATGAGCAGTGCCGGATAATCAAGACCTGTTTTTATCCAGTTGCCGTCGATCTTTGCCATATATTCAGGAGGATTATTATAGAAGTGATACCTAAGAATTTGATCCGATTTTGAGTCATAAGCATAAACAGGTTTTTCATTTACATTGTATTGAAAAATTACACTATCATGACCATTATAATAAAACACGGCTCGTTGAACCTTTATGCCAAGATCATCAAAAATGAATGCACTGTCCAGTATTCCTGATGAATAATACTCAAGTCTCTCTACTAAAGACCTATAATTATAATACTGCCAGATGCCATCTTTTCTCTCGTTAGAATAGGTTCCTCTTTTATTTAGATGGTATTTAGCTTTTTTGTCGCCTGCATCTTTTGAGTAGTATGACCATAACTTACTCTTTTTATTATTATGGTAATTTCCTTCAGTTAATTTTCCGGTTCTTTTGTTCTCCTCCCTGTAATATCCTTCTTTAATATCAGGATCTGATTTTAGTACATAAAACTCTCTTGCCAAATTATCCGGTAGTTTTTGTTTTACTTTTTTTACTTTTTGGCCGTAAGCAGAGAGGGCAAGCAACATCAATCCGGAAACCAGGAAGAGCTTGTATCTGATAATTTTTGTTTTATACTGTCTGATCATATTATTTAAATTATACGCAGGTCTTTTAACTCTCCGTTTTCGTATATTTCTTCTTTTGTTTTTTCTCCGAACTCATTAAAAATTTCCTGTATTCCGGTCTTTTTGCCCTCTATAAATTCTACACTTGAACTCACTGTTCCATCTTCAAAATACCAGTTCCATATACCGGTTTGCTTATCGTTTTTATAAGTTCCTTCAACCTGGAGTTCGCCACTTTCAAAATAGAGTTTTGCCGGACCATTCAGATGACCTGTCTCATAATTTTGTTCAGCTTGTAATTTCCCCGTACCAGGTCCATAAGTAATCCATTCACCTTCCCGTTTTCCCTCAACCAGTTTCCCCGATTCAAATAGTTGATCACTTTCGGGATAATAGCTCACATAATCTCCTTCACCATTGATTATGATATGGTTATTGTGTATATCCCAGGCACTTATAATTTTGAATATGTCATCTTCCATTACATATTCTGTCCTCAATGCTCCAACGTTGGAATATTCTTTCCAGATACCAACTTTTATACCGTTTTCAAGCTTCCCTTTCTGACTGACCCGGCCATTCCCGTAATAGGATACATATTCACCGTTTCCGTCTTTTATAATCTGATTTCCATCTTTTAACCAAACATTTAGAATATAAGGTTTCTTATCCCTGTAAGTTATTTCACTTTCAGGACTGCCATCTTCAAAATAATTATACCAGGTACCTGTCATTTCACCCTTATGCATGTTGCCGGTTGAAAGGATATTTCCGTTTTCATGATAGGTTGTATACTTACCTTCCGGTTTGTCAAGATGGTAATTACCTTCAAAGCTCACCTGACCTTTTGCATTCCAACCTTTCCAAAAGCCTTCCTGACGTCCGTTTTCAAACCGTCCGGAGTCCATTATGCTGCCATTATCATAATAGTGCTTCCATTGTCCGTTCTCCAGCCCATCTTTATATAATCCATCCTGAATAAGTATGCCTTCTGTATTGTACCATTTCCAGTTTCCTTCCTGCGATCCTTTCACATAATTAGCTTCAAGCTGCTTGCTTCCGTTTTCGTACCAGTATGTCCATGGACCATTCTGCCTGTTCTTTTTGATTTCTCCTTCATACATTCGCTGGCCTGACTCATAGTAATAAGTTTTGAAACCATTGTTGCCTCTGCTCAGTGTGAAAATAAAAAGAGCCATAATAACAACGCTGGAAATAACCAATGGTTTCTTGAATTTCTGATTTGCAGGTAAACCATCATATTCACCATTTTGTATTTTTAAAAGTTCAGCATTGCTTAGTTTTCTAAAAGCAAACCGGTAACCTTCGTAAATGGCTATTCCATAAAATAACAGGTCCATTGGTGAGAATGACTCCGCCATGATTTGCAGGATAAGGCTGAAATTTAAATAGTTTAGTGTCTCAAAATATCCAAGTGCCTGTTCCTGTGCTATAAAGCCTACCTGAGCAAACAGATTTCCGAAAACGCAACCCAACATGGATAAAACAGCACCAAGAATTCCGAATTTTTTATCTACACCTGATCCAAAATAACGGACTGCATTTCCAACAAGATAACCAACGCCAATGGCCATAAATCCAATTTGCATCTTTGTCACAACGCTTATAACCGCCCAAACAACAGCGCTCACCAGCATGGTCATCAGACCACCAGCAACAGCAAAATTAAAATCCTGATAATATTTCAGAGATGCAAGGATTTGTTCTCCCTGTTTGGAATCTATCAGTGCTGCACTTACCGGCTCTTCAGATCTGTTGTCAACGTCCTTGATTTCAGGATCTAAGGAAAAAGATTCACAAGTTTCTTTAAAATCCGCTGGCTTCTGTGTTAGATTACAGATAATTCCCTGTTTACTGTCATATTTTCTGTTCAGACATTTCTTACAGAATATGAGATGTTCTTTTCGGGTCATGAGTATGAATAATTAAGGTTAGATAATATGCGGTTAAACGTTTTAATAGCAACAAACATGACAAACAGCTAAACTTTAAAGTTTAAGTTGACAACACTAAAATATACAATGGCTATTAATTATACAATCAGAAAGTTAAAAAATGTTATATAAAACGTAGAATACCTTATTATGAAAGGCTTTATTAGTGAAATTTATAACCGTTATAAACAGAATAACCGCATCAGGTGTTTTTAAAGTTCCAACTATCCAGAAAAAATGCTTAGTGGTCATACCGAAATAAAAACATATGCTTTAACAGATCAGAATGATGATCCTGTTGAGTTTATTTTGAAAGATGTTGCCGCACTGTATGATGAGATGGAAGGAAGACCGGATAAACCTCACCGTCATGATTATTATACCATCATTCTTTTGGAAAAGGCCAAAGGCATTCATAACATTGATTTTAAAAGTTATGATATGTTCGATAAGAGCCTGTATTTCGTATATCCGGGTCAGGTTCACCAGGTCATTGCATCAGAACGTCCTTCCGGTTGGGTGTTGAATTTCAACAAGTTATTCCTGATAAAAAACAATATTCACGACAAAATGGTGGATGATGTTTATTTGTTTAATGAGCACGGGGAAACACCACCACTTCCTTTAAACAATGAACAGTTTGAATATTACAGAACCATTGTCAGCCATATTTGTGACTATTCTCAAATGCAGATGGAATATAAAAGTGATGCGCTTGGTGCATTGTTAAAATTATTGCTGATTCAGAGTAATAACCATTGTTCACTTAACAAAGCAAAAGATCTTCAATCTCTGGAGGCAGGAAATCAGTTGGTAAGAAATTTCAAGAATTTAATTGAGCAGCATTTCCGGATCAACCATAAAGTATCGGATTATGCTGATATGTTATCTGTGACCAGTGACTACCTTAATAAGTCGGTTAAAGCGCTGACAGGTAAATCAGCCAAAGAATATATTTTACATCGGATTATTCTTGAAGCCAAACGTTCATTATTATTTACCGAATTAACCAACAAGGAACTGGCTTATGAGCTTGGATTTGAAGAACCGGCGCATTTCAGCAACTTTTTTAAGCGGTATAGTGGTGTAGCACCTTTGGAATTCCGCAATTCAGCCCGACAGAACTGATTTTTGCAATACCCGACCTGATTTTCGCATGGCCTGCCGTACCAACTCACCGTACCTTTGTAGTGTAATATAAAAACAAAAAGGGAGTGAGATATGAAAACCATAATCCATAAGGCAAACAGTAGGGGACATGCCAATCATGGTTGGCTGGATACCCATCATACATTCAGTTTTGCGAATTATTATGATCCTGAACGTATTCATTTCGGTGCACTCCGCGTATTGAATGACGATGAAGTGGCACCGGGAAAAGGATTCGGGATGCATCCGCACGATAATATGGAGATTATTTCCATTCCGTTATCCGGTGATCTTGAACATAAGGATAATATGGGTAATCAGGCAGTAATTCAGGAAGGAGATGTGCAGGTAATGAGTGCGGGAACAGGTGTGTTTCACAGTGAATATAACCGGAACAGCGATAAGTCGGTGAAGTTTCTTCAGATATGGGTTTTTCCTGACCGCAAAAATATTGAACCGCGCTATGATCAGGTTTCAATTCGTGACTTGAAAACAGAAAATGAACTCTTTCAGGTCCTTTCGCCTGATAAAAACGATAAGGGTGTTTGGGTCTATCAGAAAGCCTGGTTTAGTATGGGGCATTTTACAGCACACAAAACGGTAGAGTATGAACTTAAAGATGCCAGTGATGGTGTGTATGTTTTTGTTTTGGAAGGTAATGTATCCATTGAAGGAAATAACTTAAGTAAACGTGATGGAATTGGGATCAGCGAAACGGAAAAAGTAAAAATAGAAACAGAAAGCGGAACATCGCTTTTAGTGATGGAAGTTCCGATGCAGATTGGATAATAAATATTTTTAATCAAATTAAATACATAAGCAATGAAAACAATTAATCTTTTAATTTTTGTAGTGCTGAGCGCGCTGGTTAGCAAAGTCTCAGCAGAAGAATTGACGGCCAGTACCCAAAAAAGTGAAATTACCTGGGTTGGTAAAAAAGTTGGTGGTCAACATAATGGGACCGTAGGTTTGAAAAGTGGTTCCATTGTAGTGAAAAACGATGTTATATCGGGCGGAGAGTTTGTGGTGGATATGAGCACCATTAAAAATCTGGACCTTGAGAGTGAGGAATATAACCAGAAACTGGTAAATCATCTTAAATCCGATGACTTCTTTGGTGTGGCGAAACATCCGGAAGCCAAACTGGTTATCAAAGGGAAATCTCCACTGAAGAATGGTAAAGCTACTGTTAAAGGAGATCTTACCATAAAAGGGATCACGCATCCTGTAACCTTTGATGTGACAAAGGAAGGAAACACATATGCAGCAAATATAAATATTGACAGAGCAAAGTATGATGTGCGGTATGGGTCAGGTTCATTTTTTGATAACCTGGGAGACAAAGTGATTGATGACATCTTTGTTCTTGGAGTAACTTTAGTGGTTGAATAACATTTTTCGACACTATTGTGAAATAAAAACCTGTGGTTGTTTCCACAGGTTTTTTTGTGTTAAAGAATTGAACAAATACAGTGTTTTTATGCTTATAACTAAAACGTTATAAACGTTCTGATATATTAAAAATTCAAAACCATGAATACACTTGAACAATTCAAACAATTTACAAAAGTCGTGGCTGATACAGGCGATTTTGGATCAATTAAAGATTATAAACCCCAGGATGCAACCACGAATCCGTCTCTTATATTAAAAGCCTCGCAAAATAAGCAATATGCAAAACTGATTGATGAGGCAATTGAGTTTGCTAAAAAGCATGAACCGGATAAAGCTAAACAGCTGGATCTGGCTATGGACCGGGTTGCTGTAAATTTTGGACTTGAAATATTGAGAATTGTACCTGGCAGGGTTTCTACCGAGGTAGACGCAAGATTAAGTTTTGATACCGAAAAAACGGTTGAAAAAGCACGGCATATCATTGATATGTACGAAAAAGAAGGTGTGATGCGAGAAAAAATTCTCATAAAAATAGCATCTACCTGGGAAGGTATACAGGCGGCTAAAATTTTAAAGGAAGACGATATTCACTGTAATATGACACTGCTTTTTAGTAAGGCTCAGGCCATTGCATGTGCTGTGGCAGGTTTGCAGCTTATTTCTCCATTCGTGGGAAGGATTCACGACTGGTACAAAAAAGATTGGGGCGTGGATTCTATTTCTGCAGAAGATGATCCGGGTGTGAAATCTGTAGCGGATATTTTTACGTATTATAAAAAGTTTGGATATGAAACCGAAGTGATGGGAGCCAGTTTCAGAAATACGGGGGAAATTCTTAAATTAGCCGGATGCGATCTGCTCACGATTTCGCCGGATCTTTTAGAAGAAATGGAAGGTATGGATGTAGCGGTGGAACGCCAGCTTTCTGTGGATGAGGCCAAGAAAGCTGATATTGAGAAGATTGAAGTGGATGAAAAAACATTCCGTTGGATGTTGAACGAAGATGCAATGGCTACGGAAAAACTGGCTGAAGGGATTCGGAAATTCAGTGCCGATTTGATAAAACTGGAAGAGTTGATGAAGGAAAAACTATAATCTGATATTAAATGACTGTATTAAAATTTGATGAAACACCTTATGAAAAGGTCAAAGAAGGCTTACAACGAAAAATCATCCATACGGAAAACCTGATGACAGTAGTTATTGATTTTACCAATGGTCCTTGGAGTGAGCCGGAACCACCGCATAATCATCCGCACGAACAGACTGCTTATGTGGCCGAGGGAGAACTTATTTTTCTCTGCGAAGGTGAACCCGATCAACACTTAAAAGCGGGTGATATGTATTCTGTGCCACCTTATAAAATGCATACTATTCAGTTGCTCAGTCCTACGGCCAGAATTGTGGATAACTTTACACCTTTGCGGGAAGACTTTTTGAAAAAGTAAATTCAGAAATTGAAAGGAACTTTTTTATCAAAATAATCCATCCAGGAATATAATCTTTTACCAAGGATTTGTTTCTGGATTTCTTTTGATTGCAGCTCAAAATTATTGTATTCTTTTTTAAACGAGGTGTAGTCAAAATTCTGAGGACGAGACTTTATTTGTACAATGCAGAATATAAGGCCACTTACAAAAATTAGCGGCGTTAATTTTCTTGCTTTTATTTTTGGGAGAAGTAAAATTGTAAGGTTGACGGCCGCAACTCCGGCTATGATTAAAAATAAATCATAATTATTCCACCACCAGATT
The DNA here is from genome assembly GCF_042219825.1 of Quyinboa mangrovi. NCBI lineage: Bacteria > Pseudomonadati > Bacteroidota > Bacteroidia > Bacteroidales > Quyinboaceae > Quyinboa > Quyinboa mangrovi. The sequence continues at coordinate 366,773 of NZ_JBHJHQ010000002.1, forward strand.
TCGCCGGTTCCACCGGAATAATGTGAAGATGGCCAGAAAAGATTTATTCCTTCCCATGTATATCCGGGTGTAGGCATATCTTCCAGCAGATGAATGATGTAGCCTGCGCAAAAGGCAAGAAGAATCAAAGAACTTCTTTTAAGATGAATGATAAAATTTTCTTTGGAATGTTTTCCACGACCATTTTTAAACAGAAAAAGTAAAGAACCTAAAATTAGTGTGATTAAAAATGCCGCAAAAAATGAATGGAAGAAACCATGATGTGAATACCAGTATTGTGCATAGTAAATCTTGTTTCCATCTTGCAGATTGAGGGTGCTGCCAAATGTTTTATCAAATCCTGACCATAAACTGAAAACGTCAAAATCAGGTAATATACCACCAATTGCAGAAGCAGATAAAATACGGGCTTTAGCCATAAATCCTCGCCTTGAAAAAGAAGCAAGAACTGTTCCTACAGCCACGCCGGAAACCATATGTGTTAGTATATCCATGTTATCTGAAGGCTAAAATATAATAGTTTTTGACGGTTATCACTTATTTCTATTTTGGTTTTATATCACTACTTTTGGTGAGTATTCCGGTATTACTGCCGGTTTTACAATATTATTTAACAGATTCAAAACCCAATAAAATGCAATATCTTTTGTCGCTGCCGGAAAATCTGGTATCAGCTTTTCATACCATAACGCATTATTCACCAGAAAATTGGTTCGTGGCTTCCGATCCTCCGGGAAATAAAATTGGTTCAGGAGGCGGTACTGCTTTTCTTCTTTCAGAACATTCCAAAAAGCTGGGCGGCATGGAAAATTATCTCTCGCAGGATAAGAAGATTATTATTCATGCAGGAGGACAGAGCAGGCGCCTTCCGGGGTATGCGCCATCCGGTAAAATACTGACGCCTATTCCGGTGTTCAGATGGAGTCGTGGACAAAGCCTTGATCAGACCCTGCTTGATTTGCAGTTGCCTTTGTTGGAACGGGTAATGAGCCTGACATCTCCGGATCAAAATACACTGATTGCCAGTGGTGATGTGATGATCCTTACCGGTGATTCCGATATTTCAGTTCCGGATGCAGATGTGGTATGTCTGGGCATTTGGGTTGATCCGCATCTGGCAGCCCGTCATGGTGTCTTTTTTACGCCTAAAAATAATCCACGTGAGCTCGATTTTATGCTGCAGAAGCCCGATCACCAAAAGATTGAATCGCTCGCTACATCTCATTTGTTTATGATGGATATCGGCATTTGGATCCTGAGTGATAAAGCCGTTAATCTGCTTATGAAGCGGAGTGGTTGGGAGAAAGATAAATTTAAAAACGGCATTCCTGATTATTATGACCTGTACAGCACCTTTGGTGTGGCATTGGGAACAAAACCGGATGTAAAGGATGATGAACTGAATGCATTGACGGTGGGAATCGTGCCTTTAAACAAAGGAGAATTTTATCATTACGGTACATCACGTGAATTGATTTCTTCTACTGAGAAGATCCAAAACAGGATTAAAGATCAGAGAGCTATCTGGCATAACCGGGTGAAGGTTCATCCTTCGTTATTTGTGCAGAATGCAGAATCCTCGGTTCAGTGGAATGCCGGTCATTATAATGTTTGGATCGAAAACAGTCATGTTCCGTCGGACTGGAAACTGAATCATGATCACATAATAACCGGTGTGCCTGAGAACGACTGGAAGTTGAATTTACCTGAAGGTATGTGCCTCGATATTATTCCGGTTGGAACGGAAAAATATTGTATCCGGCCCTATAGCATCGATGATGCTTTTCGTGGTGCCTTGGCTGATCCGAACACAACATGGATGGGTACATTATTTGCAGACTGGCTAAAAGAACGAACCCTCGATTTCTCTAAAGCAGGACTTGATGGTGAAGCGGATATTCAATCATCTGCTATTTTCCCGGTTCTGACAAAAAAAGAATTAAGCGAAGGTATTATAAAATGGATGATAGATATTACCGGCGATAATGCTGCCCAGGGACTTTGGTTATCCTCCGAACGGTATTCTGCAGATCAGATAAGCGCCAATGCCAACCTGGAACGTCTTCAGGATCAACGCAAAAAATACAGATTATTGAACTTATCCGGTCTGGCAAAAAATTATCAGCACAGCGTGTTTTACCAGGCAAACCTGAAACAAATTGCAGGTGAATTTGTGGCAGGTCAGCTTCCGTTGCCACAGAATCTTGATGAATCGGTTTCGCCTATGATCCGCTTCAGGGACCATATGTTTCGTTCTGAGGTTCTGAAACAAAGTGGTAAAGATGGTTCAGGCCAGGAACAACAGGCATTTGAGGTGCTGCAAAAGGCTATTGTTAGTTCCATAGAGCATAATCCTTTGCCTCAGTTAAATATTTGTTCTGATCAGATCATCTGGGGAAGAAGTCCTATACGCTTGGATCTGGCCGGTGGCTGGTCCGATACGCCACCATTCTGCCTGCAAAGCGGAGGTAGTGTATTAAATATGGCTGTTGAACTGAACGGTCAACCTCCAATTCAGGTATACATTCGTTTATCCAGTGAGAAAAAAATTACCCTGAGGTCTATAGATATAGGTATTGCAGAGAAAATTAGTACATACGATGAACTGAGGAATTTCAATGTGGTTGGTTCTGCGTTTTCTATTCCAAAAGCTGCATTATGCCTGGCAGGTTTTCATCCCGATTTTTGCGGAACCAAATATGTTTCGTTAGAGAAGCAACTGGATGCATTTGGTGGTGGTTTTGAGATCTCTTTGTTAGCGGCTATTCCCAAAGGTTCCGGACTTGGGACCAGCTCTGTGTTGGCAGCAACTGTACTGGGGACCTTATCAGATTTCTGCTCCCTGAACTGGGATCTGCAATCCATTGGACATCGCACCCTTATTCTGGAGCAATTGCTTACCACCGGTGGCGGTTGGCAGGATCAGTATGGCGGTATTTTCCCCGGAGTCAAACTGCTGGAATCAGAGCCGGGGACTCAGGAAGTGATGAATGTACGCTGGTTACCGGATCATGTGTTTACCGATGTCAATACCAAAGGCAACTGGTTACTGTATTATACCGGTGTTACCCGTGTGGCAAAAAATATTCTGGCAGAAATCGTACGGGGTATGTTCCTGAATGAGGGTAACAGACTCAGACTTTTAAACGATATCAGGCAGCACTCATACGCCATGGCAGAGGCCATTCAAAGAAATGATTTTAAACGGACAGGCGAGCTGATTGCCCGCTCATGGCAGCTTAATATGGCTTTGGATTCAGGCACAAACACGCTTGAGGTTCAGCAGATTATTGATAAGATAAAAGATTATACCTTCGGTTTTAAATTGCTTGGAGCCGGTGGTGGAGGATATATGCTGATATGTGCAAAGGATTCGGAAGCAGCGGCAAAAATACAGAATGTGCTTACCAGTGAACCACCCAATAACAGGGCAAGGTTTGTAAGCATGGATGTCAGTCAGTTGGGATTTCAGGTTTCAAGGTCGTAAAACATATCTTTTTAGGAAGTTGAAGCTTTCTGTCTTTAGATAAGTTTCTTAAATTTGTTAGTCTGATCGGTCATATGTTCATCATAAGACCGGCAATAGTCTCTCTCGACAGAGAGTGTTTTAAGTACCTGAAACGAACTAAATGTAACCATATATCAAAAACCTCTAAAATGAAATACCATGAAAAAGATTATTTACTTTCTTTCTTTTTTGATGCTGGCAGTGTCATGCGATTACGGTGTTGATCCGGATATAACGGATGAGAATGATAGCGAAAAGACTATTAAAATAGAAAAACTGACAGGGCAGGTTCAGAAGGGACCTTATAACAACGGAACCACAGTTTCTGTTATTGAACTCAACAATGAACTTGGGCAGACCGGTCGTATGTTTAAAAGTGAGATTACCAATAATCGTGGTGAATTTGAGATATCCAATATATCGCTCGTTTCACCGTATGTTATTGTGGAGGCAAACGGATTTTATTTCAATGAATGTACGGGAGAAAATTCAGAAGCACAGTTAACTTTAAGTGCGATTGCCAACATAACAGACCAATCCACATTGAATATAAATCTGCTGTCACATCTTGAAAAAGACCGCGTTATGAAGCTGGTGGCTGAGGGTGACACTTTCATGAACGCTAAACGACAGGCTCAGAATGAAATTTTAGCAGTCTATGAAATGGGTGAAACCAGTGATACCATTACATCAGAGCATTTGGATATTACAAAAGAAGGTGAAACTAATGCCCGCTTGCTGGCTATTTCAGCCATTATGCAGATTGGTAATTCGACCTCAGATCTCTCAAAACTAATTGCGGATTTAAAAGCTGACCTTTATGACAATGGTAAACTGGATGACGATTCCATTGGAAATATCCTGTTGACTCAGGCTACACTCATCAGAAAAGATGAGATTCGTCAAAATCTTGAAACCAAATGCAATAAAGAAAATATGGAGGCTTCTGTTCCAGGTTTTGAAAGTTATGTGGACGGTTTCATTGAGAATTCAGCATATAAAGTCAATAGCCTTGTTTCTTTTCCTGATTCAACCTATTACGGAAAAAATATACTCGCAAAAGATGTGGATACCGTTTATTATGGCGATAACTATGCCTTAGCCGCAAATCTGGATCCTGAAATATCCTGCAGGATTGTTGTTAAGGGAAAAAGTTTTACACCTCATATCGGTTTAAATAATCCTACAAATTGCATCATGAGCGGCACTTACGGAAATCGTATTTTTGAATCGTTGCCAGACGTTGACTTCATGAATACCGAAGTAAATTTTGAGTCATGGGTAGCGGACGACTTTGGCGTTTCCTATTGTACCATAGAATATTACGAAGGCACAGATGACCTAATCCTGACTGATACCAAAGAACTGGTTGTTGTACAACGGAATTATAAGGCTTTTTATAAAATTCCGGAAGCTGGGATATATGGCGAGAATATCTGGGCGATGGATGCTGATACCCTTAAATTTCAACCGGGGACGAAATACTGTTTTGAGTTTGAGATGAAAAAGAATTATGAAACACAGAGTTTAATCCGTTTCAGAAATATTGATACGTCCAAAATTGAAATCAGTGCTGAAGATCTGTTGAATTATACCGTCGAGTGGTCAGAGAATGAAGTTACACTGGTTGCAGGTTCAACAACACCTCAAACATATGCTTTGTCTGTGGTATTCAAAGATCATGGTCATGCAGAATTCTCAGGTCATTTTAGTATTTTTAATGGTGCTGAAAAAGTTCGGTTGACCGAAATGAGTTATCAACCGATTATGTGGTGATTTCTCAGAGGCATTCAGGTTATCATAATTGCAAAGAGGGGAAATTGTAAACAGGATAAATGGTTACATTGCCTATTCTTTAATCCCGGTCAATTCCATTTTACCACTGTCAAAATCAATCAGGCGGGCATAAATTGTTATTTCGGACCGGTAAAGAATTTTTGAGATAAAGTCATTCATGTTTTTTGTGTAGAAAAGGTTAAAGTCTTTGTCTTTTTTGAAGAGCGATATTTTGTAATCATCTGAAAACTGAGGATCAAAATCCATTCCGTATTTGTTGGTTTTATCGTCTGAAACATTACTATAAGTGAATGCTATAATTTTACCGTTTTCTTTCGCCGAAAGGTTCTTAAGTTTCATATTATAAGGTTTCCAGTCATAATCAGAAACAATTTGATTTATCTCTTTCAGGCCCAGTGATAATCCCTGGTAAAAGGATGCTTTTCTGAAAAAGGAGAGCATATGATTCACAATATTCTGGCAAAGTGTATCAGGAAGCACCCATTCCAAACCAAATCCGGTGAATATTTGTATCTCTCTATCCTGTTTCGACAATAAAATTACAATTCCGTTATTTACACCTCTGGTCCCAACACCATATTTTTGAAAAACTTCAAGACCATAATCCTTTATGTTTTTACCTTCCAAAGATTTTACCGTATAAATTAAAACTGTGACGGTGGTTTACTGATAAACGTTATAAATATCATTTGTGAGCGAATCTCTTTCAGTTGTGCTCAAAAATGATCCGTAATCCTGAACAACAGCCCGTGAGGTATATTTACTTTCATTTTCCTGTCCAATAAGAATCACAGGCAAAATTAAAACGATACATAAGAACAGGTATTTTTTCATTTTATTAGTTTTTAGTCATTCAAATGTATAAAATAAGGCATAAGATTCATAGTGAGTTTGGAATTTATACTACATATCTGCGAAACTGTTGCTTCGTGCTCAATTATTTACCACTTATTGCTGAATTTTTACTTGATCATAGTAACCTTGATTGGTATATTTGTTAATGGTAATATAACCCCTTTTTGATATCAGTTAAGTACTTTATAACATCACATATCATGAAAACCTTTAAGACAACACTAACGCTTATTGTCACTTTGATGACAATCATGACAACCAATGCTCAGGTTTCTTTTGGAACTCCCCAAAAAATAAACGACAACTGGAAATTTATTCTGGCTGATCCGGAAAATGCAGCACAACCCGATTTTGATGACAACAGATGGCGCACACTTGATCTTCCTCATGACTGGTCGGTTGAAGGTACGCTTAATCCATCGTTGTACAGCTGTACAGGATATTTGCCGGGTGGAATAGGTTGGTACCGTAAATCGCTTAATATTCCAAAGGATAAATCAGGGGAAAAAGTCTACCTCTACTTCGAAGGTGTGTACAACCGCAGCAAGGTCTATCTAAACGGACACCTATTAGGCGAACGGCCCAACGGCTATATCTCGTTTATGTACGATGCCACGCCTTACATTAAATACGGTGAACCAAATGAGGTGGCTGTACGCGTGGATCACAGCCGGCAGGCAGATTCCCGGTGGTACACCGGATCGGGAATTTACAGGAATGTATGGCTGGTATATGCCAATCCGGTTCATATTTCTGAATGGGGTGTGTTTGTTTACCCGGAATCATCTTCAGCTAAGAAGGCAACGTTAAAAGTAGAAACTTCGGTGACAAATAGTTCAGATAAAGCTGTAAAGCTCGATATAGTAAACGAATTATATACTGAAGACGGAAAAAAGGTAGCTCAATCTGTTTCGAAACTTTCTGTGTCACAGAATGAGTCAAATAAAACATTGACATCATTAAATGTAAAGAATCCCGAGCTTTGGAGTCTGGATTCTCCGACCCTTTATACACTTAAAACCACTGTGAAACGCGGGAATAAAGTTTTGGATCAGACCGAAACAAAAACCGGCATTCGATCCTTTACATTTGATCCGGATAAGGGATTCGCGCTCAACGGAAAATGGATGAAGGTTAAAGGTGTTTGCCTGCATCACGACGGTGGCGTATTAGGGGCTGCAGTGCCAAAACTGGTTTGGGAAAAACGACTGAAAGAACTGAAGGAAATCGGATGTAATGCTATTCGTACCAGCCATAATCCACAGGCACCCGATTTATATGCATTATGTGATGAACTTGGCTTGCTGGTTATGGATGAAGCCTTCGATGAATGGGAATTTCCGAAACGGAAGTGGCTGGAAGGCTGGAATGTTGGAACACCCGGATTTGAAGGATCATACGACTTTTTCGAAGAGTGGAGCAGCCGTGATCTTGGTGATATGGTACGCCGCGACAGGAATCATCCGTCCATCATGATGTGGAGCATTGGCAACGAAGTGGATTATCCCAACGATCCGTATTCGCATCCGGTGCTGGATGGTTCAGCCATCAGTCAGCCAATGTATGGCGGCTACAAGCCTGAGAGCCCTGATGCAAACAGGTTAGGCGATATTGCCAAACGTCTTGTAAAAGTGGTGAAAGAATACGATACTTCACGTCCGGCTACTGCTGCACTGGCCGGTGTGGTTATGTCGAACCAGACTGCCTATCCCGGCGCACTGGATGTGGCCGGTTATAACTACACTGAAAATCGCTACGCCGAAGATCACAAGACATACCCGGACCGTATAATTTACGGCAGCGAAAACCGGCACGATATGGCGGCATGGAAGGCCGTACGGGACAACGATTATATTTTTGGTCAGTTTCTTTGGACTGGTGTGGATTACCTTGGAGAAGCAGGCCGCTGGCCGTCGCGTGGTTTCAACTCCGGTTTAATCAGCCTGGCCAACGTCATTAAACCACGTGGTTATTTCAGGGAAGCACTTTGGAGTGATAAGCCTTTTGCTTATGTGGGAACGTATCCCAACTGGAGGAACAGGGATTATAAATCTATTGATGCCTGGCAGATATGGAATTATAATGAAGGCCAGAATATCAGGGTGGTCTGCTATACCAATGCAGCTAAAGCCAGACTGATGCTGAACGGTGAGGAGGTCGGCGAGATAAAACCATATGATGATGAGACCGGAGTGATTGCATGGGATATTCCGTTTAAACCAGGTAAACTAGAGGTGGTAGGACTGGATAAAGATGGAAAGGAAATATGTACAGATGTCATTCAGACTTCTGAAAGGCCTTTTGCCCTGAAAGCAACTACTGAAGAGAAAATTGTGGATAAAGACAAGGGCTTATCAATTGTTACCATTCAGGTGGTGGATGAAAACGGCGTTCCCGTTAGCTTATCTGATGATGAGGTAAGTTGCCGGATTCATGGACCAGCCAAATTGCTGGGACTCGAGGCCGGAAATCCTTCGGATATGACCAGTTATACCGACCGCAGTCAGCGCGTATTTATGGGAAAACTCACAGCATACATTCAGGCAAACGGCGAGGCAGGAGAGATCAGTGTAGATTTTTCGGCCCCATGGTTGAAAGGAGCTACGGTGCAAATAAAAGCTGAATAAAGAGGGCTCAGAACACAAGATATTACAGCTGAAAATCAGGTTTCCAATCATAAGGGAGCCTGATTTTTATGTTTTAGTTGTCTGAGGATCATAATTTAATCCCTTCGGGATTTTAGTTTATTATTTATAATCCAATCATCTCTAAAATATTCTGTAATCCATTGTCAGATTATTATACTGCCATTTTTCTGGATTGATAAATTATCACAGTATTGAGTATGATAAGGTCATGTAACTTCAGTTAAACCTGACGGGTTGTAATTATTGTAAAACAGCATACATATAGAAAGATAGAAATCCCTAAGGGATGAATTTAAACCATTGGTTTAAATTCATCAAATTGAAAAACCTGACGATACACTTGCACTACAGAAGGATAATACATCAGTATTACCCTTTTTTCACAAACTTGCTGATGCTTTGCTGATCCTCAGAAAAAACTTTAAGCATATAGATTCCCTGTGGGAGATCAATACTATTCAGGTTTATTGTTTCATTGATCCTGCCAGTTCGATTATAATATTTTTCTGTTTTATAGAGGACCATTCCTGATAAATTACAGACTTCTATTTTCAGATTTCCCATAGTTACAAGATCAACCATTAAACGCAATTCATTACTCGCCGGATTGGGTGATACTGTGACTAATAAATTAGTTGTGTTTATGGACGGAGCCTGAATAGCTGTGTTGGTTGTATCGCTTGCAGTTGCCAGGTATTCGTTAAAAAATGCATAAAGTTTAGCCAGTGATGCGGTATCCTTTGGCACACCATGGGTATTGTTTGTCAGATCACCAAGACCATTACCATAGTCTGTTATCGTAGAGACTGGTACATCCAGTGATTCCAGTTTTTCCTTTAAATGTTGAATCTGATCCTGGTAATAATGGGCATCACCGGTATTATAGAAGAACATGACTGGTGCTGTGGCTGATGTTTGCACAAGGTTTGCAGATCCCATGGATTCCCACAAGGCCCGGTTGCTATCCAGTGGTCCCCACACCTTTGGACATTTGGACTCAAGGTTTCCATCACCATCGTCAAGTGTATTGAATATCTGTGTGAAATCAAAGACTCCTGATCCCAGTGCTGCCGCCTGAACATCATCCGAAACACCAATGTGGTTGCCTGCATTTTCAAATTCCTCCACAGTTTTATCACCGATGGCCATTGACCCGGCATCCGATCCGCGGGAGAAGCCATAGATCCCTATCTTACCGGATAATCCAAGTGTATCACCTGCAACACGTAGGGTACGCACGGCTGATTTTACTTTTTGTGCTGCATCCGGATTTACTTCATACCCTCCATAATCCTTATCATCACCTTCTATTGGTTTACCCTTGCCCCAATCGCAGTATTTAGGATGGTCTGCAATGGCCCAGGCGATACCTTTAGCTGGTGCACCTTCAAGAAATGAGTCATCGAACATGGCCAGTGTATATCCCAGGAAAAGTCTGAAATGTCGTTTGTTGTTTGTGCTTTTTTCATAGTAACTGTTGCTGTAAGAGAATGACAGTACCACGGGTACTTTCTCTGCTGCATTGGCAGGATATACAATATCCATATACAGTGAATCGAGTGGTCCGTTTGATGAAGGCCAGTTATACACCTTCGGATCATTTTTAAAATAAGATACATCGCGCGCAATGCGGTAACCTTCAAAAAGAATATACGATCGGGTAGTGGAACAATCAGTCAGACCACAGAATGATCCGGAATTGATTTCGTCGTTAATGGCTATAATATCATTATTTATTTTAGGAGATACGGCATCTTCACTGTTCGCATAATCCAGCTCAATCACCTGGTAGCCCTGCGAGAGCAGCCAGGCCACATCTTCTGCGTTGGTGTTTTGTCCGATTTTATCAAATCCAAGATTTTCAAGGTATACAACGGTCATTTTTTTACCCTCAAGATCCACGGCCTGGTTTTCTGAATTTGTAGTTAGGTAATTTATTGGCCCACCTGTAACAATACTGTTCCAGGTTCCTGTTGCTGCCATGGCACTGATTGAAAAGAATGAGATAAGCATATAAAATGCTAATAATCTGAAGGATACCGCCACATGAACGTGAGCAGGGTTTCTTTTTACGGTTTTCATCACAATATCAATATTAGTATTAAGTACACAATATTACTATAATCCTTTAAGTTATCAATTGTATTGTACTTTAAAATTCGGGATAAGCATTGATATTTAAATAGAAAAGGTGGTCTGAAATCAAACCACCTTTTGCCTTATTGCTTTGTTTTCGCATATTATTTCAGATCAAAACGATCAAGATTCATTACTTTATCCCAGGCATTCACAAAATCCGTCATAAATTTTTCTTTCGCATCTGAACTACCGTAAACTTCCGCTAATGCTCTGAGTTCAGAATTTGAACCAAAAATGAGATCAACCCGGCTGCCTTTCCATATTAACCGTCCTGTATTACGGTCGTGTCCTTCAAAGACTTCATGTGATTCATCTGCCGGTTTCCATTCCGTTCCCATATCAAGAAGGTTGATAAAGAAATCGTTGGTTAAAACACCCGGGCGATCTGTAAAAATACCCAGATCAGAACCATCAAAATTGGCTCCTAATGCCCGCATGCCACCTATCAAAACGGTCATTTCCGGTGCGGTAAGGGTGAGCAGTTGTGCTTTGTCAATCAGTAATTCTTCCGTGGCAATAGAGAATTTCTGTTTCAGGTAATTACGAAATCCGTCAGCCACGGGTTCCAGTACCGCGAAATTATCCACATCGGTTTGTTCCTGCGAAGCATCCATTCTGCCTGGTGTAAACGGAACGGTAGTTCCAATGCCAGCATCTTTTGCTGCTTTTTCAACACCTGCACATCCGCCAAGAATGATAAGGTCTGCGAGCGATACTTTTTTAGCGCCGCTCTGTGCATTGTTAAAATCCCTCTGAATGTTTTCCAGAACATCCAGAACTTTGGCAAGTTCCTGCGGATTATTGACTTCCCAGTTTTTATGTGGCTCAAGGCGAATGCGTGCTCCGTTAGCTCCTCCACGCTTATCTGATCCTCTAAAAGTGGATGCCGAAGCCCAGGCTGTGCTCACAAGTTGTGATACGGAAAGCCCCGAGTCTAATACCTGTTTTTTAAGGTTTTCCACATCATTTTTATCAATTAACGGGTGATCTGCAGTTGGAATCGGATCCTGCCACAGCAAATCTTCTGCAGGTACTTCCGGCCCCAGGTAACGCGATTTTGGTCCCATATCCCGGTGGGTCAATTTAAACCAGGCTCTTGCAAATGCATCTGCGAATTCATCCGGATGTTCGTAAAATCTTCGGGATATTTTTTCGTATTCCGGGTCGAACCGTAGCGAGAGGTCGGTCGTCAGCATGGTAGGCTTAATCTTTTGTGATGTATCATGCGCATGTGGAATAACATCTTCTGCATTCTTTGCTTCCCACTGATAGGCACCCGCCGGACTTTTGGTCAGTTCCCACTCGTATTTAAACAGGTTTTCAAAAAAGTAGTTACTCCATTTGGCAGGGGTTTGTGTCCATGTAACTTCCAGTCCGCTACCAATGGTATCACCGGCTTTACCTGAACCAAATGAACTTTTCCAACCCAATCCCTGCTCTTCAATTCCGGCCGCTTCGGGTTCAGGTCCCACGAGGGCAGCATCGCCTGCACCATGGGTCTTCCCAAACGAGTGACCACCTGCAATAAGTGCCACTGTCTCTTCATCGTTCATGGCCATACGGGCAAATGTTTCGCGAATATCGTGAGCTGCGGCTACCGGATCAGGTTTACCTCCCGGGCCTTCAGGATTCACATAAATCAATCCCATCTGTACGGCTGCCAACGGATCATCCAGATCGCGGTCGCCCGAATAACGCGGTTTATCATCCAGCCATTCAGTTTCTGTTCCCCAATACACATCTTCCTCTGGTTCCCAAACATCTTCGCGACCGCCTGCAAATCCAAAGGTTTTAAATCCCATGGATTCCAGGGCCACATTACCGGCCAGAATCATCAGGTCTGCCCATGATATTTTACGTCCGTATTTTTGCTTGACAGGCCAGATCAGACGGCGGGCCTTATCCAGATTTACATTATCCGGCCAGCTGTTAAGCGGTGCAAAACGTTGTTGTCCCGCGCCGGCACCACCACGGCCATCACCGGTACGGTAAGTTCCTGCACTGTGCCAGGCCATACGGATAAAGAAAGGACCGTAATGCCCAAAATCCGCAGGCCACCAGTCCTGAGAATCTGTCATTATCTTTTCCAGATCTTTTTTAACAGCCTTAAGATCGAGACTATTAAATTCTTTGGTATAATCAAAGTCTTCACCCATCGGGTTAGAAAGCGAAGAGTGTTGTCTGAGTACATTTATTTTTAACTGGTTAGGCCACCAATCACGGTTTTTTGTTCCGCTGGCACCCACATTCTGTTTTTGTGTTCCCCCGTGAACAGGGCATTTGCTTAAATCATCTGAGTTGTGTTCCATTTTGCATCAATTTTGTGGTTTATAACCGTGTTAAATTATGAATTTGCTATGGCGGGTAAAGATGAGGTTATGGAGCTATGCATCGAATTTGCCAATGATCTGAAGCTTCAGATCTTCAATTTTAAAATTCGGTATATTTTTCTTTTTAAAGTATCCGGCCAGCAGTTCGTTAAGTTCTTCATCATTGTAATCCTCAATCCTGTCCGTTTCGGGACAGTAAAGATGATGATGGTTTTCCATGAGTGCGTCATAGCGCATGTGATCCCTTTCGGTTTGAACCCGTTGAATCAGTCCGCAGGATACAAATGCATCCAGTACCTTGTATACAGTAGCAGTTGAAATATTCGGATGGTTCCTGCGGATAACATCACTTATATTTTCTGCTGTGGGGTGATTTAACGCATAGATAGCTTCCAGAATAACCATCCGCTGCGGGGTGACTTTCAGACCTTTTTCTGTGAGTTTATTTCTGAGTTCTTCTGCTTTCATCAAAAATTACTATTAAAAGAAAAATATTCTCGTTTAATAGTAAACATATTTAAGCTTAATTGGGTTCAGGAATCTGGTAGTTTTAAGAAATCTTATGAAATTAACAGGGTATATGTATGTCAATTGAATAAATACCGAGTAATATGTGTATGCTAAGCATAAATGTAAACACTGAGGAATTCTATTGATACAAGTTGAAGTTAGTCAATAACTTCTTTATTTTTATAAGCTTCAATTTTTTTGCACCAGCTTTGTTGAATCTCAATGTTTTGTCCATAATCCGTTTCTGTACTGTATGTATTAATCTCTTCTTTTAGTTTATCGTAATACTCATCTAAAATCTTCTGAATTTTGGATCGGCTACTTGTCCTTTTTATTTCATTATTTACATAAGATTCAAGCCTCTGTGCATAGACTTGTGCCAAATCAAAGATTAACTGAATATGTTTTAAATTATAGTCACTCATATAGGAACTTTTAACGCTGGAAGCATCAAAAAAAATAGTGGCATTTGTTCTAAAATTCTTTAAAGTTCCAAGCCAGGCGTTCACTTCTGAGTTCATAAAGATATTGACAGAGATTTTATATGGGATTGATGAATCCTCAGGCAGGAATATTTTAAAGTCATTCCAATTTAACAAAGGTCTGTTCTCATAGCTTAGAATATCTCTTGAATCTGATGACAGAACAACATCCGAGTACTGATTTTCATGTAGTTTATATATGTCAGCTATGCATCTGTAACAGATGTCTGAATCTATCATCTTTTCATAGTAAACAATATTTATTAAATCACCATGGATGTGTTTGGCTTCACTTTTTAATTTGATAAAAACGTTATCTTTTGTAATATTTCCGGGAGCTCCATTGTATTCTAGTTTAAGACTTCCCAAATATTTAGCATCCAGACCGAATAAGTTTTTATTATGAACAATTTTAGGCTCAGAAGCATCTTCAACTGAATTTTGTGGTAAGTCATATGTTCTTGTAACATTATAAAAACCACAACTATTTAAGGTGAAAACGAATGTTATAAGTAATATTGGAATTTTGCTTAGTTTCATATAATACTTCACAGGTGAATTAATTTATTGACTCTTCTTTTTAATAAAGATCAGAGTATACTACTGCTATTTACCTTTTTTAACCGGGATAATCTTAACGCCGTCATCTTTATCCTTTTTTTCAGGTTTTAGTTTAACACTGACTTTTTTCCCGATTATTTCGGAAAGATCAATACTACAGGACTGACTGCCGATAAAAGATATTCTCACGGTTTTGTCTTTAATATTCATTCCATTATCAATGACCAGCTTTGCTTCTCCGTTTACATGGCTAATTGTGCCTTTAAGTGTGTCTGATTCCCGGTTTAACAATACAATATTAACCCCGACTAATGGCTCACCATTTTCATAAACAACAAATTCAACCGTGTTTTTAGAAGCTGCTTCGCTAAGAATTTCATACTGACAAGTGTCTGCTTTTCCGGAATCCGTTTGACTGAATACGGTGAAGCAGATCAGGTTTAAAATAATAATTATGTATTTCATTGGTATTGTATTTAGTTAATAATGCATGAATTTAATCATAACAGCTTTTTATAATGAATATTGAATCATTTTCAAGGGTAGTTTTTTTATTAATATTTGACCAATTAACCATAGAGTCAAATTTTTCCTTTTCAATTTTAAGATTATAATTCAGAAAATAGAATTCACATCCACCATCATCAATCATTTTATAATTACATGGCTTGGATTTTAATATGTCTTTAAATTCCTGATTTATTATGGTTAATTCTCCTGCTCCATGTATGTTATCAGGTTCATGATGTATTTTTTTGATCTCTTTTATTTCAGCATAATTAATCATGATTGTATCAGAATTTAACGCATAATATATCTTCTCCTTTTTATTTAATTGCATGGAGTTGATAACCTTAATAATCAATACTTCCGATTCTCCGTTTTCCCATTGAGAAAAGTAATAGTAATAATCGTCAGGAAATTTATCTGGTAGTTTCAGACCTTGAGTCCATATATTGGCATACCACGCCCTGTTCCATTTAATAAATCCGGTTATTTCTTTATTTTGTTTTGTGGTAATCGTTACATACTTTAATTCCCAACATGCGGTACAATCAGAAAAAATGTTTTGAGTGAAGAGCAATAATGTAAATACTAGGAAAAGGAGTTTTTTCATCATTATATTTTAAGTTAGTTAATGTAATATCATTGTCTATCTATCCTGAAGACTTAAATTCAATGGGATTGCACATTATAACTAATGTTTTTCTTCAATTCCATATCCCTAATCAGGTCATCTACAATTGCAGTTGCTTTTTCTACATCTGCACTTTCAACATAAAGATCAATGGCAGATGTTATATATCCTGCTGTTTTAGAGGAATGAAAATCATTTTTGATGAACAAAGCTATTTCATGCGTTTCCAATTCCTCTTGTAATCAAGTTACCAAACTTCGCTTCCGTAAATAATCTGATCGTTCATTCATCTTTTGTGTTATAATTTACTGCATTTATTCAATTACATGCATGAATTTGTTACCTTTTACTGGGTTTTGTTTAAACGTTTTTTATTACCTGTTTTCAAGGTATATTTTAACGTTATTCCAAAATTTCCATACTTATTATAGTCTAATTCATAGTGATTAGGATAATCATTATTTAATTGATTTATTGGTTTTATCCATGTGTTAGAGTATGAGAAGGTTATCCCCAACTTATCTGAAATTTTATAATGGTAAAAAAGATATGGTTCAAATAAAATTCCTTTTTGGTCTATTACTTTATCCATATCGTTTGAAGACTCAACATAATATACCTTGTAATACGGTGTGAAATTTCCAATGGTAAAAGAAAGTCCCCAAATTTTATTATGATTTTTAAACGTATTTGTATATTGAAATTTACCTAGTATTGATTGGTAAAAACCTTTATAATTCATTGGTTCATTAAATCCTTCCTGATATTTCACATTCCCATTACCATAAAAATATCCACCAAGCAGTCTAATGTTTGCTCTTTCATTTATATTAAATCTGTAGCCTGTAAGCAACTGCAGATGTATAGTTCCGCTGGATATATAACTGGCATAAGCTTGTGCATGTATTTTATCAGTAAAACCATAAGCAACACTTACGTCTGCGCCAGGAGTGATTAGAAAGCTGGAAATACTGGCACCAAAATCTAATTCTGTTTCACCTTTTTCTTCAATTAAAATGGGCGGGGCTACTTGCGGAGTATAAAGTGCGCAAGATGATAATAACAATATACTAACAATGCAGAATAATTTACCTTTCATGTTTAGTTCGATTACAACTAAATAATGTTACAACCTGTATTCCGTGTAAAGTACCAATCATATTATAAACCGGAATTCAGGTCATTTTAATCATTTCTAAGTCGTTTCGGTTTATTAGAATAAAAGTAGTGAAATCAGGGATGAATGGCAATCCGGAAAATATGTTATAGAGCCTGAAAAATAGTGGGTAGCTGATATTGTATTATTGTTACAGATCAATGCTGTTTTCCACTTTTAATGATCAATTCCATAGACAACACTTTCATTAACTTCAGTTTCATTTTGTTGTTTTAATTAAGTTAAGGGTAAAGTTCATGATAGCATCCCTGTTTTCTATTATGTCATCCTGAGATTGTTCTATCGGGTAGTCGGGCATAATTCCTCTTCGGGGATTCATGTTTTTTACGGCAGCTGTATATCTTCTAACACGAGCTGTTCCTACCATAATGCCGGTATTTTTCAGCGGAGGATAAGTTGCGTTTCCCGTGCAGGTATAGGTTGAACCCATTTCTGAACCTATAAACTTTCCAACCCGGTGATATTTCAATAACCCGCAAAAATGTCCAGTTGTTGAAAATCCGTTCCCATCAATTAGAGTAAACAATCTCCCTTTGTAGTGATTAACTGGTTTAGGAACAGGATTGGCAAGTGTGTCATATTTTCCGTAATGGTCTTCAAAATAGGGTAAGGGCTCTGGTTCGAGATAAGCCCATAAATATGAAGCACAAAAGGGATCTCCACCACTATTACCACGTACATCAAGAACAAGATTTTTAATGTCATTTTGATTGATAACCAGGAAAACGCTGTCAATGAACTTTTTAAACATATCTACCTGCCCATAGTATCCAAAAGAATTAATTGTGAGTATGCCGGTTTGGCTGGCTTCCAATTCCTCAAAATTCAGTTTTGAGACACTTTGTTTTGCGTTATCAATATCTTTTTTGGCAACAGGTTTAAGATTAGCCTGCATTTTACGTTGACTTTCAGGAGGAATGTATTCTATAGCGAAAGAATCAGGATAACCATAATAAAGAGCATATTTGACGGAGAAATTTCCACTTACTTTGGATAAACGATAGGATGGGTTAAATCCGTCTGCAGAAGTGAGCGACGTGAGTTTGTTTACCAAAACAGGCATCGTGGTTCCGTTGATACTTACAATTTCACTTCCGACAGAAATTTGCTGTACTGTATCATAACTACCCTTTACAAATACCTTATTGCTTGAAATACAGAGTTCTAAAGGAAAAAGTTTTTCCGGTGCAACCTTCCAGTAATCATCAGGAATCCATAAGCTTGAATGGCCACAACCAACTTTTGATATTACTTCAGTCATTTGAATCAGAAAACTTCTGAAATTCAGATCAGAATCAATCCTTATGAAGTTTTTGTCGAATATGGAGTCGAGCACGGCTTTTTCTGTATAATCATATAATGCAGGATGTGTAGTTTCAAGAATGTTTCGAAACTGCAGATAATCTTCCTGTAATTTCTTTTTACTGAATATAACCGGATAGCTGAAATACTCATTATGGCTGAAACAGGTAACGGGAATTACATTTTCTTCTGTTTTTAATTTATATTTTCTGTTTCCATTATCTTGATTTTTAGGATCAGGTTTCCATTCCCAGAAAGAATAGTCTCCCTTTTTAATCACAAATTTGTATGATATTGTATCTCCAACGTTTCCTAATTTAAATATGCCGGAATATATGTTTGATTCGGGTAATTTCTTCAACTCATAGTTAGTACCCTCCCAGTTATTAAATGACCCGGCGACAAACACTTTGTCATTTGATTCAGAAGAAAATAATTCCAGTTTTATCAGGCTGTCAAGATCCAGTTGAAATGTAACACCAACCTGTCCCCTGGATATAGTTGTTGCAACAAAAAATATTGAAATTATAGTGAGGCTTTTCATGACCCGTTTATTTTGAATATTGCCTAAAAGAGCATTTATTTTTTTCTGTTGTGCAAAATTATCTGTGTATATAACCAGAATATATTTTTGCAGCTAGTATGAAGGGACATTTTTTAATAAAGTTACAGAAAGACAATATAAAGAACAACCATGAAGGTATGTTATTCAGCTTGAAGATGTTCCGGCTGCAAAGTCAGCAGGGAGATTTCGCTGATGGTGCCCAAACGGATGGGAGGGCCAAAGGTTCCTGCGCCCTGTGATACAAACATGGTAGTGCCGTTATAGTGATGCAGGCCCTGGTTAAACTGAAACATCAGGGCGGCAATATATTTTATGGGAACCAGTTGTCCTGCATGCGTATGGCCGGAAAGGTACAGGTCCACACCATGTTTGCTGGCATATTTTATACCATCCGGACTGTGGTGCAGCAATACGGTTGGTTTGCTTTTGTCCGGAGAAAGTTTGTCCAGGGTACTTTTTATAGTGGCATGACCATTTTGTGTATGCACATTAAACGTTTGATCGTCGGCAGCCATATGGTTCAGCCCGATAATCTGTAAGTCTTTGAAACCGGTCATGTTGTTTTCAAGCACCTGGATTCCCAATTCACGCAACATGGTTTTAATGGTTTGTACGCCAGTATATTTATCGTGATTTCCTTCAATAAAACAGACCGGGGCTTTTAAGTCTGTCAACGGTTGCAGATCTTTTTTCGATAAGCGGTAACGGCCGTCGAACAGGTCTCCGGTGATAAAGACAATATCGGGATTTTGTGCATTGGTTTTACTGACCAGTTTGTGCAGGAAGCGTTTTCCCCTGAAATGCCCCAGGTGCACATCAGACAGGTGCATAGCCCGGACGGTTTGTGTCAATCCTTTAATTGGAATGGTATGATGCGTGACTTTGGTGTTCCATGAATTGAGTGTGCCGGCAAGATTGATGCCCAATGTCAGTATCACAACGATAAGCCCGTAAGTGAGCGGTTTAAAGCCGGTAAATAGTCTGAGGATATCCGTTAATATGACCGAAATCAACAGGTAAAGCATCAATCCCATGGTCATGGCCGCAAGGATATAAATAATATGTCCTGCCAGCGAAACGGAATTGGCTGTAGTAAATACACCAAACATCATAAATAATGCCAGTACTGCAAAAACGGGATAAAGCATACGCGTATATGGTATGCTGAAATACCAGTTAAACCGGTGTGTCAGATAGATTACCGCACCTGTAATGATGCCTAGAAAAATGGTAAGGAAAATAAATGGAACAATGCTTTTCATTTGTTTGAATTGTGTTCTTTGAATAAACCACAAAGTAACTTAAATGTTCGGTAATTACATTCTGAAGAGGAACAGAAGCAATACAAATTTTAAATATGATATAAAAAATCGGACATTATTCTTAATTATCGGTTTTAAAGTTTAATTTAACGCTGTTTTTGCTTTGGGAACAAAAAGTTTTAATGCCAATACTTTACTCATAATGCGTAGTATATTTCTGATTTTTGCACTGATCCTTGCGGTATCTGTTCATTCACAACAACAGGTCACTAATCTTACAACGCTCATTATTGATACCGATGGAGCAGCCATCAACAGTAAAGATACATACATCCCGGGAACACTTTATATTTTAAGTAGTGATCCGGATATAAAAAACGATACTTTACCCATGAAGATACGCGGACGCGGTAATTCCACATGGGGAATGCCCAAAAAACCATTCCGTATTAAACTGGATGATGATAAGCACCTTTTGGGAATGAGAGCCAAAAACCGTGATTGGGTATTACTGGCCAATTATGCAGATAAGTCATTGATCCGTAATGCTCTGGCGTTTAAAATAGGAGAGTGGGTGAATCTTGAATATAATCCCGACTTCAGATTTGTGGACGTGATCCTTAATGGTGATTATGTGGGGAATTACATGTTGACCGACCAGGTGGAGGTGGCTAAGAATCGTGTGCCTGTTGAAAAACAGGATACCTCTGTTGTTGCTTTACCTGACCTTTCAGGAGGTTACCTGCTGGAAGTAGACGGTTTTGCGGACCGTGAACCGGTATGGTTTCAGACTAACCGGGGTGTTAAAACAACAATTAAGTACCCTGATGATGATGATATAAATCCGGAGCAACTGGATTATATTAAGACATATATACAGCATTATGAAGATGTTCTGTTCGCAGAAAATTATAAAGATCCGGAGACGGGTTATCGTGCATACAATGACTCCGCCACGCTGGTAAACTGGTATATTGCTTCCGAACTCACAGGGAACCCTGATTGTTTCTGGAGCACTAACATATATAAGAAGCGTTCGAACGATAAGCTCTTCTGGGGGCCAATGTGGGATTATGATATTGCGTTCAACAACGACAGCCGTCAGGAAGATGCACAATACAAACTTATGCGTGAAAGTGCGTATAACCCAAGAGTATGGATCAACCGATTGTGGCAGGACGACTGGTTTGTAAGAGCTGTAGGGAAGCGTTGGGAACAGTTGGTGGAATCCGGCATTTCCGATTCTGTTCAGAATTATATTAACGATGCTGCCAACCTGATTGATCAGTCGCAGGTGAGAAACTTTGAACGTTGGAATATATTGCCTGACAAGGTATATCTTGAGCAGTTTTTATTTGATACCTGGGAAGAGAATATTGATTTTCTTCGGGATTATATGAAAGAGCGTGTAAGTTTTCTGAACGATAATCTTGCACAGTATGTGGAACCATTTGTGATTGAAAACTACTATTACGCCATCCGGAATAAGAATTCCAGCCTTGTGATTGATATTAAGGAAACAGATCCAAATGCACTGAATATGTGGGAATTCCTGGAGGATCAGTTTAGCCAGCAATGGCAGATTGTTGATCTGGGCGATGGAACCGTTCGATTCGAAAACAGACTGTCTGGTTTGGCCATCAAGGGAATGGGTGTGGGCAACAGCCTGGCGCTTAGTGATATTTCTGAAACTAACGATTCACTGCGTTGGACTCTTGAACCGCTCGGATCTGTAAATCTGTTTGGAATTGTTAATGTAGGAACAGGAAACGCCATCGATAATTCCGGAGGAGGGACATCAAATGGCACCCGGACCATTGAATGGGATAATCATATCACATCCAATTTGAATCAGCAATGGGTATTTGAAAAAATAGAAAGCATTCCATCGGGATTGGCACCTCATACACCACGGTTGAACCTGAGCGTTTACCCGAATCCGGTAAGCCGTCAGCTGTTTATCTCTTCGGATCAGGCTTTTGCATCGGATTTGTCTTTCAGTATTATGGATGTGAGCGGAAAAGAAGTTAAAGCAGGGCATCTGGTTGGAGAATCAATTGATATGTCGCAGTTAGGTTCCGGAATTTATTTCGTAAAATTGTTTACTGAAAACAGATCAGAAGTATTCCGCATTGTTAAGCAATAGGAATATTTGTTGATCCGGTATTTCTGCTTATGTTCTGGATTAAACTCGGAATATTACTCACCGGCTTTTTGTATGCAGGCTTGTTGCCTCACACGGTAAGAAAAACTCTGCAGCATGTTGATTTTGATCCCGAAAGACAGACGCTGAGCTTCCTGAGCAATAAGGTGTTGTATGGCGAAAAATTTAAAAAAGGATATAAACGTCTGCTGCTTGGTGCTGCCTTGTTGAATTACAGTTTTTTCTGGCTCTTGTCGAAACATTACGATCTTGGTGAACATGCCGACTACATGAGGTACATCGATTACAGTTTCGCATTTCTCACTTTTCTGGCATTTATACCGCACAATATTTATCCGTACAGTTTTAAACACTTAGGGACTACTTTTCAGCGTTTTTTTCATAATGTATTTGCAGCCCTGGTTTTTCTTACCTTACCGGTTATGATCATTACTTTTCAGGTAGCGGTGTTGCCGGATAATTATTTTTTGGGCATTGCCGGTTTAGTGATAGTGTTTGTCATCGTTATTTCCGTATTTGTATCCGTGGTATTAAATGGGGTCAATGGCATTACGGAGATTCTGTTTATCAATGGCATCAGCATATGGAGCATCTTCACCACTATTCTAACCATAATGATCTGATGAAGTATGAAAAAATAAGATTTGTTCATGATCTTGTCTGAATCCTATTACATTATTCAGCTTCCGTCAAATGACCGGCAATAACATTATCTCATTTTTGCTCACTTCTGCGCGGCCAGATTTAATTATCGTTCATTGACTTCTACAATATTGTCACCTCTTCGAGGTTGCATTGAAATCCTGAAGAAAAATACGTTTATATAGAATTGAAGCAACTCCGAAGGAGTGACAGATTTGTAACCCCGGATGCCATCCGGGGTACAGAAGTGAAGTCCTTCATTATAACCGTGCAATACCTATACTGTCGTGCTATCGATTTTGTCGGTTATTGGTAGCTGTTGAATGGGAATCAGAATAATAAAATTTTAGTTGGTTTCTTTCAGCCTGATATGAATCATCCCTCATTGTCATGAACGAAGTGAATTGATAGAGAGGGATCAGTTGTAATGGATTTGCATATTTATATGAACCAGGGTGAGTCGGATAAGATGATCTTGTAGCTTTAATTTGGCTTCATTGGAAGGACAAGTCGTCTTCAATATCATTGTCACCTCTTCGAGGTTGCATTGAAATCCTGAAAAAATATATGCATATGCAAATAAGAAGCAACTCCGAAGGAGTGACAGATTTGTAACCCCGGATGCCATCCGGGGTACAGAAGTGAAGTCCTTCATTATAACCGTGCAATACCTATACTGTCGTGCTATCGTTTTTGTCGGTTATTGGTAGCTGATGAATGGGAATCAGAATATTAAAATTTTAGTTGGTTTCTTTCAGCCTGATATGAATCATCCCTCTTTGTCATGAACGAAGTGAATTGATAAAGAGGGATCAGTTGTAATGGATTTGCAAATTTATATGATCCAGGGTGAGTCGGATAAGATGATCTTGTAGCGTTAATTTGGCTTCATTGGAAGGACAAATCGTCTTCAATATTATTGTCACCTCTTCGAGGTTTCATTGAAATCACTCGAGAATTTGTTCAAAACCAATAATTATGTTGAATAAGCGTTGGATATGCTGCAAATTCAGCGGATTTGCGGGTGGCTTGAACTGATGAAATTAATAGCATTAAAAAATTAAATCTCACAGCAGGTTTAGCAAAGGCAGGTTATTTAGCGATTTATTTGCAGCGAGCATTTTTGAATACTTTTGATGCTTCAAAAGTATTAACTGGGTGAATCCCAAAGGGAGAGGGTGTTAAATCCCTTAAATAATAACAAACAGAGGCCATTCTTTCGAACGGCCTCTGAAATATTTGATCTTAAAAAAGATTAATCGTGTGCAAACGGAAAGTATTCCTTTGCATTGTTGTAACAAATATCCTGTACAATGCTACCAACCAGATCAAAATCTGCAGGAATCTCACCTTTTTCCATATCGGTTCCCAACAGATCACAAAGCAACCTGCGGAAATATTCATGGCGTGGGTAGGATAGGAAACTCCTTGAGTCGGTCAACATACCTACAAATTTGCTCAACAGTCCAAGGGTCGACAATGCATTCATCTGCTTGCTCATACCGTCTTTCTGATCCAGGAACCACCATCCGGAGCCAAACTGCATTTTACCGGCAACGGAACCATCGTTAAAATTACCTATCATGGTTCCGATAACTTCGTTATCAGATGGATTGATGTTGTACAGAATGGTCTTAGTCAGTTTGTCTTCCTGATCCAGTTTATCGAAGAACAATTGCATGTTCTTAGCCACGTTGAACTGACCGATGGAATCCCAACCGGTATCAGGTCCCATTTGCGCAAACATCCGGCTGTTGTTATTTCGGATCACACCATAATGGAACTGTTGAACCCAGCCTTTCTTGTGATCCATTTTTGCGAATTCAAACAGCATGGCCGTTTTGAACTTCCGCACTTCCGGATCACTGATTTCTCCACCTTTTCTTGCTTTCTTGAAGATATCCTTGATCTCATCTTTGGTGTACGCTTCAGCATAAAATTCTTCGATCCCATGATCCGATAAACGGCAACCGTTATCATGGAAAAACTGGTGACGTACCTCTATGGCTTCAATCAGATGTTTAAACGCTGAGATCTTAACGCCGGAAACTTTTTCCAGTTTATCCAGGTATTCGTTAAACTGCTCTGTTTCTATAGCCATTGCCTTATCGGGTCTCCAGGCAGGGATCATCTTCAGTTCGGCCCCTGAATTCTTATGCTGCGTATGGAATTTCAGATCGTCTATTGGATCATCAGTGGTACATACAATCTCCACTTTCATTTTCTTCAGCAGACCCTGAACCCTGTATTCATCGCTGTTCAGCAATTCGTTACAGCGGTCGTATATGGATCTGGCAGTTGCCGGTGAAAGCAGTTCCTCAATACCGAAGTATCTTCTTAATTCCAGGTGAGTCCAGTGATATAGCGGGTTACGTAGTGTGAATGGCACAACTTCCGCCCATTTTTCAAACTTCTCCCAATCGCTGGCATCGCCTGTAATATAGTGTTCATCCACACCAAACGTACGCATGGCACGCCACTTATAGTGATCACCGTACAACCACGCCTCGGTAATGGTTTTGAATTTCTTATTCTCTGCAATTTGCTGCGGAATAAGATGGCAATGGTAGTCGATGATTGGCATCTGAACAGCATAGTCGTGATACAGTTTTTTTGCTGCATCACTGTTTAAAACAAAATCGTTGTCTAAAAATGGTTTCATTATTAATTTATTTTCCGGTTTTATACCACGTAGTTAAAAACACGCATAATGTGTCTGTCAAAAATATTAGTGGTCACTTCGTTACCCACAATATCTTCATATTTCTGAACCATGTTCAGGTATTTATCACCCATTTTTGCTGCGATCTTATATGAGATATGGATCAACTGCCTGAAATCCAGGTTGAAATCAGGATTTTCCTGATCGTGACGCAAGGTATTGGCATATTTTTCAGACGACCACAAATCCACCTCATCCGGTGAAGGAAGATTGTCCTCATTAATGTCGATAACTGTACGGTAAGGCGCCATAAAATCTTCACGTTTTTCATAGCCCTGACGATAAATTTCCTTGGCAACTGCAAGTCCGTCTTCTCCGGCTATGGCAAGACCAATAACTTCTTCCAGCCAGGTTGTACCGGCAGTTTTTATATGAATACCGGTGCCCTGTTTTTTGATGATTTTACCCATGATCGGATAAATACTGAATTTATCACTACCAGAGTGAACACTCAGTTTAATGTTTTCTGGTAATCCAAATTCCTTAACGGCATATTTGAGTACCAGGATATCTTCTTCGAATTCCTGGGTGAATTTGTCAATATCACCAACATAGTCGATGCCTTTAAAGAAATCGCCGGTAAACTTCGGTGCGATAGTCTGAATAGGAATTTCCTGAGCAGCAACGGCACTGAGGATGAAAAACATTTCCAGAGGAGTTTGTGGTACATCCACTTCGTCCATAGAAAGCTCGGCGATAAAGTCACCCTTGTTATCTTTTATTATGGTATACACTTCTTTGGCCTGTTTTACTGCAAAAAGGAATTTGCTGCCAATCTCAACCAAAAGGTCTTCTGTTACATTAAATGTGTGATCAATACCCGGAATTTTGAAATCACCAACATATTTTTTGTTGGCTTCTACAAATGCTTTCAGTTCTGATTCTTCCGGTTTTTCACCGATAAAATCAGCCACATCCAGAGTGAAAAAATCAGAAGACGCAATAAAACCATGAACAGTTTTTGCGTTAATATGATCGGCATCTACATAATAAGGACCGTCATACCCAAGCGCTTTAACGGCATTATCGGCTTCAGTACGAACAGAATCCGGCTGTGTGCCAATAATCTGATGTTCACGGTTCGACTTGTTCCATACCGGAGCAACTTCAAGACCAAGCTCCTTGTGGGCTTTCATCAGGGCTTTTAACTGTGCTTTACCTTGTTGGCCAAAACGGTCGCCAACTCCCATAGAATATTTTACTAATTTCATTGTAATGGTATTTAATTTAACTTTTTAAATATTTCTGTTAGATGATTCTCTGATTAATAATTCCGGTTTGATATAAATTGTTTGCGGGTTTAAGCTATCTTCACTTTTCGCCTCAATTTCGTTTAATAAAACATTGGCAGCTTTCTTTCCCATTTCATTTCCAAACTGATGTATGGATGACAGTGAAGGCTGCACATATTGCGTAAATGGTTCATTGGCAAATCCGGTGATGCCTGCATCCCGGGGAACCATAATTCCATGTTGGATCAGATATAATAATACACCATGTGCAGCGTAATCACTGGCGCATACAAATGCTTCCGGCAATTGTTTCAAGTTATGCAAATTTGCTGTAAAATCAAAGGCATCTTCACGCGAAACCATATGTTCTGCAATCCATTCTTCTTTAATGGGCAGATGATGGTCATGCATCGCTTTTTTATAACCTTCCAGTCGCCTTTCATAAATATACAAACTGAAATCACCACCGTAATGCGCAATGTTTTTGTAACCCTGCTTAATCAGGTGAGTTGTGGCTTCATAGGTTCCTGAAAAATTGTCATTTGTAACACGGCTCACATCAATACCCTCAATAATACGGTCAATTAAAACCAGAGGAATGTTATTATCCGTTAAAAGTTCCAGGTGTTTAGTCGATATCGTTTCTTTTGAAACTGATAACAGTAAGCCATCCACACGATTAGCGAATAAGGTATTGATATTTTCAACTTCCTTTTTATAGCTTTCGTCCGACTGACATATAATAAGATTATAGCCTGCAGGATTGGTGATGCTTTCTATTCCTGCAATAATATCCGCAAAAAAGAACCGGTTGATTCTTGGAACGATCAGCCCGATGGTGTTGCTTTTGCCCTTGCGCAGATAGGAGGCCAGACTGTTGGCACTGTAATGCATCTCCCTAGCCTTGGCTGTCACTGTTTTCTTGGTTTCCTTACTTATAGAAGGATGATTATTCAGTGCCCTGGATACAGTGCTTGCCGTTATTCCAAGTTCACGGGCAATGTCATGTATGGTGGTTTTTTTTGCAGACATAATATAATTTAATCAAACAAATATAAGAAAAGAAAAATAAAAATGCAATCGATTGCATTTTTCAAAAAAAAATTGTTTATTTGTTATGGTGACCTCATTGATTTCTGATGTATAAAACTTACTTGTACCACATCTGTTTTTAAAGAGGGAGGTTTAAATTACGGATCATTAATTAACGAATTAAATACAAATTACTTTTATTATGAAGTATAGTTTTGAACACTTAAAAAACAAAGTAGCTGTGCTTACCGGCGGCGCCGGAGTAATTGGAACAGCTATTGCCACAGGGTTGGCAGAATCGGGCATTAAAATGGCTATTCTTGACATTAATGAAGAAGCAGCCGTTAAAGTAGCAGAAGACATTAAAGCAAAAACAGGAACAGATTGTGTTGGTCTGGCCTGCAATGTGCTTGATAAGGATTCTCTCATTCAGGCGAAAGAAAAAGTACACGCAACATTAGGACCTGTAGATATCCTGATCAACGGTGCAGGTGGAAACTCTCCAAAGGCGACTACTAAAGTGGAAACCATAGAGAACGTGGAAAAAGATTTTCAGGATTCGTTTTTCGGACTGGATTCATCAGGTTTTGACTGGGTTTTCGATTTGAACTTTAAAGGAACCTTATTACCGACCATGGTATTTGGTGAAGAACTGGTTCGCAGCGGAAAAGGATCAATTCTTAATGTATCATCCATGAACTCTTATCGTCCGTTGACAAAAATTCCGGCATACTCTGCTGCAAAATCTTCCATTAACAATTTTACGCAATGGCTTTCGGTTCACTTTGCCAAAACAGGTGTACGTGTGAACGCTGTGGCCCCCGGATTTTTCCTGACAAACCAGAACAGGTTCTTACTGACTGATAAAGAAACCGGCGAGATGACCCCAAGAGGTAAAAAGATCATCGACAATACACCAATGGGACGTTATGGTGAGGTGGACGAATTAATCGGAACCTGCCTTTATCTTGTTTCAGATTTAGCACAGTTCGTTACAGGAATCGTTATTCCGGTAGATGGCGGTTACAGTGCATTTGGTGGAGTTTAACAGTTAGTTTTAGGAATACGATCATATCATAAATAATTGTAAAACACATAAAATTATTATGTGCTTTTGCCGGAATCTCTTTACCTTGAAATGATCCAAATAAATTGATAAAGAAAACCAGTAAAATTTATAAAATGAGCCTGACATTAAAAGATAATTGTAAGTATTCTCTTATTGTTCCAACAAGTATGGGAGTAAGAATAACTCCCGAAAATGGTCAACCTGTGCATAGCAGCGATACATTTAAGCTGCAGGCAACAAGTGCAGAAACCAATGTGGCCAGCATTCCTTCTTTTCTGGGTCTGCCGGTAAAGGTGCTGACAACATTTGTGAAAGGGAGTCCGATTGCACAATTTATTAAGGGTAACCTTAGAAACCGTCACATGGATTATGAAGGTCCTGAGGTTGAACAGGGTGATCCCTGGGGATATCGTCACCAGTTTAATATTGCCGACAGTGGTTATGGATCACGGGGACCAAGGGTGCATAATGACCGTGCAGGTGAAGTGGGCCGGACCCTCAATGTGAAAGATTTTGATCTGGAACGAATTTTTGGTGAAGAAGGTGTACAAATTATACACCTGTCTGGTTTGATTGCAGCATTATCTCCTGATACCAGCGAGTTCTGTCTGCAACTGGCAAGAGCGGCTAAAAAACATGGTACGCGCATTTCGTTCGACCTGAATTACAGGGCATCTTTCTGGAAAGGTCGTGAAAAGGAATTGAGCGAAGCCTTTATGGAGATAGCTTCTGTTTCTGATATTCTGATTGGAAACGAGGAAGACTTCCAGCTGTGTCTTGGTATTAAAGGTCCTGATGCAGGTGGAAAAGGTATCGAAGAAAAAATTGACGGATTCAAGGAAATGATTGGCCGTGTTAAGCAGGCATTTCCGAATGCATCTGTATTCGCCACTACCTTGCGTGAGGTTGTCAATGCGAATCATCACATGTGGGGAGGCATCATGCTGGAAGGAACAAACTGGCATGTGGTGAACCTGCGTGATATTCATGTGCTGGACCGTATTGGTGGAGGCGATGGTTTCGTAGGTGGTTTGTTATATGGTATTTTAAAGCAATGGGATCCGGAAAAATGGATTCAGTTCGGATGGGCAACGGGTGCCATGGCAACCACATTCCTTACTGACTATGCGCAACCTGCAGATGAGGAAATGGTCTGGAGTATATGGGAAGGCAATGCCCGCGTAAAACGATAAAATAAATTATATGCTTTATTATCAAAGAGGTTCAGAAACAGATGTGCTCACATCAGAAGACCTGAAACAGGGAATTCTGGAGGCATTTGGTAAGATTGGTGACCGCAAAAAAATTCTGGCTATTCCGCCGGATTTTACACGTTACCATTCCCGTGCCGGTGAAATCACATCTATTATATATAAAGAAGTAGGCGATAAGCTTGCCGACGTACTACCTGCATTGGGTACACATGCAGGCATGACAGAAGCAGAACTGACGCAGATGTATCCCGGAATTCCACTGGATAAATTCAAAGTACACGACTGGCGTAACGATGTGGTTGAAGTTGGTCGCGTTCCGGGGGCAGTTGTAAAAGAATATACAGATGGGATGCTGGATTATGAATGGCCCGCACAGCTTAATAAGATGATTCTGAATGGTGGCCATGATCTGATCCTGTCCATCGGTCAGGTGGTACCTCACGAGGTAATTGGAATGGCCAATTACAATAAAAATCTTTTTGTAGGTACGGGTGGTCCTGAAGGCATTAATAAGAGCCATTTTGCCGGAGCAGTTTACGGCATGGAACGTATTATGGGACGCGCCATAAATCCGGTTCGTAAGCTCCTGAATTATGCTTCGGATCATTTTATAAAGGATTTGCCTGTGGTGTATATTCATACGGTTGTTGGCCGCGATGACAGTGGTAAACTGGTAACGCGTGGTCTGTATATCGGTGACGATCTGGATGTGTTTACGCAGGCAGCTGACCTGTCGCTGAAAGTGAACTTTACCATGCTGGATAAACCACTGAAAAAAGTGGTCGTCTATCTTGATCCTACAGAATTTAAAAGTACATGGCTTGGCAACAAAAGTATTTACCGTACCCGCATGGCCATTGCTGATGCAGGTGAGTTGATTGTCCTTGCACCGGCACTTAAGGAATTCGGGGAAGACAAGGAAATTGACCGGCTGATTCGGAAATACGGTTACCGTACCACTCCGGAAGTGCTCGACTTTGTAAAGAACAACGAAGACATTCAGAATAACCTGAGTGCGGCGGCTCACCTGATTCATGGATCAACAGAAAACCGGTTCAGTGTAACGTATTGTCCGGGTCACCTTACTGAAGAGGAAATCCGTTCGGTAAATTATAACTACGGGAAGCTTGATGAAGCCATGAAGAAATATGATCCTGAAAAACTGAAAGACGGATTCAATGTGGTTGATGGTGAAGAAATATACTACATCTCCAATCCGGCAATCGGTTTATGGGCAGAAAAAAGCAGATTTATTAAACAATAGAAATATAAAACACTATGGAAGCTAAATCAGATATCGGGTTAATTGGCCTGGCTGTAATGGGTGAAAACCTTGTGTTAAACATGGAAAGCCATGGTTATACAGTCAGCGTATTTAACCGGACTGTAGAAAAAGTTGACAAATTTATTGAAGGTCGTGGAAAAGGTAAAAAATTCTACGGCGCACACAGTATCGAAGATCTCGTAAAATCCCTTAAAAGACCACGTAAAGTAATGATGTTGGTTAAAGCGGGTCAGGCGGTGGATGATTTTATTGAAAAAATCATTCCATATCTTGAAGAAGGAGATATCATCATTGATGGTGGTAACACACACTTCCCGGATACCATACGCAGAACAAAGTATGTGGAAAGTAAAGGACTGCTTTATATCGGAACCGGTGTTTCAGGTGGTGAAGAAGGTGCATTGAAAGGTCCTTCAATCATGCCGGGTGGTTCCGTTAAGGCATGGGAACATGTGAAACCAATTTTTCAGTCTATTTCTGCAAAAGTGGAAGATGGCACGCCATGTTGTGACTGGGTCGGAGCAAACGGCGCCGGGCACTTTGTAAAGATGGTGCATAATGGTATTGAGTATGGCGATATGCAGTTGATCTGCGAGGCCTATCAGATAATGAGCGATCTGTTAGGGATGAGTGCTGATGAAATGCATGAAGTATTCAAAGAATGGAATACCGGCGTTTTGGATAGTTATCTCATTGAGATTACCCGTGACATTCTGGGATTCAAAGATGAGGATGGTGAACCAATGGTAGAAAAAATACTGGACACTGCAGGACAAAAGGGTACAGGAAAATGGACCGGTGTAGCTGCTTTGGATCAGGGTATTCCTTTGACATTGATAGGAGAAGCTGTTTTTGCACGTTGCTTATCAGCTCAGAAAGATGAAAGAGTAAGGGCATCTAAGATTCTTACAGGTCCTGAAAAATCATTCGATGCAGACAAAAAGGCATTTGTTCAGGATATCATGCAGGCCTTATATGCATCCAAAATAGTGTCGTATGCGCAGGGTTATGTGCTGTTACAGGATGCAGCCAGAGAATATGGCTGGGATCTTAATTACGGTGGTATTGCGTTGATGTGGCGTGGTGGATGTATCATCCGCTCAGCATTTCTGGGACGTATTAAAGAAGCGTTTGATAACGATCCAAAACTTGAAAACCTGTTGCTCGATCCTTATTTTAAAGAAGAAGTTAATAAGGCGCAGGCCGGATGGCGTAATGTGGTAGCTACCGCAGCCAGCAAGGGAATTCCTGTACCGGCATTTTCTACTGCACTGGCATATTTTGACGGATACCGTACAGAACGTTTACCGGCAAATCTGCTTCAGGCGCAACGTGACTATTTCGGAGCACATACCTACGAAAGAGTGGATCAGCCCAGAGGTAAGTTTTTTCATACCAACTGGACAGGTAGAGGAGGTGATACTTCTGCATCTACTTACGATGTATAAAAATAAATATACAGATTTAGAAAATGATAAAAAAAGAGCGGTTTATAACCCGCTCTTTTTGTTGTATAACCTGACTATAATATTAGTTTAATCCCCGCTGAAAAATTAATTTCCGGCATTGGATACCTGTAATTAATTTCGTATTTCTGGTTCAGCAGGTTATTGGCCATAACAAATACACTTGTGTTTTTCTGAACCTGTGCCTGAATACGCATATTCAGTAAGGTGTAAGATTGTTTTATATCAGGATTTAAGGATGTATAAAGATTTTGAATGTGCTGCGTTGAAATATTTACATTAAATATCTTGTAACCGTAATTGGCACTTACATTAAACTGGTGCTCAGGAGCTGCAAGCAATGGTTTGCTAAGGTTTAAATAGCTGTAGTTGCCATGCAGGTGTAGGTTTTTTGCAGCCCTGTAGTTTATCGCAAACTCAATTCCATTATTTGTAAACGAACCGGAATTACTTCTCACATAATTAGCTGTCTGAATCATGTTTTTTGCATTTACAAGAAATAATGTTAGTTCTGTATTCAGTTTTCCTTCCCTGTATTGTTGTATCCAGGTAATATCGTAATTGAAAAGTTTTTCTGGTTTCAGATCCTGATTTGGTGCAAAAAGGTACATCTCCATCATGGTAGGGCTTCGAAATCCTTTGGATACAGAAGCTTTAAGCGATGTATTACTGCCAGGATTGTAGGTTAATCCGGCCATAGGGACAAGTTCATTGCCATAATCAGAGTTATTTTCTATGCGTAATCCGGCCGTTAATGAAAGTTTTTTGCAAATACTCTGTTGCACATAAGCATAACCGGCCACTTCAGTTATAAGGATGAGGCTGTCCCTCGCCATTCCCATATTGGCTTTCCCTCCGTATTGTTTAGCGTCGATGCCAACAGTAATTGAACTGCCTTTAAATGCTTTGAATGTCTGGTAAATCATCAGACCACTGTTACGGTCGGTGGAGTACCAGCCATCAGATAAGTTGTGTGTGCCAAAATTGTTAAACAGTTTGATGGCTCCTTCGGATTTATCGAACTTGTTCTCCAGTGAAACAGCTGCTTTTCCTCTTAAAATATCAATGCCGAAAAGTTCCGGTTCACCACCGTATATTGAGTCGTGGGCTATGAATTTGGCCATATTCAGGTCTGCGGTAAGGTTGAAATGTTTATTTATTTGGTATCCAAGTTTTAAATAACTGTTGAATATTTTAAAATCGCTGTTCTCCCGTACTCCGTCGGTCTGGTCGTGATTGACAGAGGCAAATACACTGAGCTTATCCTTTTTATAACCCAGTGTTCCGTATAATTTTTTTGTATTGTATGATCCGTACGATGCTCCTAAATTACTTTTAAAACCTTCGTCATTCTGCTGTTTTGTGATGATGTTAACAACGCCCGCCATGGCATTTGATCCATACAGAATAGAACCGGGTCCTCTTATAATTTCCACTTTCTTAACATCAGAGGCCACATAAGCATCGGGTAGAGGATGTCCGAATATTCCCTGGTACTGAGGATCACCATCAATCAGGACTAAAACATCGGTATTTGGTGTGCCACTTACCCCACGTATGCTAATGGCTCCGGCTCCACCGCTTGAAACTCCAAACCCCAGAATATTACGTTCCGTGACAAATATTCCGGGAGAATAAGTGCTCAATGTTGGCAGGATATTTATTTCACCTGTGTTTTCAATTTCTTCGTTTGAGATCTGGCTTACCGAAAGTGGGACAAGTTTTCGTGAGACTTCTTTTTTGGATCCTGTTACAACTACTTCGTTGATTTTTATGGTGTCCTTTAGATTTTCAGCATGTAGCCCGTTTATGAATAACAGGAGCAAAGCAACTGCCAGATGGTGTTTTTTCATGGGATAAATTTGATTAATGATAAGATTAATTGCTTTACAGGAGGTTACGTATTGAGTTATTCAATAGAGGAGATGACAAAATCTCCATGTTGAATCCCCTTAATTGCCAATAGTTTATTACTGATTTTGATAATTTTTTGTGCAGGTCCTTTTACTGCTACTGTTTCAATGCAGTTTTTTTCGTCAAGATGAATATGCTGACTTGATAGCACCAGACAGTTATATTCATGTTTTAAACTGGCAATTTCACTGTGCAAACGAGCTATCCTGTGATCATAAATCAGAACGACGGCGCCTGTAACAAGTTTGTTGTCTTCAATATTTTTTTCACTTTTATACTTACTGATAAGATATCTCAGCGCCCTTGATCTGTTCGGGAAGCGTTGTTCTGTAACAATGTGATCCAGATCGTTTAACAGATCTTCTTCCAGCGATACTCCAAAACGTGTAACTGTCATAATATTAAATTTTTACCAACCAAAAAACTGCATTCCCAGGCCTGAGATTAATATGCCCAAACCGGCAATAAGGTGAAAATACCTGTCTCCGTTTTTGATTTTTATTGTTGATGTTCCTTTAAATCCTAAATAAACCACCAGTAGCATGGTCAATATAGTAGCTATTCCAAAAACAATGCTTACGGATGCAATTCCCATTGCACTGAATTTAGCTGCAGGAAATATCAGCAGAGGGATCAGTACCTCGCATGGTCCAAACACAAAAATCAGGAACAGAATCCATGGCGTTATTTTAGTCACATCTTCTGTGTTGTCATTTACCTTTACTTCTTTATTGAGTAAATAGGGTTTGTGTGTTACCATATGTTGCAGACGCCGTATTTTTTTTGGGACAAGAAATTTTGGGAGATGAAAATGTTTCCCCCGGGTTATAAATTTGAAGATTCCATAAGCTGTATAAAGCAATCCGAAGGTTAGCAGCATATAACTTACAATATTTCCCCGGTGTGATTCTATCAGTTCCAGTTTTGACAAACTGATTCCCAATGCAATGCCAATAACACCCAGTGCAACAGAACCCAAAATATGACCAACACCAGAGATGAATGTAATCCACATGGTACGCGTTTGGGTCCAGTTACGTGCTTTACTTAACACAATAAAAGGGATGTAATGATCCGGTCCTGTTGCTGTATGAAAGAAACCCAGAAAGGCAGCTGTTCCAAGTAATAAATACAGTTCGCTCATGGTTATAATTGATTAATAAGCGATGCCTGGCAGGCTGCTCCAAACCCGTTATCAATATTCACAACACTTATTCCGCTGGCACAACTGTTCAGCATCGTGAGCAAAGCAGAAATGCCGTTGAAGGATGCCCCATAACCCACGCTGGTCGGTACGCCAATAACAGGTTTGCTGACTAAACCACCAACAACACTGGCTAAAGCTCCTTCCATTCCGGCTACAACAATAATGACCCGGGCTTCCTGAATAACTTTAAGCTTATTGAAAAGCCTGTGAATTCCTGCAACACCCACATCATAAACTGTTTCAACCCGGTTATTCAGAAAACGAGCCGTTTCGGCAGCTTCTTCAGCTACCGGCATATCAGAAGTTCCGGCTGCAACTATGGTAATGTATCCTTTATTTAAGGGTTCCTCTTTATGCTTGTAAGTTATGGTTTTTGCCAATTTGTTGTATGAGGCATGCGGGATTACACTCCGGACAAATTCATACATCTCTTCCGTTGCCTTAGTCGCCAGGATATCGATGCCTTTCTGGTGAAGCCGTTCTGCAATTTTTACAACCTGATCCACTGTTTTGCCTGCAGCGTATATTACCTCCGGAATACCGGTGCGTTTCAGACGGTCAGTATCCAGGGCAGCAAATCCCATTTCTTCGATACCTTTGCCGGATAGCTCTTTAACAGCCAGATCTAGATCCAGTTTGCCATCCTTATAAAGGTTCAGAATATCTTTAATTTTCATTTTGTAATGCGTTTAATGCAGCTTTTTCGATGTCAGAAACCGAAACATTATTTTGCACGGCCAGTAATTTGCAGTCTTCAAACTCGGGTTTACTGTGCAGTACTTTGCCGCCATAATAACTCAATTTAATATGGACATCGCCATACTCTGTTGTTACAATCTGTTCGTCCCTTGTCAGCAGGTGTTTTTGAATATGTTGCTCCCGAATTCCGAGCGTGGTGGAATGTTTAAAAAGTACTTCTTTCAGAATTTTTGCTTTATCAGGTACGCAAAGCACTGAGATCATTTGCGCCGGTCTGGATTTCTTCATCACGATCGGCGTAAACCACACATCACTTGCACCTTTGTCCAACAGGATATCCATTAAAAACTCAAAATGCTCGGGCTTCATATCATCTATATTGCATTCAAGGACTGTTGCGTTTTCAGATTTTACATCCTTGTCAGGTTGTGATGATTCCAGGAGGTAAACTCTGAGAACATTAGCCACTTCAGAAACATCCCGCTGACCAATGCCGTAAGCTGTTTTGCTGATCGGAAATTCTATGTTGTTTGTAAATTCATCTACGGTTGCAGCCAGAATAGCAGCTCCGGTTGGTGTGGTTGCCTCGTGCTGAACCAAACCGGTTCTGACCGGAATATTTTCTACTATCAGAGCAGTGGCCGGCGCCGGCACAGGCATTATGCCATGGGCACATTTTACGGTTCCTCCACCAAGCTGAACCGGTGATGATAATACCTTATCTACTTTGAGATAATCAAGGCAAATGGCTGCTCCAACTATGTCCGCAATGGAATCCAGCGCGCCCACCTCATGGAAATGTACTTTCTGTATATCGATATCATGCACCTTTGCTTCTGCCACCGCAATCCGGTTGAAGATATTCAGCGCTGTCTTTTTGACCTGATCCGAAAGGGTACTGCTGTTTACGATCTCCTCTATATGGCGCAAATGCCGGTGCTTTTCATTTTCAGGATTTTCAATGATGATTGTGGCCAGGGTTCCGTTAATGCCTCTTCGGGCAGCCTTTTCTGTTTTAAGCTGAAAACCATCAATATTTAATTTTTGAAGCTCCTGTCTTAAATAGTCCGGATTAACACCCAAATCAATTAATGCGCCCAGATTCATATCTCCGCTGATTCCGGCGAAGCAGTCATAGTATAATATTTTCATGTGCAGCTATATCTAAATTGTCATAGTCTTATTTTCCAATTCCCCTGTTTAACTTTCCGGATACCAGACCTTCGCTGTCGATCACAACCTGGTTGAAGCCAAGAGCCGTAATCTTACTTACAATTTCATCTTTTTGGTTGTGCAGTCTTTCCAGGTCTTCTTTTAAAACCTCAATTTTTCCATAGGTTTCAAAATGCCTGACCCTGACATCATTGAATCCATGGTCGTTTAAAATATTCTCGGCCATCTCAACCTGAAGGAGTTTCTCTTTTGTCACCTTATGTCCGTATGGCATACGGGAACTTAAACATGGACTGGCAGGTTTGTCCCAGTTAGGCAACTCGAAATAGCGGGCAATCTCACGCAATTCCTGTTTGGTTATTTTACAGTCGACCATGGGAGAGAGGACATTCAGTTTTTTGGCTGCATCAATGCCAGGGCGATAATCACCCAGATCATCATAATTGGTTCCACTTAATACTTTAAAGAGCGGATATTTCGCTGCCATATTTGAAAGATCAGTAAACAGATGTTCCTTACAAAAAAAGCAACGGTTAACAGGATTCGAGTTATAACGCTCATCGTTTAACTCTGTGGTTTTTATCACCTCAAGGTTGATGTCGAACGTATTGCAGAAATTCTGAGCAAGCATAAAGTCCTTTTGTTTCAGACTTTCAGAGTTTGAAATTACGCCAATAACATTTTCTTTCCCCTGAAATTTTCTTGCCAGGTATAACACCAGTGTGGAATCTATCCCACCCGAAAATGCAACAATGGATCCGTTATAGTGTGAAAACCATATTTTAAGGGCATTGAGTTTTTCCTGTAATTCAGTATTGAGAAACTTCATAATAATTCGTGACACGATTTAATTAAAAGTAACACAAAATTATCAAAACATTTGACGTAGCCAATTCTAAATTACATTCTGTATCCTTTTATAATTGCACAACATAATTTTTTAGATTGCAGACACTTATTTTTTTGAAATTAATTCTTTAAATTGTAAGTGTCAGATTTGTTCTGTATGCAAGTATTCCTTTATCAATCTGTTAGCTTGGATTATCCGGTTGATAAACGATCAGAGCTCCCGGCTTCTCTCAACTGATTTGACTCAGGTCTTTAATCAGCTACAATAATAAAGAAGGGCACAAGTCCTGTATCACTGATAATAATCCTAAAGGTTATAGTATGCCTGCAAAAAAGTTAAAAGCGTTTTTGAACGCAAATAATATACGGTACGATATATTGTTTCACCCGATGGCCAACACATCGCAGGAGAAAGCAGCGAAAGTACATATTTCGGGAAAAGAGTTTGCAAAAACTGTTATGCTGAAAATTAATAATAAAATGGCAATGGCCGTTTTACCCGCATCTTATCAGGTTGATTTTGACATCCTCAAAATCATGCTTGGAACAACAAATATAAAACTGGCAACCGAATCAGAGTTCAAAGCGATGTTTCCGGATTGTGAGATTGGTGCAATGCCTCCGTTCGGTAATCTTTATGGAATGGATGTATTTGTGGCTGAATCTCTGACTGAAGATGATGAAATAGCATTCAATGCCGGAACACATACCGAACTGATAGTGATGAATTATGAAGATTATGAACGGTTGGTAAATCCAAAGGTCTTTAGGTTTTCATGGAAGACAGTGGCTATACCGCATGATCCGGCAGAACGTTGGGAGCTGGATTATTATTAGTCTTAATAAGAGAAGATATTAAGCAAAATGGGAAATTAAGGGTGTGGCTGTGAGTCGCACCCTTTTTTCTTATAGGCGAGATCGATACTACTATTATAGCCATAAACACGGATAATCAATAGATAATGCATGGGATTCAGCAGTAGACTGCTTCGCTGGAAATAGATTTCTTATTTTCCGGAAGAGCGTATTGACATTCTAAAGAATATGATGTATATTTGATATCATATTAATATCATAAATTTTACACGGATGAAAACAGATAAGGAAGTATTAGCCATTAACGGATACCTTATGTCTGCTGTTGTATTGGCAGTTATAATTGCCGGAGTGTATGTATTTATTTACGACATGGTTTTGATAGGACTTATTCTGATTGCACTGACCATATTTCTTTTAAAAGGATTTTTTGTGGTCAATCCTAACAGTTCAAGAGTACTACTGCTGTTCGGCTCCTATTACGGAACAGTTAAAAAGAACGGTTTTGGATGGGTGATTCCCTTTTACTATAAGACCAGGGTGTCGTTAAGGGCCAGGAATTTTGAAAGTGAGCGTTTAAAGGTGAATGATAAACTGGGCAATCCAATTATGATAAGTGCTATACTGGTATGGAAGGTAAGTGATACCTATAAGGCCATGTTTGATGTAGATAATTATGAGGCCTTTGTAAAGATTCAAACAGATGCTGCCGTACGTAAACTGGCAGGATCATATCCTTACGATCAATTTGAAGATGAGAACAGTTCCATCACATTAAGTTCAAATTTTGAGGAGGTTAATAAAAGTCTGGAAGAAGAAATTTCGGAACGACTGAGTATTGCAGGTATTACGGTTATCGAGGCACGTTTAGGTTATTTGGCCTATGCTCCGGAAATTGCGCAGGCGATGCTTAAAAGACAGCAGGCAACAGCAATTATTGCAGCCAGGGCTAAAATAGTGGAAGGTGCAGTTGGTATGGTGGAAAGTGCACTGGAATTACTTTCTGTGAAAAAGATTATAGAATTGGATGAAGATAAAAAGGCTGCGATGGTCAGCAATCTTTTAACGGTATTGTGCAGCGACAGCGATGTTGAACCGGTTATAAATACCGGAACATTAAATCATTAAAGTTTTTAATTTATGAGTGACAGAAAATCATTTGCATTGAGGATAAATGCTGATTTGATGAAAGCAGTGGAGAAATGGGCCGCAGATGAATTTAGAAGTACTAACGGACAGCTGGAATGGATTATACATAAAAGCTTAAAAGACGCAGGACGATTGAAGCAGGATAAAACTAAATCCAACTCTTCTGATTTGGAGAAATAAAGCCAAAAGAAATCTTCACTGGTTTCAAGATAGTCACCGGGTGAATAAAAAAATAATGTAACTATTCACCCGGTGACTAAAATCTTAAGATTTTAGTTCGCTATGTTAGGGCACTTTTCTGCTTAGGGCTTCGTTTCAAACGAAACCCTAAGTTGTTATTTTGGCTCTGTCATGTTGATATACACCGGCTTATTCCTGTCGCAAATAATGTTACCATCTTCATCTGTTTCAAGTTCAGCAACCTGAATTAAGGAGCGTGCTTTCTCATGGTCACTGCCACCCGGACTATTTCTTCCCGGATGGGTAAAGTAGAAGATATACGCACGATCATTATTAACAACAACATCGGCATGCTGCCCGATAACCTGATCTTCCTTACCGGTTCCCGGTACATCAAGAATACGGTTGGGCTGTCTTGTCCAGTTCAACGCATCGTCGGATTTGAATACGCCCAGGCCACGCCATTCATCTACTACCATGTAATATTCACCTTTCCACTTGAATACATTTGGTCCTTCACCACGTTGCTTTCCATTGAGGGTGATCAGACCTTTATCTGTCCAGTTGTATAAATCAGGACTGTCTGCGTACCAGATGGATTTCCCGGCTTTTTCATTGTTATACCACATGCGCCATGTGCCATCCGATAGTTGAACCACACAGGCATCGATAACTTTGTCGGTTGCCAGTTTTAACTGAGAATCAAAATCCCAGTGCAGCAGATCTTTACTGGTGTAGTGATCAATGTGTCGGGGATGACTCCAGTTGGTAAATATTCCCGGAACCAAGGTTATGAACATATGATACAGGCCGTTGTGCCATACGACTTCAGGAGCCCAGTATGTGATGCTGTCCTTGTCTGATTTAAAATCTGCATCTGCCACGTAATGCCACGATGCGCCACCATCTTTTGATTCTGCAATGCCGATCGGAGTACCATGTACCCAGCTGACATCATTGCCGTGCGCGAGTGTTGCTCTACGGTTTGTATAAAACATGTACCAGCTTTTGGTTTCCCTGTTCCATATGACTGACGGATCTGCTGCTCCGTCAAATATCGTATCGCGGTATAAAGGCTTATCCGCCAGTTTGGGTTCCGTTACCTTATCAGGCCCTTTGCATGTGCCGGCTGTAAGAATAAAAATTAATGCTAAAAATTTAAGTGTTTTCACGTTTATTGCGTTTTATTGTGGTAATCCAAAATAGAAATATAATTTCCGTTTAACCGGTTTTTGCATCACATTCAGTTCTCCTGAAGGACCTAATCGCTCTGTATTCATACTGATGTTTATCCAGAGTTTGGTTCCGGTTGGAGGAATGCCGTCAAGGAAGGAGATATCTCCTTTGGGCAAACGTGGCAACGTTTCAGGTGCGGAGAGTGAACAAAAATCGAACAGGCGTACAAAAAGATCCTTCTGCTCAGCTACTACAAGGAAATGGCCTTCAACGGTATTAAAATCCATCCAGGCAATGTTTGAAAAGTACCCTTTGAATTCGGGGTAATCCCACGGTGATGATCCGGTGTACGTATTGTTATAGAAGGCTTCATATACATCATAGTTTCCACCCTGAAGCCTGTTTTTCCAAACACGGTAAGGGCCGTGTCCCAACCATTTTACGCCAATGATTCTGGACTCAGGATAGTCGAAAGATACACCTGTAAAGCTCTGCTTACCTTCCTGCATATATTCATAGTCAAGACTTACCCAACCGGTTGGGTTCATGGTCCATTTGATCATTTTAAGGTCGCCGTCAAACAGAAATTCAACGCTGTAACCATCGTCCGATTTATACTGTTTCATTTCTTTCAGAGTCTGAGGTACATCGCTTACAGAAACCGGACCGTTTTTAAACGATAACGGAAGACTACGATCGTTCCTCAGTGCCTGTATAGTTCCTTCTGATTTTTTCAGGATCAGCGTTACTTCACCGCCATGAAGACTAATGGTTTCATCATCTTCGGTTACATCAACTGATCCGTTTTCCCATGTAACCAGTAGTTTTCGGATGTCATCGTTAGACTTGATCATCCAGCTCCAGTCCAGCACTTTGTTTCCGGCAGGGTCGATGGCTTCCAGCAATAATCCGTCGTACGATTTCCAGTCTGAAGGAAGATCCAGTTGCAACGATCCGCTTTTTACCGGTGCCACGTCAGGCGAAGTGGCTGTGGATGCATATTTTGTTTCGTATCCGTACCTTCTGTTTGCAGGCTTGTTAAAATCAACCAGTTTCCAGTTGAATGTACATTTATCCAGATTCGTAAAATGGTATCTGTTTTCAACCGGAATAGTACCATTAAAATCATCCGGCAATGTTTTCATGCTGATTTTAATGGGAGAGAAGATTTCCTTCATCGCAGGATAACTTCCTTCTTTTTCGCGGTGTGGCCCAACAATGCCATCTGGTGCATTGACCCTGTTTACATCAATATATCCGTTCAAATCTGTGCGTGAAATACCTTCATCTACAAAAGTCCAGAGAAAACCACCACCCGAAAGTTTTTCATTCCAGAAAAGTTCCCAGAAGTCGTACAGACTGGCAGCCATACCACCGTCATCCTGTCCGTGCAAAAATTCGGTAGGCATATAAATATTGGGTCCCTTCAGAATGTTTTTACAGCTGTAATAGTCTTCGTAATGGTTACAATCGATGCCGTTAAAGTCATTGCCCGGTTTATGGTGTGCATGAATAACAGGGCGGTTGGAAAGATCCCATTTGCCATAGTCGTCATCCAGATCAAAATTATGACCGCCTTCATTTCCGTTACTCCAGAATATAACCGAAGGATGGTTCAAGTCGCGTTTTACCATTTCTTCCACCAGTATTTCACCCGATTTTGTATCATATGCATTCTGCCATCCTGCAAGTTCGTCAATGACGTATAAT
Organism: Quyinboa mangrovi; assembly: GCF_042219825.1. Lineage (NCBI taxonomy): Bacteria > Pseudomonadati > Bacteroidota > Bacteroidia > Bacteroidales > Quyinboaceae > Quyinboa > Quyinboa mangrovi. Next base: position 410,746 of record NZ_JBHJHQ010000002.1, read on the forward strand.
CCCAGAGAATCGCAATAATCCAGAAAAACTTTATCCGGAGGATAATGTGAGCAACGCACAGCGTTCAGGTTCAGATCTTTCAGCATTTTCACATCCTTCAGGTTCAGTTCGTCATTCAGACAACGCCCTGATTCCGGCCAGAAGGCATGACGGTTGATGCCTTTCATTTTAATTCTGGTACCGTTAATATAGATGCCATCTTCCTTTCGGATCTCAATGGTTCTGAATCCAAATTTATCGGTGGTTTTATGCAACACGGTTTTGCCGTCCAGTAATTCAATATTAACCAAATAAATAGCAGGAGTTTCCTGTGTCCATGGTTTGATATTCTTTACGTTACCCGTCAGTGTTGTCTTTGAATCATCCGTTGAAATTTTGCCTTTCAGTACAGCATATTCATTGCCGTCATAATCAGTGATGATAGCTTTTATAGTGCGTTTCTTAGTCAGGCCTTTTGTGAACACGTCCATTGCGAAATTTCCGTCTGCTTTGGCATTCACAGCGACGTAGTCAACGTGTTCTTTTGGCGCCGATTCAAGATAAACAGGTCTGTAAATTCCTCCAAATATCCAGTAGTCCGCATACCTCTCAGCCCGGTTTACCGATTTGTTGGATGACATTTTACTCACCGTTACTTCAAGGAGGTTATCTGCCCCGTAATTCAACAGGTCTGAGATATCGTACTTAAACCGGTAGAATGAGCCCTGATGTATAGGACCGGCAGATTTGCCGTTGATCTTTACCTCTGTATCGGTCATTGAACCTTCAAAAACAATATTGACATCCCTGTTTTTCCAGTCCGCAGGGACATTAAATGTGTATTTGTAAAGCCCCTTTTCATCAGCAAAACGGAAGTCTTTGCCATATGTCATATAATCGCGGCCATAGTCGTAATTTCCAAATCCCTGCTGTTCCCAGTGCGAAGGAACCTCGATAGTTGTCCAAACGCCGCTGTTTCTTCCGCCGGTGCAGAAAAAGTCCCAGGTTTTGGTGTCCTGATATCCTTTCCCTGAAAGATACTGGAATTCTGTTTTTGTATCACCGGCATGTGTTGGAATGAAAAACACGCACATCAGTGTGGCAATGGCATATTTTCTGAAACGCATAAGTGCATTTATATTAATGTACTTCATATTTTATTGTTTTTTCAAGGATGTTAAAACCACGGGGCCCGTCAGTCCTGATGGAACCGGCTCCCAGTTGATAGCAGTGAATTTTCCGTCAGGTCCCATATTTTCCCTGAGATGAGCTGCGAAATTAATGTTGTAAAATATCCGGTATGGCATGTGGTGTTTATCCATATAGATGATTCGGTTTGCCATTTTGTTTGTAACATAAACTTCCAGCTTATTCTGATCCTTAACTAAAGAGGAATCTATCACAAGGGTGAAATCCGGACCCGTTAACGTGCCCAATGAACTTCCATTCAGGAATACTTCTGCTGTTTCATTCACGGTTCCAAGATCCAGTTTCCATGCATTGGCAGAAGCTTCCGGCTTACTGAACTCGGTACTGTATACTGCAGTTCCTGAGAACCACGAAGCTGGTTCGCTAAGACTTGTCCAGGAACCTAAACCAACATTTTGTACTGATTCCGGAATTTCAGGTCCACCATCTTTAAATACCAGGTTCCAGTTTTTATCCAGAGCAACTACTGCGCTGCCTTCTGTCCAGTAGGGATAAGGATCGGCTGCCACATCTTTGTTCCATAATTGCAGAATCAGTGATTCACCCTGATTAAGCACAAGATGAACCGTTGTTTTATTGCCATCTTCCTTTAGTTGTGTTTTACCGTATTCCCCGGTTTCAGGGTTGTAAATCAAAACTGATTTTGCTTTCGCGTTCAGGTTGATCCATTTATCTACAGCATTACCCGACCAGTTGGTCACAAAATATGTTTTGGCCTGACCGTCATTCAGACGAATGAATCCCAGGTTATCAGCAGCCAGTTCTTCCGGGATTATTCCGGCTTCATTCAGCATTGGCTGATGTTTGGATCCAACCAAAACTTTACCTTTTTCTGAATTATAACTGCTAAATTCATCTACATCTGTTGCTGAGCCCAGTTCGTCAACAATCAGGTTGAGATCATTCTGGCGGGATTCCAGGTTTCCAAGCCCCGGAACATCATCAGGAAGAGCCCCCATAAAGATTACGGTAGCACCCTGTTTGGAAAGATCGGTCAGCTTTTTGAATGTTTCAAGTGATATATAATCCAGTTCAGGAACCAGTATCGTTTTGTATGTGGCATCACCGTCGGTTTTAATCAGTTTGCCGTCTGCTGAAAGATCTTTTACCATTCTGTCAGAAATGAAATCAAAGGTGTAACCTTCTTTCTGGAGTTCTTCTGCCAGGTTGTAAACGTTTGATCCGTGTTGTGCGCCATGATAATGCTGCATGCCTGTGTGATCGTATTTCATCCAGTCATCTTCAATGGGGAAATAAACCAGAATGTCGTTGTCAGCAGTCCCTCTCTGTAAAAAGGATTGTACCCTTGTTACATATGTGTTGAAAGCCGGGAAGTCACGCCACAGCGGATTGGTAGGAGCATAGTGTACGGCAGCGTAGAACATTCTTCCGGGCCATCCTTCGCTCTCGGGCGAAAAAGCAGTACCATGGTATACAATGTGGTTGATTCCTCCAATCAGATAACGGTCTACATTTTCTTTTGTATCTGCCAGATTTGCCAGAAAGTGTTCACGCAACCAAGTAGCTGCTTCTGCAGACGTTAGTTTTTTACCGGTAATATGAGCTGCAGATGAAGCAAATTTAATGTTCAGAATATCGGTTCCTTCTGTTTCCGGAATATCGCTGGCTGCGTAGAGATCCAGAATATTCGCCGGAGAGCCATGTCCCTGGTTACGGATAATTTTACCCTTATTTTTAGCCCATTCTTCCCATGGAACAGTGTAGTTTTCCAACAACATATCAGATATAGTCTGGCGGTAGTCGCAACGGATCCGCTGTTGTTCTTCTTTGGTGGTCATTCCAAGCAGTGCCGGTAATTTTTCCTTCAGATCATAACCTCTTCTTTTCTGGAATTCGCTGAAAAATTCCGGTGTCCAGTTTGCTTCGCCGCGGGCATCATCCACTTCGTACGAATCGTTAAAAAATGCGCGTAAACCCGAAATATCATGACCTTTAAAACTTTCATCAAAATGATTCAGGTAATCACCAATGGCCTGTTTTGAAAAGTGGTCGATCACATCGCCTTCGCCACCCGGTCCGGCACGTTCCACCATTTTACCATGCATTCCGGGGAAGGCTGCTATAATGGTCCAGTCTTTATCTGTTGACCAGTTCAGCATGCCATTTTCATCAATCTTATCAGTTACCTCAAACACTTCACCATCTTTAGCAAAGGCCATCACTGTAACCGGTTTTAATGTGACCGGAAATCTGACCTGGTCGAAAGCATAAACCTGCAGACTGTCGTTTTTTGCAATGGGGTATTTCAAATCCTTGAATGAAGCACGTTTTCCAACGGCCCTCATAATAGGAGCCTGTTGCATTTCTATTTTTTCTTCCAGTTTTGTGCCTGCAGGAAGATCCCATGTCTTAAACGTGACATACTTACACGCATCTTTGGGTTCAACCCACGGACCTCCAAACGGCCAGCCTGAAGCCAAAGCCATATCAATGCCCATGTTGTTGTCCTGAGCTGCTTTCAGCGTATGTTCCAAACGTTGCATCCATTTGTCAGAAGTGAAATTAATGAACTCACTTTCCTGACCTTTAACGCCATAAATCGGAGTTATTTCCATGCCTCCTAATCCGGCTTTGGCATAGGTTGACATAGCCGTAGATATGTCATCATCTTTTACGTTACTGCCCATCCACCACCATCTGGCCCATGGTTTGGTAACATTGGTGACTTCCGGCCAGCCGGCTTTTACGTCTTCTTTTTGTGATGAGGAAGAGTTGCAGGAAATTCCCATTGTTACTATTCCTGCAATAATAAGTGCCTTAAAAATTTTATTCATTGGATGTAATTTATCTGATTTCTTTTTGGATATTAATGTTGTGCTGTGGTTATCATTAGTTAAATCCTCCGTCCCGATAGCCATCGGGACCACCTCCTTTTTGCCTCGATACGTCCTTCTAAACAAGGACTACTCAGCAGCTAAAGAGGGACAAACCGCTTTGGCTTGTGTCCTGATGCCTGATACTTGTGTCTATTCCAATTTATACACTTCTGATCCGGCCATAAGAAAGCAGCCTAAGCCGTAGTCTTCAAAATCAGGGACACTGTCATAGGTTACAGGCTGACCATCTTTGGGTTCTTTACCTGTTCCCTGGACAAAGCCTAAAAATCCGTTTTTGTGTACACTTTCTTTTACCATGGCATTCCATGCCTTTGTGACAACCGGGAGATATGTGTTTCTGTCCAGTAAACCATTGTTAATGCCCCAGGCCATACCGTACACAAAAAGTGCTGTACCAGTTGTTTCTTTTCCGCCAAAATGATCCGGGTCATGCAGGCTGACATTCCAGAATCCGTCTTCGCGTTGGATCGGGACCAAAGCACTGGCCATCTCATAAAATGTTTTTTGGTATTCGTTGCGGTGAGGTGCATCATCAGGAATAATATCCAGAACCCTTGTCAGTGCTGCAAACACCCATCCGTTACCGCGGGACCAGTAGCAGTCTTCTCCGTTTGGTTCTTTATATGGTGGATCAAAATCTGCATCGCGCCACCAAAGCTTATCTTTTGGATTATAAAGGCCGTTTAATCCAAACTGAGTTTTTGTATACATGTACATGTCGTACATTTTTTCAAAATAGCGGTCATCGTTATAAAGAACTCCGAGTTTTGCGAAAATCGGCATACCCATCTGAATGGCATCAATCCAGCTCCAGTCGTCATTCTGTGGTGTATTGACCACCATATCAATGCACACTTTAACGTTTTTAATACGTTCAGGGTGCGGTTCAATGTTATAGAGGTCAATATACGTTTGCCCTGCACACTGGTCATCCGCATTCCGGGTTGTATTTCCATTGCGGAATCCCCATTGATGAAACTCTGACCAGTCGAGCGCATATTTGTAATACTCTTCTTTCGGATAGATGGAATACAATGCCATTAGTCCTTCATAATAAACGCCACGTGTCCAGATATTACTGGGTCTTTCGCGGTTTGTGATAATGGTTTTTCCTACATCCGGCCATTTGTCCATAAAATATTTATTGGTCAGGATCATGGTTTTTAACACTTCGTTCCTGTCAGGAATATTCTGTGCGGTTACCATTAAAGAACCGAACAGAAAAAAGAGGCTTGCAATTTTAATAAGTCTCATAATTCAGAAATTTAACGTTTGTTTATTTCCAACCTTCAGCAGCTTCAAGTGCTTTCAGGTCAGGTTTTTTTGATGCTATGGTTAATGATTCTTCGTAAAGTGCATTCAAATCTCCAAGTTCAATGGTTGAACCTTTGCGGATAAAGAATGGAATTTTATGCAATGGAGCCTGAACAGTGATGTAAGAACCTCCCTTGTATTCTTTCCCTGTATTCCACGCATCTACCCATGTTTCTCCTGCCGGAAGGTAGAGTTTGTGTTCCACATCTTTATTCTGCCATATGGCTGAAACCAGAATATCCGGTCCGAACATATAAGTCTGCCAGTCGTTCCAAGCCTCTTTCTGATCCGGATAAACCAGAAACAGTGGTCTGACTATTGGTGTTCCTTCTTCACTGGCTTTAGCGGATAGCTCATGGATATATGGTGCAAGTTTGTAATGAATTTTTGAATACAAACGCCAGGTGGCAATCAGTTCCGAATCATAGGAGGGGTTTGTAGGATTGCTCCAGAATGCCAGGTTGTTGGTCGGGCCCACTTCCATAATGGGAGAGAAGCACCCGAATCCCAGCCAGCGTAATGCTGTTTCACGCGAAAACTGTCCCCAGTAGCCACCGATATCTGAACCCCAGTTTGGATAACCCATTACAGCACATCGTTGTACACCGATAATAGCTGATCGTAATCCTTCGGGCTTACCATTGGTATCTCCTGCCCACATGGCTCCATACCTGGAACTGCCCGTATATTCTGCCCGCGGGAATAACACAAAATCGTCGCCCAGTACAGGTTTTACAGCATCGTATGTAGCTTTCACATACTGTCTGGGATAATCGTTATAATTTTCGCGATATGTAGTTTCAATGCTGGTGCGTAGGTGCAGTGAATCGGCCAGTTTTTCACCGTCTGCCCGGTCAAGTTTAAAACCCTTAACGCCCATTTTAGCAAGTTTGCCGGGGCCGTTCTTTCCCCACCATTCCACAGCTTCGTCGTTGGTAAAATCCATCAGTACGGAAGGTGTGTTGAACCATGGTTTACTCACCAGTCCGTAGTGGTGCTCTTCAGCGTAATCAGCCATATCACCCATAACGAAAGGTCCTATCCAGAGCATCAGTTCCTGATCTTTGCTGTTGATCCACTTGATCATGCCTTCGGGATCGGGAAATTCTTTGGTGTCAAACTTATAATCATCAAATCCTCTCGGACCCGGCCCCCACGGACGGTCTATCCACTGTGCGGTTACCGGTATGTCGAAGGCCTGCATCATCAGTACGTCTTCCACCATGTCGGTATTGTAAGGTGCCTTTTTGGTGGTTCCGTCATAGTAGCTTTTTTTATTAAAATGCTGGTCGCGCCATCTCCACGGACCAAAGGCCCACTGTGGAGGAATAATGGAAGGTCCCGCATCGCGTGCATGTTGCTGTACAACCTGCATTGGATTTCCGTTCACGTAAAGTTTGAAATTCAGTTCAGGTCCTTCAAAAGCTACTTTCACGAGTTCTGGATTGCTTTTACAGAAATCAAATACCCCAGGCCATGTGCCTTTAACAAAGAGACCATAGTTTTCTGACGATACATAAAACGGAGCATAGGCAGAAACTGTTGGTTTCAGTTTAACATCCATTTTAGTTCCCCGAAGGTTTAATGCCGTTTGAATTCCATCTGTCCACGACGCACTTTGATTTCCATCAACCACGCGCTCAAATACACCGGTAAAGTATTCATCCGGCACAGACTTTATATTTAACAGCCATTCAGTCGGAGGTTCGGGTGTAGTGGTGGACAAATTCAGATCGAAATTTGCACTGTCTCTTTTAATTCTGAATGTGACTTCTGTTTCATCATCCAAAGGCCAGCTGTACTCGATCTGATTCTTAATAGATGCATCAACCTCAGGATTTCCTTTAACCCAGGTTGTATCGTTGTTCTTAATAAAACCGATACTGCCGGTCAATTCATTTTCAGGTACAATGGCGATACTATGTGTGCCATTAGGGATTAAAAACGCGGGATATTCATCCTGAAGAGAAACTTTTACTTCCCTTTCCATGGATTCTTTGCAGGAAAAGGAAACGGCAACCAATGCAAGTAGCAGTGAGAGCCTGATGTAGAATCTTTTTTCCATTTATTTTTTAATTAACACGTTCAATTTTCAATCCTTTTGTAGAAATGTGTTTGCTGTTTTTTATCGTCAGTTCCGGGTTTCCGACTGTTTTAAGTGTTACATTATCAAATTTAATGCCATCTGCCCAGTTTATAATTCCTGTTTTTGCTGCAGAAAGCTTTATGTCGCTGAATGTGAAATTTTCGATGATGGATTTGTCAATGCCCTGTATGTTAAATGCTGAGCCTCTGATGCTGTCTGCCTTAATGTTACTGACACTTACATTTCTGATATGGGGAATTCCTATTTCTTCAGGAACTTCCTGTAGCATGACTTTCCAGTGCGCAGGAATGCTATCCATTTCTTTTTCCAGTTTTGCATAGCTGTACGCAGGGTTCCAGTTTACCGTTACACCGCAAAAATCGCGCACCCCAGTGGCTTTTACATTGGTCATAATAATATCTTCAATGCCTCCGCCACGTGTTTTTGCTGATTTCAGGTAAATGACATTATGAGAACCGATGGCTTTCATATTTTCCACAAATACATGCCTGATCCAACCGGATGTTTCACTTCCTATCACCAGTGCGCCACCGCCACGTCTTGCGATACAATCGTGAAAATAAACATATTCTGATGGTCTGTTTACACGAATGCCATCCGCATCACGACCGGCTTTTACGCAGTAATTGTCATCGTTGCAATCTGTATCGCAATTCATAACTTCAATCTTGGACGATGAGTCAATGTCTACACCATCGGTACTGGGACCAAATCCGTCAATATTATTGCGAATGATGACTCCATCCACGGTTGCATATTCAGTGAAAAACAGGTGGACTGTCCAGAAACCGGATTGTTTAATGGTAATGTCTTTAATGGTAACATCTTTACAGTTTGAGACTTCTATGGTACGTACTCTTTTACAGTCATAATCGGATGCCCAGCGTAATCCTTTTGGCGTGTATTCATGGCGCAGGTTCCAGTAGCGTTCCCAGTGAATCATTCCCTGGGCATGCACCACGCCTTTTCCGGTTATGGCAACATTGTGCTGATCGAGTATGTTAATCACACCACATGGCCATTTCATTATGATACCGGCAACACGTGTGGTAATTTCAGGATAGTATTCCAGTCCGATTAAAGCGCGAAGTTCAACGCCTTCACCAATATTAAGATTCACATTATTCTTTACAAATAAAGCACCGGTATGGTATACGCCCGGATCAAAAACAACTGTGCCGCCTCCCTGGGCAGAACATGTGTCAATTGCTTTCTGAATGGCTTTGGTTGAAGCAATAAACTGGTTTTTAAACGCGCCGTAATCGTTAACTTTTATAACAATGGACTTATCCGGAAACGTCCGGGCGCCTACGTCATTTGTCCAGTCTGGTCTCTTTATTTCGCTGGAAAATGAAACCGAAGTGAAAAAAATGAGAAGAAAAAACGTGAAAAGGTTTCTTACTGAGTTGTTGGTCATAGTATTTTTGGAAAATAAATTAATTGCATTCATCTTGATTCCGGGATGTTAGCCTGCTTAATTAATGGTCGTTTGAAATTTACCTCAAAATGGTTCGAATATACAAAAAAAATACATATTATTCCAGTGACAGAAAGTGTAAATAGTAAGGGCATTCCCTAAAGATTAGCAAGATAGTATTCAGGTTAGTGGTTTGTTATTAAGGCTTATATGGTAATTTAAAATATACGATGCTTTTATTCCATTTTTGTAAAAAATGACTTTTTATGCTTTGTAAAAAATTTAAAAAAATTGTTTAAAACAAATCCCCCTGTCTGGTTAAATATTGAATTATGGGTTAAATCCGGTCAATTAAAATTTTTAACAACCCCGGCATATCTACAGGAGGGGACTTTAGTCCTGATTTTTAAATTGCTATGAAACAATACTTTATATTTAATTTGAATTGATAACACACAAAGTTCTGATCTCTCCGGACATTAAAAACTGCAATTGTTCGAAAACAGATACAAAATGGTTCGTTTCAACGAGAATCATATCTGATCCTGATGTGTCTAGCGTTGTTAATATTAAATTAATAATAATTAACTGCCTGATAATCATTGCTTATAAGTGCTTGCCGGACAGATTTCTTTTGCTTTAAGTGTTTAAAAATTAATTTAATGTTAAAAAATATTCGATTTTGTAATGTTATTTTAAAAAAGATTTCTATCTTTATCACTCAAAAGTTGACCAATGGTTAAATTTTTCAGAGCATACCTGTTATTACTGATACTTACTTGTCCTGGCTTTATTTTAAGCGCTCAGGATAAGTTTGAATCTGTTCTTGAGCAGTCTATAACCAGGGTTAATCAATTGCTGGATTCCTCCAATGTTTTTTTATTAACGAATACTGATAAGCCGGTAAGTAAGGACATTCCGGACTTTTTATTTCTATCCGGAAATAAAATGATTAAAAATAACAGTGATCTGGCAGAACAGTATTATGCATTAAAACAGAAATATTTAAAATCTGATTTAGGGATCCGGTTCACCGGAAACTATAATAATAACCTTAAGGGTGGTTTTGCTGCCGATGAAGATATTTACTACAATCAGCGTACTTATTTTGGATTGGAATGGAACATTATGGAAACCGGCACCATCGGAAACCGGAAGAAGCTGGCTTCCCTGGAAAATCAAAAGCAGATTGACCTTATTGAGCAAAAGGAAAAGAGCATAAAGCAGGAATATTTCTTTACACGTCAGTATATTACAGCTTCGTTTGTGAGCGCTCAGAATCCTTATCTGCAGCAGCGTCTTGAAGTACTTTGGGGGCTTTTTGATATTTATCAGGAATTATTTTATCTGAAACGTGTAGAGTGGGAACGTTTATTAAAGATAAAAGGAGAAATAAAAAAAGTGGAGCTTTTGTTAAAGCGTAATCAGCAGATTATTGAGAATGCCGGATTTGATAATAAAGAATTGCTGAATGTTGAAGATTTGTCTGTTTTTGGGATCAATACGGATAATATTCTGAAAGGTATTCCCATGGAGGAATACGACAGCCTGAAATATGCCCTGAAAATTAATAATCTTGATAATACTTATGATGATTACATGGATAACGTAAGTGTAAGACCGTATGTGCGTTATAATATGTATGATTTTTTAAGTACAACGGCCAGAAAATATCCGTCTGCCGGGGTAACCTTAAACCTTCCGGTTTCAAAATCAACCGGTAAAAAGGAGCTTGTGAAAGTTGAGAGGCAGATACTGACAGATGAATACAATCAGGAAAAAGATCAGGTGTATACCGATGTCCTGAATCTGACCCGCCTGTACGAAGAAAAAATCCAGGATTTTGTTTACCTGGTATATCAGAGAGATTTACTGAAAGAACGGATCAGCAGGGAATTAAAAAAACGTGAGATCAATCTGCTGGGATTTAACGGAATAAAAGCACTCAGTTATTTTGATGAATTTCTGGATTATGAAGCGGGTATTCTGGATAAGAAGAAAGATATATATCTGAGGTTGCTGGATGTAAGTTATGCCACCAAAGGCGAAGATCCGGTAAAATATCTCGATAAACTGGGTTATGACCTGTCGTATAAAAATTATCCCGGAACACGTTCTGTGTATTTGTGGTCAACCTTGTTTAACGTGATGAATAATGACCATCTTATTACCTTTATGCGTGACCGCGAGATAGACCACGTACTAATATCATTGAGCCGTCTGAACGATGATGAAAAACTAAAAGACTTTATCCGGAAGGCAGATCGCTATGGCATCCAGTCGATTGGCCTGATCGGGAATAATGATCTTGTAAATAAAACCCCCGAAGATGTAGCAGCTTATCTTGCGCCTTTTAAAGCGTATGGACTGAAAGCAATTCATCTGGATGTGGAACCACATAGTTTTGATGATTTTAAAACGCATGAGGAAAGCTATCTGGCTAAACTGATCTCTGTTTACAAAACAACAGCACAATGGTGCCTTACCAACGGAATGGGATTGTCTGTTTCATTACCGTTTTATTATCCTGAAAATATTATTGAAGAGGCTTTTGGTATTTGTGATCAGGTTTACATTATGAATTATAATGCGAAGAATGAACACCAGTTGATAGAGCGTTTAAACGGATTTACAAAAGATAAATACAGGAATAAACTGGTTGTTTCCATTCGTCCTTCGGACTTTACAACCTTGCAGGATCTGGATTATACCTTGTTGCACATCATAAAAAACACAGGAATTCAGAACTATTGTTTCAGTGATTTGAGAGGACTGAACCGGATGACATCTGATCTTGCAGACGAATCGGGCAGTGACCCGCATTATCAGCCGTACAGGGTTGAGTCTGGTGCGTTTAAAAACCAGGCGGATGCTAAGGTGCTTTCAGCGAAACTTAAAAAACTTAATTTTGATGGTCAGGTAACCTGGAAAAGGAATGGAACATATTGTGTTGTTTTGGGCTATTTTAATAACTTTGACGCAGCACAGAAAACATTGAATAACTTTTCGGAACGATGGCCGGATCTCCCAAAACCATGGATTTATATGGTTTATTAATCAGTCAGGCATGAAGAAATTCTCATATAACAATAGAGGAAGCAGTTTGCGCAGCATCGCTGAGATAGAGATGAAAAAGCGCAAAAACTGGGACCGTATTATTTATCTTGTTATACTTTGGGCCATATTGGGCAGCCTTATCTTCTATGTGGGTAAAAAAACATTACTTGTATTCAGTTCTGGAGAACTGGTCACAGAAGGATTCAACGTTAAATTTATGGAGGATGTTAAGGTATCGCGTTTTTATGTGAACCAGGACGATTTTGTAAATGTGGGTGATACCCTGTTTTATTTTACGCCCAGTGAGGATTATGATACGTTGCAGGACGAGCAGGATAACTTTCTGGCTGATGACTGGTACAACCGTGAAATTATAAATACAGAAAAGTCTATCGGACTGAAAAATACACAGATTCAGGAAAAGCAGAAGCAATACAGCAGTGCAAGAGCGGATCTGCGTAAGCTGGAAAAGGAAGTTTATCTCGATATTTCGAACCAGAGTGAGGTAGATAAGAAGAAAATTGTTGTAGACGGTATTTCCAGTGAAATATCGGGTCTGAAGAAAGAAGTTGAATACCTCGAAAATTATAAAAAGCAACTGGAGCAACGCATGGCCGAAAAAGGCGAGTTATTGCACCAGCGGAACCTGATGTCGCGTAATCTGTATTATACGTCTCCTGTGGCCGGAAAGGTAAATCTTATCCACAAGCGCCCGGGAGAGATAAATTACAAGGGGGAAATCGTTATGGAGGTTATTGATCCGAAAAATGTTACGATTGCGGCTTATGTAAAACAGTCAGATATTGGTGACTTTAAAATAGGGTCGAAGGTTAGGATAGAATTTCCCGGAGGAGAAATGTCAGCAGGCAAGGTCTCCTTTATAAGTTATACTGCCCAGGAAATGCCGCTGTATTTACAAAATCCGACCGATCCGAATAATATGCGGTTAAAGATAATTGTTGAGCCCTGGGACGAGGAGCACCGGAAGGAATGGCCGTTGCATTACAGTAATCTCGGAGTCAAGGTGTTTAAAACCAAACGTTTTCTTGATTTTTTGTTTTAAGCTATGGGATCAAACGAACAAAATGCCATTTTATCAAATTCTGAAGGAAGACTGATATTGCTGGTTGCCGATGCAGCCTCATTTAACCTTGCAGATATTGAGGATAACGCTGTTGATGCAGTGGCCATCGATTTGCATGTTGAGTTCACGTATGAAACAGGTAAAGTCATAGAGCAGATCCGCACGAGCAACTCAAAGAAAACTTATCTGTCGCCGGTTTTCCTGTTTAATGATCCCGATGAAATACCCGAGCGTTACCTTGAGCTGACAGACGGAATAGTACGTTCTCCCAACGATCCCAAAGTGGGCATTATTTCAGAACGCATCAATAACAGCATTGATGAACTTCCGAATATTTCATTGCCGCCATATTCCACTCGCATCATAACCAAGGCTTTCCGGTTTCTGTATACCAGAAAGAGGGAGTTGAGACCCATTATAGATATTGGTAACCTGTACGGTTATGTTTATCCATTCATAGATATTCATATTTCGAATGATCAGTCCGCACAGGAAATTCTGCCGTTGCTGGCGGATTCGGTTTCCGAGGGATATTTATCCAGCACCTTTATGGACAGGGTTCATCTGTGCCCGGATTGTTTTTCGGTATATCACAACATTCGTGAATTGTGCCCCAGTTGTACCTCGGCCCAGTTAAAAGCCGAAAACATCATGCACCACTTTGTATGTGCCTATGTGGGACCCGAGAGCGACTTTATGGTAGAAGGATCACTGGTTTGTCCGAAATGCAAAAAAGTGTGCCGCCATATTGGTGTGGATTACGATAAACCCTCGGTTGCATACGAATGTCAGGATTGCAAACAGTTTTTCCAGGAGCCGGTTATGGAAGCGTTCTGCATGAACTGCAAATCGCACAATAAGCTGGAAGATCTGATGCCTTACGATATCCACTCATTTAAACTTACATCATTGGGTAAGGAGATCGCAAAATCAGGCATCAGCAGCCCCACACTGAAAGACGAGACATTCTTCCCCGGATTTATTCCGTACAATATATTTACAACATATCTGCAATTCGAAATTGACAGGACAAAACGGTACAGTTCGTGTACTATTGTTGGTTCAATCAACCTGAGGTTTACACAGGAAGATGTGTTGAGTAAACAACAGCTGAATAAACTGCAGTATGAAATATCAGAGATTATTTTAAAATCTTCGCCGCCATCATCCATATTTTCGTTTAAGAATAATACATTTATGTTCATTGTTCCGGATGAGTTCCAGTTTAAGATTGAAAAACAGTTATCTGAAAATGTGGATTCCCTGTCAAAAGTTATTGACAGTAACGATACTTACAAGGGCAGGATATTAACCGGTTTTAAAATTCACGAAATAGAAGAAGATGATACGGTAGATGTCATCGTGAATGAGATGTTATCATCGTAGCCTATGACAACACTTTGGGACAACTTTTTTGAATACTGGTATAATATGGGCTTTGAAAAGATAGTCCGGTTATTCTGGTATTTCTTCTTTCTGGAAGTCCCGCGATATATCTTTTTTGAAATTGTTGTTCTGTTGATTTTTGTGTTGGGCAAGAAACGCCGGAACCGGAAATTTGATATGGCCAAAAACAAGTTGTGGCTCGATAATCCTTTGGTTTCCATTATTGTTCCGGGTAAAAATGAAGGAAAGCACATTTATAAGCTTGTACTGAGCTTAAAGGAACAAACCTGGCAGAACTATGAGCTGATTATAATCGATGACGGATCCAGCGATGATACGCCTACCATTTGCCGGAATCTTGAGAAGCAGAAAATGATAGACCGTTTTCTGCGGAACGAAAATCGCGGCGGAAAGGCCAGTGCTGCTAATTTCGGCTTGCGGTATACCAAAGGGAAGTATATCGTTCATCTGGACGCTGACTGTAGCATGGACCGCGATGCCATTGAGCAGGTGCTGTTGCCGTTTTATATTGACCCCAAGGTTAAAGCCGTGGGGGGGAACGTAAAGGTTCGTAATCATAACGAAAACGTGCTGACCACCCTGGAAGCCATTGAATATTTGTTTACCATATCCATGGGACGAATTGTAACCTCGTTCCTGGGTATCTATAAAATTGTTTCCGGTGCGTTTGGTGCTTTCGATCGTGAGGTAATCTCATCTCTTGGCGGTTGGGATATCGGACCGGGTCTGGATGGTGACATTACCGTGAAAGTGCGGAAAAGAGGGTATAAAATTGCGTTTGCTGATCGTGCGGTTTGTCTGACCAGCGTCCCCAATACGCCATGGAAGCTTACAAAACAACGATTGCGCTGGTCAAAATCATTGGTGCGGTTCCGGCTCAGAAAACATTTTGATGTATTACTGCCGCAGGGCAATTTTAATTTTCTGAACTTCTTTGCCAGCTTTGAAAATATTTTCTTCAACCTGGTTATGGACTTTCTTTGGTTTTACTACATCATCGGACTGATTATAACCAACATTGAATTTTTTTGGCAGATCTTCTTTTTCAAACTGTTCCTGTACATCATTAAGAACTTTATTCAATTTGCTGTTGCCATGGGCTTTTCGGAACGTAAAAGCGAGGAGTGGAAATACTGGATCTATGTGCCCTTAATGTTTTTCTATGTGGGTGTGTTTATGCGCATTGTCCGAACCTTTGCTTACGTACTGGAGATGTTCTGGTATTCGTCCTACAAAGATCCGTGGAACCCGGCCAAATCATCCCGCCAGGCCAGGGATATGGGGATATAATCCGATGGCAGTATTTTATGTATGATGCTGTGCAATACTAAATTATAAGTCAGGTTTTAGTGGATATAAATTGAATTGGCAAATAGTTGGTTCTACTTTAGATTCATTGATCTATTGTAGTTATTTTGAAACTGTTGACTAAACTCTTTCGAATTATATTTTGAGGCATTTGATAATATTGTTTCTCTGTATATTTCATTTTTGTGTTTTTATTGGTGAGCGTAATGCCCGGTGATGTTTCAGTTATAAGAGCCATGCATATTTGATTGGGTTTGTCAAGTACTATAACAGACAATTCAGAAGCAATTAATGGATCATAAGCGTTGATTAGAATTGCTGTAGTATCGTTTGGATCATCAAAAAATTCAAAGTACTCGGAAAGAGAATCAAAAACTTTAACTGAATTACCAATCCGGAATGTTAAAATGGCATTTTTTGTCTTATTCTCAGAGGTGAAATCCAATTGTAGATAATATCCCTCTCTTTCTTCATAGCTTATGATGAAAAAGACCAGGGTTGTATCATCCTCGTATTCACGATTGAAGTTTGAAAATTTATCTTTATAATATTCCTTTCCGTTTGAGTAATCATTAATGGGATATTCAAACAGATGGTTAACAGATTGAACATTCACTAAAATATTCTCAGATACGCCATTACTTATGGCTGTGATAGTAGTTTTGCCAACATGCTCACCAATGACATTATCACCACTAATTGACGCAATAAACTGATTATCAATGTTATAATAAATTTCATAGTCTGATTGTGCTCCGGTGAAGACAGAATCATTATAACTGACTGAAATCTCAGAGTTTGATATGCGTAATCCAACAGGTTCATCGGGCTCAGAATCACATGATATAAATGCCAGAAGTGAACCGAACAATAATAGCGGGAGATAATTTTTTAAAAGTCTCTGTGTTATAATTGTAAAAGGGCGCAGAAAAAAGCTGTTCATAGTTTTGGGTTATTTAATTTTTGAAGGAAGCAATACTTATCAGATAAATTTTAACCAGGTTAATTTGGTAGTAAAAGTAAATAAATAATTGGCTAAAAGCAAGAAGTGTAAGTGGAGAGAAGCAAAATAGGGTTATGGATGTTACAGTTTTCGTATCAACGTAAAGCCATCCTGTACGGGAGTATCACTTTTTCAACGCGCTTGTCGGTAGCTATCAGGTTATTAAATTCAAGTATGCCTTTGGTTTGGGAGTCTCCGGGTTCTGCAGGTTCAACTACTTTGCCGATCCATGACTCGTTATCGGCAATAATATAGCCACCGGTTTTTATGCGGTTAAACACCAGGTTGTAATACTCAGTGTAATACCGTTTGTTTCCGTCAATAAAGGCCAGGTCCCATGTTCCGGGCAATTCAGAAATAACTTTAAGGGCATCGCCAGGAATCAGGTTGATTTTTTTATGGACTCTACCCGGCATTCCCTTTATCAAAGCCAACTGTCTCTCTGTAAAGTTGTGGCGCTACATCCGTATTTTTTTTGAAAAATCTGCTAAAATAATACTCATCGTTATAGCCTAATTCATAAGCAATTTCCTTCACCGTTTTATTCGTTAAGTATAATTCTCTTTTAGCTTCTATAATTATGCGTTCTGCAATTAAATCGGTCAGGGTTTTATTGAAATGAGTCCTGGTTAGTCTTGTCAGCGCTTTGGGGGTAATTGCCAGAATATCGGCATAGTCACGAGCCGTATGTTTTGTTTTATAATGTAACTCAATAGCGTTTTTCAGGTTTTGTAAAATAAATGGTTTATCCTTTTCTAATGCTACTTCACTGGCTTTTGTGTGCTGTTCTGTTTTAAGTCTTGATGCAGTAATCAAAAATATCTTCAGGTACGAAACTAACAATTCATATTGCGCCAGAGCCGGGTTTTGCATCTCAGTTTTAAGTTGTTCAATTACCGTTTCGAAATGTATGGATGTTTTCTCATCAATGTGTACTAAGGGAGGATTGTAAATGTTATTGAACAATACACCATTGCATGCCACTTCCTTGTGATGCTTATGAATACAAAAGAAATCAGGATGAAAGTTGATCACCCATCCGCTTATTTCTCCATCAGGATTAAGCATAAAAGGTTGATAAGGTGAAAATGAAAATAATACATTCTCCTTGAAATTATATTCAGAGAAATCAGCTTTTGCTGTTCCTTCACCGGTTTTTAACCAAATCATTGAATAATAATTCATTCTTTGAATATGGTTAAACGGGTTATTCTTTTCAAAATAGAATAACCTAAAAGCCAGGTTTCCTGTTTGGGGATTTATAAGGGTGCAATTATTATCCTGAATCATAAGCCTGTTGTTACATTAACTTTCTATCTTTTTCCTCAATTATCATATCGTTTATACTTGCAAAACGCTTTTGCATCAATCCATTTTCGTCGAATTCCCAAAGCTCAATTCCGTATGCTCTGAACCATTGGTCATTTTTACCTTTATATTCATATTCAAATCTTACTGCAATCCTGTTTTCTCTAAAACCCCAAAGTTCCTTTTTAAGTTTATAATTTCTTTCATTTTTCCATTTCTCTTTTAAGAATTGAATAATCTCTTCACGTCCATTAATAAATTGAGTTCTGTTTCTCCATTCAGAATCGATGGTATAAGCTTTAGATACTTTTAAAGGATCTTTGCTATTCCAGGCATCCTCTGCTTTTTGTACTTTTTCAACGGCAGTTTCCATTGTAAACGGTGGAAGTGGATATCGTTTATCTTCGTAATTCATTTTGGTTAAGTTTTACAGAGAAAGAGAAATACTACCTTAAATATTTCTCCTTCTTCTGTTTGTAATTTATAATGAAGGTGCAATGGGAAAATCTACCGGTATTTTAGTAAGATTGTGTAAGTAGTTCATTGCGGTTTTGTCGCTAATTTGAAGAATCAGATCAACTAAGTTCTCTTTGGTATAACCCTGAGCGAAAAAGTTTTCCACATTATCAGTGCTCGCATTACCTCTGTTTTCGGTTAGGTCTGCAGCCAATTTCACTAAGGCGTTTAGCTTGATATTTTCACTTTTACCTTTGCGTATATCAGAAAGTTGATCCTTATCAAATCCGTTCATTTCTCCCAGCACAATATGTGCACTCTGACAATAAATACAACCATTTACCTGACTTACAATCAGATTAACGGCTTCTTTTTCTTTATTCGATAATGACGTTTTAGCATTTTGGAAATCCAAATACCGTTTTAATCCATGGTCAGAATATGCTATTGTTGCATAAAGATTAGGGACAAACCCTAGTGCCTTATTTAAGCCATCAAAAATCTCCTGGTTTGTTGTAGAAACCTGCTCTTTTGTAGGGACATTAAATTCTGTTTTAACTAAGTTTTCCATCTTTAATCTTTTTTAAATATTGCTTGTCAATATTGACACTACAAAGATTGGGACTATTAAAGCTTTCTAAAATGGACAAACGTCGTCGATGGATAGACAATTTTCACAAATGGGAGTCCGAAGTGACAACCTGCACCGGAACCGCTATGCAATCTACACTTTGGTAAGTTTTTTTGTTTTTCAAAAGTGTAATAACCGGCGAACAGATTTTTCTTTTCTTCTTATCGTGTATGCAGTGTTATTCGGCGGAATATGTTATTAGAATGTCTAGTGGTAAAAAAGAGCTCTGTAGTATAATATATAATTCCCATCATTCGACCATATGGGGGTCATGCAGGCGCCAGGTATTTCATTTATAACTTTATAATTTTCTCCATTCCTGTCAATCATAGCTAAATTTGATCCCTCAGTCACAAATGCTATTTTATCACCGTTTGGAGACCAACAGGGTGATTCTATCTTTTCTTTATGTATGATTACGTTTTGGTTTAAACCATCTTCGTCGCATGTTATTAGGTCTCCTCCATAATCAGCATATGATGATGTAAATAAAATCGCGTTCGTAACCGGGTTATATTTTGGAGTATAATTATATTTATCAATATCTGTAATTTGAGATTCTTTATCCTGAAGTATATCGTATTTAAAAATTTGAGCATAATAATTATTTGAAAGAAATTTACTATAGAATATTTTTTTCGAATCATTTGACCAATCATACCAATCGGTACTACTACCTGAAGAAATTATTTGTAAATCACCATCTAATGAAATAATACATATTCCATTATCAGAACTGCATACAATATATTCTCCGTTTTTTGACCACATAGGATGCCATAATCCTAAATCTTCATCGTAAATCTGATTTTCGTTTGTCCCATCACTATTAATTACAAAAAGCCTGTTTTCGATAATATAAGCTATTTTATTACCATCAGGAGAATAACATGGGCTATTGCCATTTGTAACCAGAATCTTATTTTCAGAACCATCAATATTCATTTCATTAATTCCATTTTTATCAACAAAAAGTACCTTTTTACTATCCGGTGAAATTGAATATGATGATTCTATGTTATCTGAACTTGAGGTTATTTTTGTTGTAACATTACTGTTTACATCATATAAATAGAAATCGTACAATCCAATACCGGAATCGATATTTTTTATGTCATCATTCTTTTCACAGGAAATTGCACCAAATATTAGCAGGAAGAAGATTAATGAATGTAATTTGCTGGTTTTCATACTGTATGGTTTAAATTTTATTATTTTAATAATAATTAGATGATTATTACATGGAAAAGGTTGCATTTATGCTACAACTTATGTTTATACTCCATGTACCTAAAATTCCGTATTATTTTTAATGAAAAGTAACTTATATTCCACTTACGATTTTAAAATAAAATTTTAATGCAAGTACTATTGATCAGATAAATCCTTATTAGGTTTTCTGTTCTAAAAGTAAATAAATAATTGATTAAAAGCAAGAAGCGTCAGTAAAGAGAAGCAAAATGGGATTATGAAGGTTACAGCTTTCGTATAACCGTAAACCCATCGCGTACGGGGAATATCACTTTTTCAACGCGCTTGTCGGCAGCTATCAGGTTATTAAATTCAAGTATGCCCTTTGTTTGGGTATCTCTGGGGTCGGCAGGTTCAACTACTTTGCCGCTCCATAACACGTTATCGGCAATAATGTAGCCCCCGGTTTTTATGCGGTCAAATATCAGATTATAATACTCAGGATAATACCGTTTGTTCCCGTCAATAAAGGCCAGATCCCATGTTCCGGGCAATTCAGGAATAACCTTAAGGGCATCACCTATGATCAGGTTGATTTTTGAACCACTTGCGGTAGCTGAAAAATGTTCCCGGATAAAGGTTTCCAGTTCATCATTTATTTCAATGGTATCAATCGTACCTTTTTCAGGCAACGCTTCGGCCATACACAATGCAGAGTAGCCCGTAAATGTGCCAATTTCCAGTATGCGTTCAGGGTTAATCATACGGCACAGCATTTTCAGAAGGCGTCCCTGCAAATGTCCGCTTAGCATCTGGGGGTAAAGCATATTGGCAAAGGTGTCCCTGCTCAGTTTCTGAAGGTATTCCGGCTCTTCATCTATATGATCCAGAATGTATTGTTCCAGTTTATCCGGTAGTTCTTTCATAAAAGATAGAAGGTTGTTCAAATGCCAAAAAAAATATTTTCAACAAAGCGACAGCAATATTATTTTACCCATCCAAACCTCTCCGTCAGCTGACGGAAGGCTTAAAGTCCCCTTCAGGGGATTTAGGGGTAATTTTAAAGGATGCGTACAATCCGTAAATCAGGTCTGTTCTGATATTTCTTTTGGAATAACTTCTATAAATGTTTTTATCCTTAATCTTTTTTCTTCCTGTTGCTGCTGTCCGGTTTCGAGATGGAATCGCGCATGTTGGTGTCAGCCTCAATGTTTTTGAATTTGTAATAATCCATGATACCCATGTTTCCGGAACGGAATGCTTCGGCCATGGCTTTTGGTACTTCGGCTTCAGCCTCAATAACTTTGGCGCGGGCTTCCTGTGCTTTGGCTTTCATTTCCTGTTCAAGGGCCACGGCCATGGCACGGCGTTCCTCTGCTTTGGCCTGAGCAATATTTTTATCGGCATCAGCCTGGTCAATCTGCAGAACGGCACCAATGTTTTTACCAATATCAATATCGGCAATATCAATGGAAAGGATCTCAAATGCAGTCCCTGCATCCAAACCTTTGTCAAGCACAACTTTCGAAATGGAGTCCGGGTTTTCAAGTACTGCCTTGTGACTTTGAGAAGAACCGATGGATGATACAATACCTTCTCCAACACGGGCCAGAACGGTTTCTTCACCTGCACCACCAACCAGTTGTTTGATGTTTGCCCTAACGGTTACCCTGGCTTTGGCAATCAACTGTATTCCGTCTTTGGCCACGGCAGTTACCGGTGGTGTGTCAATCACCTTTGGGTTTACCGACATCTGCACGGCTTCGAACACATCACGACCGGCAAGGTCAATGGCCGTAGCCATCTGGAATGGAAGGTCAATGTTGGCCTTACTGGCCGATACCAGCGCGTGCACAACCTGTTCCACGTGTCCGCCTGCCAGGTAGTGTGCCTCCAGATCATCACGTTTTATATCTCTCAGCCCAGCTTTGTGTGCTTCAATCATAGCCCGCACAATAATTGGCGGCGGAACTTTTCTGATGCGCATAAGCACCATCTGGATGAGTGAAATTCTTACACCTGATACGTATGCTGAAAACCATAACAGCACAGGTACGTAGTACAAAATGATAATGAAAAGAACGACTACGGCAGCAATTAATCCTATTAATCCAAGGTTGGTTATATCTGTGGCAGGAGCCATCAGTCCAAATAATCCGGGGTTGCTCATAATGTTATTTTTTTACGGGTTTTACAATGACATTCGTTTTAAAAACTTTTACAATCTCAACTTCAGTTTTCTGATCAATAAAACCGGATTGAGATTTTGCTTCCATAAAGGTATCATTTATTTTAATTTTTCCAATGGGAGCCAATCTCGAAGTGGTGATGGCATGATCACCAATTTTGACTTCCAGTGCATTAATTTCAGGAACTTTACCTTCAATATTCGTATTCAGCATCGTTCGCTTCCAGGTCTTCCCGCGAAGCATAAAATAGAGCCCGCTGGCTGTAAGAACCAATGATGCAGCAAAGATATAATGACCAATTGGAGTACCGTATTCTGCATAACCGAAATAAATTCCGGCAGCAATGAATAAAAATCCGCCTATACCAGCAATGGTAATACCGGGGATGAGAAGAAATTCAACGGCGAACAGGAAAATTCCTGTTACGATGAGCAAAATAATAATAAGGAGGTTCATCTTATTTTGAATTAAGTTTCTGTATGTCTTCCCATGTACTTTTTTTCCCGTTAATGAACGGCACCACAAATGCTCCGGGGAAACCGGATGCTTCAATTGTTTTTGCTTCGGCCTCGGCCTCTTCTTTTGTGTTGTATTCACCCGAATAATAACGGATCAGTGCTCCATCAATAGTTTCGGTGGTGACCTGAGGAATTTTAGAAAGTGCAGATGCGTTGGGCTTATTTTTAAAGATCCCAATCTGTACCTTATATGTTATCACATGCCCAATTGAATCCTTTACCGGAACTTTTTCCGCAACCATTTCAGGAGCCGGTTTTACAGCCGTTTTTTTCGCTTTGTCGTAGGTTATTATTTCCCGTTCCAGCAGATCAATAGAACTTTCAAGATTACCTGTGGTTTGCTGAACTTCGTCAAAGTTCAGGTATTGATAGTCGGTAAAATTCTGAGTTTTCATCGATGCGTTGTAATAGCTGAATTCAGCATCCTGCTGCAACTTTTTCATGGCTTTCTGAGTTGCTGCATCAGGAGTCATCCGGGCAAGGAACAGGTTCTTGTTTTTTAGGATGTCATATTTCCCTGTCAGCGCTTTAAAATAGTAATCCGTGCTTTCCTGTCGCATCTGATCCGAAATCTTAGCCAGCTGTTCCCGGGTCATTGGTTCAGCAAAAGCAGAATCGCGTTCTATCAACTTTTCTACAATAATGCGGTCGGCATTGGGATCTTTGTTCAGTTTCATCAGAATCTCCTGCCAGTCGAGTACCAGGTTATCAGCTGTGAGTTTATCTTTCTCAACATCTTTCAGCCGTTCAATTTCAGCAGGCGTAAATATATCTTTATAGTTCTGCTTTAAATACGGATTATAAAACGAAGGAATAATATTTTTTGGGATATCAATTTCCAGGGGTTCAGGTTTCCATGGAGCCAGATATGCCTCGTCTTCGTTTATCATTTTGGTATAGGCTTTCAGGGCGTCAATTTCCAGCTTTCGCGTGCGTTGTTCCAACGAGTCTACTTTCGACTGATAATTCTGCAGCATTTCTTCAGCATTGAGAATTTTACCTGTTAAAGAGCTTCTCTGTGCTTCATTGCCTTCTGACTCATATTTGATCCGGTAATTCGTAATGGCATCCGACAGTGAATCAGTTTTGTCTTTGAAGTTTAAATATGTTTTAAAAGTTGTCAGCGCATCCCTGTTCTTAAAGTCCGACATCTTTTTGTAAACTGTAGTATCGTTAATAATAAAGGTAAATTCACGTTGCCGTGGTCCTTGTATATCAATCATGCCAATATCCTCCATGTCTTCAGGAACAACCGCATCATATGTTGTATCTTCTGTATCTGGCGTGCCTGACAGTTCGCCTGTGTTTGACTTTACCTCGTGGATTAACGCAGCACTCCGTAGTTTGTCGATATCAGTTGTATTAAGGAATTTTTTTGTTGGATTGGGAACAAACTTATAAATGGTTACAAATCCTGCTTTATTATGTCGATCCGAAGCAAACCAGCCTGTGTTTTTAAACTCATCGATCACATACAGGTAGTCGTTACCATAAGAGTTAAACGGCATACCTATAGGTTGAGGTGGAAGAAAATCATTAATGGACGGGTTATAACGTGTCACAAAAATATCGTAACCCCCAAACGATTCCGGTCGGTCAGAGCAAAAATACATGGTTAGTCCGTCGCTCATCAGGAAGGGAAATATTTCGTTGTAAGTGGTATTGATGGCATCTATTGCCTTTGGTTCAGACCAGGCATCCAGAAGTTTATCTTTTCTGAAAAGATTTCTTTTTTCAGTGGCATTCACAAATTCATCGTAAAAACTTCTGTCTGCTTTTTCCGGAAGGTAGAGGAGATACAGAGAGTCTTTTGCTACAGAATCATTGGGAAGAATATTCGAAAAGCTTCCGGTTTCGTGGCTGATATCATAGTGTTTAAAAAAGAGCTCAAACGGAACAACAAGTGTATCTGTAACCTGAATGTCTTCTACACGTTGCAGCATTTCTTTCCCTTCTTCGCATTGGGCAATGCCTTTTTTAATTTCTTCCTGTCGCGGATCGCTATTTCTGATGTAAGCCTTGAACTGATTATAGTACTCAATGGCTTTATCAAATTCGTATTGTTTGAAATAAATCTTTGCCAGATAAAAACCGGAGAGACGTATGCCTTTTTTTGCCGCAAATTCAAGATGTTTTTTGGCCACATCTAGATCACCGTTTATTTCATAAACCGACACACCATACCGATGATTATATATGGCGTTTGTTGGAAAACTTTTAAGGATTTCTTTATACAAGAAAGCAGCTTCCCGGTAATTTTCGGTGCGGTACATTTCTTCAGCTTCATCACTTAGTTTAGTTTGTGCCTTGAGCGAAGAAAAAAAACTGAGTGATACGATTATAATGAGTTGAAAAACGGCCTGTTTTAATTGCATTGTGTCTTATTCTTTTACGATTCTCAAAGATAGCGGCTTTTTTTAAAAGAGAAAAGCAACAAAGTAATTTGTCATTGCGTTAAAACATAGTATATTAGAGCTCCTAAAATAATTGATATGGCCTTTTTTGATTGGGTGAATAATCTTGACATCCGGTTTTTTAATGTATTAAACGGAACACATTCTGCTATGGCAGACGGGTTTTGGTGGGCAGTTACGGATACGATGTCGTGGTTGCCGTTTTTTCTGATCCTTATTTACGTGATCATTGCCAATAAAGGCAGAGAAAGTATTCTTATCATTGTTTCCATTGCTATAACCGTACTTTTGGCTGATCAGCTTTCAGGTCTGATAAAAGATCTTGTGGGACGGTTACGGCCATCGCATAATCCGTTGCTGATGTACGACATTCATATTGTGAACGGATACAGGGGCGGTTTGTATAGCTTTGTGTCTTCGCATGCCGCCAATACCTTTGGTGTAGCCATGCTGTTATCACTGATTGTAAAAAACGGTTGGTTCTCGCTTACCATGTTTGCCTGGGCTTTTCTTAACGGTTTTTCAAGAATTTATCTGGGGGTGCATTTCCCGTTTGATATTATTGCCGGTGGATTGTTGGGAATCCTTATTGGTTGGGCCACATATAAGGGACTGGATTTTCTGCGGATGAAACTTCCGGCCTTTTCTTCCATAACCACTGAGCGTATCATTGGCAGTCATACCAGAACAGGATTTAAAAAAGCACAACTTTTAAGTGTGGTGCTTGTGTTTCTGCTAAGTATATTCTTTTTCATTCTGCTGTCAGGTTTTGTGAAAGATTTTATGCCGTAAAACACCTTTCTTTTTTATACTGTTATCAACAAAGGTTTTAAGTCTGTTAAAGTACATTAAACATCACAGACTTAACATTTTTTAGACATGTAAAAATTTTGATAAAGAGCAAATTTCTTTATCTTTAATGCATGCAATTAATCAGAGTAAATAATTTATAATTTCCTGGGCTATGACGAAAACACTCACATTTAATGAACTTCGCAAGATAAAAGATAGTCTGCCTCACGGCAGTATGCATCGCATTGCGGATGAACTCGATTTAAAGGTAGAAACTGTACGTAATTATTTCGGTGGTTACAACTTTAAGGAAGGGAGAAGCGCCGGGGTACATTATGAACCGGGACCAGATGGAGGTATTGTTGTGCTTGATGATACAACGATTCTCGAAATGGCACAGCACATTTTGGCCGAACAACAGGAGAAATTAGTGTAAACACTACCGTAAAAAATTAAAGAAGCAGCCTTAAAATTAAAAGTGCTGCTTTTTTATTGTGGGTTCTTAGCTTTTAAGGAAGTCCCGGCAAGGATAATAACCATGGCAATGCCAATGATTCCTGTCAATTGATATCCTTTGGTAAGCGTCAGGATCTTACTGAAAAAGAACGGACCTGTCGCACTGGAGAATACGAGTATGGAACCGCTGAATCCCGATATCGCTCCCAGATGTTTTCGTCCGTAAAACCTTGGCCATGTAACCGAAACAAGCACAACAAACATGCCGCCCATTATTCCGAAGCCGGCAACGGTAAGAAAATATCCCAGTGAACTTCCAAGAAGCACAATCCCGATAGTTGAAAGTAATTGCCCGAATATTAATACAAACAGCAGGTATTGCAACCTGACAAAATCACTTATGAAGTTGCCGATTAATGATACGGCAATTGAAACAACGGATATCGGGATCAGAATTTTTATTCCTGCGGTTTTATCGTATCCGAAGGTCTCAAATATAGACTCGATGTTAAAAGTGAAGCCTGTGCCGAAAAAGCTATAAAATGCCAGGGCAAATGTGAATACCCAGAATGGCCAGGTTTTTTGAGCCTCTTTTAATGTAAACTGTCTGCGTTGAACCACGGTTTCCTTCTTAACTTTCATAGTTTTACCATCCGGTTTCATTCCGCTTTCTTCCGGATTATCGCGATAAAAAATAAATGCAAAAACAGCAAAAGCCATTAATGCTACTGCTATGATTCTCCATGCAACAGGCCAGCTGTTGTTTTGAATCAGAATACTGAATATCAACGGTGAGATCGCAAATCCGAACGATACAAAAGCACTGCTGATGGCGTTGGCGCGACCACGAAGCTTGTCAAACCATTTCATGATCATGTTGCGTGAAACCATGGTCAGCACACCTTGTCCGCTTATCCGGATCAGAAAGAAAATGATGCTGATTACTGTGAAGGATACAATTGAGAACCGTATGTTCAGAAATGACGATACTGCGTTACTGATGGCAGGGCTGTAGGATGCAAAAATTAATGAAATGCCCAGGAATGCTGCAGCACCGATAGCTACATATCTGGCACCGAACCTGTCGTATAAAACGCCTGCATACGTCAATAAAAATGAGCTCGCTATGGTTCCCAGCATATAGGCAATGCTTAATGTATCCCGGTCCAGTTTAAGTGCTTCTATCAAATGGTCCGTAAAAACACTTACGCCCATAGTCTGGCCCGGAATACTGAATATTACACCTACGGTTCCGGCAACGACAATAATCCAGCCATAAAAGAATTTAAATTTTGAAGGATTAAAGGGTATATCAGATATGTTTCTCATTCAAATTTTTAGTCTGCTTATAAAATCACAATAGTAAAATATAATAAACAGATGTATCATTTTATTGTTGAAATATTAAATAAATTGATAAAATATTATATTTGCAGCCAAATTAAAAAGCAGATTATTAATCGAATAATAACGTATAAATACCTCTAAAATGAAAGTTCTAAAGTTTGGCGGAACATCAGTAGGATCCGCAGATAGAATTAAACATGTTGCTGATTTAATAGATACAGGAGAGCGGAAAATCGTTGTTCTTTCTGCCATGTCAGGAACCACAAATACACTTGTTGAAATTTGTAAACACTATTTTAAGAAAGATATTCAGGGTGCAAAAGATGTTGTTGATGCACTTGAAAATAAGTATAAAGACGTTGTGAATGAGCTTTTAAGTTCCGACGAATTCAATGAGAAGGGACATGCTTTAGTTAAAGATAAATTCGATTTTCTGCGGTCTTTTGCCCAAACTGATTTTTCCGAAAAGGAAGAAAAAATTATTCATGCCCAGGGGGAACTAATTTCAACAGAACTGATGCATTACTATTTGTTGGAATCCGGACGCAGTTCGGCATTATTACCGGCACTGGAATATATGAGAATCGATGCTGATAAGGAGCCTGATGCCGCATATATAGAAGAAAAAATTGCCATACAGCTTGATAAATATAAGGATGAGAAACTGCTTATCACTCAGGGGTATATTTGTCTGAATATTGAGGGTGAAATTGATAACCTGCAACGTGGTGGCAGCGACTATTCCGCTTCGTTGGTAGGAGCAGCCATAAAAGCTGATGAAATAGAAATATGGACGGATATAGATGGGATGCATAACAACGATCCACGAATCGTTGAAAATACCAAACCGATTAAGAATCTGTCGTTTGAGGAAGCAGCTGAGCTCGCTTATTTTGGAGCTAAGATTTTACATCCTACCAGTGTGGTTCCGGCACGCAAGGCCAATATTCCGGTTCGCTTGTTGAATACGATGAATCCTGAAGCTTACGGAACGTTGATAAGTGCTTACAGTGAGCCGAATAAAATTAAAGCTGTGGCAGCCAAAGACGGTATTACCGTTATAAAAATAAAAAGTGGCAGGATGTTACTGGCTTACGGTTTTCTGAGAAAGGTTTTCGAGATATTTGAGAAATACAGAACACCTATTGATATGATTACCACATCGGAGGTTGGTGTATCAATAACTATCGATCAGGATAAGAATCTCGCTAAAATAGTGGAAGAGCTGCAGGAATTTGGTTCTGTGTTCGTCAATACCGATCAGGTGATTATTTGTGTGGCAGGAGACCTGTCTGCTGAACAGAGCGGTTATGCGGCTAAAATTACGAGTGCCCTTAAAGATGTTCCGATGAGAATGATATCGTACGGAGGAAGCAGTTACAACATGTCCTTACTGGTTGATGCCAAATACAAAAAACAAGCACTTCAGGCATTGAGTAAAGAACTTTTCGACTAAAAGAATAAAAAATAAGCGCAATAAAAAAGGTGGAGAAATCCACCTTTTTTATTTTATATTGTTGGTGTTGTTTAAGAACAACCACCCGATACGGCTTTAATTTCGCGTTTAACGGGCTTTCCGATATTCTGGAGTGCCTCTACCAGGTTATTCATCTTTTTGGCAGTCTGCGACCTGTAAACGTATGTTTGCTGTTCCTCCTTGGTTGCATTGTCCGGTGGAGGTGCAATTTCAAAGAACATATTCCGAAAGTGCTGTGAACTTACATTCAGGATCATGTTGGTTGAACTGCCAATGTATTTGGCTTTCAGACACGACATTTTAACCAGAGTGTCGTTATCGGCATAGAATACATTCTTCTTCAGTTTCTGTTTGAATATCTGCTCCCATTCACGGTTCTGAATATTTTCAAAGGGAATATTGATTGCCAGGGGAAGATGATATGCTTCAAATTCTTCAGGAGAGCGGACATCAATAATATTGTACTCGTAATAGTGGTTGGCAATTTCGTCGGCCAGTTTGTCCGGGGCTATTTCATGAAACACACATTTCTTTTGTTCCTTGGCTTTGGCAATGCGATTCTGAATTATATCGTATTTGCCTGGTAAGAATGCAATGATAGCGATGAATAAAAACGGTACCACCATACTTATCTGGTAGCGCAGCTTTGTTTTCGGATCAATGTAATTGCTTCTGTGATTTACCTTATTTTCAATTTTCCAGGTAAAGTAAAATGCTGCAATCGCAATAAAGGTCAGTACAAAGGCAAACAAAGAATCTGACATTCCGAAGAAGTCACTTATCTTCAGCGGTCCCATCTTATCGGCCATGTAAAAATCCTTAATCATAGGATATGCTTCTCCGAACGCATAAATACCCAGTATGGATCCGAGTATAAAGGCCATGGCATCCAGTTTACCAATAGAAGCTGCACAGACACTTGTTCCAGGGCAAAATCCTCCCAGAACAAATCCGATACCCATTATTAAACCACCTACAATGGCAGAACGCAGGAAGGTTGGATTAATATAGATTACGTCTGTGTTTAAAAGGCCATAATGCCCTAAAAGCAAAACACCTATCATTGCTGTTACACCTGCGGTAAAAAACACTCTGAGAACGGTAAAGTCATAACCGTAAAACAATCCTACCAGTTTTTTTGTAGAAGAAAAACCGGCTTGTTCAAGAACAAATCCAAATCCGATGCCGATAAAAACGGCCAGCAATAATCCAAATTCCGGACTAAATACAAAAGGTACTAAAGGTCCCATAATATCTTATTTTAACCACAGTTTTCTAAAAAAATACGCTACACCATACGCCATTCCAAAAATAGCCATCATGGTTACTATACCTCCAAACGATAGCACTGCCATTCCACTCAGGGCGGAACCACTGGTACAACCTCTTCCCAGCTGTGAACCAAAACCAAATAATGCGCCGCCAACGATAGCACCAACAATACGCATTGTTTTAGTAGCTTTAGGGCCTTTTTCAAGTTTTAAACCAACCCGGTTGGACATGACACCTGAAAAGAATGCTCCGATTACCACACCGACCATTTCAAATACCAGCCAGTTGTGCATTGGTGATCCGTTATGTGCAGCGTTGTACTCTTTAAAAAATAATGCTTTTTCTGCATGAGCCGGGGCAACATTATTTACGGCTTCCACAACCACGCTCTTTAATGCGCCACTTGCTCCTAAGCCACGGCCTGAAATATATATTGTGGCCAGTAAAACTAATCCGAGAAGGAATCCGGCTAAATACGGATTCATATATGGTCTCTCTTTCATGAGTTTGTTTCTTTTACGGGTTTAACTTTTTTGTCCTTACTCTCAGCTTTAACTTCTGTTGTTTCGTCTTCTTCATCTTCTAAATCCTCATAGCCTGTAATCATAGCCTGAATATTTGAAGTCGGCGTATGACCGGTAGTGGTCATATAAACATGAATAATAAGGAAGACAATTAACAGAAAGGCACCTAGCGTGTGCCAGAATGCTATTGAATCCAGCGAAAAATCCTTAATCACCACGATATTGTTTTTATCGAGTGTTTTCTGGGTCATATAAATAATACCCGAAATTACGGTTACTGGAATCAAAACAAGTTTGAATCCAAGGTATGTGAGTCTTTGCAAAGGATTCATTTTGCTTAATTCAGTCTTTTTGGTTGGATGCTTTTCGCCTTTAAACATACCAAAGCTGTAATACATAATCTGAGCTTTCAGCTTTTTGGTCGTTGGAATGTACTGTTTCCATTCTCCGGTTACTATGTGCCAGAATATTGCAAATACGATCAGAACGATTAACATGTAAGATGCCACGCGATGAAACATGGCAGCATGTTCAAATCCAAATACGGTGAAAGATCCGTGTACTTCAAAGCCTGTAACAGCAAGGAAAATAATTAATGAAGCCTGTGTCCAGTGCCAGAAGCGTTCAAAACCTTTATAAATATATACGCGTTTCAATGTCTTAAATTTTATTGGTTATCTTCTTCTTCGTAGTCTATGATCTCAGTTTTATATCTATTCTTGCGAATGACAATAATAATACGGATGAGCGCATGAATTAAAACGCCTAACAATGCCGCAGCTATAAGAAAATGTGCACCTGTTTCAAGAGGTTTGTTATAATCTCTTCCCGGCAGATAAAAATCGTTAAGTTTTGCCAGACGTCCGTTGCTGCTGCGTGTGTGACATTCCGAACATTTCAGCGCCTGTTCTTTTGGCGAAACCATATGGTTGATAGGCCAGTACATTTCTGTTTTAACAAAACCGTAATCGCCGCTGTATGGCAATCCAACGCCTTCCATACCAGCTTTAGCCGCTTCATTCCAGTCAAAATCATTCCAGAATGCACTGTCTCCTTTTTCAGGTCCGTAAAGTTTTGGCTGGATTAGCATATTGTATTTCTTGTCGTAGATCTGATCCCCACGGTGAATTTTTACCGGTACAATTTTTGAGTCAGGATCATCGTGTGATCCAAACAGTGTATTCATCTGAACAGGAACAGATTTAATGGTATCGCCCAGTACATAGTGGTCAGCTGTTCCGTTGAACCACATATAATCCGGTTTTACATTACGTTCCCATTTAAAATCACCTTTAATTGACAGGTAAGTGTGGTTGCCCAGAGAATCTTCCTCAAAATAAGGCTGACCATCTTTTAACTTACCGGCAGAAGACCAGTGCCATTCCATTTTTGTAGCATTAACTTTTGCATATTCCGGGATATGGCATGTCTGACAGGCAACTTTTGCATTATGCCGGTTTAAAAGTTCATTAAAGTGGGGCGTTGATGTGTGACATTGTTCACACGTTGCCCTCTGAGTATTTGTGGATGATACCGAATATAATCTTCCAAGTATTTTGTGATTCTTTGCAGTATGGCATGATACACAGTTCATATCCATTCCATTGGCTGCCATATGAACATCCACATCGCGTGTACAGGCCAGAAGGGATTCTTCCAGATCACCATGTTTAACGTTGTTACCACCACCACTATAAAAGTGACAGCTTCCACAGTTCATTTTCTTGGGATTGCCAACACTCTGTGCCACTTCCTTCAGGTTAACACTTCTGTCGGGATATCCTGCCAGAGAAGCACCCTTGTGGTAATCTTCACTGTTGTCATGACAAACCATACAATCCACGTTACGGGCATTTTTAAAATCAAAATGGTCATCAGACATACCAAAACCAATGTGACATTTGGCACAGGCCTGCTGGTTGGTGTTCGATCCGATACAAAAGTTGTTCAATACATCTTTTTTACCGGTTGCCGTAATACCTCTTCCCTCTACGTAAGAAATTCGTTCCCAGTTCCAGTGAGAAGAATTCATTACTTCTTTGTAACTTTCAGTGTGACAGCCGTTACATGCTTCCGTCACTTCCTGAGGCGTTTTAAATTCCTTGTTGAGCTCAGGTAATTTACTGTGATCAATGGAAGGAACCGGTTTGATGGCATATTCCTGTTTAAGCTTCTCCAGCTTCAGGTTGTAGTATTCGTTGCTTTGGGTTACATTAAGTAAAACCAAAAGCGCAACTACTGTTAATATGACTGTTATTACAGGTTTAAACATATGTTGTAATACTTGTTAAATAGTTTTAAAATATATTGGCTGTTATTTAAAATGAATTCAAATAAATTCTCAATTAAGGCACTAAGGTAGTGCAATTTTAATTAACTAAAAAAATCATTAATATAAATAATTAGATATATAAAAATATGTATTTAAACTGATTAAAAATTAGTTACGAAGTCCGTTGGCTAAGAGGCTTGTCGTAAACTGAAAAAATACTAATAGTGTATAAGTGTATTTATTGCTTACATACCTGAATAATGCCTTTTTAAGATATATATGTTAAATTTTAAATTTTTTTTGTGAAGCTGGAATAAACATACTTTGGTCTGTGTCTAAATGAAAATTGAAAAAGCTCTTGTGGAAATCAAAATAAATAATCTCAAAAAAATATACCCGGGCGGATTTGAAGCTCTGAAAGGTGTTAACCTTACCATTAAAGAAGGTATGTTTGGGCTATTAGGGCCAAACGGTGCCGGAAAATCAACACTCATGCGAATTCTGGTCACGCTTATGAATCCTTCTGAAGGTGAAGTGCTTCTGAATGGGAAGGATCTGGTAAAACAACGCAAGGAAGTTCGGGAGATGTTAGGGTATTTGCCACAGGATTTCCGGTTCTTTGCTAAAATGAAAACATGGGAATTTCTTGATTATTCTGCGCGTCTTGCCGGAATGCGAAACAGAAAGGAGCGGATGGCAAAGGTGGATGAAATGTTAGGGAATGTTGGATTGTA
This sequence comes from Quyinboa mangrovi, assembly GCF_042219825.1. Taxonomy (NCBI): domain Bacteria; kingdom Pseudomonadati; phylum Bacteroidota; class Bacteroidia; order Bacteroidales; family Quyinboaceae; genus Quyinboa; species Quyinboa mangrovi. The sequence goes on from NZ_JBHJHQ010000002.1 coordinate 445,070, forward strand.
TGAATTCAGAAACCGGATGGCGAATAAACTTTCCGGTGGAATGAAGCGAAGGTTGGGTATTGCTCAGGCCCTGATTGGCGAACCGAGAATTATCATTGTTGATGAGCCAACGACAGGACTTGATCCGGAAGAACGTATAAGATTCAGAAATTTGTTGTCGAATATAGGGCAGGGTGATACCATAATTATATTATCGACACATATAGTGGGCGATATTTCCAGTACGTGTAATCAAATGGCGCTTTTAAATAAAGGTGAGCTGGCCTTTAATGGTGCGCCGGAGGATCTGATCGAAATGACCAAGGGTCATGTCTGGCAGATTGAGGCTACGCAGGAGGAATATGACGAATTAAAAGTTAAGTATCCTGTTATATCTACGATACCGGCAGGATCGGGATGGGAGCTGCAGCTGGTAGGAGATGATGTGGAAGCATATAATCCAAAGCCGGTTTATCCGAACCTTGAACATGCTTACGTTTATTTTATGGAATACAAATTAAATAACTGGTCGCTGTGATATCTATACCCAATATATTAAATGTTGCACATTACGAAAGAAAGACTCTGCTTCGCAGCTGGTTTTTCAGGATATTCTTTATCATAGCCTTATTAATAATTGTATTTGTCGATCTGGCATTTTTTATCATTCCGGCTGCAGCTCAGTGGGATTACAGGGCTGTTCCTGCCAATCTGCCACTTATTAATATTTTACTGCTTAATGTTGCACAGGCCGTTATTGCAATTTTTCTGGCTTCAGATTTTTTAAAGCGGGATAAAAAAATGGATACTGCCGAGGTTATTTATACCCGGTCTATTTCGAACAATGAGTATGTTATTGGCAAAACATGGGGAACCCTGTCCGTATTTTTCGGAATGACCCTGTTTTTTCTGGTGGTCACACTCGTATTTAATTTAATTGTACCGGATACAAAAGTGGATTGGATAGCTTATCTGTATTATCCACTGCTTATTACCTTGCCGACTCTCGTATTTATTTTAGGATTTGCATATGTTCTTATGATTCTCATCAAGAATCAGTCTGTTACTTTTTTAATTCTGATCGGTTATGTGGCACTGACACTGTTTTATTTCCAGAACAAGTATTTCAGTATTTTTGACTATATGGCGTTTTATACGCCTATGGCATATTCCGGAATTACGGGATTTGCCGATGTGCCCATGCTGCTTGCTCACCGGATGTTTTATTTTTTCCTGGGCATGGCCTTTATCGCAGCTACAATTACCAGCTTTAACAGGTTGCCTAACAGGGTGTATGGGAAAGTATTCTATTTTTTCCTGTTTCTGATTTTACTGGGAATAGGAGGGACAGCAGGTGGATGGTATCTTTTGAACTCAAATGCTGTATTTAAAAACAGACACGCGTATCTGACCCTTAATAATAAATATGCAGAAAGCAAGTATCTCGATGTTACGGACAATGCCATTATGGTGACGCATAAAGGCGATGGTATTACAGTAAGCGCTAAAATAGAAGGACCTGTTAATGCGCTTAAAGCAAATGATACGCTAACGTTTTCGCTGAATCCGGGTTTTAAAATTAAGGGTGTTACGGATAAAACAGGATCGCCTGTTTCGTTTACCAGAGAGAAGCAGATTATCAGGATTCCTGTACTTAAAATCCCTGATAACGATACCTTAATATATAACTTCAGTTATTCCGGTTCGGTTGATGATGCCTTTTGTTACCTTGATATTTCGGATGAAGAATATAAACAGAACCGTAATGTGGGACCCGTCAAACTGGATAATAAATTCTCGTATATCGGTAGCGATTTTGTTCTGCTAACTCCTGAAACATTCTGGTATCCTGTTCCGGGTGTAAGTTTTAATACAAAGACATTAAGAACCAGAACAGGTTACTTTTCGGATTACAATTTAACCGTTAAGACATCAAAACGATTAAGGCCTTTATCCCAAGGAGAAATGAATATAAACGGAGATGAATACAGTTTTGAAACATCATATCCGGCAAAAGGTTTGACCCTGGTTATAGGTAAATTTGACAGCGTTGGTGTGAGTGTGGATTCTGTGGAATATAATCTCTTTTATAAGCCCGGCGATGACTTTTTCTCGTATCACCTGTCCAATTTAAAAGATACGGTTGGTTATATAATACAGAATGAAAAATCGAGATACGATAACAACAGTTTCATAAATACGTTTCCGTATCATAAGGTTAATTTTGTAGAGGTTCCTGCACATTTTATGTTTTTTCAACGGTTGCTGGATAATTCCTTTGAAACGACTCAGCCTGATATTTTTCTTTATCCTGAACGTGGTATAGGGATGCAACTGGCTGATTTCAGAAGATTTAAAAAATATGAAAGTTTTAGAAACCGTGGACAAGCGGTAAGACCTATTGACGCTGAAGTAAATGTATTCCGACGATTTATTGGTAGTACGTTCTTCTCTAACTCTGGAATTCAGCTAAGCTCGGATAACAGACGGTTTAATAACGGTCCTGTTTCCTATTCAGGAATTCAGTATACGTTAAATCCGTTTTCCTTTTTCCCATACTATTTCAGCCTGGTTGAAGGGGTAGATTCAAAAGATTATCCTTTAATGGGAACTATTCTGGAAAGTTATTTGCGGGAATCCGACAACTTCGATTTTCGTGGCGCCATGAGAGGAGGAATGGGAGAAGAAGAAGAGGCCAATCTTTTACTGCAGAATAATTCTGTTTCGGACATTATTTCTGATCCGGACAAGAAAAACATTATACCGGTCGTCATTCGCCAAAAAGGGGCGTTCCTGCTTGACGGGCTCAAGTATAGTGCAGGGATAACAGGTTTTGATAATTTCCTTTATGATTTCCTTATGGATAACCAGTTTCATATTATTGAAACGGATTCGCTAAAATCGGCATTTCAGAAAGAATTTAATGTGGATATTTCACCCTTCCTTGCTCAGTTGGGCGACAGGGGAGACATTCCTGCTTTTGAGTTTGGTAAAACATTTTATATAGAAACCAGAGATGATATAGGACCTGTTTACCTGGTAAAATTTAAAGTAACTAATATTTCGGATGTGGATGGCATACTGGATGTCGACTTCCGAATGGGAGGAGGCGGTTTTGGTGGTGGAAGCAATCAGAGTGAAGAACGGATCTATTTGTTTAAACCTGATGAAACAAAAGAAATACAGATAATGCTGTTTGATATGCCAAGAATGATGATGGTCAATACAGTGTTGTCACAAAATATTCCTGCATCGTATAATGAATTTATGAGATCGCCGGAGACGAATTACAGGATTATTCCTGAAGAATATGCAAAAACGGTATCCGATCCGGTCACCTTATACAATGATAATGAATATGTAGTTGATAATGAGGATCCTGGATTCTCAATGGAACAGGAAAATACCGACACCAGGATCAAACAGTATTTTGATAAACTGAAAAATGAAGAAGAACCTAAATACGGTTCTATAGAACCCTGGCGCATACCGCATGTGTGGCGAAGTGTTGCGCATACAGCCTTTAACGGAGCCATCATAAAATCGGCCTATTATACGCATGAGGGAAATGGTGAGCGCACCGTAACATGGCAAAAGGATCTGCCTGCAGAAGGGGTATATGATGTGTACGTATACATTCCGCGCGATGCCATGCTTGGTCGTGGCAGGGGAAGAAGAGGTGGAGGCCCCGGTGGTGGCGGAGGTCCCCAGTTTGAAGAAGCAGGAAAAGAGTACCAGTATTTTGTGTATAACGGTCAGGACAAGGAAGAAGTGGAATTTCAGATGAATAACAGTACTGAAAATGGCTGGAATAAACTGGGGTCATTCTTTTTTCAGAAAGGAACAGCAAAAATTGTACTTACAAATAAAACAGATGCCCGCAGAGTATTTGCAGATGCAGTTAAATGGGTAAAACGAAATTAAAATATGAAACGCTTAACACTATTCACAATCACATTATTAATGGCATCTTTCCTGAGTGCACAGGAAATGTTAACCATTGATCAGACATTGGATATCGCCATGAAGAACAGTCCTGATATCAGACAGGCTGAGAATTCAATGAACCGGAGTCTTCAGAATCTGAATGCACAAAAAGCAAGACAGAAATCACAATTCTCACTAAGGACATCGCCTCTCACTATGTCTTATGAAAATAAGTATGACACGAGAGGAGATAATTATTATGACGATCAGAATTTTGGGAGTAATGCCGATTTTAGAGTTTTGCAACCTTTAGTTGCAACCGGCGGTGAACTTTTATTATCCAATAACTTTGGATATGGTTATAATAAAAATAATAACTCAGTCGACGGAAGTTGGAATGAAACAAATAATTTTTCAAATAATTTGAGTTTGTCATTCAATCAACCTCTATTTACATATAATAATCTCAAAGTACAATATGAAGAACTTAAGCTTGATTATGAAAATTCTGCAATTCAATTTGCGTTGACAAAAATGAATTTAGAACGTCAGGTACGACAATTGTTTTATAATGTATATCAGCAACAGCAAAGTTTACTGATTGCACAGGAGGATCTGAAGAATAATGAAGAAAGTTATGATATTATTAAAAATAAGGTTGATGGTGGACTTTCGGCACTGGAAGAACTTTATCAGGCCGAACTAAATGTAGCCACATCAAAATCTGATTTGTACAATCAACAGGTTCAGTTGCAAAATGCCAAGGATAATTTCCTGTATCAGATCGGAGATGATATTGATAAAGACATTATGGTAATAACCGATATTACGGTAAATAAGGTAGATGTTGATCCGAAGATAGCAGTGGAAATGGGATTGAAGAACAGACTGGAATTAAGGCAACGCGAAATTGATATTCAAAATTCGACATTTTCTCTCATCCGGGCTAAAACAACGAATGAATTTTCAGGAAGTGTTGCAGCAACGGTTGGAGTATACAGCAATTCTGGAGATATTAATACTATGTTTAATGATCAGAATACAAGGGTTCAGCCTAACTTAAGTTTCTCTTTCGATATTCCTTTGTTTGACTGGGGAGAACGTAAAGCAACCATAAAATCGGCGGAACTGGCATTGGATAACAGTAAAATGAGCATGGAATTTCAACAATCTGAGATTGTGTTGGGAATTCGGGAGATTATCCGCAATCTGACCAACCTGTACAACCAGGTGGAAATTGCCAGAAAGAGTGTGGAGAATGCTCAGCTAACCTATGATATTAATCTGGAACGCTATAAAAACGGGGACCTGACAAGTATGGATCTTCGTTTATTTCAGAACCAGTTAACCAGTCAGAAAAACTCTTTGACCAATACCATCATCAACTATAATCTGGAACTGCTGAATCTGAAAATTCAGACTTTATATGATTTTGTAAATAACAAACCTGTTATACCTGAAGTAATAAATAACGATAAAAAATAACACCATGAAATCAGCACTTTTAAAATTCACACTATTTGCTTTTGCTCTTCTTTTGCTGACCAACTGTAAGAGATCTGTTCAGAGTTATTCAGCTGAACTGGAAGTTCCTGTGTCAGTAAAGGAAATTGTGCCATCTACAATAGAGTCATTCATTAATACAACCGGTTCGGTATATGCACTAATGGATGCAACCCTTTCTACCGAACTTGCAGGGAAATACCGGTTGCAGACCAATCCGTCCACGGGAAAACCCTACGCTCTGGGAGATAAAGTAAAAGAAGGCGATATTATTATCCGGATCGAAGATAAAGAGTATGAAAACAATATTCATATTGAATCTACAAAACTTGATCTTGAAATTTCAAAACAGGAGCTGGAAAAGCAAAAGAGTTTGTATGAAAAAGGTGGTGTGACCTTACGTGAATTAAAAGATGCTGAGATTGCGGAAATGAATTCGGAATATAATATGGAAAGTGCATTGTTAAACCTTGCCAAAATGAAGGTTATTGCTCCTTTTAGTGGTACAATCGTGGATTTACCTTATTTTACTCCCGGAACAAAAGTTGCAAGTGGGACAGAGGTACTCCGGATTACCAACAACAAGGAACTTTATCTGGATGCCAATCTTCCCGAAAAGTATTTTTCTGAAGTAAAGACAAACATGGATGTGTATATTACAAATTACAATGTTCCGGATGATACACTTCATGGCGTAATCAACCAGATTGCTCCGGCCATTGACCCTGATGCAAGAACTTTTAAAACCTTCATTACCATTGATAACGGAAAAGGCTTGCTCCTCCCGGGAATGTTTGTTAAGGCAGATCTTGTGGCAAAAAGAAGTGAAAATGCCATTGTAATACCAAAGGATATCATCAGGGGAAGAGGTCGTGTGCAGTCTGTATTTATTGCTGAATCGGGTTATTCTCAGGAACGAAGAATTACCACCGGAATTGAAAACAACGACTATGTGGAAGTGACAGATGGATTGAGCATGGGAGATAAACTGATCACCCGTGGCTACGAAACCCTGCGTAACAGATCTAAACTGAAAATTGTAGAGTAAACATTTTAAACCGAAGTGTAATGCTAAAAAAAATAACAGGGTTTTCTGTCAATTATCCGGTAACGGTTACCATGGTGATAACCGGGATATTGTTACTGGGCTATATCTCTTTTCAGAGATTAGGCATCGACTTGTTCCCTGACCTTAATAATCCGCGATTATATGTGGAAATCAAATCGGGAGAACGTCCACCCGAAGAGATAGAGGAAATGTTTGTGGACCGGGTGGAGGCGCTTGCTATTCGTCAGGCCGGAGTAACCAATGTGTCATCTGTTTCCAGGGTGGGACAGGCCCGTGTTGAAGTGGAATATACCTGGGGGAAGGATATGGATGAAGCCTTTCTGGATCTCTCAAAGGCTTTAGCCGTGATTGCCCAGAACGAGGAGGTGGATGAACTGAACATTACCCAGTATGATCCAAATGCTGAACCTGTGATGCTGATCGCGTTCCAGCGCAAAACGGATCAGGACATGGACGACCTGCGAAAAGTTGCTGAAAACTATATCCGAAATGAGCTGATCAGGCTGGAAGGTATTGCTGACGTGGAGATTGACGGAGGCGAGGAACTGGAAGTCGTCATTGAAACCAACGATTATCTGTTGAAGGCGTATAATATAACTACCAGTGAACTGGTTAGCCGTATCAACAGTTTTAATCAGAATGTATCGGGTGGATCCGTGGTAGAAATGGGACGCCGGTATGTGGTGAAAGGGATGAGCGAACTGACCAGTCTGAGTGACCTGGAAAATGTGATTGTTAAAATGGCCCGGCCAACTGTGGAAAGCACCACTGGTCAGCAGTCCTCTGAATCGGTTCAGGCAACACCAGTTTTACTGAAAGAAGTAGCTAAAGTCTATTATAAACCTAAGGACCGTGAAAATCTGGTGACCATTAACGGGGTTCCGGCTTTAGGTTTATCAGTATATAAAGAAACCAAATACAATACGGTTCAGGCCGTCGATGATTTGAAAGAAGCACTTAAGGCCTTACAAAAGGCTTTACCCGGATATACATTAAAAATAGTTCAGGATCAGGGCGATTTCATTTCTTCTGCCATAAACGAGGTACGTGACAGCGCCATTTACGGTATTATCCTTGCCGTGTTTGTACTGCTTTTATTTCTGCGTAAAATAGGTCCGACGTTGATTGTATCATTTGCAATCCCGATATCTATTGTGGCAACATTTGTCCTGATGTATTTTGATAACCTTACCATGAACATCATGACACTTGGAGGTTTGGCACTTGGTGCAGGTATGCTTGTTGATAACGCCATTGTTGTTATCGAAAACATCTTCAGGCTGCATGAAAACGGTGAAAACACAAAAGATGCAGCCATTAACGGAACATCGCAGGTTGGTGGCGCCATTATTGCTTCTACGCTGACCACTATTGTTGTATTTCTGCCTATCGTTTATCTGCATGGTGCATCGGGTGAGTTATTCAAGGATCAGGCGTTAACAGTTACCTATTCACTGTTGTGCTCACTGGTAGCTGCCATCTTTATGATCCCTATGTTTTATTACTGGATGTACAGAAAGAAAAAAACATTTGTTCAGGCTACCAACAGATCCGTAAAACTGACATGGTATGGTGAAATGCTCACGGGATTTCTGAAGCACAGGGGATTAATAATCTTTCTCGCCTTCTTAATAATGGGCGGCGGTTATTTAATGTTGAGAGATCTTGGAAGTGAATTTATGCCACAGACTGAATCGCGGGACTTTTACGTGGATATCAAAATGCCGGAAGGGACACAGCTACAACGAACCTCCGGTGCCGTTGAGTCTGTTGAGCGCGTGATTAGAAGTGTTGTTGGTGATGATCTGTATATGATTTATGCTCAGACGGGACCATCATCCGGACTGACATCAAATGAAAACGGAGCTTTTGAAGATCAGAATATGGCGACCATCAAAGTAATTCTTGAACCGGACAGTACCATTCCAGCTCATGTATTTATGGAGCAGATCAACAAGTACTATCCGTCATCAGATGAGATTGATGTTGTCACCCGTCAGGAACAAACCGCTTTGCAGTCCATTCTTGGAAATGAAAGTCAGCCGGTTGTGGTTGAGATCTCAGGAGAAGATCAGGATGAACTGGAAAACCTTTCGGTTCAGGTCATGAATAAACTAAAACAGGATTCCAATATAACCAACCTTGTATCGTCTGTGGAAGGAGGTGCACCGGAAGTTGAGGTAGTGATAGACCGTTACCGGGCAGGTTTACTGAATGTAAGCGTTTCTGATGTGGTGAATGTAATTTCCCAGCGTCTGGAAGGCACATCTGCCGGACAAATGGATATCTCAGGGGAACTGAGTGATATCACCATTAAAATGGATAAAACTTCATTATCGCAGATTGAAGATTTAAAAGTTAGTTCGGGTGATGTTGAGATCCCGGTAAGGGATGTGGCGAGCATCAGGACATCGGCAGCACCTCGCGAAATATTGCATAACAATCAGAATCGCATCGTAAAAATTACTGCAGACATTGTGGGTGATATTCCACTCGATAAGATCTCACAACAAATAACTCAGGAATTGAGTGAAATTGCTTTTCCGAATGAGTATAAATTTGAAATAACCGGAGAAGAGGCGCAACGTAAGGAATCCATGGATAACCTCACATTTGCCCTGATCCTTTCACTGATCCTGGTTTATATGGTGCTGGCTTCTCAGTTTGAGAGTCTGGTTCATCCGTTTACGATAATTCTGACAATTCCTCTTGCAATTGTAGGTGGTATAGGGATATTCTATATCCAGGGTGCGGCACTGAATATCATGGCTTACATCGGTATTATTATGCTGGCGGGTATTGCGGTGAACGATTCCATTATTCTGGTGGATGCCATAAATCAGTTGCAAAAGGAAGGGTATAAGCTTAAAGATGCCATTGTGGAAGCCGGACAGCGACGTATAAGGCCAATTTTAATGACAACATTAACAACCATTCTGGCATTGCTGCCGTTAACGTTTGGGTTTGGTGAAAGTGCCTCCTTACGTTCTCCAATGGCATGGGCCGTAATAGGTGGTTTGATAACATCTACGCTGTTGACATTGGTTGTTATCCCGTGCTTTTATTACGTGATCGAAACAGGATTAATTAAACTGGGTTTAAAAAAGGAGACCAGATAATGCGATTTGTGATTAACAGGAAGGTACTTATATCGATGCTTTTCCTGGCAGTAACAATGCTGGGCGTTATCTCCTATAAGCAACTCAAGCTTGAACTTTTTCCCAGTGCAGAGCTGCCGGATGTTTATGTTCAGGTTTCTTCTTCTCTTGAAGTTACCCCTGAGTATCTGGAGGAAAAAGCAGTTATTCCGCTTGAAGGTGTTATTGGCAGTCTGGAAGGGATTGATGAGATTGAGTCAACAGCAGGAACCCGCAGCGGATCGATCCATATCACTTATCAGGACGATGTGGACTTTAAATATGCATATCTGAAGCTGGAAGAACGTATCAACAGTGTTCGTGGGGCGCTACCTGATGAATTTCAGGTGAACGTTGTAAAGGCCAGCGATCAGATGCAAAGTATGAGCACTGTTCTGATGGAACTGCAGGTAAGAGGCAGTGGAGGAACAGACAGGCTACGCAATGTGGTGGATGAAAAAATAGGACCCGAACTGGAGAATATTGACGGTGTGGCCGGAATTACGGTATATGGAGGTCGCGAAAAATCTGTTGAGGTGATTCTGAATAAGGAATCCTGCGAAGCGCACCATATTACGCCTGCATCGGTTCGACGGATGTTATCAGCCAGTTTACAGGACAGGAGTTATGCCGGAAAGATAGAGGAGCGGGGGAAACGTTATTTTGTTTATGTTGAAGGGGAATACCAGAAAGTATCGGATATTGAGGACCTGGTCATTCAGGATAATATCCGGTTAAAGGATGTAGCCAAAGTATTTTATGGCGAAAAGGATGAAACTAGCATCAGCCGTGTCAATGGCAAGGATGCAGTAAGTATAGTGGTATTAAATGATGCTCAGGCGAATATTATTGATGTTTCACATGCTGTTAAGAATGTTATTGAAAAGCAGAATGAGAAATATGCATATCTGGATGTGGAAATTGTAGTGCAGCAGAATATTGCTGAGGTCATGGAAAATAACATAGACCAGATTATCGATCTGGCTCTGACCGGTGGTCTGCTTGCAATTTTCATTTTATGGGTATTTCTTAGAAATATAAGTCTTGTAACGATAGTTGCACTGGCTATTCCTGTTTCAGTTTATTCAGCGTTTAACTTCTTTTATGCTTACGATCTTACAATAAACAGTCTTACGCTGGTAGGTTTGGCGCTGGCTGTGGGAATGTTGCTGGATAACAGCATTGTTGTGCTTGAAAATATATACCGGTTGCGATCGGCTGGATACAATGCGGCAGATTCGGTGATAAAAGGAACCAAAGAGGTGTGGCGATCAGTGGTGGCGGCAACACTCACCACTGTGACTGTGTTTTTGCCGTTCCTGTTTTCTTCAAACTACCTGATCAAATTATTTGGGAAACATATTGGGGTGTCGATCATTTCAACCCTGACTATTTCACTTATTGTGTCCATGTTGCTGATACCAATGGCAGTACACGTGGTGATAAAAAAACAACAGGCTGGTAAAATAAATTCATTTAAAACCGTATCCATCAGGAACCGTGCCGTAAGATTTTATCTTTTGTTTTTGAAGACGGCCTTCAGAAATCCGGTGGCGACGATTATTATAGCTGTGGTACTGTTTTTTGTTACCATTTTTGGTGCGAATATGGTAAGTATTAGCACCAGTCAGGAAGTTCAGACCAACGACCTGAGAGTTACAGTTACCATGCCTTCGGGTTCAACCCTGGCTGCAACGGATAAGCTGGTAACTCAGATCGAAGATAAGCTGAAGGATGTGACGGAAATACAGGATGTTATTTCCAGCATTCAGGAAGAAGACGCCGTTATAACCTTGAAACTGAAAGACAAGTTTGAAAAAATAAACGATTTGTCGTTTGCGGATTTATCCGAATCCATCCAACGTAAGATTGGCGAAATGGAACCGGCAGATATCAGTATCTCCGGTACAGCTTCGTCCAGCGGACTTGGTTCTGCCGGCGGTAATTCGGGCAGAGGTTCGGGCAGCCGTGGTAACACAGGATTCCTTCGAATGATGGGAATAGGTCAGGAACAGGATTATATCGTTATTAAAGGGCAGGATTTTGATTTGATGGTCACTATTGCAGATGACCTGGAATATTATCTTGAGGAACTGGATAATGTGAGTAGAGCCTGGGAAACAGCCCGCGAAAACCAACCTGAAGCACGCATCAATTTCGACCGCCATCTGATGTCGGATTACAACCTCTCTCTTTCAGATGTGGCCAACGAGCTAAATGCATTCAGTCGTCAGGTATCATCCAACGTGAATTTTAAGCAGGGTGGGGAGGAGTACGAAATCATGATAACGTATGATAGCGACACTGTTGATACAAATGTGGATAAAACCTTTGATGATCTGAGAGAGTTGCAGGTGTCAAGTTCAACGGATCAGTCGGGAGCAGGACATGAACTGGGTTCTTTTGCCAATGTTTATACGGACCGAGGTTTAAGGGAAATTACACGTTTAAATCAGACCAAACACCTGGAGGTTATTTACCAGTTTAACAACGAAATATACGAATCCAAGACCTTGCTGGAAGCAGCACAAATGGAGGTAGAGCAGGTTGTGGATGCCTATAATATCCCTCAGGGTATTGCAGTGGAAATGGTACATGAAGAATCGGATCTGAATGAATTTTATTCTTTATTCGGAATTGCACTGCTGCTCATTTACATGATACTGGCAGCGGTTTTTGAATCTTTCATCACACCGATAGTTCTGTTATTTTCAGTGCCTATGGCAGCAATAGGATCATTCCTGTTTTTGATGTTGTCAGGAAACTCGCTGTACAACGCCAATACATTAACCGGTTTTCTGATCTTACTTGGAATTGTGGTCAATAACGGAATTATACTGATTGACTTTACCAATATCCTGCGAAAACAGGGGAACCGTACATCCCGTGCATTAATTACGGCCGGTCTTTCAAGGGTAAGGCCTATATTGATTACTGCAATAACCACAATTGTGGCTATGGTACCGCTGGCGATGGGTGATGCCGAATATGTTTCACTAATCGGTGTTCCCTTTGCAATTACAGTAATTGGAGGTTTATCGGTGAGCACAATTCTGACACTGGTATTTATTCCAACACTTTATCTTGCACTTGAAAATGTGGTTCAGTGGATAAAACGTCTTGAATTATCCATATCAATTCCGATGGGAATTATGGTTGTGGCAGGTTTGGTGGTAACCATAACGGAAATTAGTACATTCCTGTGGCAGCTGGCAGTAGGATTTTTAGTGATCACAGGAATTCCTGCAATGGTATATCTGGCACTCAGCAGTTTTAAGCGGGCAAATACAAAACTAATAGGTGATAATGATCCCATCATTATTACCATCCAGAATCTGGTTAAAATTTACGGCAGACCGTCGTTGTTTGGCCGTGAGTGGAGCTCATCGATGGCAATGTCAGGTGTTGATGTGGATGACGTGAAAAGCAAAAAAGAGTTATGGCAGAACCTGATATGGCAGATCCCGGTTTTTATTTTTCTCATATATCTGGGATGGTTCCACATGACAGAAGATATATATTCATTTATTGTTGCAGTTATCATATATATCATGTTCCTGGGACTGATGGGGATATTTGTTCGTGCCCAAGTGAAAGCGTACAGGTTCCTTAATAAAGTAAAGACCATACTGTTTTTTGGAATTCCTGCCATTTATGGTTTATTGTTTTACATGCGTTGGAATAATCTTGCCATGGTAATTATTATTTCAATTTTCTGGTATCTTATCATTGCCGCAATGGCCCTATCACCATCGTTAATATCGGGCAGGAAAAAACCGGAAAACTACCCGAAAATATTTCGGTGGTATGTAAAACTGGTATCACGAATTCCAGGTGTTGGTTTCCAGAAAGAACCATTCAAAGCACTAAAAGGTGTAAGCCTCGAAATTACCACTGGTATGTTTGGCCTGTTGGGACCCAATGGTGCAGGTAAATCAACGATGATGCGTAATATTTGTGGTATTCTGGATCAGAGTTATGGTAAAATTTGGATCAACGGACACGATACAGAGTTGAACCGTGAGGAGCTGCAGGGTTTGATCGGGTATCTGCCACAGGAATTTGGCATGTACGAGAATATGACGGCTTATGCGTACCTTGATTATCAGGCTATTTTAAAAGGTATTACAGATAGTAAATTGCGTAAAGAACGCATTATGTATGTGCTTGAAGCAGTGCATATGCTGGAAAACAGAGATAAACGCATCGGTTCATTTTCGGGTGGTATGAAACAACGTATCGGAATTGCCCAGATATTATTGCATCTGCCACGCATTCTTGTTGTGGATGAACCAACTGCCGGATTGGATCCGAGGGAAAGAATCCGCTTCAGAAACCTTTTGGTGGAACTGAGCCGTGAACGTGTAGTTATTTTCTCTACACACATCATAGAAGATATTTCAAGTTCATGTAATTACATGGCTGTTATTAACCGTGGTAATGTGGTTTATAAAGGAACACCGAAAGCTATGGCTGACGAGGCTGAAGGGAAGGTATGGCGGTTTAGTGTCCCTGTTGAAAAATTTGAGGAAGTAACCAAAGATCTGATAGTAGTTCATCATATGCGTGAGGGAAGAAGTATCAGGGTGAGGTGTTTGTCTGCGCAACAACCTTACGAAGATGCTGTTAATGAGACACCTTTACTGGAAGATGCTTATTTGTGGCTGATTAAATCAACCCGTTAAACTGAAGAAAAAATGGGAATTACATTTAAAAATACATTAAATAACACATGGCGGTTGGTTACATATAACCTTAAAATTGTCTTCGGTGGCAAATTCTGGCTGTTTGTATTATCGGCATTATTGTTCTTCCTGATTTTCGGTACAATTCAGGCTTTTAATGATGATTATTTTACTCAGGATGAAATATATGGCTTGTTACTGTTACCATCACTGTTGCTGATTTTTTATCCTACTGTTTTTGGGATTCAGAATGATGCGGATATGCGGACCCTGGAAATTATTTTCGGTATACCGGATTACCGCTATAAAGTATGGTTTGTTAGGCTGATAATGGTCTTTCTGATAGTTTTTGCACTGTTGTTTCCCTTGGCATACCTGGCCCGGGTCCTACTGATTGATTTTGACTATATTCCGATGATCCTTCAGCTGATGGTAGTAGTATTGTTTGTAGGTAATCTGGCGTTTTTCCTTTCTACATGGATCAAGAATGGAAATGCTACGGCAGTAGTTGTTGTATTAATTGGCCTGATCTATTTTATAATGCAGGGAGTATTACGCGAATCAATGTGGAATATATTTCTGAATCCGTTCAGACAGCTGGAGGGTACAGCAGCTCTGTTGTGGGAAGAAACCGTTATGTATAACCGGATATTTATGCTTTCTGCCTCTGTAATCTTTATATTGTTTGGCTTACTTAATTTACAGAGAAGGGAAAAGTTCTTACGGTAAGCAACTGACAACTAATTCATATGCACAGTACTCATCTGAAGACTTCATGATCTCGGGTGAGTACTTTATTAAGGGATACCGGCGAGGGCTTCGTTTTACCGAAACCATCGCTGATCATATAAACTATTTATAAATAAATTTACATGTTCATTATCATCCCTTTTAATGACCATAAAATTGCCAGTACATCCTTTTTTGACTCTTCATCAATCTTATGATTGTCCAGAACCATCATTATATCATCAACAACGCACATATATTCAGCAGCAGATATATTCATCCCTTTATGGGTGTCAGGCATATCTTTTCCTGTATATTGAACCGGACCTCCGCTGCCTGCGCTGAAAAATTCAATAGTGTGTTGCCGGATGACTGCCATACGTTCCGGTTGTTCTTTGTATGGTAGAAAACGAGCTTTTATTTCCGGATTATTCATATGTGCTTCAATCACATCATCTACTATGCTTGCAATTCCTTCGGTGCCGCCAAGTCTCTCAAAAAGAGTGGTTTCTTTTGTGTTAGTTGGTTCCTGTGAGTGACTCATAAATATTATTATTAAAAAGGTGAATACTGTTAAAATTAACTTTTTCATAATGGTAATAATTTATAATCAGTTAGTTATTAATTAAAAGTGAATTCCATTGTTTTTAGAGAATACATACAAAAATGCCCTCATAAGCATTATTTATCCTTTAACCTTTTCAATCATGTGATTGATTACATGCGTATGCTTGTGCTGAGGGCTGAACATTATAATTTCAGCATCTTTAGTGACTTTAACATTATGTCCTGATGGCCAATAAAAAAGATCATGCGCGTTCACGGTTTCTTCAATTCCATGCGCATCAGTGGTTGTAAGCTGTCCACTTAATACATATCCCCAATGTGGACACTGACAGAGGTTTCCTTCAAGTCCTATGAACAGTGGAGTTGTATCTACACCTTTTGAAAGACTGAAATATTCACTACTAATTTTCCCTAATCCGGTTGCATCGCCAAAATCGACTTGCTGGCGAATAATTGCTCCGGGAATCTCCATTTTTACTTCAATGTTGTCTTTTAAGATTTTCATGATTATACTTTTTATGATTTGAAATTGAACCTAATTAGTACCCTAAAATTTTACAGTAATTTGTATACAGCATAGTTATACCTATTTAGATTGAAACAGGTGGACATTTGGTTCAAAAAAAAGTAAATTTAGATCAAATAAAAATAGCGAGGTAAATTATTCCAATGTTCGAATGTATTCTGTTGGTACTAAATTATAACGTTTTTGAAAACATTTTGAAAAATATGAAAGACTTGAAAAGCCTGTATTAAAAGCGATCTCTGAAATTGTATAAAGATTCTTTTGAATTAATTCCAATGATTTATTTAAGCGGTATTCTTTTAAAAATGTATTCGGCGATTTACCAGTAAGTTCAATCATTTTTCGGTAAAGGTTTGATTTACTCATCCCTAAGGTCTTATTAAAATGGGCAACAGTAATTTCGGAGTTCTGCCATTCCTGTTCAATGAAATCCATTAAATGATTTAAAAAAAGTTCATCAACCGAAGGTAAAACAGCAATATCTTCTGTTTCAATAAAAGCATTCATATTTTCACTTTTGTAGAGATCTTTAACTTCGGCAGAAATCACAATTTTATGACCATAAACATTGCAAAAACGTTCAGTTTTTTGAATGGTTTCTTCAAAAAATGTGCTTCTGCCTGTTACAGGTAGCCCAGCATCCAAACAAATCTTGGGCTTAATTTGGGATAAATTATTATTTTGTGTTGCATTGTAAACCTTTGTATATACTTCTACAGCACACAAAACTGCCTTTGTTACTGATTTAAACGAAATCAGTATACGCTTGGTATTTTGTTCTACAACACGTCCTTCGGAATGTTTTATTGTCAAGTTTAATTCTGTAAGAAAAGTTTGTAATGAATGTGAATCAGTGGTTTCGTGATTATCTGTTTTAATGCGGATAAGCATTACGGTTCGAAAGGCTGGATCATTAATAATGTTGAACTCCGTATTGTTGTCATATTCCGGATCTTCTATTCTTCCTAAAAAAGATTCAACAATAGTCGCATCAACCTCAATTATGGTATGAGGAACTTCACCATGCGCCACATTGTGCATAGCATGTATATTTTCAGCCTTTGGTGCTTCAATCAGGCAAAAGGCTATTTTTCTTTTTTCGTCGAACCAGTACGTTAGTCCTCTGCAGTTAAACTGATGTTCTACTTTTAAATCCTGCTGGTGTAACCATGCCACATTTTCGGCAGTGACTGTTTCTGATACATCGTGACGATCCATATAAATTGGCATACTTTTAGAATTAAATTATAGTTTAAAACATACTGCGCTGAATAAAAGAGGGACTAAACAATTTTATCTGTTTTAGTCTGTATTGGAATGGAGAGCTATATAAATAAATTGTATTACATTATAAAGGTACGTAAATAATTTCAATTTTACGCAGGAAACAATATTACATATACGGTTTTAATCTCAGGTTTGTCCAATATAATATTACTTATGATATCCTTTTGAATCTGAGTGTAAAAGGTTACTTTTGAAAGTTATTTTATAACCCTGATATGAACAACGAACGAATTATTACAATCCGAAGTTTACATAAGACTTATGGAAAAGGCGAAACAGCCAACGAAGTTTTAAAAGGAATTAACCTGGATATTTCCAATGGTCAGATAATTGGATATATCGGACCCAACGGGGCAGGTAAAAGCACCACCGTAAAAATTCTCTGTGGTATGATAACCGATTTTACGGGTGATATTGAAGTATTTGGATATGATTTGAAAAAGGACGCTACAGAAATAAAGAAACATATAGGATATGTGCCTGAAAATGGTGCATTGTACGAAATGTTGACACCTAAAGAATACCTTTCGCTCATTGGTACATTGTACAGCATGAAGCCGGAAGTTACGGAAGACAGGATAAATCATTTCATGAAGTATTTTGGTCTTGAAAAGAATATTGATCAACGAATGGATACCTTTTCGAAAGGAATGAAGCAAAAAGTTCTGATCACTGCCGGTGTGTTGAATAATCCTGATATTCTGTTTCTGGATGAACCATTGAACGGACTTGATGCCAATTCTGTGATTCAGGTCAAGGAGTTACTGACCTCAATGGCGAAACAGGGTAAAACCATTTTTTACAGTTCTCACCTCATGGATGTGGTGGAAAAAATTTCGAGCCGGATCATTCTGATCAACAATGGGAATGTGGTTGCTGACGGAAGTTTTGAAGAACTTAAAGCCAATGAAGCTATCTCCCTTGAGCAGTTGTTTGCGAAACTTACCGGTAATGGAATGTCGACGGTCGAAACGGAAGAATTGTTGAATTCACTTAAAGGCGAATAGGATGGCTGAATTACTGATGAAATTAATCCGCCTGTTACGACCTTTCGTTCGGATGATGGGCGCTGATGTTTTGCAGTTTGAGGCTATCATGAATGCCAAGCTAAGCATCGATTTCAGGAAAGAACCCAGTTCCCTGAATACCAATCGAAAAAGAAAGATGACCTTCGGGAGACAGCTTATTTTTTATGGGATGTTTGGCATCTTTACCGCAATGATATTTATACAGACAAAGGATGTAATATTTGGTTTTACCATTTACTATTCCATCCTGATTGTGATGTTGACCACCATTTTGCTGACCGAATTCTCAAGTGTAATTTTTGATGAAAACGAAAATGATATTTATTTGCCGCGGCCGGTCAGTTCACGGACTTTATTGCTGACCCGATTGGTTCATGTGCAAACGTATATGGGACTGATAGGAGGTGCTATGTCAGTGCCGGGGCTTATTTTCGTGATATTTATACACGGAGGTTTAATGGTTCTGGGTATGCTTTTATCAGTACTCATAGCCTCATGGATGGCTCTGTTGTTTTGTATGTTGCTGTTTCAGGTACTCTCTAAATTTATATCAGGGGAACGTTTTAAGGATGCACTGAACTACCTGCAGATTGGTATTGCAATTCTCATCATGGGTGGTTATCAGTTGTTACCACGGATGTTTGAAATGGTCTCCCCGGATCAGGCAGTTATGTCTACCGGCTGGTGGACATATCTCGTTCCTACAATCTGGCTGGCAGGTTTTACCAGACTGTTCGCTTCATTTACTTCGTCATACGATTTAATCATGGCTGGACTTACGGTTCTTTTTACAGTCCTGGGATCAGTTCTGGTTGTGCGTTTCATGTCGTCCGGTTTCAGCTCGTTACTTAATACGGATGATAAAACAGAGAAAAAGAAAGATAAAGAAAGGTCTGGATCGGGTGTGAAACTAAAAATTAGGAATCTTGCCAGAAACATATTGTGCGTATCGGATATGGAGAAAGCCGGATGGCAGATGACAATGTCTGTAACAAAAAGAGACAGAAAATTTAAACAGGCGGTTTATCCTGCGTTTGGATATATCCTGATCATGTTAATTATATTTTTAAAACCTGACTTTAAAGATTTTTTTGGATCACTTCATAATCTGGCAACAACACCCAAATATCTGGTCTTTATTTTTATGGGATTTTTTGGTGTGAGCACAATTTATCAACTACCCTATACAGATAATGCTGGTGCAGGCTGGATTTATCAGGTCTTGCCGGCTCCGGATAAAAAACATCTCCAAACCGGAGCTATAAAAGCCATGTTGTATAAATTTTACATTCCCATTTATCTGATGTTTACAATTATAGTTCTATTGATCTGGCCTGTCAATGTTCTGGTTTATTTGTTACTTGGTGCAGTGGGAACGGCATTATATGCAGTAGTAGGTGAAATATTCATGAAGAACCCATTGCCTTTTACCCAACCAAGGGACATGCAACGCAAAGGTGGCATGACATTGAGAATGATGGTTTACATGGCGTTGATGGGTGCAATGATTGGAATGATATATTTATTATCTCTGGTTAATATTGCATTTACCATTCTTGCAACACTTTTTATGAGTGCAGGTTTAATGATGAGTTTCAGATCACTCCGAAAAAAGTCGGTTGAACTGTAGGCATTAGATTCTGCTTTTGTATCTTTTCAAGATGATCCAGAATTTCGTGTTTTAGTGTGGGCGCAACATAAAGTCAGGCTTTCACTTAAAATGAATTACATCGGGTGGTTATTTTAATACTATCGCAAAATTTAATTCGAATTCATTTTTCGTAATTCCAGAATTGACAGGGAATGCGGAATTATTTAGCGTATACAATAAATAAAATAGACAGAGTATTAATTCTACCGATCAGATACGGATTTTTTACCATATTCGACATTCTGTTAAATCTTAATTGAAGACTTGCTGAAAAATAATCAAATGAGTATTCATAACCCGCAGATGCCCAGTAACCGAATTGTGTTTTATCAATTTCTATCTGTAAAGGTTCAACAGCTGGATAAACATTCCCGTTTTCCCAGTATCGCGTAGCAGAGTGGACAGAATTACTGTTGAGCTGAATATCATAATTAAATCCTCCCTGTATAAACACAAAATTCTGTTTTACCGGGAAACTGTATTTAATTGATAATGGTAATGTAAGGACGTTCATTTTAAATTCTGTCCTGTGTTGCTCTTCGTAAATATTGTAACTGAAATTCTTTTCCGAAGCAAACCTTGAAGGAGTGTAAAACAGTTCAGCCTGAAATGCTATGTTATCATTCAGTCGCGGAGAATTAACACAAAAAACCAATCCGAAAGTCGGGTCAAGATACCGCGTTTCTTCATTAAGAAAATCAAAACTTCCGTAATTATTCAAATGGAGGGTATTCAGCTTAATGCCGGTTGAAGCTCCCCATGTTATTCTGGCCCATTTTTTACCTGCATTATACTCAACATATGATTTATCTGAATTCCTGTTGTATTTAACGACTATCCAGGTCAGATCTTTTGAATCGTAATTAAGATCATCTATGTAATAATCTAATCTTTTGGGGCAATCACTGGTCAAAACTTTTAAAATGCCTTTCCAGCGATTATCTTCCCTGTTATACGAAATGTCGTCAATTTCTACCGGTTTATCTTTTTTTTCCAGCATTATGCCGTCCTGATCTTCTTTTTTAACATAAAATGTACCGGCATTTTTATACAGACTTATTGGCCCGGTTACCAGTACTTCTGAAAATGCATTTTCCACAATACCTGATATGAAAAAGTTCCCTTCTTTAAAACCGTATCCTTTTAACTCATCCGGTTTATAATTATGTACTCCGGCATCCGTTTTAAAACTGCAGGATTCGTATTTTTCATTCGTAATGCTGTATTTAACTTTTCCCCAAATTGTGTCCTTGTTGAGTTTAATTATATACCCATCACGGAAGTCAAACTGCGCCCAACAATTGCCAAATAGAATAATGCTTGCTAATAACAGATAATATTTCTTTTTCATGATCCGGTAATATGTTGTAAATATATTGAATAATTGTAGAAACGATAGGGCTGTGTAATAAAATAAAAGATTATCCTTAGATAATATTGATTCACCATTCTCATAGCTCTGTTAATGAGTTCAGATTTAATGATGTTTTCATATCACACCGAAAATGCCGGTTGAACTTTAGGCATTTGATTCGGCTATTGAACATTTTCAAGATGATCCAGGATTTCGTATTCCAGTCTGTTAATGAGAAGGTTGTAATTCGTTTGCATGGCGGAATAGTTTAACTGAGCATCTTCCCACAACTTTAGGTCATACGCTAACCTGTAAGTATCTGTTTCCTCATTATAAAACTTTTGAATGCCGTCTTCCATATTTTGTTGTGATGATTCCATCGTAGTTTCAATAATCTTTATATTTTCCAAGGTATAGGCAATTTGTTCCACCAAAGTATGAATGTTCTTTTGAATTAGTTGCTCCTGTTCTTCAATATTTATCTTATTGATTCTGATTTCTTCATCGGTAATATTCAAACTGTTTCGTGTGCGTTTCCCATCATAGATTGGAATACCGATACTTAAACCGACAGATAGATCATTTAATGTTTCAATCCTTCGTTTGGATTGATACCATGAATCTGCTGTTAAATCTAAATAAGACAGATCGCCGGAGCCGGTGACAGAGGCATATGGATTAAATCTAAGTGTCAAATCAATCTGTGGCAAAATTTGTGATTCTATCTCTTTATATTTTAGCTCATCAAGCTTTATTTCAATATTGTATTTTTTAATTAAAAGATGACGCTCGGAAGCAATTCTTATTAACTGGTCTGAATTAAACAGATATTCATCGGTCTGCATTTCTTTTGTAAGTATTAAGCTGTCCTGTACAGGCAGTGCAAGCTGTTCCTTTAAGTCCTTGGAGATACCCGTGTAGCTATGATAATAATTGTTGAGCTTTGTTTTTGTTCTTTCAATCTCGATTTCAAGCTTAAGCAATTCGGAGCTATCTTTTTTACTATTAACTGATGCTGTATTATAAACTTTTTGTTTAATGGATAAAAGCATTTTTTGAGTTTCTATATTCTTTAGGATATTTTGTAAGTTAAAGTATATATTGCCAATATTAAATTGGTTTAAAAAAATTATTTGTCTGTAAGATAAATCAGCACTTTCAAAATTTAGCTCTGCTTTTTCCTGGATGTGTATGTAATCATTGTATGCATAAAGTACATTAAGAGGTTGAACTAATCTTAAAGAAGGGCTAAATGATATGCCCTTGACTTCTAATTCAGATATATCATTTTCAGTAGTTCTTGAAAAATAATAGGCCTTATTTGTTGAAAATCCTGGACTGAAATAAATATCTCCTCCTGTAGGTAAAGGTTGATTTATACTGAAATATGAACTTGTACTAAAGGATCTATTGGATTTGTGAAGATTTTCACCATTACTATTCTTAAAATCCAGATCAGGATTATATCGTTGATCAAAATCCGGATTAAAGTTAAAGCTAATACTGGTATTTAATCTGCTAATTTGAATAAGATACTGATATTTGGCAATTTCATATGCCGATTTGCTTTTACGCATTTGAAAACTTTGTTCGCCGGCAAGTTCCACGCATTTATCAAGCGTTAAGCGATGTATGGTTTGCCCCTGAAAGGAAGATGAAATAAATAAAAATGCAATTACAGTTAATAGGAAATTCTTTTTCATAACAGGTAAATTTAAATTCAGTGAAACTATAAAATATCACAATGTGTAAAACAGGTCATACAATTTGTAATCCTGTTAAAAGTATAAAAAAATGCAGAACTGGCTACATTTAAAATCAAAAAGTTTCAGGAGGTGGAACAATAAAGGAACTAATTGTTAGATTTCAGTCTGTATGTTTCTTCTTTTAACCACTGCGCCCATTCTACATGGGATCTGGATTTGTCGAATGTGGTATGGGGAATCATTTTACCTATTTGAACAGTAAGGGTTTTTCCTTTTTTATTGAAGAATTCGCGTGGCAGTAGCATGAGTTCAATATTCAGTTTGATCCCTAAAAGCTTTCGAATTCTGTATATGCTGTAAAAAAGTTGTGAGTTCTTTCCCTGGAAATGCAAAGGAACGATGTTGCGCTGACAACTTACAGATTTAGTGATCATGCTTTTATGCCAGGGGCCATCCATAACTTTGCCATTAACAATACGGGAAACAATGCCTGCCGGGAAATGAGTAATAGGCAGTTCAGAATTGTAAACTTTGTCAAGCTCCCTGTAATATTCTCTTTGACTGGTGCCAAAAACATTAATGGCTGCAATGGTTGGTTTTAATGGTGGTATAAGTAAGAACACATCGTTACCAATGGAGCGATATTCTCCATATTTTCGTGAAACAAGGTATGTCAGGATCATACCATCAGCAACACCAAAAGGATGATTTGCCACAAAAAAGCACTTGCTGTGGTCCGGCAGATTTTCATGACCTTTCACATCAATTGTTATTTGCATTTCTTCCAGCATGGCTCCCAGGAAATCATATGCATTTAAATGTCCATATTTATTCAGAAGAAGATTAAGATCTTTTTGTTTAATGATTTTTGTAATTAGAGTAATAATAAAGCCTGGAAGCTTTTTCAGAAATGCAGATTCGCTGTTTCTGATTTCTTTTTTAATATTAATATATTGTTCCATCTATGGATTATGGATGTGTAAAACCTGTCTTTTGTTTCCGCAATTAAAAAGTCCAAATATAGATTAATTTTTAATATTCTTGTTGATTCACTGAAGGACATAAATACATGCGCTTGATAAACCTGTTTATATTGAGTTTTTGACAGAAATAAAGAGAGATGCGGTTGATAAACAAAAAATAATTAGAAACATTACAACGAAAGGAGAATCTCCACGTTCCCCGTAGTAACCAGCTGCATTGATTACTGAATATAATACCATTCCATGGCCAAGAATATTGATTTCTTTTGAATGCCTCATATTTTTTAAAAGCATAATACCACTGATTAAACAAAGTAAGGCCATTGTAAATTCGGAAGCAAGATGAAATGTTATTTCGGTATTACCTTCAGTTATACCTTCAGTACTTAGGATCATTATCCACATTCCGATAATTGAAACTCCCAGAAATACAGAATAGACACCAATTATTTTCTTAATCATGGTTATAAATTTATTGAGTCATCCGTCTGAAAACAGAATGATCAATAAAGTTAAGAAATTTAGAGAAATTTGGTTAAGGGTATAAAATAAGCGAGGGCTTCACTTTAAGTGAAACCCTCGCTATATGCTTTATTCATCCAATGACCCGGAGTCAAGGGATGAATGGATTAATTATCCGGATGAATAAGAGTGAGACTTACCGTCCCGCTCCCTCTTGAGTTAAGTTTTATGTAAATTTGTTTTTGCACTAAAACCTAAAGCTATGGATTTTGAAAGTGATCAGTTATATCATGTTTACAACCAGGGCAATAATAAACAGGATATTTTCTTTTGTAAGGAAAATTATCTTTTCTTTTTGAAGAAGATAGAGACGCATATTTCGCCGTATGCTGATATTATTGCCTACTGTTTAATGCCAAATCATTTTCATTTAATGATAAAAGTAAATAGCGGTAGCGGGGGTTTCGCTTTGAGCGAAGCCCTCGCTAAAACTAATAAGCGTACATAAATGATTCTATTGGCATAATGCTTCGGTCATATACCAGTGCCATTAATAAACAGGAAAATAGAAGTGGATCTTTGTTTCGAAAAGAGACTAAAGCAAGGTGTCTTACCGAAGTAAAAGGTGTTTCACCTGCTTACTTTTCTTCAGCATCTGGTACCTATTTAAATATTGATTTTCCGGAAAGGAATTATGTGCAACAATGTTTTGATTATATTCATTACAATCCTGTGGAGGCTGGTTTAGTTGATAAACCTGAAGATTGGGCGTTTTCTTCGTACAGGAATTATAAATGTATACAGGTTGAAAAAATAGTAAATAAAAACGTAGCGAATGAATTTGGCCTGGAATGGTAATTAAATATGAGTGGGAGCGCGACAGAAAATCGCACTCCCACTAAAAATTATTCTTCTTCATCAAGAAGTATATCCATTATCTGGCATGCGGCTTTAGCCACGGAAGTCCCGGGACCGAAGATTGCGGCCACGCCGGCATTGTAAAGGAATTCATAATCCTGAGCCGGAATAACACCACCTGCAATTACAATGATGTCTTCACGACCAAGTTTTTTCAATTCCTCAATTACGGCAGGTACCAGCGTTTTATGTCCAGCTGCCAGGGAAGAAACACCCAGTACATGCACGTCATTTTCAACAGCTTGTTTAGCTGATTCGGCTGGTGTCTGGAACAACGGTCCCATATCCACATCAAAACCGCAGTCAGCATAACCGGTTGCTACCACTTTAGCACCACGGTCGTGTCCGTCCTGACCCATTTTTGCGATCATAATACGTGGCTGACGGCCTTCTTTTTCTGCAAATTTCTCAACAAGCTCTTTGGCATGCTGGAAAGTTGAATCGTTTTTGGTTTCTGAAGAATACACGCCTGAAATAGTTCTGATTACTGCTTTGTAGCGTCCTACGACTTTTTCGCAGGCGTACGATATCTCACCCAGTGTTGCTCTTAACTGAGCCGCTTTAACGGCCAGTTCAAGCAGGTTGCCTTCTTTTGTTTCAACACATTTTGTAATGGCTTCAAGGGCAGCCTGAACAGCCTCATTGTCACGGGTTGCCTTTATTTTATTCAGTCGCTCTATTTGCGACAACCGAACAGCAGTATTATCAATTTCAAGAATATCAATCGGATCCTCTTTTTCCAAACGGTATTTGTTGGTTCCTACAATGGTTTGTGCTCCGCTGTCGATTTTCGCCTGCGTACGTGCTGCTGCTTCTTCGATTCGCATTTTAGGAATACCTGTCTCGATGGCCTTTGACATACCTCCCAGTTCCTCAACTTCCTGAATTAAAGCCCAGGCTTTATCCGCAAGTTCCTTTGTCAGCGATTCAACGTAGTAAGAACCGGCCCATGGGTCTATGGCTTTACAAATGTTGGTTTCTTCCTGAATATAGATCTGTGTGTTACGCGCAATACGTGCAGAGAAATCTGTTGGAAGTGCAATCGCCTCATCCAGAGCATTGGTATGCAACGATTGGGTGTGACCCAATGCAGCACCCATAGCTTCAATTACAGTACGGCCTACGTTATTGAACGGGTCCTGTTCTGTCAGTGACCATCCTGAAGTCTGCGAGTGTGTGCGCAAGGCCATGGATTTTGGATTTTTAGGCTCAAACTGTTTTACAATTTTTGCCCAAAGCATACGTGCAGCACGCATTTTGGCAATCTCCATAAAATGGTTCATTCCAATTGCCCAGAAGAAGGACAGACGCGGTGCAAATGCATCCACATTTAAACCTGCCTTAATACCTGTGCGGATGTAATCCAGACCGTCAGCAAGAGTATAAGCCATCTCAATATCTGCAGTGGCTCCGGCTTCCTGCATATGGTATCCCGAAATTGAGATAGAGTTGAACTTCGGCATTTTCTGTGAAGTAAACTCGAAAATATCGGCGATGACCTTCATGGAGAATTCCGGCGGATAAATATAGGTGTTACGCACCATGAATTCTTTCAGAATATCGTTCTGAATTGTTCCTGAAAGTTGTTCGAGGCTTGCGCCCTGCTCCAGCCCGGCAACGATGTAAAATGCCATAACCGGCAATACCGCACCGTTCATAGTCATGGAAACTGACATTTTATCCAGTGGGATCTCATCGAACAGGATTTTCATGTCCTCTACCGAATCGATAGCCACACCGGCTTTCCCAACGTCTCCAACCACACGTTCGTGATCGGAATCATAACCTCGGTGGGTAGCCAGGTCAAAAGCTACAGAGAGCCCTTTCTGTCCGGCAGCCAGGTTACGGCGGTAAAAGGCATTGGATTCTTCTGCAGTGGAAAATCCTGCATATTGTCTCACTGTCCAGGGACGCATGGCATACATGCCTGAATACGGGCCACGAAGAAATGGTGGAAGTCCTGCTGCATAGTTCAGGTGTTCCATGCCTTCAAGGTCCTCTTTGGTATAGACTGGTTTAACCGGAATTTGTTCCGGAGTGAGCCAGTCTTTTTTTATTCCGTTCGCCTCAAGCCATTCTGCAGTTACGCCTTTGGCTTCAGCGGTTTTTATATCTGTTTGTTTAAAATCTGGTCGCATGATATTATTTTTTATGATTTAAGACTTAAGATGTAAGATTTAGGACTTATTTTCAAGCATTTGAATAAAGCCATGAAACATATTTTGAAGTTCCTGAATTTTGCTAACAATATCCAATGAAACTTCTGTATTTATGTATCCTAAATCAGAAGCAATTATAAGTTGAGTTTCCAATTCGAAAGAAGATCCTTTTGCAATGTTCAAAAAACGTAAAAAATCCTTTTTTGTATTCCTACTTGAACCTTCGGCGATATTAGAAGGAATCGATATAGCAGCTCTTTGTGTTTGTGAAATAAGTCCAAACTGTTCATTTGAAGGAAAATTTTTAGTTAGCAGATAAATCTCTACCGAAAGTTCCTTACTTCTTTGCCATATTTTCAATTCCCTGAAATTGTGCATTAGTCTTTTGTCTTAAATCTTCTATCTTTAATCTTTAAACAATAGTTTATTATAACTTTTCAGCTCTTCAAGTACATTGGAACGCACGTGAATGAAATTCTCAATGCCTTTGGCTTTAAGTTCGTCCATGCATGAAGGAGCACCGGCTACCACGAAAATGGCTTTGCCTTTTAAACCTTCATAAGCCTGAGGAGCAAATTCGGCATATTCATCATCAGAACTACAGATTACAACAATATCAGCTTTGGTATCCAGTGCAGCTTTTACACCGGCTTCAGCTGATTTATAACCCAGATTGTCAATTATTTCATAACCGGCGCATGCAAAGAAATTACCGGAAAACTGTCCGCGTGCCTGACGCATGGCCAGGTTACCAAGTTTCAACATAAATACTTTCGGACGTTTAGCAGCTGCTTCGGTAGCCAGTCTTAATGCTTCAAATTCTTCAGAGCCCCTGCCAAATTTCAAGGGCTCAACCAGACGTTCATTATTCTTGTTGGCACAACAACATCCTGTAGCGCCTTCGACTTCAATTTTTTCTTTGGCAGCTTCGTTAAAGTTTGGATACTGGTTGGTTCCAAGTAACACATCACGGCGCTGAGCCAAAAACTGACGGCGACTGTTGGCAGCTTCTTTTATTGCTTCCTGAATGAATCCGGCTTTTACAGCAGTCAGATAACCACCTTTGTCTTCGGTGTCGAGGAACAATTTCCAGGCTTCCTGAGCAATGCTGTCGGTCAGGTTTTCGATATAATATGATCCGGCAGACGCATCCACAATTTTCTCAAAATGAGATTCTTCTTTCAGTAATAATTGTTGGTTGCGTGCAACACGTTCTGAGAATTTGTCAGATTTTTTAAATGGCTTATCAAACGGCAGAACCGTCATGGAATGTACGCCGGCTATGGATGCAGACATGGCTTCTGTTTGTGTTCTGAGCATGTTTACATGTGCATCATAAATGGTCATATTCCATTTTGAGGTTTCCGCATGAGCAATCATTTTGCAGTTTTCTTCAGCGGCACCAAATTGTTTGGCAATCACAGCCCATAAATAACGGGCAGCTCTGAATTTGGCCATCTCCATAAAATAGTTGGATCCTACGCCAAAATTGAAGCGAATATTTGATGCTACAATATCAGCACCTAAGCCTGCATCAGTAAGTTTGGCGAGGTACTCGTTACCCATGCTTAAGCCATAACCCAGTTCCTGAGTAATATATGCGCCGGCATTGCTTAAATGCTTGGCATTAACGGTGATTACTCTGAAGTTTGGCAATGCAGCTGTTGCTTCTATCAGTGTTTTTACATATTCAGTTTCAATGTCACCGTCCTTTCCGAAAAGTTTTCCGGTACATAATAATCTGCCGTAAGGATCAAAATTTATTGAACCTGAAACTTTTTCAGCATTGAACCCTTTGGATTTTACGTATGCCGCAAAAAGTTTGGCCAGTTCGGTAAACCCGTCAGGACAACTAAAATTAACTTCAGCAGACTCAAGATCAATATCCCTGAGTAAGCCGGAAAGGTT
The DNA here is from genome assembly GCF_042219825.1 of Quyinboa mangrovi. Taxonomy (NCBI): domain Bacteria; kingdom Pseudomonadati; phylum Bacteroidota; class Bacteroidia; order Bacteroidales; family Quyinboaceae; genus Quyinboa; species Quyinboa mangrovi. The sequence continues at coordinate 474,648 of NZ_JBHJHQ010000002.1, forward strand.
CTCTTCGGTAACGGGTGTTTTAGAATCAAAGCAAAAACCAAGTGAATCCACACCTTTCATTAAAATTTCCAATGCTTTGGCATTGGCTTCTTTTACATCTTTAACACTGATATCCTGACGGATATACCAGCTGTTATTTTGTGCTTTTACGCCACGTACAAATGGAAATTCGCCGGGAAGAACATCCAGATGCTTTAAATTATCCAGATCTTCATTCCGGTAAAAAGGGCGGGCTACAACGTTTTCTTTTGAGCGCCACACCAGCTTTTTATCAAAATCGGCACCTTTGAGATCGGCAACAATTTTGTCCATCCACTCCTGTGTGGATACGGGCGGAAAGTCACTAAACAACTTCATTTTATTATCAGCCATAATTATAAGTTATTTAATATATTTCCTTGTTTAGCGGGGGCAAAATTAATGCTTTTTTGAAGAGAGTGTCATTAATTAAAGATTTTTTTCTGTAATTAAGGATAAATCTAAAGAAGACAACTTACAATCCGGCCCGGACTGGATGCATAAAATTTTAAAACGACCTAAGTAAATCTATTTAAGCCATTTGTCGAGCCAGTTAAAAAATGTGCGCTGCCACAAAACGCCATTCTGTGGCGATAATACCCAATGGTTCTCATCAGGAAAATACAGCAGTTCTGCAGGAATCCCCTTGATTTTAGCAGCAGTGAAAGCCATAAAGCCCTGACTTTCAGGAACACGAAAATCTTTGCCTCCCTGGATGATAAGAATCGGAGTATCCCAGTTGTCCACAAAATTGTGAGGTGAGAATCTGTATGAACGCTGGGCCCTGTAATTGTTTTTATCCCAGAACGGGCCACCTATATCAAAGTTTGGAAACCATAGTTCTTCTGTTTCAAGGTACATTGATTCAAAATTAAACATGCCATCATGATCAATGAAAGCTTTGAAGCGACCTTCATGATGTCCTGCCAAATAAAGTACAGAATAGCCTCCGTAACTTGCACCTACTGCACCAAGCTTATCATTATCCACATATTTTTCTTTAGCGACAGCATCGATGGCAGAAAGGTAATCTTTTATATTCTGGCCTCCGTAATCACCTGAAATCTGTTCATTCCAGCGTTTGCCAAAGCCGGGCAGCCCTCTGCGGTTCGGAGCCACAATGATATAATCATTAGCAGCCATTATCTGAAAATTCCACCGATAACTCCAGAACTGACTTACAGTTCCCTGCGGTCCTCCCTGGCAGTAAAGCAGGGTTGGATATTTTTTATTCGGATCAAAATTTGGCGGGTAAATAACCCATACCAGCATATCCTTATTATCCGTAGTTTTTACCCAGCGTTCTTCAACTTTACCCATGGTCAGCTGATCCAGAATCGGCTTGTTAATATTTGAAAGGTTTTTTGCCTCACCGGTTTCCTTATTAATCAGGTAGATATCTGTAGGATGGGAGATAGACATCCTGGTTGCTATCAGGTTCCCGTCTCCAACATGGACAGAGGTATAATCGAAATCACCTTTTGTAAGTTGTGTGTTTTCCTTGTTGAGTAAGTCAAATCTGTAAATATGATCACGTGCATGCCAGTCAGAAATAAAATAGATTCCTTCATCATTGGCATCCCACGTTAAAGACGAAACATTCAGATCGTCGTTTTCATATATAAAATCTGTTTCTGCCACAAAATCATGTATAATCAGCCGGTTAACGTCTGCTTCATAACCATCACGTTCCATACTTTCCCATGCAATCATATTACCACTGCCAGAAAACACCGGATTTTTGTCGTATCCTTTGTTTTCTTCACTCAGGTTAGTAGTTGAAGCGGATTCCAGATCATACAGGTAAATATCAGAGTTTGTTGATGTGGCATAATCAATTCCTTTCTTTTTTCTGGCCGTGTATGCCAGTTTTTTACCATCAGGGCTCCAGCTTAGCTGTTCCATACCTCCAAACGGACGCATAGGTGACTCCCATGGTTCACCTTTCATAATATCTGTTCCCTCACCAATTAATTCCTTATTTGTGTAATTGTAATTAGTTATGAAAATATGTGAGAATTCTCCATTTACCCATTCGTCCCAGTGACGGTACATAAGGTCATCCATTAATTTGGCATTGGCTTTAGGGAGGTCAGGATAAAGGTCGTGCACATTAGGTTCAACCTTAACCTTTTTAGCATAAGCAATGTGAGTTTGATCCGGAGCATAAATAAAACCGTCCACATCGCCCGGAATATCTGTTATTATTCGGGCATTTTTACCATCGGGATCAATTTCCCATATCTGGGACCGGCCACTTTTCCCGGATATAAACCCAATTTTCTTCCCGTCCGGCCTCCAGATGACATTCTGCTCTTTTACATCATCGGAAAAAGTAAGCTGTTTGATGTCGCCGATATTAATGTCTTTAACATAAATGTCGCTAAAGCTTTTATTTTGCTCCACGCTGTACCACGAAACAGTATACAGTACCTTCGTTTTATCCGGAGATACAGTCACATTCCCAACTCTTCCCAATGCCCACAGGGTCTCAGGAGTCATTCTTTTATTAGGGACTTTGAACTCCAGGTTGTTATACGACTCGTGTTTTTCTTCTTTTTTATCATCATTACCACAGGCTACCATAACTGCTGCAATTAAAATGTAAATTAAGTTCTTCATAATAAGTGTGTGTTTACAAAAGCCAAAATACAAAAATATTCTTTACGGTCACAGAACATAAATCACAGGACTTTTTCGATAATCCGCGAAAAGCCTGATTCTTGTATCCTGGTTCTTGATTCTGATTAAAGTTTTTTCCTGAGATCAGTGGGAGGGACGCCCATTTTTTTCTTAAAAATTCGGGTGAAATAAAAGATGGACTGAAATCCCAATCCAAGTGCAATTTCCTTAACACTCATATCTGTTGATACCAAAAGATCCTTGGCACGCTGCAACCGTAACATCAGGTGATACTGAACCGGAGAAATGCCGGTAAATTTTTTAAACATTCTTCTGAAGTACGAATAACCAATGTTTAGCTCTGCAGCCAGTTCCTCCACATCAATATTTTTATTCAGGTTATCCCTGAAATACAGTCTGGCCTTTCGGATTTTACGTTCAATATCTTTTCCTTCAAAATCCTTGTTTTTTACGCACGATATGATACTGCCAAGCAGTTGTATCAATATTCCGGATGCCACCTGCTGATAGCCAGCTTTTTCATCCCGTACAACATCAAAAATTGAGTAGAAGGATTTTAGTATCTGGTCCTGAAATCCAATGTGAATAACAGGTTTGGAATCGTGAAAAAAGCCATTTGAAAATATGTGATCCGCATATTCTCCCTGAAATCCTACGTAGTGTTCCTTCCATCCGGTTTCTTTTGATGGTCTGTAACGGTGCCATTCTCCGGGTCTGATCACGATGATTGTTCCGGGTATAATTGGAAAAGTTCCATGACGTGTTTCTATAATTCCTGAACCTTCTGTTATATAGTTTATCTGGTATTCATCCATTACCCTGCCACGTTCCCACGTGAAGAAATAACCGGAAGGGTGGCCCGATGGGGGGTACACAATACCTGGATTAATCATGGCAAAACCGGTAACATTTAGGTGTACACCCCAGTTTCTGTCTTCATCACTAATGGTCAGATATTTGAAATATTCATTTACCTCCGTCATGCAGCTGATTTTTTTCGTCAGTAAAACTATAAATTAAAAATCAAAAATGTAAACAATAATACCGAATCAAATACATTGAAAGTATTTAAATGTCAACATAACAGTGTGATATGTTTTCTGAAAAATACAAAAAAATGTTTACAGAGTATCAAAAAGTGCAAAACTAAAGCCATTATATTCATTGTCTGCATAATTTTTTCATTCTAATTTTGAACATTGTAAAATCTCATAACACAACTAATACTTATCGGTAACTATGAATGCATTATTGGGTATTATTTTTCACTCGCTGGGAGGAGCATCTTCCGGGAGTTGGTATATGCCATTTAACTGGGTAAAAAAGTGGCGTTGGGAAATCTATTGGATTACAGGCGGACTTTTTTCATGGCTTATAATGCCGTATATTGCTGTTGCTTTAACAGTTCCTCACTGGCATGAAGTATTGCAGTCTGCTGAATGGAGTGTGCTTCGCAACACTTATATTATGGGGCTTTTATGGGGAGTAGGTGGTTTAACTTATGGTTTGGCTATCCGTTACCTTGGAATGTCTCTTGGAAATTCAGTGCTGCTTGGGATAACTTCTGTAGTAGGTTCTTTAGGATTACCAATATTAAGGAATATTCCGGGATTAGGGGAACTTCTTCCGTCAGGGTTGGCATTTACTGACTTGTTCAATAGTGGTGGTGGTAGAATAGTATTGTTGGGTATTTTAATCCTGCTTGTAGGTATCATTCTGAGTGGTCGTGCCGGAATATTAAAGGATAAAGACCTGGGTGGCAGCAAGGAAGGTGTAAACAAGGAGTTTAAACTGGCCAAAGGTTTGCTGATTGCCATTGTTTCGGGTGTTTTAAGTGCATTCTTTAGTTTTGGTATAGATACAGGTAAAGAAATGGGAGAAGCTGTAAGAGCTCTGGCTGTTGAAGCAAATTATCCTTTTATTTCAGAGGCAAACGGAGGGTTCAAATATTTATTTGAAAATAATATTATCTTTTTTGTGATTTTGTGGGGAGGCTTGACAACCAATCTTATTTGGTCGCTTGGATTGATTATTAAAAACAAAACAGGTAAAGACTTTGTGGATAAGAAAACACCTCTTGTGAGTAACTATCTGCTTTGTGCACTTGCCGGTACAACATGGTTTTTGCAGTTCTTTTTCTACGGCATGGGAGAAACTAAAATAGGCAATGGAGCAAGCTCCTGGACCTTGCATATGGCAACCATTATTCTTACTGCCAATATGTGGGGTTTCTATCGTAAAGAATGGAAAGGGGTTTCTAAAAAATCGTATAACACAATTCTTTTTGGAATCGGAGCTATACTGTTATCTATCATAGTTATTGGTGTTGCAAAATGGTTGTATCCGGAACTTAATGCTTTAGGATAATGGAAAGAGTCGCATTTAAAATGTTTCTGAAGCCTGGTAATGTTGAGGAGTACAAACGTCGCCACGATGAATTATGGCCTGAATTAAAGAAGCTGCTCAAAGATGCAGGAATTTCGGAATATTCGATTTTTCTGGATGAGGAAACACATACGCTTTTTGCATACCAGTTACTCAGCGGCGACAGCAACTCACAGGATTTAGGTACAAATCCTGTGGTGAAAAAATGGTGGGATTATAATAAGGATCTTATGGAGGTCAATGAGGATAATTCACCTGTATCTGTACCACTGCGTGAAGTATTTTATTTAAAGTAATAATATTATGAAAAAAGCCAAACAAATTGATGATGCTTATCAAATAGCAAAGGAGAAGTATGCCGAAATTGGCGTTGATACCGAGCAGGTATTAAAAGATATGGACAAGCTAGCTATAAGCCTCCACTGCTGGCAAACCGATGATGTAGGTGGTTTTGAAACTCCTGATGCAACATTGTCTGGTGGTGGGATCCAAACTACAGGTAACTATCCTGGTAAAGCAAAATCGGTTGCTGATGTTCGTCAGGACCTTGAAAAGGTAATGTCATTACTTCCGGGAAAACAGCGTGTAAATCTACATGCAATTTATGGCGAGTTTCAGGGCGAAATTGTTGACCGTGACCAGATTGAATTAAAGCACTTTCAAGGCTGGATAGATTGGTGTAAAGAACAGGGAATTGGAATGGATTTTAATGGAACTTTCTTTGCGCATCCCAAAGCTGCAGAAGGATTTACACTGTCCAGTAAAGATGAAGAAATCCGTCAGTTTTGGGTTGAACATTTAAAACGTTGCCGTGCAATTTCGGCAGAAGCCGGAAAGCAACTGGGAACTCCTTGTGTACACAATACCTGGGTGCCGGACGGATCAAAAGATACACCGATTGACAGAAACGGATATCGTACATTGTTACAAAAGTCATTGGATGAAGGTATGGCTACAAAATATCCGAAAGAACACATGAAAGATGCCGTTGAAAGTAAAACTTTTGGTATAGGCCTTGAGTCAATGACTGTTGGTTCCAATGAGTTCTATGTTGGCTATGCCGTAAAGAATAACATTTTGATGTGTATTGATAATGGTCACTACCATCCAACAGAAATTGCAGGTGATAAAATTTCGGCTGTTCTTCAGTATGTTGACGGATTGTTGCTACACGTAACCCGTCCTGTGCGTTGGGACTCTGACCACGTTGTAACACTTAATGAAGAGATTCAGCTAATTGCATCAGAAATTGTGCGTAATGATTTTATGAGCCGTGTAAATGTTGGTCTCGATTTCTTCGATGCATCGATCAACCGTATTGGTGCGTATGTAACCGGTACGCGTGCGGCACAAAAAGCATTCTTAATTGCCATGTTGGAACCAACTAAAGATTTGGTAGCGCTTGAAGAAGCCGGTAAAAATTTCGAACGTTTAGCTGTGTTGGAAGAATTAAAAACTATGCCTTTCGCTGCTGTTTGGGATTTTTATTGTCTGAAGGAAGGTGTACCGACAGGAATGGATTATATCGGTGAAATACAGAAATACGAAAAAGAAGTTTTAAGTAAACGATAATAAGAAAATCCCCTGGTTCCCGGGGGATTTTTACGTTATAATTAACCGCATATATGATGGAGGTAATTGTTGTATTTGACATCGGGAAAACCAATAAAAAAGTTCTGCTCTTTGATAAGCAGCTTAAATTGGTTTTTCAGCAGGAGCATAAATTTAATTGCATCACCGATGATGAAGATTTCGAATGTGATGATATTGAAAAAATTGAATCCTGGATGAAAGACACATTAACCAGCCTTAATAAAAAATACGAAGTTAAAGCAGTCAATTTTTCTACCTATGGTGCTACCCTCATGTATCTTAATAACGAAGGGAAGCGCTTAACGCCTGCTTACAATTATTTAAAACCAATGCCGGAAGGCATTACCGGTCCTTTATACGAATCGTATGGAGGTGTTGCGGAATTCAGTCGTAGAACAGCCTCTCCGGCTTTAGATATGCTGAATTCCGGTTTGCAGGCACTTTGGTTGAAGAAAACAAAACCTGAGATATTTAAGCAGGTTGAATATATCCTTCATTTTCCGCAGTATCTGTGCCATACATTAACGGGTAAGGTATTTTCTGAATATACATCCATTGGTTGTCACACTGCTCTTTGGGACTATGACAACATGAAGTACCATCAGTGGTGTGTGGATGAGGAACTTAAACTGCCTGAACCCGTTGCAAATGAGACGCTGGTTGATGCAGAATTAAACGGTTTAAACTACAAGTGCGGAATTGGAATTCATGACAGTTCTGCGTCTCTGGCACCATATATTCTGGCTTCAAAAGAAAAGTTTGTGCTGATTTCAACCGGAACATGGTGCATCAACATGAATCCATTTAATTTTGAGCCATTAACCATGGATCAACTTGAAAGTGATTGCCTGAGCTTTATGAGTATTAACCGGCAGCCAGTCAAGTCTTCGAGGTTATTTATGGGACATATTCACGATGTGAATACAGAGCGTTTGAATGCATATTTCGAAGTTGATCCAAACCGTTATAAAACCGTTTGCTGTGATCAGGATGTGCTGGATGAGCTGGATCATAAGTTTGGTCACAAGAGGCATTTTTTCAAAGAAGGTGTTCCGTCTGATTTTACAGATATTGAGGCCGATCTACAGGTTTTTGATTCTTTTGAAGAGGCATATCATAAATTAATGCTGGATTTAACAGATGTAGAGTGTGAAGCACTTAGTCTGGTTCTTACCGATGAGGTTAAAAACATCTACGTATCAGGAGGGTTTGCCCGCAATGAGATTTATGTAAGGCAGATGGCAACAACATTTCCCGATAAAACAGTATATACTTCAGAGATCGATAACTCATCAGCACTTGGTGCTGCCCTGGTGGTCTGGAATGCAATTTCAGATGATTTACCGTCACTGGACCTTGGGTTAAAAAGATGGGAGGGATTTGCCATAACCACAAAGTAATTATCTGTTTCATGTAACGGGAATTACTATATGAATTTATTGACTGGTAATGGTATAAGATGTAAATTTGAACGTTGTGTAAATGCTTTAGCATTAAAGCACATTGACCGGAATTAGCCCCGATTATGTAAACAATAAAAACCGTGTAACATGGAAGCTCTGGAAACCAGATTTATGCATCCCCGCGATCAGATCATTTTGGTGATCAGCCGTATATATAATCGTGGTATGACAACCACGTCGGGTGGGAATATTTCGATAATGGATGATAACGGTGACATGTGGGTAACTCCATCTGCCATAGATAAAGGATCTTTACGTCCTTCGGATATCATCTGTGTAAAACAGACTGGCGAGATCATCGGAAAGCATAAGCCATCATCGGAATATCCATTCCATAAAGCCATATATGAGATCAGAAAGGATATTAAATCGGTGGTCCATGCTCATCCGCCGGGGCTTGTTTCATTTAGCATTGTACGACAGATCCCAAATACAAATGTAATTCCCCAGGCTAAACATGTATGTGGACCTATTGGGTTTGCGCCATATGCATTACCGGGAAGTGAAGCATTAGGAGAAAGTATTGCCGATGTATTTGCAAAAGGTCATAATTCGGTCATCATGGAAAACCATGGTGTTGTGGTTGGTGGAAGCAATCTTATAGATGCATTTGAGCGTTTCGAAGCTATGGAGTTCTGCTCCAGGACATTAATTAATGCCAAATCAATAGGTGACCCAAGATATTTGTCTGATAAGGACATCGAAGCTTTCGATTCACAGATTCCGGTACTGCTACCTGAACTGGATCATGTGAGCTATCCCTCTGATGAAAGATTCGTCCGTGACGAAATTGTAAGGATTGTACGGCGTGCTTGCAAGCAGGGCTTAATGATCAGTACATACGGAACAGTTTCTGTTCGTTGGCGCAGTAATGATTTTCTGATAACGCCAACCAACGTGAACCGATGGGATATTGAGCGAAAAGATATTGTACAGATAAAAGACGGAAAGCGTGAGCCGGGAAAAATTCCAAGTCGTTCGGTTTGGTTGCACCAGGAAATTTATAAACGTAATCCGAATATCAACTCAATCATACTTACACAATCACCCTATTTAATGGCATTCGGTGTAACCGGAAATAAATTCGATGTGCGAACCATTCCGGAGAGTTGGATATTCTTACAGGATGTGCCCAGTGTGCCCTTTGGTTCACATTTTAAAGGTAATGAAACTATTCTGAACCTGATTTCGGGTAAAACACCGGCAGTGATCATCGAGAACGATTCTGTGCTTGTGACCGGTGATAAATTATTGAATACCTTTGACCGCCTGGAGGTGGCAGAATTCAGTGCCAAATCGCTTACGTTGGGTGCTCCGCTAGGTGAAATGCACCCAATAAATGATGACCAGGTGGAGGATCTGCGGAAGAAGTTCCTGAGTTGAGGAGTATTATTTTAGTCAGAATGGGAAGCTGCTCTAATTCAGGATGGCTTTTATAATACTTTGGAATAATTAATTCTGTTTACATAAATTTATTAATTTTGGGCCACTGAATAAGCTCATATAATACTTCAATTATGCAGGAAAATTCAACATACTCGGTTGAATACAAGGTAAAAAACAAAATCTTTTATAAAAGATATTCCGGTACTGTCCAACTTGAAAATATTTTTGAATCGTGGCAGAATATTTTCAGAAAAGGCCTGATTCCTGAAGATGTTACAGGTTTCATTCTGGATTATCGTTCGGCTCATTTGAAAATTAATCTGAATGAATATCATCAGATTCCTGAATTTTACAAAGACAATCTGGAATTTTTTTATGAAAAAAAAATAGCAATTCTTACCAATAATCCCCATGATGTTGTAGTAACTACGTTGGTAAAAACCATGGATGACGGTTATCAGTCAAAACCATTTTCCACAGAAGAAGCTGCACTGAAGTGGATTTTTGAATAAACACGATTTAAATTTTCGGGTACCTTCAACTTAAATCTTATTAAATTTCTTTTGCATTGTTAAGTCATTGAATTTAGACATTCGTTGTGTTAAAAACGTTAAATGATTTATTGCGCAACTAAAAAGTTGCATATATTTGCAACTGAATGGTTGCAAATATATGTTATTATGAAACGTGATATTTTTCAGGCACTATCAGATCCAACACGGAGAGCAATTCTTATTCTTCTGGCTACGCAGACTATGACACCTAATGCGCTTGCAGAGCAGTTTGACATGACACGGCAGGCTGTATCAAAGCATATCCGTTATCTTGATGAATGTGATGTATTAAAACAGGATAAAAAGGGACGCGAGATTTACTACCACTTCAAACCAGAGAAATTAAGTGAAGTTGAAACATGGTTAGGTCAGATTAAAAATATCTGGAATGACAGGTTTAATCAACTGGATGAAGTATTAACAGATTTAAAATCAAAACAAAATGAAAAGTAGTCTCTTATTAAATTTTTCCGTAGACAAGGAAAACAAGCAAATTTTGGTTAACAGGGAGTTTGACGCCGGCATCGAACTAGTATGGTCAGCATGGACTGAAAGTGAACTTCTGGACAAGTGGTGGGCGCCAAAACCCTGGAAAGTCACTACAAAAAAGATGGATTTCAGAGTTGGAGGATTTTGGTTGTATGCGATGATGGGACCGGATGGTGAGGAAAATTATTCAAGGTCTGACTTCAGTTCAATACGTTCCTTGGAAAATTTCTCCTCCAATGTTGCATTTTGTGATTCTGAAGGAAATGTTGAAGAATCTGCACCGCGTTCAAAATGGTATGTGGATTTTACTTCGAATGGAGAAAGAACCATAGTGAGAGTTTTATTAACCTTTGACGAATTAAATGATCTTGAAATGATGGTTAATATGGGATTCAGGGAAGGATTCCTTTCTGCATTTGAAAATCTTGATGAGATTTTTGAGAATAATTAAAACATTATACCAACTCCGGTTCAGTTAAATAACAATGAACCGGAGTCTCTTTAATATTTTCACCTATGCCTATGGATTTATTATTGAAGACTTTCATATAAAATGATTAATTTTATTCGGTTGCTGATTTGTTTCACATTTATAATCGGCATATCGTTTAAATTTTTCATGAATTCATAACAATACAGTATGATGAATAATCATGTACTTATTACAGGAGGAAATAAGGGAATTGGTCTGGTGACCACAAAACTTTTTCTGGATGCAGGATATCGCGTTACGATTGTGGCGCGCGATTTTTCAGGATTAAAAGAACAGGTAAACTGCACACATGTGGCTTTTGATTTGCGTGAAACAGATAAGATTAAAGGTTTAATTGAAGGTATTGATCCGGTAGATGTGCTTATCAACAATGCGGGCATAATGAATACGGTAAGTTATAGCGCTTATCCCGAAACACTTAAAGACGATCTGCTAAAAGTGAACATTGAGGCGCCTGTGGAATTGATGAACAGTGTTGCCGGAAATATGATAAAAAACGGAAGTGGCAGAATCGTTAATGTGGCTTCCATTGCCGGTCATATTGGCCATCCTGATATCTGGTACGGTGTTTCTAAAGCAGGTCTGATTAATGTGACAAAAAGTTATGCTAAAGAACTTGGTAAGCATGGTATTCTTATTAATTCGGTAGCTCCTGCCATTGTGGAAACAGAAATGAAAAACAGCATTCCTGAAAGCCGTCAGAAAGCATTTCTTGGCAACGTATATTCAGGCAGATTTGCGCAACCGGAAGAAGTGGCAAAAGTTATTTTCTGGCTGGGAACGGAAAGCCCGGAATACGTAAACGGCCATTGTATTGACATCAACAACGGAGCATTTCCCAGATAATAATTGAAGCATTTCCAATGAAAAGATTCTTATCTCTTATAATACTTTGTTCATTCACAGGCATTTTATTTGCTGCAGAGCAGGTCAGCCTTTTCCGTATGTTCGAAACCCGGGTTATTAATCGTACAAAATATGAGAACAAGTTTACGGACGTGGAGCTGAACGTAATCTTCAGATCGCCTTCTGGAGAGATTAAAAACTTTTGGGGTTTTTACGATGGTGATGGTAAGGGAGGCGGTAATTTTAACGTAGGAAATATCTGGAAGATCCGGTTCATACCAAATGAAACTGGAGAATGGACTTATGAATACAGTTGGTCTGACAGCACCAAAGGAGGTAAGGGATCTTTTGAATGTATCGCTGAAAATGCCGGCAAAGGTATATTGAAACCCTATACAAATAATCCACACTGGTTCGCATATAACGGAACCGATCCGGTCTGGCTCAAATCATATTATGAAACAGGTCATGGCTCAATTGCACAGGACTTTGGATGGATTGTGGAAAATGTGTATCAGAAACTTAAGGACAATGGATATAATCATGTTCAGGTAAACTGGTTATTATCGTTGTGCTGTTTCGGGCAGTATTATCACGATGGCCCTGAGCCGGAAACACAGGATCTCGAGTTGTATCGCGAAGGAGAACTCTATGAAAGCATGAATCTTAAGGTCTGGCATTTGATGGAAAAGCATCTGGCCTGGTTCAATAACAATGATATTGGTGTTCATATGTTTCTGGGTGTGGATGGCAGTAAAAATGACGGTCCGTCATGGGTAGACCTTACAAGTCAGCAAAAAGATTTCTTTGTAAAATATATGGTGGCACGGCTTGCTCCCTTTGCGAATCTGGCAGGCTGGAATTATGTATGGGAAGTTCCGGGTGACAGGGAGGATCAGGAACTGGGATTTGCCAGGCTCATACAACGATACGACATTTTTAAGCATCTGGCAACGTATGAAGATGAGTTCCCGCGTGAAAATCATTATGATTTGCCTGAATATACCTTTGCAGCGGTGGAGAATCATGAGATTGCTGCACCGGATAAAGATATGGAACGGCATCTGTGGAAGGAACCATGGACACATCATATGGCATGTTTACTGGGATACAGGGATAAACCGGTTTATATGATTGAAGGGAATGTGCTTTGGCGACGTTTCTGGCAGGAAAGAACACATGCAACCCAGGACGATTTGCGGCGCTCGGCCTGGGCTTGTGCAACGGCTGGTGCATCTTTTACATGGAACGGGCATGCCGGTGAATATGAATTGGTAGCGAGTGGACCTGAAGGTCTTCCGTTTAGTGACGATAATCCATACAGGCTTTCAGAAAAATATATTTCCATCCTGAGCCGGACCATGCTCGAAGATGTTAAATTTTACCGGATGGAGCCACACGATGAATTGTTATCCCGCCATCCTGCGTTGCGTGTTTATGCATTGGCCGAACCGGGACAACAGTATCTGGTATTTGACCCTGATGGTGTATCTTTTGCGCTTAACATCGAACCGGGGAATTATGCGGACAATTTGTGGCTCAATGCCGAATCGGGAGAAAAAATAAAACTGGATTTAATCACTGTTGTGGAAAATGAACCACCTGTTGAATTCATGGCACCGGATCATGCTTCAGACTGGGTATTGATCTTAAAAAAATGACGCAATGCGGAGAAAATTTAAAACAGTTGGCATCATTCATCTGTTAAACAGGCAGACGACGGGACGGGAATAACAGATACAGAAAAGTTTTATGGCACATCAGCATACACATTCACACGCACATCAAAATAATCACGGTAAAGCCTTTGCGATTGGAATTGGACTGAACATAGCATTTGTTGCTGTGGAGGTTATTTATGGACTGATCGCAAATTCATCGGCTTTGTTGGCAGATGCCGGCCACAATACCAGCGATGTGCTGAGCCTTGTATTTGCATGGGTTGCCGCCCGTTTGGCAACCATGAAGCCCAAAGGAAAATATACCTATGGATTACGTAAAACAACGATTCTTGTCTCTATTCTGAATGCGCTATTGTTGTTTGTAGCTGTGGGCCTGATTGCCTGGGATGCCTTCCGTAAATTCAGTAATCCTGAACCCGTAGCTGGTTCTCAGGTAATGATAGTAGCCGGCATTGGCGTATTTATAAATACGGCAACCGCACTGTTGTTCATGAAAGGACAGAAAGATGATCTGAACATAAAAGGTGCATTTTTGCATATGGCAGCTGATGCAGGTGTGTCGTTGGGTGTGGTGGTTGCAGGTCTGCTTATTAATCTCACAGGAAAGTTATGGATCGATCCTGTCACCAGTTGTGTCATTATCGTGGTCATATTGTTGGGAACCTGGAAACTGTTCACAGACTCCATTGATCTTGCACTCGATGCGGTACCCAAACAAATTAATCTTGAAAATGTAAGGAACTTCCTTTTGGGTAAAAAGGGGGTTCGCGACGTGCATGATTTGCACATCTGGGCCATGAGTACAACGCAGATTGCCCTGACGGTTCACCTTATTATGCCTGAGGGCTATAAAGATGATTTTATCAGTGAATTGCAACATGAGCTCTCGCATGAATTCGGGATCGGACATACCACATTTCAAATTGAAAGCAGTCAGTTGCAGAGTGAATGCAGAAATAACTGTTGAATTCATAATTAAAACCGAAGCCTGAGTGCATTGCCGGGGTTCAGACTTAAACTATGATATAAGTGAATCAGTTCTTTTGTGATCCTGCAAATACAACCTTATGTAACCTGAAAACAACTATAAGTAGCGGAAATACAACTAAAGGTAAAGGGAATTTTTTGATGCCGAAAACCGGACCCGGTATCTTTGTTGTGTCGAATACTTAAATAAAATAGTCATGTTAAACGCAAAGATCATTGGCAATAAAATTGCTGAAGCACGTAAGAAAATGAATATGTCGCAGGCCCAACTTGCACAACGTTTGTTTATCAGTTCTCAGGCTGTAGGAAAATGGGAGAGGGGAGAGTCCATGCCTGATATCGTAACATTCAATCGTCTGGCAGAGATACTGAATGTAGACCTGAATTATTTTTCGGAAAGCAATCAACCAATAACCTCCGCGCAGGACATATCTGTTGTTGATAAGCAGGAAGAACAGAATGATGAAGTTCATGTGAACAAAAACAGCTGGGATATGTCGCATGGAAACTGGGTGGATGCTGATTTCTCCGGATTAAAGAATCTGCACGAAAAATTCAGTGCTTCCAACATGAAAAACTGTTTGTTTGTCGGTTCAGATTTGTCGGGCCTGCTGCTTAAGGGTAATCATGTGGTGAACTGCGACTTTTCTGATTCCGAACTAACCGGCAGCCACATTAAAGGATCTCACCTGGTTGATAATAAATTTATTGATTGCTCATTGAAGAATACTGAATTTACGGGAAATCATATGATCGACTGTGATTTTTCCGGGGCTGATTTTTCCGGCGCAACATTTAAAGGGTGCGATTTCTCAAAGAGCACTTTAAGTAATGCCGTGTGGAACCGCACATTGTTTAATGCAAGTCAACTAGCGAATATCGTTTTTGAAGGTACATTGGAGGACTGTGCTTTTGAAAACTGCGCGTTTAAAAAGGTGACATTTCAGCATGCCTTACTGATAAATAATTTTTTTAAAGGCAGAAATTTAAAAGGCATTCAGTTTAAAGATTGCCAGGCAGACCGTATGACATATGAATTTCTTAAAAGCGGCAAAGCAGATTTATCTGGGATCACCCTTTTAACTACATAATATTATATTGGAATTGCAGATTGTAATTCTAACCATTTTAGTTGTAGAGATGTTATGTATAACAAAGACTTGAATTATGAAATATCCGGAACCGACTGTAGGTGCAGTTATATTTAATTCCGACAATAAAGTGCTGCTGTGTAAATCGCATAAGTGGAATGATAAGTATGTTATTCCCGGTGGTCATATTGAATTGGGTGAGACAATGGAGCAGGCATTGAAGCGTGAAATACTTGAAGAGACCGGACTGGAAATCTACGATATTCAGTTGGTAAGCTTAACGGAAACCGTTTTCAATAAAGTATTTCATGAACGGAAGCATTTTATTTTTATTGATTTTATCTGCAGAACGGATTCGAATCATGTTGTTCTGAACGATGAAGCGGAGGAATATAAATGGGTGGATTTAAATGATATTGACAAATATGATATTGGCGGATTCGTTAAAAAATTACTTGTCGAGATCCGAAACAAAAAATCAGCCTACACCAAAGAAGTATTGTATGGTTACTTTTAACAGGATTCCTGTTAAATGGTTAAACGAACCTTATGTTCATCCAAATGTAGCAGGTTCACAAGTTCAATGTTTAAAGGTCACCACGTCCCACTTTTTCAAAAGGGGGTACCAATTGGCTTGACAATTGGTGGGGGATTTATACCTTTGAACAAACCCTATTAAGCATATGAAACTAGATTACAATCAGTACAATAAAAATTATGCCAGTGAAAACCGAAAACATGGTACCATGGGAGAAGAAACAGTCAGACAATAAAATCCTCCGGCTTCGTCATTGACGAATCCACCTCCTTTGTCAGCAAAGGAGGACGGCCCAAAGCAAACCTGCAGGTCACCGCGTCCCACTTTTTCAAAAGGGGGTACCAATTGGCTTGACAATTGGTGGGGGATTTATACCTTTGAACAAACCCTATTAAGCATATGAAACTAAATTACAATCAGTACAATAAAAATTATGCCCGTGAAAACCGAAAACATGGTACCATGGGAGAAGAAACAGCCAGACAATAAAATCCTCCGGCTTTGTCTTTGACAAACCCACCTCCTTTGGACAAAGGAGGAAGACTCACAGCTTACCTGGAGATTCCGGCGATTCGTATCACAGCGCCACATTAAGGCCTGTTATGCGTGCATCCAATGGAGTGCTGCTTCGTGGGTTGAAAATGTTTTGGTATTGTATTTATTGGCAAATTCAAGGAGGGTAGAAAATACCACATCGTGAGGATCGTTCGATACGATGGCTACCTTTTTATTTCTTAATTTAGACACATGCATGCGGTAAATCATAACCATTTTTTCGAAATGTTTCAGAGAAAAATCAAAATGACCGAATTCACAGTCAATAATAAACCCTTTAAAGTTACCCGGAATATCCATCGATTCAAGGGCTTTCTGCCAGGTATCCAGAATATAGTTCAGATCAACTTTGCCTACTATTTTATTAATAAATACATTAGCCTGTTGATCGTAAATCAACGTTATGTTTTGGTTCATACCCGGTGGAATTATGCATTAGACGTTCAGTTAATGTAAATATAGAATGAAATAGTAGTTTGTGCAAACTTTGCGCAACAGAATTAAACAAATAATTGTGTGCGGTTTTAACATAAATAAACATTGTTTAGGCATATATTAATAGTTAAGATGCTTATTTAGAAAGGAATGGCTTGATATTTATTATTTATCTTCCTAATTTTAGGCGGATTTTATTTGAACATTAAAGTCAGTTATACCCCGTTTACTCGCAGATTTAGATCTCAGTCAGGTTCTTTTCATATTGTTTAATAAAACAAG
Organism: Quyinboa mangrovi; assembly: GCF_042219825.1. Lineage (NCBI taxonomy): Bacteria > Pseudomonadati > Bacteroidota > Bacteroidia > Bacteroidales > Quyinboaceae > Quyinboa > Quyinboa mangrovi. Next base: position 492,088 of record NZ_JBHJHQ010000002.1, read on the forward strand.
CAACAAATTGATATTCATATCCGGTGAAAATGGAAGATTACTTTTCCTACATCAGGTGGAAGGTCACGTTTTCCATTATGATTATCCATGAATTACCAATAGGCTTGTTCTTATAATTTGCATGAAACTCTCTCTTTTTTAAAATAACATAAAATGAACTGGTATTATGTAACGATCAATGAGAATCTGCAAGGCTATCATATCATTCATCATATGGATTGCTTCAGATTGCCAAATCCTGAGAACAGGATTTTTCTGGGCTCGTTTATAAACAGTAAAGGGGCAATCCTTAAGGCTAAGGACTATTACAGTAGAATAAGCATATGTACAAATTGTTGTAATGTTAGCTAAACAACAAATTGTGTTATTCCAATTAAAAAACCAGCTCAATCAGATGTTAATCTGAGCTGGTTTTTTTATTCTTATATATCATATATTCTTACAGAAATTCAATTAATAATTTCACCTTTATTGTTAGCCAGCTTTTCGCGCCATTTTTGAAGTTCTTCAGGTGTAAGTCTGACCCATTCGCTTATTTCACCAACGATTTTTATAGGTGCTCTTGTCCGGTAAGAGCGTGTAGGATTACCCGGGAATTTTTTATCTGTAACATTCGGGTCATTTTCAAAATTTCCGGTTGGTTCAACAATATAGACATGTTCGGTTCCATCACCTTTTGCCAGTTCAGCCGCAAGACCGGCACCATTTACAAGAGCCGTAAAATAAATGTGATTCATCCGGAGTTCATGGTTGTAATTAGATGTATTTCCTGCGAATAAAAAATCTCCAATTTTTAAATCTGCTTTCGTTCCATGATAAAAAGGGCCTTTGTCACCTGGTTCATTTTTAAACAAAGTGGCTGATTCGTGATTCCTTTTTGCTTTATCAGGCTCGCCTAAAGCCTCATAGCATTGGGCAATACTTGAATACAAAGAAGGGAATGCACTTTTAACTGTGTGGTCGTTTACTTTTAGTGCATGCTCCAGGCTCTTTTTCAGCCATTCTAATCTGCCGGAAACATTTTTTTGCTGACGGGCAACATAATAAGCAGCCAAAAATTTTTCAAAGTCGTCTGATGCTTCATGCCATGCTTGAAGGAATAATTTGCCTGCGTCTTCTGCCTTGCCCGTATCTTCCATGTGCATGCCCTGAATACAGAGTTTGACCACAGCATTGTTGGGGGTGAATTCCACGTGCTTATCGTTTTAATGTGAATGTTACTCCAGGTTAACCAGATGTATTAATTATCCGGGATCTCCGGTTCCACAAGTTTCTTGAGTTTTTCCAGTGATTCCTGCCAGCCAAGGTAGCACATTTCAGCTGGGATAATATCAGGGATACCTACCTGTTGGATTTGAAGTTCAGTTCCACAGGAAACTTCCTTTAGCGATACCGAAGTAATCATTTCTTCGGGTAAGTTGGGATCATCAAACCTGTCGGTGTATTTGATTAATTCATTGGATTTTATTTCGATGAATTCACCTCCAAAGGAATGCCCGTTCCCGGTAGAGAAATTGGTAAACGACATTTTGTATGTTCCGTTTTCTTTAAACTCCATTTGGTGAACTTTACATATGAAACCATAAGGCGGCAACCAGAACGCAAAGGCATCCGGTTCAGCAAAAGCCCTGAATACTTTCTCAGGAGAAGCAGTCAGGACACGGTGTAATGTTACTGTGTTGGTTTTCATGATTCAATTATTTAGTGAAACGATTCGTTTTGAATGAAAGTTTTTAATTTATATATCAGATCCTGTATTTGTCAATAAATTCAATTGTGTAATATTTTAATGTTTTTAAATTTCTCTTTACCTGCCGAGTTGTTCAGCCAGACCGATGAGCATACCTTCAGGTCCACGGATATAACAAATCCGGTAAGCGTCTTCATACTTAACTATTTCTCCAACAAGTTCAGAACCTTGTCTTATGAGCCGCACTACCAGTTCGTCGATATTGTCAACAGCGAACATAACCCGTAAATAGCCGAGTGAGTTCACAGGGGCTTTCCTGTGATCGGATATCGTAGACGGTGTAATAAATCTGGAGAGTTCAACTCTGCCGTGTCCATCGGGGGTAACCATCATGGCAACTTCTACCGACTGATTTCCAAGTCCAGTCACGCGTCCGGCCCATTCCCCTTCAACCATTGCCCGTCCTTCCGGGTTTAGCCCTACTTCAGTGAAAAAGGCAATGGCACTGTCAAGCGATTCAACAACGATACCGACATTGTTCATTTGAAGTAATTTACTATTCGCCATATGTTTATCCCCATCAGTTTATTTTACAATCAAGTCAGGTTTCAAATGAGCTAATGCTTTACCTGTTGTGGGATCAAATGGTACTGAACTGTGGGTATGCATTATTTTCCATACACCATCCGATTTTGTATAACAGGTTGTCTCACGCCAATACATATCGAGTTTGTTTTTGTCGGCAGTAATGGCATCAACATGATTTAAACCACTGGAGCAGGCAATATCAGATGCCGCCTCTATTTTTATGTCACTAATTTCAAAATCTTTTATTTCCGAAAGGGATGCGAGCCATTCCTTGAGGCGTTTTATTAAAGCATCAATTCCTGTATATTTAAGATTTCCAACCACGTCAAACAAAATAACATCGTTAGTGTAATACATACTAAGCTTACTTATCTCTCTTTTTTTTACTGCTAATACCCTTTGGAGTATTAGTTGTCTTATTTCCTCTTCCATAATTTAGAATTTACTTTCACTATTGTCCGGTTAAAAGACTACATAAAGGGTTGAAACCCTTTTCTACGAAGTCTTCAGTAACCCCGGCATTACCGCGTGTCGCATTAACTTTAGCGGTGGCACAATGCCGGGGTTACTTTTCATTTTTTGTGACGTTTTACTTTATATGGTTAATGCATGTCTGTTTGGTCTTTAAGTGTTCATTGCAGGCGCTTCCATGTTCCTCTTATTGTTTTGGCTCATAGTAAAGCGCTACGACACCACCTTTAAATGTTTTGGTTTTCACCAGTTTTAAAATTTTCCTGTCTTGTATATTCTCAAATAACGGCAAACCTTTTCCTTCAACAACAGGATGGATGCAAAGTTGGTATTCATCAATCAGGTTAAATTTCAATAGTTGTATAATTAAACTGCGACTGCCAATAAAAATATTTTTTCCTGATTGTTGCCTGAGTTCTGAAACCGTTTCTTTTAAACCAAGATTTGCTACGGTTGCACTTTCCCAGTCTGTATTTTTAAGCGTATGGGAGAAAACAATTTTTTGAATTTTGTTAATAGCCCTGGCAAATTCGTTCATCGATTCATCTTCTGAAGGATTTTCTAAAAAAGTTCGCCAAAATTCCATAAGCTGATATGTTGTTCTGCCGTAAAGTATGACGTCTCCCTGATCCAATAATTCTGTATAATGTTGATGTATCTCTTCATCCGGCAGTCCGGCCGTATGGTCGCAAAATCCGTCAATCGTCATATTAATTGCCGCAATTACCTTTCTCATATTTTATGATCATTTATTCTTTGATTATCAGTAAATAGTCGTACGAAAACCTCCGGTCCCTGACTACATCAACAATATTGAAGTTGTAGATTATGTGTTCTTTGCGTTCTTTCTCAACGCATCAATACTAAAAGAACCTGCTCCGGCGGCAGAAATATACAGCCAGATAAAACAGTACAAAATGGCCGTCTGTCCATTGTTCATAACCGGCCAGAAGCCCTGAGGTGCATGAAACTGGAAATAGGCCACAGCCATTTCCCCTGCAAGAATAAAGGCGACAGGTCTTGTGTACAGCCCCAGAAGCAAAAGTAAACCGCCAAAGAATTCAAGAATTCCACCTATTCCCATTTGCGATAATAATTCTACAGTTTCTCCATTTGGAGGCATACCCGCCGGAAAAGCAAAAAGTTTCATCGCTCCTGCCATCATAAACATAATCGCAGCAACAATTCGTAATAATCCCAGTATAAAAGGCGACCAGGATGTCCATTTGTCCGTTAAAGTATTCATTGTATTATTTTTTTGATCTTAATCTATTGAGAATTTATACATAGTCATGCCAACCATTTACCTGATAGCACCGTATGAATTCTCAAATGGAATGAGGGCTGAACTGAGGGCTGTAACTTGTGGGATAAAATAAGTAAGAGTGGAATAGGATTGTAAATTTATGATTTTACGGAATAAGTGTCAATATAAATTATCCTTTAAAATCAGAGGCTGTAAAACATGTTCCTCTTTTTTAAAAAGAGGGTGGCAACCTAGCTAACCTGAAGGTTCCCACTTCCAACTATTAGGAAAAGGTGTCTGTTTTTGGATAGATACGGATTTTAATAAGGATCCTATACAAATCCTCCACCTATAGCATCACAACGATATCACCGTTGGGAATGACATCTTATCTAATATCTTTCTGATTCTCGGGATCAGTTCACTTGTGAAGCCTATTCCTTATAATACCCATTTCAATACCGATCTCTGGATATTAACCGGTGGAACCATTTTCCTGTTTATAGCTATGTTTACGGGACAGAGAAAGAAACTAGACCTTGGGAAGCCGCTGTTCTGCTGGTAACCTTTACAGCCTATACTACATTTCTGGTTATGCAGGAATAAAAAAAGAGCCGCTTTGCAGCGGCTCATTGAATTATTGTTGTTTCTTCAGCGACCAGCCAAATTTCAATCCAAAGACAAACCAGGCCAGGATCAGTGCCCCAAAGGCAAAGATGGTATCACCAATCACCCGCAGCCAGCGGATGGTTTGCAACGGTGGTGTATTCAGGAACTCTGCAGAACGGGCATACCACAGTCCGTGTTTTACGCTGGCAACGGTCTGTGCAAGTCCTACCGGCAGTACGCTAATCACAACCATCAGCAGCAATCCGATATTCAGCAGCCAGAAGGCATTTTTGATCGGTTTCTGTTTCCAGTTGGCGCTCAGGTCCATATCACGAAGCACAAAAAGCATCAGGCCGATGCCCAGCATGCCGTATACACCAAACAGGGCGGTGTGGCCATGAACCGGTGTGGTGTTGAGTCCCTGCATATAATAAAGAGCAATGGGCGGGTTAATCAGGAAACCAAAGATTCCGGCACCAAGAAAATTCCAGAATGCTACAGCCACAAAAAAGTAGATAGGCCATTTATAGGCCGACACCCAGTCACCGGCTCTGCTGAGCCTGATATTGTGATAGGCTTCAAACCCCATCAAAACCAGCGGAACAACTTCCAATGCACTGAAGGAGGCACCGAGAGCCAGTACCGCAGTTGGCGTACCGGTAAAATAAAGATGGTGGAACGTACCGATTATGCCGCCTGACAGGAAGATAATGGTAGAGAAAAGCACACTTGAAGTGGCTATTTTCGATCCTATCAGTTGCATCCTTACAAACAGGAAGGCGATCGCTACGGTTGCAAACACTTCGAAGAAACCTTCCACCCAGAGGTGAACCACCCACCAGCGCCAGTATTCTGCCATGGCAAGATGGGTTTGTCTTCCCCACATCAGTCCTGCTGAATAGAAAGCGGCAATAGCGATGGAGGCAATGAGGAACATGGTTAAAAGATGTCTGTGTTCATTTTTCTGTTTCAGGGCCGGCAGAATGGCACGTCCCATTAAAAACAGCCACAGGACAAGGCCAATGAGTAGAAAGATCTGCCAGAAACGGCCGAGATCAACGTATTCGTACCCCTGATGTCCAAACCAGAAGTTTTCGATCAGACCCAGTTTTTGCATCACACCCATCCACTGACCGGCAAGTGATCCGACAACAATGATCAGAAGTGCGATAAACAAAAAGTTCACGCCAAAGCGCTGATATTTGGGTTCTCTCCCTGAAATAGCCGGTGCAATAAATAAACCGGTTGCCAGCCATGAAGTGGCAATCCAGAAAATGGCCAGCTGAATATGCCACGTTCGTGAAATAGAGTAGGGCAGCATTTTATCCAGTGGCAGCCCATAAAAACCGGAACCCTCCACACCGTAATGCGCTGTAATTACTCCCATTAAGATTTGTACCAGGATTAATGCGGTAACAACCCAGAAATACTTGAGAGTAGCTTTCATGGATGGTGTCAGTTTTGTACCGGACAAAGGATTGACTTTTGGTACTGTACTGTGGTCATCCTCGTCGCGATTGGATGCATAATACCATGCCAGCAGGCCTATTCCGAATAATAGAATAATAACACTGAATCCGGTCCAGAGCAGGAGCGATCCGGGTGGCGTGTTACCCACCAGCTTTTCAGCAGGCCAGTTATTGGTATATGTGATCTCTTTACCCGGTCGTTCTGTAACCGTAGCCCAGCTGGCCCAAAAGAAAAAGGCATTCATCATGGCCATTCTCTCCGGATCTTTGATGGCATTTTCAGGTATACTGTAGGCTTCCCTGAGTTCAGCCAGTCCGGGATCGTCCATAAATAAACCTTTGTAATGTTTACTTACGGCTTCATAGGCCTGGTAGCGTACAGGTGAGATGGTCAGGGTTTTGGTCTGTGGATCATAATTGTTTTTGCGTAACTGGTTTTGCAGTCGTTTTTGTAACATGGCCTGCTTCTCATCACCCAGTTGATCATAAGGAACTGAAAATTCATTTTGCGACCATACATTCAATATATATACAGCTTCCCGGTGCAGCCAGTCTGCTGTCCAGTCAGGTGCTTTATAGGCGCCATGACCCCAAACTGTTCCCAGTTCCTGTCCTCCTGTAGACTGCCATACATTCTGGCCGTCCTTTATATCTTTTGACGACATGACCTGTGTGCCGTCCGTTAATACTACTTTGTCGGGGATAGGGGGTGCATCCCTGTAAATTTCGTGTCCGAACCAACCAAGGATACCGAACGAAATCACCATGACCAGAATAAAACCGGTCCAGAGTTTTTTTGTGCTCATAGAAGAATTGTTTAATAGTTAGTTGAACAAATATATGATAAAAATATAAAAGGACCTGTATATCCTTTTATAAATTAATTATATCTTTGTTACAAAATAAATGTAAAAGATATGGAGATAAGTGGAAGTACAAGAGTTGGGGATATCGTGAAGCAGAACTTTAAAACTGCTAAGCTTTTCGAAAGCAACAGCATAGACTTTTGCTGTGGTGGAGGCATAAGTATTGATGAGGCCTGCAAGAAATCAAATATTGATGCCGGGCAATTAATGGAGGATCTAAATGATTTGCTGCAGCAGAAAGATGCTGATTCAGCCTATATTAATGGTCTTGCCCCCGGTGAGTTATGCGATTATATCGAAAAAAGACATCACAGTTATGTGAATGATACCATTCCTTTCTTACAGCAAAAACTGCAGAAACTGTGTGATGTACATGGAGCGCATCATCCTGAGTTATTCACAGTGAAGGAACTGTTTGACGGGGCTGCAGGTAATTTATCTGCACATATGAAGAAAGAAGAGCTGATTCTTTTTCCGTTGATTCGACGTATGGCGCATACAGAGATCAACCTTTCGGAACAGAAGTATAAGGAAGCTGTCAGTACGATAGAAACGATGTTTGAGGAACATCAGACGGAGGGAGACCGTTTTGAGCATATGTCAGAAATCACATCCGGATATACATGTCCTCCTGACGGATGTAATACTTACAGGGTTACCTATCAGACCCTGAAAGAGTTTGAAGATGATTTGCATCGTCATATTCACCTTGAAAACAACATATTGTTCAGGAAAGCATTAAATTTAGCCCGTGAAATATCGGTTAAATCATAAGTAATGCTATCAAAAAGTACAGAGTATGCCATCAGGGCACTGGTTTTTATACAGTTAAGAAACTGGGAAAAACAAAGGCCCGGTGTTTTGGAGACTGCACAGGAAATTGAGGCGCCTGCTGCATATACAGCAAAAATTCTGCAGACCCTTACAAAGCACCGCTTGCTGGATTCAATGAAAGGCCGTGGTGGCGGATTTCATTTCAGCGAAACACAGACGGCATTACGATTGTTTGATGTGATTCATGTGATGGAGGGGGATGCCTGGTTTTACAAATGCGGATTTGGTTTAAAGCAATGCAATAACGATAATCCGTGTCCGCTGCATGAAAAATACAAGGCGATAAGGGATGGATTCTATGCAATTGTTACCACGGAAACCATTCAGTCGCTTTCGGAGAAAATTAAAAATGGAACGGCTGTTTTAAACCGACTGGAATTATATTAAAATGCAAAACGTAACCGATATTTTATCAGATGAACACCGCAATATAATGGGTGTAATTGAGCTCATATTAAATGAATGTGAGGAGATTGAAAAAGGAAAAGCACTTGATGCTGCTTTTTTTGAACAGGCTATAGATTTTATAAAAAACTATGCTGATAAGTTTCACCATGCCAAGGAAGAAGATATTCTGTTCAAAGCCATGCTTGAGAATGAAGATTGCATGCACTGTAATCCTGTTCCGGTAATGTTACACGAACATGAGGAAGGAAGAGATTTTGTGCGTGGTATGGAAGATGGTCTGTCAGGATCGGATAAGGAAAAGGTCATCGAAAATGCCCGCGGCTATTCTTTTCTTTTGATGGATCATATTTACAAAGAAGATCATATATTGTATCCCATGGCAGAACAGGCTATTCCCGAAGAAGAGAAGGAGAAGATCCTGCTTCAGTATGACGCTGTTTTGAAGGAGCATAATACCGGTGGTAGGATCAGTAGTTACTTAAGCCTGTTGGCCAGGGCATGATCTGCTTCTGAATCTCCTGTGGAAAAAGGGAGTCAAATGGACCAATATGCAATTTATTCCTGCAAAACATAAATTTAAAACGTGTTTTACTATGGATAAATATGATGCTTATATGCCCGTTGATCCGGACTTTTTTGATGTGCTGGAGGAACTGAGGGGGCAGCAGGTAAGAATTTTCTGGTTTAATCGCCACAACGAACTGGCAGATACAAAGGGGATTTGCCGTGGTGTATTAAAGGCAGATCAGGGGGAGTTTGTATACACAGGAGTCGACCAACTGGTAAGGCTGGATAATATTATTACGGTTAATGGTAGGCCGGGGCCTGCATTTGATAAGTATGACGCCTATGCCAATGCATGTTTGTCCTGCATGGGCGGTTATGAGTAATACATATGGGAATACAGAAAGTGTGGAAGGATGAAAGCGAAAGGGCCTGTATTGCCTGTGGTATCTGTAAGGCTTATGCACCGGCAGTATTCAGGGTTATTGATAGGATGATCGTTATGCCGGGAGTGGATTATTCCCTGTATGAACATAACATCATGCAGGCATTAGAAAATTGTCCTACCCGGATTATTAGGATCTCGTAAAAAAGAACAGAAAAAGATGGACAAAATGTACGCGAATACACCAAAACCACCATATTATGCAGTTATCTTTACATCGGTAAGAACGGAAGGTGATCTGGGCTACAGTGACATGTCGGATAAGATAGAAGAACTGGTGAAAGAACAACCGGGATTTATTGGTATGGAATCTGCCAGAAATGAAGTAGGAATTACAGTTTGTTACTGGAAAGATATGGAGTCCATCCGGAGATGGGCAAAAAACAGTGTGCACAGGGATGCCAAGCAAAAAGGAAGGGCAATGTGGTATGAGTCATACAAAGTGCGGATCAGTAAAGTGGAACTGGAGTATTAAATAATGTTACGATAAAGGTTTTATTGAACACCTTAAATAAAGTTCTGTTACATTTGTATGTTGCTTGATTTTTAGTGAGATAGAATATAAACGTTTTAAAACTAATTGTTTAACACTTAAAATTTATATTATGTCAATTCAGAAAGTATGGATCGAAGAGGGCTGTACAGCCTGTGCACTCTGCGAAGAAATTTGCCCGGATGTGTTTGAAATGGAAGATGAAGCTGTCGTGAAAGATGGCGCTGATTTTGCTTCCAATGAAGACGATATTAAAGAAGCGGCAGAAAGCTGTCCCGTTGAAGTCATTAAATTTGAGTAGTAAAGCCTCTTCATTTTAATCCTGACTGTTGCTGAAACAGGTAAGTTCAGGAAAAATATGAAGATTGGTATATCGTTTATTTAAACCGTACGTGCTTTTATTTAAACGTATTTTATACTTCAAAGGCATTTCAGCATTGGTGCACAGCGGCATTAAATTTTTATTCCCCGGACAGAGGACAAATCGCTTCTGTTTAGGGGAATTCGTTTTTTTACAGTAAAAGGTTTAAATTACCCTTAAACTGAATCAAATATCCTGCCTTCATGATCATCTGTATTCCGGTGATCTTTTCTTTATTATCCCCACTTTTAGATTATTTTTTATTATCCTGAAGTTTCAAAATATATAGGGAATCCCATATCTGAGGGTCCACTTACCTTTTCTGTAAAAAATCCTGAAACGTAATTCTTTTTCATAAAATCATAACATCTTATGATTGCTGTTTCCTACTGACTTGGTAGTTTTGCATTGGAAATCTATATTTAGAATAAATTAAAATAGCAATGAAAAGGACAGGGCTTTTGATGGCAGTGCTGGTGTGGACCAGCTTAACGTTTGCACAGAAAAACGAGGAAAATCAGTATATTAATTCTGCAGAAAAACTCTTATCAACAGATGGCAGACTCGTGATTGGAGGTTATGGTGAGGTTCATTATAATCAGCCACTGGATGCAGATGTTAAAAACAACGGTAAGCTTGATGTACACCGTTTGGTTATGTTACTGGGTTATAATTTCAGCAGTAAAACACAGTTTGTTTCTGAACTCGAGTTTGAACATGTAGAGGAGGTATATGTGGAACAGGCTTTTTTACAACACCGGCTGAACAACTACATCAATCTGAGAGCGGGACTGATCCTTGTTCCCATGGGGATCACCAATGAATATCACGAACCGACAACCTTTAACGGTGTGGAACGCCCTGTAATTGACAATACCATAGCACCGACCACATGGCGTGAAATAGGATTTGGTATCACCGGAAATATTCTGCAGGCTTCGTTAAAGTATCAGGCCTATCTTATGAATGGCTTTAACGGCTACGATGGTTCGCCACATTTGAACGGTTCAAACGGCTTAAGAAAAGGACGTCAGAAGGGAGCAGAGTCATTTATCAGCTCTCCGGACCTGGCTCTGAAACTTGAATACTATGGCATCAGGGGATTAAATGTGGGCGTCTCAGGTTATATTGGTTCAACCGAGAGTACTCTGTACAATGGCATGGATAAAAACAATGAGGCAGGGCTTGCAAAGGCAGACTCATCAATTGTAGGGATCACAATGCTAGGTGTTGATGCACGGTATTCCTTAAGTGGATTTGAATTCCGGGGGCAGTTTTATTACACCGGTTTAACCAATACGGCTCAGTATAACGCCTTTACTGCAGATTCAAACGGAAACCCTAATGATTTAGGACGTGCCATGACCGGCTGGTATGTCGAAGCAGGGTATAATGTATTCCGGTTATGTAATACTGAAAATGAACTGGTTCCATTTATTCGCTATGAATATCTGAACACACACCAACAGGTTGAATCATCCATCATGGCGAATCCTGCTTATGAGAAGAATATTATTACCACCGGATTGACACTGGGGCTGACAAAAGGAGCTGTGGTTAAGGCTGATATGCAGTTTGTGAAAAACGGAAGTGATAATGCTTACAGTAAGGTTTTCAGTGCCGGAATAGGTGTGATGTTTTAAAACTGAACATGGGGATCAGGATTATTATAATCGGAATAGTATTTGCAGCTTCAGTTTTTGGAGTGCCTGCGCAAAATACTGTTGATTTTAAGCATAAAAGCCTGCAGAAGGCACTTCAAAAATATGAAGTACCTTCTGTTGAACACCTTAGGGAAATTACCTTATCTGACTCCTTAATCAAAACGCATGCGGTTAATGGTAAGTTTTTCCGGATAGTGGATGATCCTGAGGCGACCATCCTTTTTGTGTATGTTGGACGCGTGTTAAGCTGCAGGGCAGGAGGATGTTCCATCAACGGCAATAAAAATCATGACGGTGATTCAGAATATTTTGACTATTTCATGTTTTTTGATCCGGATAAAACCGTCCGCTTGGTGAAAGTATTTAATTATCAGGCTACACACGGTCAGGAAGTTACTGCCCGTGGATGGCTGAGGCAGTTTGCCGGATTTGATGGTACAGATAACCTTGATGTGGGAAAAAATATCGATGCCATTTCCGGTGCTACAATTTCAGTGAATGCTCTAACATTTGATGTTCAGGAAAAGACAGGTATCTTACAGCGAATGAAATGGTAATTCTATTCCTCTCAGGGGTTTCCTAAACCTGAAATCATAGGGAACTATTCTTATTATTTGAAACAAAGACGTTTACTCTATTTTTGAAGATTACCATTCAAGCCTTAGATTTGTAGATGTATTCTTAGGGAATCTGATTTAGTACAAAGAATCGATCTGTAGTCAAAATCCGCTTCGGTACAAACACATTAATTGATCTTACATTTTAGATCTGCATCATTTTTGCATTATTCCTTATAACTACATATCTTAGAACACATATTTGTATGAATTAAGTTTTCTAATAAAACATTGCTTTCAGAATGTAACCTGCAATAAAGTATATGTTTTAATAGTTAGTTGGGAAATAAATAAATCTGATTATGAATAAACTGAAAATGGGAATAAATAAAAATATTTCTGCGGGGACATTCAGTGCTGTTAATTCTGTTAATGAAGACTCAATCAGACTAGTAAACATGATAAGTTTACTCACAATCTCTATCCTGTTAATCGCGGCTGTATTGGATCTTATATATTCGTCGTTCAATATAATCTATGACATTCTATGTGTCATAATTTTTACAGTTCCTGTTGTTTTAAATTATTTTGGAAAACAAACAGCATCCAAAATTCTGCTTCTGCTTATCTTTTTTTCCACCATTTACCTTGGTACATTTTACATGAAATTCGGAGAAATATTTCATGTTACCATTATTATTCCCATTTCGTTAGTTTTCATATTTTTCAATAATATAAGAGGTTGGAAATTATATTCCCTGCTTGTGATCACCATAACATATATTATTGTGACCTTGACTCAGGTGTTTGGCCAAAGTTCTGGTGTGACAGTTAATCAGTATATTGATTGGGGACTGTTTGTATTAACCATTGCCATATTCATATATTCTCATATCTTTTTTTCAAGGCAGGTTGCTTTGTCAAGAGGGAAATTAAAGCAGCAACTGCAATTTGAAAAAGCCATATCAGAGTTTTCACAGCTTATTCTGAGTAACGGATCAGATAGTCTGAAAAGAGGTCTTGAACTAATATTGAATACATCTAAAACGTCACGAATTTTTATTTATGAATATGACAGTGAATTTAAATATATAGGCAAAACACAGGAAGTATGTGCACCCGGAGTAAAGCAGGAAATAGATAATCCGGTTTTGCAGCATGTAGAGTTGCATGAAATCGGTTTCAGCAGGTGGGTTGAACACTTTGAACAAAGGAGGCCCATTTCAGGAAATCTATCTGATTTTCCTGTCGTGGAAAAAAAGTTCTTAGAAAAGTTCGATATTAAGTCGATCCTTGCAATTCCTATATATTCCAATCATAAGTGGATTGGTTATATAGGATTCTCTGACATCTATAAATACCGGGTTTGGGATGATATTCATATTCATTTATTAACTGCAGTTGCCAATATGGTAGGGATGCATATAAAAAAGCTTCGTGACGGTGAAAAAATAAAACAACAGAACGAAGAATTGCTTACTCTTAATGCCACAAAAGATAAGTTCTTTTCAATTGTTGCGCATGATTTAAGGAATCCCTATAACTCACTGATTGGTTTTAGTACTTTGTTGGAGGAGGAACTTGAAGGTGTTGAAAATATTACGGTTAAGAATTACTCCGCATTGATAAATAAGGGACTTTTGGGCGCATATAGCTATTTGAATAATCTCCTGGAATGGTCCAGATTACAAACTAAAAGAACAACGTATCTCCCATCAACTTTTCAATTAAATAATTTGATCGACGAAACTATAGGGATCCTCAATCTTCAGGCACAAAGCAAAGCGATTACGATTAATACTTCTTTCGAAAATGAGATGGTTATAACGGCTGATAAGAATATGATCAAAACTGTAGTTTTGAACCTTATAACCAATGCGATAAAGTACAGTTATAAAGGCGAACATATTAACGTATCCTGTTTTTACGATGATGGCTGTGCCTGCATTTCAATAGAAGATAACGGAATTGGAATTACAAAGGATCGTTGTGATAAACTTTTCAGCATAAATGAATCGGTTAGTACACGGGGTACAATGGATGAGTCAGGAACAGGTTTGGGTTTAATACTTTGTAAGGAATTTATAGATTTACACAAGGGACATATTACTCTCAGCAGCGAAATAAAAAAGGGCAGCACTTTTCAAATAAACATACCTGTTTAGTATTGCATAAGAATGTACATATAAATCCTCCATCCCGATGAATTGGGACACCTCCTTTCAGGAAAGAAGGACAGTTCATAGCACATTTGAAAGCCATAACAAGGGATTTCGTGTGCTATACAAAAATCTTGGCTCTTATGTCTTGATTCTTGCATCTATAAAATCCTTGAATTATTCCTCTGAATTCCTTACATTTAAGCTGCCAAAATTGAAACAATTATCTCTATCGCAAAATTATTCACCATGGAAAATTTACAACAATTACATGATTCATTTCCCTGGCTTTTACCGGTTCTCATCGTTGTTATGCTGTGGGAAGCAGTATGGAAAGTAATCGCATTATGGAAATCGGCCCGTAATAATCAACTGGCCTGGTTTATCTGCATTGCCGTTTTTAATACCGCAGGTATTTTACCCATAGTATATATCTTAATGCAAAGAGGAAAGGCAAGAACCTAACAGGAAAATTCGCTTTTGTGTAAGTCATTACAGCAGTGTTATAAACAGTTTATAATGGTGTGGAAGCGTATTTGAATATGAAGGATACTGGTTAATTTAATACCAGAATAAAATGACTTCAGAATCTGACGTTGATGTTAAAAGCAGATATAAGATAAGCAATTATCTAACGTATAATGCTAAAGTACTGGATACATATGATAACAGTATCTGGATTCCAATTTTTAAACTTAAAGAGATAGATCAAAGCGTTGTTCTGGAATTGAAAGACGAGATAGATAAGATTCACATTTTAGACATTGGATGTGCTACCGGCAGACTTCTGGAAACGCTTTCTCTTGCAGGTGCTAAAAACTTATATGGTACTGATATTGCCCCCAATATTTTAAAGAAAGTTGAAGATAAAGCGAAAAAACAAAATATACACATTGACCTTAAAGTTGCTGATGCCGAAGTTAATATACCCTGGTCTGACAATATGTTTGACGTGGTTGCACTGACAGGCGTCTACCATCATTTCATTCAGCCGGAAAGAGCATTACGCGAAATATACCGGGTTCTAAAAAGGAATGGACGAGTTATTGTTATTGAACCACGATTTCCGGTTATAATTCGTCAGATACTTAATTTATACCTTAAATTTTTTATGCACGAAGGAGATCACAGGTTTTTTTCTCCTCGTATAATAACTAAGGTTTCGCAATCTGTAGATTTCAAAGTCGGGTCAAAACCTAATAATATAGCAAGGTTTATGGTAAAAATGGTGTATCTAAAATGAGCAGTAGAAAGAATTAAAAGGCATATCGGAATTTGAACTTTGAAATTGAAAAATTAACGGTATCACAGATAAAAGTTAAACAGAATCGGGTACATTGCGATTTCCAATTATGATGGATTAAAACAAACAGAATCCTTAAGATGGCAAAGATAAGAATACAGGATATAAGTAGCGGTAATATTGTGATATGCAGGGAACTCTGTAATGAGTTGATGGCTTATCAGGCAGAGAAATCTCATTTCAGAACGGATGTGTTGCAGGAAATGACATTTGACAACAGACTAAAGCCAAGTTTCGAAAGTGCTCAAATGAAGAAGGTATTGGTAGCTTTTGATGGTGATACTCCGGTTGGCTATGTATATGCAGAGGTATCAGATGTGACAGAAGATTTGAAATATTACGTTCCTGACTGGGCCAACACTATTTATGAAAAAGGACAACTTATATTTTATCCTGACGAACAGAAACTGCCTTCCAGGCTGGGAACATTTAATAATATCTATATTAAACCGGAATATCATGGATTAAAGCTTGGTTATCAACTAAGCAATGAGGTGATAGAATGGATGAAAAGCATGGAAGGAATAACAGGTATATATGTTTATGTATCCAATGGAAATGAGGAGGTCGTGGATTTTTATAAGCGGTTCGGATTTGAATTCAGTCATGAAGTATTTGGTGGGTTTATAACAGCCTATTTTAAAAAAGTATAAACTAATATACCGTAACAAATCTCATATCGGCTACAATTTGAAGCATTAAAATACATCAATGAAGACTGGAAACAATGAAAGGAATAAAATATACATTTTCAGCTGAACCATGGCAATATAAAGGCAAGGGCAGTTGGTACTTCGTGACACTACCTCTGCCAGTATCTGAAGAGATCAGAACCACATTCAAATCAGAAGAGGAAGGCTGGGGCAGACTAAAAGCAACAGCAAGAGTAGGGAAAAGCGAGTGGAAAACCGCCATATGGTTTGACACCAAAACAAATGCATATTCCTTACCGTTAAAAGCAGAGATAAGGGCCGCTGAGAACCTTTCGGCAGGTAAACGTGTGGATGTCATTATCTGGATTTAACCAAACCATTTATACATAACGTAATGAATTCTGCCAACATGTTTAATGAAGGGGTTTCGAGCGGCATATTTAAATATTTTGACAGACTATTTTAAAATCAGGGTATTACCATCTTTAGTTACTGTGTATTGTTTTAGTGCCTGTGTAGCAGGACCATTTAATACTTCGCCTGAAGTTGAATAGATTGACCCGTGGCAGGGACAGGGTATTGTCCCCGATGAATGGTTATAGCTGACGGTGCATTGCTGATGCGTACATAGCTTTGAAAGCGCCATATAGGTGTCCGTTCCTGTTCTGAAAATAATGATATTATCCTTATAGGCAAAACCTCCCACCGTTGACAGTTCAGAGTATGCAGCATCATTTAAGTCAATGACAATGTCATTCGAAGTATGGTTGTCAACCATGCCGTTATCTTCGGTACAAGCATTAAAAAGCAGTGGTGAGGCAAAGAGCACGCTGCCGCCAATGGTCAGTTTTTTTATAAATTCTTTTCGTTCCATATCAGTAATATTTTAATGTAAATTCTCGAATTAAATTAAACCCAAAGTAGATGTTACCGCTGGTCCATGAACCGGTCTTGCTGGAGTAAAATCCCTGGTTCAACATGGTTTGGTTGTTGGAAAAAATCAGTTGAAATAAATGCCCCCCAGTTGTAATATCAATGCCCAATGAAAGTGTATTATCCCCCGGAACCTGTTTGTTAAAGGCGTGCAGGTATTCCAGATTAAGAGAGACTTTTCTTACAATTTTTACTGATCCTGTAATTCCTGTAATAAAGAATGATAAGTCCTTATTCAGACCCGCAATGGTTCCGGTTTTAATGAATCCGGGGGACACCTGAAATCCAAAATTGCCAGTTTCTTTTGCGAGCAAAAGTTGCACATTTCCTGAGACCTTATCTGAAAATGAATTCATTGGCTCAGGGAAAAAATTTCTGATTGTAGGGACTGAACCCCCGGCGGAAATAACGGCTGTAAAAGGGAACCCGGACGTTTGACGCACCAGTCTTAGTTTTGCGAAAGCATCGTAGGTTTTCAACCATGTACTTCTGCCTATGCCCGCATTGAAGAATGATCCAAAACCATACTCAAATCCCAGTCGCATTGTTGCCTGATCAAGACCGAATAACTCATAATAACCACCACTCACATCTCCGAAACGGTGCTGGACCAGGAGCAACAGTTCACCTTTATCTGCAAGATTGACAGACTGGTCATTAACAATCCTGGTTCCCTTAAAAACGTATTCAACAGGTTCTGCATCCTGTGCTGTTGCACCAGGAGAGAACGCAATTGTGCAAATTAAACCCAAAAGTATTATGGTAAATGATCTGTACATAGTTAGTTTTTTATGAATTTGAGAAGCATTCTGTCTTTATTATTCTGAAGTTCAACGAAATAAACTCCCGCTTTCAGTTCATTCACTTTTATATCCATTACATTATTATAGGTTGAAATATGAACCTTCTGTTGCTTGCCTGAAATATCATAGATGGAATGGTATTCATAGCCGGAATCATTCAACTGCAAGGTTAAAGCAGAAGAAACGGGATTGGGATATAGTGTTGGTGATTCACTGAGTGGAGCTATTATTGGTGTCACTGCCGATATATCTGTAAAGTTTGTATTATGTGTAAATGATAGTGTTGTATCTCTGCTGATACTGTTTAGTAATATTTGCCAGGAATGGTCAACAGGAGGCGCATCGTAAGTTCCGTTTCCGTTATGGTCTGCATAAAAATCAAGATTATAGGAACCAGCTGGAACTATGTTATAAGATTCAATGGAAAAATCAGGATTGATGATTTCTGATATCATCTTGTAATCGATGACTGATCCATTGGCAGCATCAACAAGGTAAAACGTTAATTTCTGTCCCAGATGCGGATTCATATTCATAAAATTCAAAGTCAGTTTATATTTCCAGCTTATATCAGTGAAATTCGTGTTATGAACGAAATCAAGTATTACATCGTCTGAAACGTTATTGACCTCCATTCTCCAGGCGTGATCCGTTGGAGGCGTATCGTAAATGCCGTTTTCGTTAAAGTCAGCAAAGAAGTCCACATGATATGAATGTCCTTTTTCAAGGCCCGAAAGCTGGACAGAAAAGGAGGCATCTATATCTTCTGTTTTTCGTTCAACTTCTTTTCCTGTCTCAGAATCAACTAATGAAAGATACAAGGTTTGACCGACGTGAGGATTCATGGATGAGAAGTTGATAGTTAAAGCATACCTCTGGTTGTTTTCTGAAGCTTCAACTGTGATTTTCCCTTTCATACCCAGACCGACATGCGGGTCACAATGGTAATTGTATATACCTTGAGTATTGAATACATGTGAATAAACCCATCCGCTGCCCTGGCTGTTGCCAAATGATTCAGGGTTATCGGGATAGGTTGATTGTAATCCATCTACATTATGCCATCCTTCTATATTTCTCCATTCGATCGTATCACCCTCGTTAATGGTTAATTCAGAAGGTGTGAAAACATTTATGGAAGCCTCTACGATGTGTTTTTTTTGAGCAAGACTAACGGATCCGTTGATTACAAAGAACAAAGTAATAAAGCTGGTAAGTTTACGAAGTGTAAATGTAGTTTTCATAAGCATTAATTTTATAAGAGTTACGAATGATATTAGACTAAAAGGGTAAGTAACATTAACCCTCGTGTTTTCACACATGTACTTATTTCAAATGAAGTACACGGAACAGATACTTGTGAGGGATGTGAGGAGGAAAATTGCAGTAAGGATAATTAGCATAATACATGTGATTCAGCTAACAATGCATTTAAAGAACAATGCATAAGAGAAATCAAAACCTAATACCTTTACTATACAATCGGAGATATCCATATTTTGCATTCAATTATTTAAATTGATTCTAAACAAAAATATGGAGATGAAATAAGAAAGTCAGTGACTACAGTCACACATGCATAACTTTTATTAATCCGGAATTCTGTTGAACCTTGTTTTCATATTCCAGTTTTTTAAGAATCCTTGTAACAACCTCTCTGGCTGTACCGAGATCATTGGCAATTTGTTTGTGGGAAATACGGATAGGATTTTGATTCTTAACTTTGATTTTTGATTTTAGGTAATTTAAAAGACGAACATCCATTTTATTGAACAGTATATGATTAATCATCTCAATTAATTCGCTGTATCTTGCATTATAATGTTTAAAAAACAGCACATTCATTTCCGGATATTCTTTTAACCATTTAAATACTTTGTCAACCGGCATCAAAACTACCGATGAATCTTCTTCCGTTGAAGCAAAAACTCTGCTGGGAGAATTATCCAGACTGGCGTTAAAAGTCATAATACAACTTTCGTCGGGTTGTATATAGTAAAGCAATAATTCTTTATCTTCATTTTTAATAAAAACTTTAACCAGACCTTTAATCACAATAGGAATATTTTTAATATACTGGCCCTCGTACATGACCTCTGTATTTCTGGGAACATCGATGGTTGTTGAATTTGCTTTGATGAGCTCAATAAGTTCAGCAGAAAGCGGAAGATGATCGATAGAAGCTGACATAGTATTATCGATTTGGTTAATACTTCAGTTGTTACAAATTTCCTTAAACTTTATTATATAATAAATATTTATAAGCTTTTGTTTACTGAATTCAAATAAAATGGATGCTGTTTGTATAAGTGACCGTAAGCTTTAATTCATTAAAATTTATAACTTTGAAAATTGCAAAACCTCTAAAACTCTTAAAATGACTCCAGAAAAACCTCAACTCCGCGATCCGCAGATAGAACCAACCGATGACGTATTAGAACAAGTGTTAGGCGAAAATGTATATCCCGTTTTTTCAGAATTAAGACAAATTGCAGTCAACGAATATGAATTGGAATTCCAGTGGCGGTATTACAAGGATGGTGGTGCCTGGTTGTGTAAAGTGGTGCATAAAAAGAAGACCATATTCTGGTTATCGGTTTGGAATAAATATTTTAGGGTGGCCTTTTATTTTACAGAAAAGACCAGACCTGGTGTTACTGAACTCAGCATTAATGATGACCTGAAAAAAAGCCTGTATTCCACAAAGACATTTGGAAAACTAATTCCATTGGAATTTCAGATTACCGAATCGCAGCAGTTGGCAGATCTCCTGGAGGTAACGGGATACAAGAAAGGGTTGAAATAAAACAGTCTCTCATATAGGATTCAGATTGACTAATTGATTAAGAATCTGTAGTTTTAGATATGGATTCAAATATGCCTGTTGTGGGAAAAACATTAATTTTTCTGTTTTGGATAATTGTATCTTCAGTTAATGGACAAACCATTCCCTCAGATTATAAGTCCACTATAAAAAGTATCATTAAAAACAGAGATGCTTACTGTGAGTTTTATGCAATGGGAGATTCTGTGACGAAAGACTCCATAGTTGGTTCAGCCAGAAACTATTTAATCTATGAACTGACACAGCATGTGTTTCCGGCCTGGTACGGTACACCGTGGGATTTTTACGGAACGACCCGAACCCCGGGGCAAGGGGCCATTGCCTGTGGGTATTTTGTAACGAATGTATTGTCTGATATTGGATTTATTATCCCGCGTATAAGATGGGCACAGGATCCATCAGAAGTTTTCATCAAAAAACTGGTGGAAAAAGAAAATATTAAAAGGTTTCACAACAGATCTGTAGGGGTGGTTGAATCTTATTTAAAAGAAAAAGGAGAGGGTATTTACCTGGTAGGACTGGACAGGCATGTCGGATTTATTTCTGTTAACGGGGACAAAATACGGTTTGTACATTCCAGTTACTATCAACCCGAAATTGGGGTGATGTCAGAACAACTAAATAGTAAAAATCCTTTGAAATATTCGAAATACAGGGTTATTGGGAAACTGTTTTCTGATGAGATGGTAGTTAACTGGATAACCGGGTATGAATACGGGAAATAGGTTTTATTTAACGAACAATGGCATGCAACCAATAGCATAAATCCGTTATCTTTATGTCGATTTCGAAAATTTTTACCTGTGAGATATTTAAGCAAAACAAAAGCAACTAATACTACATTTCTGAATGCAGCTTTAAAAATTATTCTTATCCCAATAGTTTTGATAAGTTCATTTTTTAGTTGTACTCAGAAAAATCCGGAACCTGAAACAGTAAATTTGACTTATGATTTGGTAACTCTGGATTTTATAAGCACATACATTGGTGAAGATACATGGTATTCAAAAGTGGATACATTGTATTCAGATGCGGTTTGTCTTAAACTAACGATTGAAGAAGAAATCGTTTATGATGGTTATACTCCACTTGAGAAATTTTTTGGATCTCCCGGGGAGAAAATGGTATATGAAGTTAGAGGATACAAAACTGATCATGAAGTTGAAGCGATTAAAATATATACACTTTTTGATTTAAATGGGACTTATCAGGCAAATAGTGAACTGTCAGATTGCATCCTTTTTTCATTTGGAGACCGATATGATCTTTATCATCAGAAAGATGAAGCATTAGCTTTTATAAATGATATACATTTTTATAGTTACACTTCCATAGGAATTGTTTTAAAAATTCATGTTGAAAATTCTTTTGCACAGTTTAGAACAGATGTGTTTTTAGACGATGGAACTATTCTATCCGATACAACAGATCTTATCAACATTATTCCTTCTGAACGATGAGAAAATTACTTTTTCTGATATTATTCATCATCAATATACTGATTTTAAAATCACAAACACCTTTAGTCAGAAATTTCGGGTACTCGGCTTCTATTGGCATTGCCGATTTAAATCTGACTAAATTTGATACACAGCAGGATCTGGATTTTATGAATTATTTGGCTGTATATCCTGATGAATTTGACTGGATAACAGTTAAGCTCGGTATAAAATTTGATGTGGGGGAACATGTTTCCACAGATTTGAAACTATTAATGCTGGATGATTTTTTTGATCTTGGTTATGATGCGGTCATCAAATACGAGCTGAATTCATTCTTTAGACTGGGAATCGGATCGATGCTTATACATCATTATATATCAGGCTTTGAAGATTTTCATTATTATCATGATCCTGAATATATTATGCTGGACAAAAATTATCGGCAATTTGCAGCTAACGACATGGGAATATATCTGAGGCCTGAACTTAACCTTAATGTCATTCCTGGACTTAATCTGGATCTATACTGTAACATTGGTTATTCCACCTTTTTAAAACAGGACGCGGAGTTTTACCTGAAAAGAAAATTATCCAACGAAAAAATACTCTACACCTACGAAACTGAACCGACGTATAATCCCTTTATAAAACCCGGAATTGAGATAAAACTGGATTTGTTTAGCATTAAAAACCAAAAAGTAGGACTGTTTTGCCATTCAGCTTATTCACTCGGACAAAAGCAAATCAACTACACCAGAAGTAAAATGGTTTGGACGTATGAAAATAAAGTGACGGACCGAATCATTTCGCCGAAACATGATTACGCCAGACTTGATGTCGATTTTGGAGTATATGTCCGATAATGATATTTAATAGACCGGCTACAGTTTCACCACCTTTTCCGTCATTCCGTTAACATATACCAGGTAAACGCCGGATGCTAAATCGGCTGAATTTATTCTACTGGTATTTGATGCTGATTTTATAACCTGCCCATTCATATTATAGATGATGACCTTCTCATACGATTTATTCAGAACGATATAATCGCTGACATGATTATTCAAAACGGGAGAATCCGGTTGATTTGCCTGTTTTTCATCTATCCCGGCAGTAATATCAGATGTTACAAGTATGTTGAATACAAAGGTCACCGTAACCTGTGAGCCTCCTGCTGGTGTGTAAACCAGTCCCTGTTTAATAGTAAATTCATCGCCTTCCTTACACAGATTTGGATATTGCCCGATGTTGAAAGTCAGCGTTCCTGAGTTTAGTTCCGAGAAAATATAGCTGCTGTTTCCCCAGTTGGTCACATTTCCGCTTTTGCCGAACCAGTGACCGGGAGCATTGGCCGTAGATGTGTAATTTTTGCTTCCATCCGGGTTAATGGCACAGTATTTAATGGTTGAGCCGAACGCAGCTTTAACATCCGAAAGGTTCAGACAGAAAGCCTTACAGATGGTTCCCATGTTTGGCTGAACCGGTGTACTTGGATACGGATTGGCACTGCCAACAAAGGGGACCATTCTTACATGTTGTGTAATGGTGGCATCATGTGGCACATCTTCTTCTGTAAAATTGAAGGTGCCATACAAATTGGTATTTGCAAATTTTACCTGGTATGGCCATTGCTCATCGTTGGAATTATCATCGTCCCATGGATGACGCCAGTGTTGGGACGGTGCACCGGTCACAACCAGCCATAGCTTTGTGCAGTTTTCCGGACAGAGAACGGTTAAAGTGTCTTTGGGATTATCAAGCGATCCTATATAACTCGGCGATTTCATTGAACTATAGAACCTGCTTCCATCTGCATTCAGGCCAACCAGTCCGTAACGCCATCCTGCATAAGCCTTGTTTTTTACATTCCGGTAACCATCTGAACCTGCTTTGCCTTCAAAGAAAACCGTAACCGGTTCGCCGGCATCGGGTACATTCAGTCGGAAAGTATTGTAGCCGTAGTTTTCCAAACATTCGTCCGAATCGATAATGAGATAGCCATCATCCGAAGAACTCACTGTATTGGACGAACGTGATGTGATATAGTTCTTACCTCTGTCCCGCAGTACCGGAATATCCCAGGTGACAAACCGCGCTGCACGATCGTACATCTCATCGTTAAATTCTGACTGCGATATATTAGTCAGTCGCTTGTAGGCTTCAACCGGATCTTCGGGGTATTGTGATTCCCTCCATAAGTATCCAATAAAATCAAATCCATGAAGATAGGTCCAGTAATCCTGGATGAAATAGTTGGCATAGCGCGGTGACTCATGCAGAATATTTCTGTAGGTATTATTCAGGTATTCACTGAAGCGGTAGTCACTGAATTGTTGATCCGGAAATACTTTGAATGCCTGCCATTGTGCACATTGCTCCCACCAGCAGTTTCCACCGGATCCGTTTGATCCGAACCCATATCTCCATCCGCCGGGGAATCCGTCACAATGTACCTGGTATTGAAAACAATGACCAACTTCGTGCGCTACAGTTACGCCCAAAGCCTGGGCAGCCCAGGCACTCAGATTAAGCAGTCCGATCATATCATCTACACCTGATCCACTGGCAATCCAGTCGGTGGTATAAAACAACAGAATGATCATTTTATACTGATCTGTTTTAGACTGCCCTTCAATAATAAATTTCATGGAATCACGATACATGGCAAAACCCTCTTCAGCAATGGACAGAACAGCATCGGTATTGACTCTGTAATCTGCGTTGGCTACTGTTTTAGGGTTCGATCCATAACCGGCTTCCCAGAATATAATAAAATTCTCTGATTCCACACTTCGTTGGTAGCACCATTGACTGGACGCGTTATTAAGGTCCATATTGCCAAAGGAAGAAGGTTTATAAATTGCTTTCTCCTGAGTCTCGGCGTTTGCGGGAATTATACCCAAAACCAATAAAAACAGTATTAGAATCTTTATGTCTGTGTATCGCATTTCTTCATTTGTTTGCAGCAAACTTAAATTAAATCCGCTTGTGGTACAAGAACAGCAAACATAAGTGCAAAAGATTTGCGAATTTGTGCTATTTATAAGGGCAGTGCTTAAGAATAATTCTTATGGTAAGATAAACTATGTCGCTGTACGCATGTTTATTATGTAATTATTTATGCGTGATCCTAATAATAACCATAAAACGATGAAAACCGGGTATAAGATTCTGATAATTTATTTGTTTGTTACAGGGCTGAGTTCCTGTGAAAAAAATAATCTTCCTGATAATGTGGATTTTCGTCAGGAGATGCGGAATTTCGTGATCCGTATTTCTGATTATGCCCGGAATACTGAGCCGGGTTTTATTGTCATTCCACAGAATGGCCAGGAACTGATCACAAATAATGGTGAGGTTGATGGTGTTTTGGAAACCACATATTTGAACGCCATTAATGCCGTTGGTCGCGAAGACTTATTTTATGGGTATAATAAAGATAACGAAGCTACTCCAACATCTGAAATGCAATATATGCTGGATTATTGTCTGTTATATGATCAGAATGGTGTGGAGGTTTTAGTGACAGATTATTGTTCAACACATATTAAAATGGATGATTCATATGCCAGGAGCAATACTAATGGATTTATCTCTTTTGCCGCAGATAACAGGAAATTGAACGATATTCCGGGTTATCCCAATGAACCGTACAATGTAAACAGTAAAGATGTTGGGTCAGTGACTGATGCTAAAAACTTTTTATACCTTATTAACAGCGGTAAATTTGCCACCAAACAGGATTTTATCGAGGCTGTATCTGCTACAAATTACGATCTTATCATCTTGGATTTATTTCATGAGAATGTGGCTTTTACTGCCCAGGAAACAGCGGAACTGAAACTAAAAAAGAATGGAGGGACTCGTCTCGTAATATGCTACATGAGCATTGGGGAAGCCGAAGATTACAGGTACTACTGGAATAATATGTGGCTTAAAAGTCCACCGGAATGGCTCTACAAAGAAAACCCGGACTGGGAAGGGAACTACAAGGTTTGGTTCTGGGATCCGGAATGGCAGAAAATTATTTTTGGAAGCAATGATGCCTACCTGGATAAGGTTATCGCTGCCGGATTTGATGGTGTTTACCTGGATATTATAGATGCCTTTGAGTACTTTGAAGAAATCAGGTAAAATTTATATTAACCTACTCTTCTTCTTTTATTTTTGTTACGGACCCTGTACAGCCTTCAGTTTCAGGAAGACCGTCAATCCATACCCTTAGCTGCCTAATCCTGTCCTCCGTCAATGATTTTTTGATAGCCGCATAACACATTGGAAACATACTTCCATAATAATGACTTCGTTCATCCATTGGAAATCTGGCTTCCATTTCGGCATCCCTGAATTTTATCCAAAGGCGTTGCGATTTTTTCAGGTTCTCCAGAAATGTTCTATCATTTGCA
This sequence comes from Quyinboa mangrovi, assembly GCF_042219825.1. Classification (NCBI taxonomy): domain Bacteria; kingdom Pseudomonadati; phylum Bacteroidota; class Bacteroidia; order Bacteroidales; family Quyinboaceae; genus Quyinboa; species Quyinboa mangrovi. The sequence goes on from NZ_JBHJHQ010000002.1 coordinate 518,837, forward strand.
TATTCGATAAATATTTGCTGGTATATGACATTTAGAACACTATCAGCTTCCGCAAAACTATCAAAAGCTTCCTGGTTCATTTCTGCTTGTGTTTGTGATTTAGCAGATTGTGCAAAAGCCAGAAGAAACAACACAATCATAATGCTACTTAAGGTATTCCGAAATAAGTGCATGGGATTAAATAGTTTTAAGGTTTATTTTTAGAAACATGGTTCGAATGATTTACTCTGACATATGTTTTTGAAAATATATCTGCATCTACGATCCATTGTTCAGATGTATTCCCTGGTGCTAATGGTTGCAGCAACATATCACCTATCTTACCGTAAAGAATATTGTTTGCCGAAATTCTTATAGCTCTTTTGGTGGTGAGCCGTTTAGCCGAGACGATGTGTTTGTCCTGAATTGGCCTATATGTGCTAAAGCCTTCGTTATCAGCAGAGGCCGAAATTAACAGGTACTTTTCGGTTATATTATTTTCCGTCATAATCCATTGTTCGCCTTCAGAACCAATACATAAATATTCTCCTTTTTTGCCTGTTAATTCGCTGTTTTCAAGGCTGTTGATGGTGATGGCATTATCAAGCTTCTTAGCTCGGATATTCGCTGTTTTAACATAAGTTTCAGGGGCCTCGGTATACCGCTTGAAATTATCATATTCACTTTTAAGATTAATCATCGTTTTTACAACTTGCGCATGCAACATTTTATCTTTTTCAATTTCATCCTGATTTAAGGTTTTATACGGAACCAGAAGTGGATGTACTTTTAAACGGTCATTTCGTTTGTCTCCGTAAGTCCATCCGGACATTACGCGTTCAGCCATCCACCGACGGTGTTCTGTCTCTGATGAAATCAGTTCATTAGCCTGTCCTTTGCCAATATTTTTTTCAGAAAGATGAAGACTTCTTAATTTTATCGGGTAACTATCAACAAGGTATCTGTTAGCCCATTTATAAGTTTCAGATAAATCATCCCAAAGTTGGTGTTGATGATGCGTAAATGAGTCGGGTTTATTTACCAACGCATTATAAGTTTCGTTTGCTTTTGAGGCCATAATGTCTGTCATATCATCAAAAATGAAGTTTTTATCCTGCATGCCAAAATACCATACATTGGGATGACAGTTCTTGTGAAGATTGTGGTTGTCGTTTTGTCTGATAAGTAAAGGAATCCGTTGCGTAAAAATTTCCAGTGGCAGACTTAATCCAACAGAAAGGGCAAAGTCAGGATCCGAGAAACAAACTGCAATATAAGTCATTGCGTGTAGGTTATTAATGCTGCTATGAAATAAATTGTGTGTGTCTTCTGAGTAAACATCATAATCATAAAACTTTATCTCCAGGTCATCAAGACGGTCCTTTCCTCTGAATTCTGCATTAAAAGCCTGTTCTATCTCACTAGCTTTTTTGTCTATCACAGAAATAACTGTTTTTTCTTTATTCGGGAAATGACATATTCTGGCCGCCTGCGTAATTAATGCCAAACTCATTTTATTATATCCCAGGATATAAAGATCAACGAATAAGTTGCTGTTTTTTGTTATAGGTTCCTGGTCCAGAGGTGGGTAGATCGGTTCATCATTAAAGAACGTGGCAAAGTTGACAAAAAGATGTTTCGACCATTGTTCATAAAAACTGATTGGATAAAAACTCACACAATCATTATAATCCGGATCCACGTTAAAATCCTTAGCTATCCTAAAGGTTTGAGATTCATTGAAGTATACATAAAAAGGAATCTTTCTTGTATCATTTTTTTTGGAACGGATCATTCTTGCAGCTTTATCAAAGCAATCAATGTTTTTTGCATCTGATCCGGTTTCGTTTGTTTCATTCGTAACGATGGCAAGTTTAGCATGTTCAAGACCTAATTTACTTAACTCTTCCTGAGAACTTCTGTCACCACGATATATATATATGTTTTTGAGGATTTTATGATTGATACTTGCCCTGAGTGCAGCTCTTATCGTCGTTGCATCCTGATCTGAGTGAATCACGATTACCTCGTTGGTATGATATCCTTTCCAGTTGTAAATCTGCTGAATTAAGTCAGCCGTCATAGAGTTATAACCGAACAGAATATAATGGTTTTTAAACTTGTACCGGACAAGACCATTCTCAAGTTTTTTAATCCGTTCAAAATACGCATTGGTAATGATTGCAATCATTATTCCGCCACAAAGTATCCATCCCAAAATAGTAACTATAAGTGTAAATAGTTTGTCTTCGCTGTCATTCAGATAGCCAGGATCGATTAACCTGCTAACAATAAACCATACTCTGTCCTTTACAGGTGGAGGTGTATGGGCATTGGATTTGATCGGATCAACCTGTTGCGAGACTAATGAATCTGAAGGAACCGGTGTTATCAGCTTTTCAATATGTGTAACGACTTCGCTGCCCAGAGAAAGCCTGCTACTGAAAAGTAAAAAAACAGAAGCCAGTATTACGATCAAGCCAATCAATGCTGCCAGTTGAACCCAAAACGATTTTAATATGAGTTTATCGAATAATTTTTTCATGATGTTATGATGAGAAGAAAACGGATGATAATGAAAGTTTAATAATTATGTATGTATTCTTTATATTTCAACAATATTTCGTCGTATTTAAAAGCAGGGACTTCATATTTTATATGGTAAAAACCAACCTGTCCGGCTTTGAAGTCATATTCTAAAAATTCATTATTTGACCACAGACAGATTATTATTTTTTTATCTAAATTTTTTTCCTGAGCAGTCACCTTTATTAATTCTTCCCTTGTCATTGTCATATCCCAGCTTCCATAAGCACACAGTATAGAATTTTTCTGAAAGTCCAGTTTGCTGGCTTGGGTTTCAGGAATAATATTAGTTATATAAACAATTTCTTTGTTTTCAATGAGGGTGTTTGTCTCATCATATAGCAATCGTTCCGATATTTGTCCGAATATGTTATATTTTAATTCAGCTCTGGCAAAACTAAGCGTTCCGCAGATAAGGTTATTATTGAGATCCAAACATATCATCTCTTTAATCTTATTCCTGCAGTTATACACATTTTTTATAGTATGAAAACCTTCTGATTTTGAATTGCATGGTTGATCATTAACATCATAAAGGCTGGTTTCAGTTTTATTACCCCGGTCATCATATTTATATCGGATAAAGGCATTCCCATCATCCTGAATCATTAAATTGCCATCTGTATCTAAAGATGATTCTTCTATAAGAAGGCTTTTTTCGTTGTACTTTAATCTTCTTGTTGCATACTTGTATTTGGGAGGAACCGTTAGGCTATTCTTCTCATCATACAATGATTCTTCAATTAGATTACTTCTGCTGTCGTACATTTTTGTGAATTTGGCATAGCCCTCAGCACTATTGCATAAATTATTTTCTTCATCGTAAAATTTTTGTTCTGTTACCCTTTGATAACTATCATAGATACAGGAGAATTTCGAATAGCCTTCTTTAGTCTTACATGGGTTTCCAGTAACATCATAAAATCTAACTTCGGTCATATTATTACGTTCATCATATTCTATCTCCTTTTTTGCGATTCCTTCAGTGTTTAATATTGGTTTGCGATCAATGCCAAAGTATGCTCTTTCAATTACTTTATTTCTTTTGTTATATTTCAGTTTAAAGCCATGTATCCCGCTAACATCAACACTTGGCTGTCCATCAATATCATAATACCATTGTTCTGTCTGGTTGCCGCTTAGATCATAGGAAGATGTTGATGATGAAAAATAATAATCTGCATCTTCGTTGAAGCAGGGCAAAGAATCTGCACCCCAAAAACTAACTTTTACCATGTTACCGTACTCGTCATAAGCAAACTTAATTGCTGAATAATGGTTCTGAAACAATGCGTATTCCCCATCGGGGCCATAATAGGTCACGTCTAATAGTAATCCCTCTGGTGTGTATTTGGATACCTGCCTGGCATAATTATCTTGCCTGTGGTTTACAAGTTTCCCTGTGGTATCATAATATGCAACACTCGTGTTATTCCCATAGATGTCGTATTCATTAATAATTTTTGCAAAACCCAATAAACCGGTACAGCTATTCCCATCCGAATCCAATAGGGTATTCTCGGTTACATTGCCTCTTTTATCGTACTTAAAAATTATTTTTGAATAACCTTCATATTTGTATTGTGTGGGTGATGACTGTTTATCAAAATAAGATTGTTCCAGTAAGTTGCCCTCTTCGTCATATTTTGATTTCATAATAGCATAGCCGTCACTGCAACAAGTCAGGTTATCATTTGTGTCGTAAAATCTCTTTTCTTTTTCATAATCATTTTCGTCGTACGTTATCCTGACTTTAAAATATCCATTATTACCGGTTATTGGTTCTCTTTGTGATCCAAAATAAGTTTGTTCTGTCACCTGTCCATGTTCGTTAAACACAGATTTCATTAACGTATAGCCATCTGAACCAGGATATACCAGTTGGTTATTATGCCAATAAGATGTTTCAATCTCATTATTTTTATTATCATAAACGGACTGTTTGGAAGATACACCTGCCGAATTTGTACAGGGGAGATGATCTTTGTTGAAAAAGGCTTTTTTAACAAGGTTTCCAGTGTCGTCGTATGTATTTTCAACAATCGCAATACTTTCATTTAAATTGTCAATAGTGTTATTCAGATCCTTAAATTCAATATAAGTAGGGTTGTTATCAACATATCTTCTGAAAACAGAAGCGTATCCTGATGAATTAAAACACGGATTTCCATCAACACCAAAAAAATGCTGTTCAATTTGGTTTCCTCTTTTATCGTATTTGGCGGTATAACCAGCATAACCATCTTTAATAAGCCGGAGATGGTCATCAAAACCAAAATACTTCATTTCCGTAATATTGCCGTAGGCATCGTATATAGCCTTATATTTTACATAACCGGCTTTACAAATTACAGGTTTATCACTAATTCCAACACAGCTCTGTTCGGCAATATTCCCATGTTCATCATATGTGAAACGTAGTTTTGCGTACCCATCTTTGTGTAGCATTGCATTATCATCGGCATCGTAATAGGTTTGCTCCGCAATATTTCCGTTGTCATCAAGTTTGTTCTTAAGCTTAACATATCCCTCTTCATTCATAACGCATTTACCGTCTTCATTCAGATTGATTTTTTCTATAAGCCTTCCGGCATCGTCATACTTACAGCCCGGATCATCATTTTCATTACTATGAATTTCTTCTTTGTTTTTATCTGCGTAATTTACTTCAAGAAGTCTACCCGATAGATCATAGTTCGCAGTATATTCGTAAAATCCCTGATTACTTTTGACAGGCTTATTTTCAATATCTGAATAAGTCTGTTTCGTCAAATTACCTCTTTCGTCATATTCTGATATCATTTTATGGTATCCCCTTGAAGCAGTTACCGGATTTTCATTTAGATCATAGTAAGCTTGTTCTGTTTCTAAGTTACTGGTATTAAATTTTGAAATGATTTTAAAACATCCCTCATTTGTTATAACCGGGTTTTTATCTGTATCGTAATGTGTAGTTTGAATATCATTACCCTTAATGTCATAAACATTACGCACAATGGCATAGCCTGTATTGTTTAGCACAAGGTTACCGTCTTCATCGTAATATGCAGTTTCAATTTCATTTCCTCGTTTGTCATAAACGGAGGTGTAACTGGCATAATTACAATCTTTTAAAGCTGTTGGTTTATTGTTGGTATCAAAAAAACTTGTTTTAGTTCTGTTTCCTGCGAGATCGTATTCATATGCTACCCGGTAGATGCCTTCTTTTGAGTAGCAGGGATTACCGGCAGTATCCTCAACAAAATATTCTATGAGGTTGCCCCTGCTGTCATACCGGGCATTGTATATGGCGAATCCTTCTGAAATTAAAACAGGCTTGCTGTCAATGTCGAAATACGATTCCTTAATTATGTTTCCATTTTCATCATATTCTTTTGAAAAGGATGAATAGCCACCATTTAAAAGACACGGTTTATTATTGATCCCGTAAAAGGATATGTTTATAATTTCAAATTTATCGTTATATGTTATTGCCGATTTGGCGTATCCATCTGTACAATAGGTTAAGTTCTCTTCTTTATCAAAAGCTTTTTCAATTTGTAAATTGCCATTTTTGTCATAGAAATGTTCGTATAGAAATATACCCTGATTTATCGTACATTTTTGTTGTTTTTCATCAAATGCATAAATTTTACGTGGATATCCATACTCATCCGAGATGATTTTTTTTATGGCGAAGCCCTCTTTACCAGTACATAATTCATTATTCGTGTTATATAACTGATATTCATTTATGTTGGCTTTTTCATCGTAATGAATAATCATTTTAAAATAAAGATCATCGCAATTAACAGGTTGCATACTATCATTGTATTCACAAAAAGATGAGATATTACCATTCATATCTGCTTCCACAATTTCACAGGCGTAGCCTTTTTCATTTATAGAGAGTTGGTTTTTAAGGTTTACATATTCAACTTTGCAAATATTCCCAAATTTGTCATAATTATATTTTTTCCCTGCAAGTCCCTGACGGTTGGCCAGGGTATCGCCATTAACATCTAAAAAATGTATGCTTATTATTCTTCCCTTTTCATCAAGTGAGAAAGCTTTCCCAAATATACCGTTGGCATCGCATACATTTTCTAATCCGCCATATTTATAATAGACGGAAGTAGCATATCCCTCATCATTTCGCGTTATGGAATAATGGTTTATTTTACTTTTGTTAAGTGTGGAATTTAAAAGATTTTCTCTAATACTTGTCATATTATTGGCTAATACCGCATCTTTCCCCTGGGCGTTTTTTAAATCTACTTCATCAAATTTATTCCCTGCATATTTAAAGCTCATCAAAACTTTATTATTTCGATCGGCAAAGTCAACCTGACTGAGTTGCTTTTTGCTGTTATAAATAATAAATTGTTTGGTTGGCCTGTCAGTATATTCTGAATGGTCGTGTTCTAAAGGGCTTAACGAAGAGTTGCAGTGCATCACTGAGCGCAATAATCCTTTTTCATAAGTAAATTGATAAAACCTGTTTCTAACGGCACGCTCTTTTTTTGATAGTTTGATTACTCCCTCCGGAATACCCCATTTGTCAACATAGTCTACGTAATATTCATATTTTGGGATATAATAATCCCATGATAAATATCCACCTATTCCAAACATAATAAATAAACCGGTAGCTATACTCCGACGAATAATTTTCTTTTTGCGCTCAAGACGATTATGCCGGTTCCATAGTTGGTCAAATTTTAATCCCAGGATAGCGGCTACTATTTTTACGAAAGCTTTATCCCTACCTAACTCTGTAACAGATGCTCCAAGTGTGTCCAAAGAAATGGCCGGAGGAAAACAGTTCCGGTCATCATTATTTTCATCAGGTATTCCATCTACTATAAAAGGGATGACTTTATCACTTCTCCCCATCTTTTTAAAAGCTTCTATTTCATGGTTTACCCATTCAGATTTTGCACTGTTGGGTGAGCAAACCACAATTAGACATTTTGAATCTTCCAGTTCCTCTTTTAAGGATTGGGTAAGACTTCCGACTCCAATATCTGTTTTATCCCGGAATACAGGTCTTATCTGTTTGGGTATATGATTGCCCGTCTCTTTTCTGATGATGCTTGGAAGTTTATAAGTCTCAAGCTTATTCTGTAACCATTTTGCCCATTTCTCATCTTTTCTGCTGTAACTGATAAAGGCGTAATACTGAAAGTTTTGGGGGTTCATGAGATTAATGATTTACTGTTTCAAGTGATCAATATTTCTATATAAATTCGCAATGAAGTTAAAACAAGCCCATCATGCCAATATTCCTACCCACTTATTTAGCCCCGGACATATAGAATTACGTATATGAATTATTACACCGAAAGCTGTAGATAATGAACTGATATAATTGCAAGTATGTGTTAAAGTCTAAGTTTGTTATACAGGCGTCTCTTCAATTATCAATCTAATGTTAAAAACAAACTTTTGATGCATAAAGATAGTTAAAAAACGTAATTCGTATTAAAGTTTTAGATTTTTAGTTAAATAAAAATGCAATTGTTATATTTACTTGTTTCCAGAGTACAATATGTTTTATTCTTTTGTGTATTTAAACTATTGAAAAGTTTACACTTAACGTATGTTTTACCTGAACTGCATCTTATATGTTTTAGGCTAAGAGTCATATGGAATTTAGATTTTGATAATAGTACGACAGACTGTTTTTGAGTATATGATCCTTATGGATTTTCATATTTAAGTTTCAAAACCAATTTGGAGATTATCCGGGAATAATCGCTATGATTTATTCATAATATCCTTTATTGTGCCCTTGAATGAGAGAAAATAACTGCTTCGTTGATATATCTCAATTTATTAAATGATTAAAATCTTTAACACATATTAAAACATATATTTTATAACATATTTGGTTAACTGATGTTATCAATTATGTGTGCATTAACCAAATAATACTAAATTTGTGACTCAATTTTAAGTATATGTTTTTCTTTGGAGCATTTTCAACACTATTACCATATGTCATCATCGCCGTGATCTACTCGGTGTTTATGATAACATTATCTGTTGAAAAGCACAGTAAATCACATGTCGAAAAGGTTGAAGCCAAAAGCATCTATATGGAGTCTTCTGAACAGGAAATATCAGAAGATACCATTCATTATACAGATGTACAATATGCGATGTCTGAGGTTATCAGTATAACAGGATTGGATTATGTACTTCCGGTGTATACAGGTAATTTCAGTCCACCAAAGAACAGGGACTACTATGCTGATGAAGCATATGATGATTTTTCCTTGTTTCCAAATCCACCTCCAATATTTTCATAATTCCGGATTGCTGAATTATTACCGGTTCAATATACCCGTATGGATATTGTAATAGCCGGCTGGTTTTATGAATTTTCAAATTTTTTATTAATATTTCTATAAGTCATGATTGGTGTATTAGGAATAAACCATAAGACAGCGAACATTGAAATTCGCGAGTCGTTTTATATTGCTGAGGATGAGGTGATACCATTATCAGAACTTATTATAGATCAAACCGACGTCAAAGAGATCGTCATTTTATCCACCTGTAACCGGACCGAAATTTATTTCTACCGTGACAGATCGTGTAAGAACAGAACCATAAAACAAATTGTCGAGATCCTCAAAGAGTTTAAACACATTGAAAAGGATTTCAATAATTCATTTTACGTATACATACACGACGAGGCTATCAAACACCTGTTTGAGGTGGTTTCAGGAGTTGATTCACTTGTTCTAGGAGAGAATCAGATTGTAAATCAGGTGAAAGAATGCTATCTGAGAAGCACCAAAGCGGCCCTTACCGGAGCCATACTGATGCGTTTATTCCAGAAGTCCTTCGAAACGAGTAAGAAAGTCAGAACCAAAACAAGAATACAGCAGGGAGCCACATCTGTAAGTTATGTAGCAATCGACTGGTGTTACAAAAGACTCGGTGATTTATCCCAGAAAAATATTCTTTTAATCGGTACCGGCGAAACAGGGAAGATCGCTTTAAACTATTTAAGTGATAAGGGAGCCAAAAACTTTTATATGGTGAACCGCACCTACGAAACAGCAGAAAAATTTGCCAAACTGTATAAAGGAAATGCAATCCGCTTTGAGAATTTTAAAGAGCATCTTCCGGAATGTGATATTGTAATTACAGCAACAAGTGCTAAAAATCATCTGATTACTAAGTCTGACGTTGAAAAATACATTAACGGCAAACCAAATATCTTTGTAGATCTTTCTGTTCCCAGAAATATTGATGATGGTATAAAAGAGTTGCAGAATGCAGAAGTTGTTTCTGTGGATGACCTGCAAGGGTCAGTGGATTATACCAATAAAATGCGCTTCGACAGTCTGGATAAGGCCAGCACGATCATCAGGGAAATGACAGATGAATTCAAGGAATGGTTCGAACACAGACGATTAAGGCCTGTCATCAATTCCATTACAAAGAATATCAATACCATACAGAAGAATGAGATTGAAAATTCCAGGAAGTTTTATGGTGATGACGAAATTAAATTGATGGATGAATATGGCGAACGTCTGGCTCAGAAATATGCCAGGAACGTGATCAAGCAGTTGAAAGCCTTATCAACAAATGAAAAGGATGACAGCATCATAGAGAAAGTTCAGTCTTTATTTTTATTTAATGATTAAGGCATTTGTTTATGCAACTTGAAAAACTGGTTATAGGTACACGGGGAAGTCAGCTGGCGCTTTACCAGGCTAACTATATGAAGGATATCCTGTCAAAAAACTTTCCTGAGTTACTTGTTGAAATTAAGATTATTAAGACCAAAGGGGATAAAATACTCGATGTTTCGTTATCAAAAATTGGCGATAAAGGGCTTTTTACAAAGGAGCTGGAGGTTGAACTGATCAACGGTACAATCGATATTGCCGTGCATAGCCTGAAGGATATGCCGACACAGCTGCCCGAAGGTCTGAAACTGGCAGCCGTAAGCGAACGGGGTGACATTAACGATGCCCTGGTGAGTTTTACCGGCAAAAAACTAAAAGATTTAACTCCGGAAGACCGCGTTGCAACATCAAGTCTGAGACGCAGGGCGGGACTACTGAATTACAATAAAAATATTACCATTGTCGATATCAGGGGGAATGTAAATACAAGGCTCAAAAAGATGGAAGACGGTTACTGCGATGCCATGATTATGGCCTATACCGGACTGAAGCGCCTCGGACTGGAAAAGCATGTGTCGGAAATTATTTCTCCCGATATTATGATTCCGGCCGTGAGCCAGGGAGCCATCGGCGTGGAGACGGTCACCGGAAGACCCGAACTGGATGCCGTTATGCAGCAAATAAGCAACGAAGACACATGGATATCCATCACTGCGGAGCGCGCATTTATGCGTACCCTGGAGGGTGGTTGCCAGGTTCCTGTGGGGTGTTACACCGAACTAAAAGAAGGCCGGTTAACCCTGAAAGGCTTTGTTGCATCGGTGGATGGTTCCAGGTATATTTCGGAAGTTCTCTCCGGAGACGCAGCACAGGCTGAGAACCTGGGAATTGAGCTGGCAGAAAAACTCATCGAAAGGGGTGGTAAAGATATTCTGGACGAAATAAGAGTGAATGGATAAGCGTTCATCTGTACATAGTGTAAGCACTAAAGCAGGAGAGAAGGTCTTTATCTCCACACGGGCTGAAGGAAATTCAGAAGCCCTGAAACCATTGCTTTCCGGTTCCGGTTATGAATTGCTGGAATTGCCGTTGATCCAAACGGTACCGGTTGAACCGGACCAGGGTGCCGGCATCATTCCGGATCAGCTGCAGTCGTATTCATGGCTTGTTTTCACAAGTTCTAACGGGGTGAAATACTTTTTTGATCGCCTGAAAACGGCTTTGCCCTCAGGGCTTAAAACGGCCGTGATCGGTGATAAAACTGCGGAGGCACTGAAGGAATACGGCACAGAACCGGACTTTATCAGTAACACTAAGGATTCTGTTCAGTTCGCAAAACAACTGAAGCAACAGGTATTACATACGAACGACAAGGTTTTGTGGTCAACCGGAAAGCTGGCTGACCAAAAGTTTACGGATGAACTCGATGGGTTCTGCAGCGTGACACGGTTGGATTTGTACAACACCATATCGCCGGATTTTGCAGACAGCCGTATTAAAGAGCGTGTTATTCAGGGGCATTATAAACTGATCCTGTTTTACAGCCCTTCGGCGGTGCATCATTTTGCACCACTGTTTAAAAAAGATATTGAAATGAATGAGGTCAGAGCAGCCTGTATTGGAAAGGTGACAGCCAAAGCCTGCAGGTCGCATGGCATAGAACCGCTGGTGATTGCCTCTGAACCCAAATCTGAAACACTGATTGAAGAAAGCATTACATACAACGAACACAAAAAACAATAAAATCATGGCATTTCCTGTAACACGATTGAGAAGATTAAGAAAAACACCGGTGATAAGAGATTTGGTACGCGAAACCAAACTTACCCGGGATGATCTGATCATGCCTCTGTTTGTGAGGTATGGCAAAAACGTAAAGAACGAAATTGCATCCATGCCGGGCAATTACCAGATGTCGGTTGATGTGCTGACAGAAAGATGTAAGGAATTGTATGATAAAGGGGTAAAATCTGTTTTACTGTTTGGTATTCCGGAACATAAGGATGAAACCGGCGAGGTCGCCTGTCATGATCACGGCATAGTGCAGCAGGCGGTTCATTCTATTAAAAAAGCGGTGCCTGATTTGTATGTGGTTGCTGACATCTGCAACTGTGAATACACAACACACGGGCACTGTGGAACACTGATAGACGGTGATGTGGATAACGATTTCACCCTGGTGACCCTGGCAAAACAATCCGTATCACTTGTAAAAGCCGGTGTGGATATGGTAGCCCCAAGTGATATGATGGACGGCCGTGTAAAAGCCATTCGTGAAGCGCTGGATGCAGCGAATTTTCAGAATACACCCATCATGTCGTATTCGGTGAAGTTTGCTTCGGCCTACTATGGACCGTTCAGAGATGCTGCCGAAAGTGCACCGAAATTTGGTGACCGTAAAACCTATCAGATGGATCCTGCCAATCGCATGGAAGCCCTGCGTGAAGCGGAGCAGGATGTGATTGAGGGCGCTGATATCCTGATGGTTAAACCGGCATTGTCCTACCTCGATATTATCCGCGACGTTAAAAATAATTTCAATCTGCCTTTGGCAGCCTATAATGTGAGCGGTGAATTTTCAATGGTCAAAGCAGCGGCAGCCAATGGTTGGATTGATGAGGAAAAGCTGACCATGGAGATGCTGACCTCCATTAAACGGGCAGGTGCCGACATCATCATATCCTACTTTACACAGGACATCATTGAGAAACTGTAATTCAATCCGACGAAAAAACTGAAAACAATGCAATTTGACAAAAGTATAACAGCATTTGAAAAGGCTCAGGAAGGCATGCCGGGCGGTGTAAATTCACCGGCAAGGGCCTTTAAAAGCGTAAAAAGCAATCCGGTATTTATCAGCAATGCCAAAGGATCCAAAATCACGGATATCGATGGTAACACCTACATTGATTATGTGGGATCGTGGGGCCCGATGATACTGGGTCATGCGTATGAACCGGTCATTGAGGCGGTGAAGGAAGCTGCGATGCGCGGTACAAGTTATGGCGCTCCGACTGAAATAGAGACCACCATGGCGGAACTGATAAAAGAGATGGTTCCGTCGGTGGAGATGATCCGGATGGTTAACTCAGGAACCGAGGCTACCATGAGTGCCCTACGCCTGGCGCGTGGCTATACCGGACGCAACCTGGTATTGAAATTCGAGGGCTGTTATCACGGTCACGGCGACAGTTTTCTGATTAAAGCAGGTTCAGGAGCGCTGACGCTGGGAACACCAGATTCACCCGGTATTACGCCCGGAACAGCACGCGATACCCTGATGGCAGCCTACAACGATCTGGATGCTGTGGAGAAGGTATTTGCTGAAAAAGGAAAAGACATTGCCGCCGTTATCCTTGAACCTGTTACCGGAAACATGGGTGTGATAAGGCCTAAAAAATCATTCGTTACCGGACTGAGAAATCTTTGTGATACGTACGGTGCTGTGCTGATTTTCGACGAGGTGATGACAGGATTCCGCCTTTCGCGAAGTGGCGCACAGGGCATTTGTGGTATTAAACCCGATTTAACTACTTTCGGTAAAATTATCGGTGGTGGTCTGCCTGTAGGCGCCTACGGTGGAAAACGTGAGATCATGGAGCAACTTGCACCTCTTGGACCGGTATATCAGGCCGGAACACTGTCGGGAAATCCGCTGGCCATGACAGCTGGTTATGTCACGCTGAAAACACTCAATGACAAGACTGAACTGTATGAAGAACTGGAGAAAAAATCCGATCGTCTGGTGACCGGCTTCCGGAACAACCTTACAGAACTTGGAATTCCGGCGGTTATCAACAGGGTAGGATCCATGTTTACCGTGTTTTTTACACGCAATGAGGCGGTGAGCTCATTTGCCGATGTGCAGACCTGCGATACCAGCCTGTTTGCGGACTATTTTAACGGTTCACTGCAGCAGGGCATCTATTATGCACCATCGCAGTTTGAGGCCGTTTTTGTGTCTATGGCGCACAGTGACGAGGATATTGAGATGACTATAAAAAAGAATTTTGAGGTTATGAAAGGCCTGAAAAAATAAGATATATGGATAAACCATTGTTGCTGAAAACCCTTCACGGAGAATATACCGAACGTCCGCCAATCTGGTTCATGCGACAGGCCGGCCGTGTTTTACCGTCCTACCTGACATTAAAAGAAAAATATTCGTTCTGGCAGATGATGAAAGATCCGGAACTGGCGGCTAAAGTCACACTGTTACCGGTAGAAGACCTGAAAGTGGATGCAGCCATCCTGTTCTCCGATATCCTGGTGATCCCGTATGCCATGGGGATGGGATTGGACTTTACAGATGACGGGCCGCAGTTTGATGAAGCACTGATACAAAAAGCAGATCCGCTGGCAGCATTACATCCTGATCCGGAAAAGTTGCAGTACATCTACAATGCCATTGATCAGATCATTGAAACCAAACCGGCATCAATTCCACTGATCGGGTTTTGCGGCGGTCCGCTGACGGTTTTATGTTATATGCTGGAAGGGCTGAGCAGCAAGACAGGTTTTGCCAGTGCTGTAAAATTCATTTATGAAAATAAAGCCACCACAAAAAAGCTGGTGGACGCCATAAAAGATCTCACCATAATTTATGCCCGCAACCAGGTAAAACATGGCATCAGTGCATTTCAGCTGTTTGAGACGCATGCCGGCCTGATACCGTTCAACTTGTATAAGGAGCTGTTCTTACCCATGGTCAGGGAGGTGGCAGCAGAACTTAGGCAGCTGAACATTCCGTTCATCTATTTCCCAAAAGATGTGGGATCAGGCATAAAAGAGATCACCCCGGATTATTGCGATTTTCTGAGCATCGACTGGCAGACGCCGATTAAAACGGCACGCGAACTGGTTCATCCTGAAATTGGATTGCAGGGGAACATTGATCCGCGCATGTTGTTTGGCAGTGAGGATGAAATCGTGAAGGTGCTGGAAGAATATGTGCTATTTGGCCGGGAGAACCAGAACTGGATTTGTAACCTGGGGCACGGGTTTATTCCGGGAATACCGTATGAGAAGATAAAATTTATGACAGACTGGCTGCGCAATGCAGACTGGAGGAGATAGAAGATGAAAGAGATAAGTGAATTAATTGAAAAATATAACGCACCGGTACCACGCTATACCAGCTATCCCCCGGCAAACTTTTTTAACGATGCGGTGGGCGAAACGGAATATGTTAAAATGATTGAGCAGTCAGATGCCGATAAAAGCAACCTGATTGCCTTTTATATTCATGTGCCGTTTTGTAAAAAAATCTGTTTTTACTGCGGCTGTAACGCCTGTACCATCCGGAACGATGATGCCGTGGATGACTATTTCACGACGCTTCACAAGGAGATAGACAACATTATTGCACAGCTGGATAAAAACCGCAAAATATCACAGATACATTTTGGCGGTGGTACGCCTAATGCGGTCGACGTAAGTTACCTGACGGAGATAACCGGTAAGCTGCTGGGGCAGTTTCAAGCCATTGAAAAACCGGAAATTGCCATTGAATGCAATCCGGCATACCTCGACAATACCTACATTCAAAAGCTGGTAGCGGCAGGTTTTAACCGTTTCAGTCTGGGTATTCAGGATTTTGATACAGAGGTATTGAAGACGGTGAACCGTCAACCATCGGCTGTTCCGGTTGAGGAGCTGGTGACATATATCAAGTCGCTGTCTCCCGGAATTTCGGTTAACCTGGATTTTATTTACGGCCTGCCGGGACAAACTGTGGAAAGCTTTACTGAAACCATCAGAAAAGCAGCGGCTATTCGTCCGGATCGCCTCGTCACATTTTCATATGCCCATGTGCCATGGATGAAAAAACATCAGCAGATACTGGAGAAAAAGGGCCTGCCGGGACCCGGTGAAAAGATGGATATGTTTCTGGGTTCACGCGATATTTTGCTGGAAGCCGGTTACAAGGCTATCGGTCTGGATCATTATGTGTTGCCTGAAGATGAACTGAATACGGCACTTGAAAATAACATGCTGCACCGCAATTTTCAGGGTTACTGTACCAAACGGACTACAGGACAGGTTTATGCCTTCGGTGTGTCGGCCATCAGTCAGCTGGAGAATGGCTACACCCAGAACGTTAAGGAAATTAAACAGTATAAAGAACTGATAGAAAACGGGAAACTTCCGGTTGAGAAAGGATATGAACTCACAGATAATGAGGCGATTGTGCGCGATGTGATTACGCAGGTGATGTGTAACGATGAGTTTGACATGAATGCATTTTCAGCACAATATGGCATTTCACCGGATCAATTCCTGGAGATCACAGGGTTTAAGGAAGAGCGTTTATCCGAAATGATCAGCGACGGATTAATTCAATACGGCGATCACAGGCTGCAGGTGAACGAAAGTGGAAAACTGTTTATCCGTAATCTGGCGGTACTGTTTGATCCGGCCTATAAAAGCAAACCCATGCAATATTCAAAAACGGTATAATATGGATAAAAGCAAATCTTCATACGCAGTAATTGGCGGCGGACTGACTGGTCTGACGCTGGCTTTTTACCTTAAAAAATACGGTAAGGACGTCACCGTTCTGGAACGCGATGTGCGTGTTGGTGGTGTGATCAACAGTGTGAATGAAGATGGATTTTTGTTCGAGACCGGGCCGAGTACGGGTGTGATTGGTGCACCGGAGCTGGTCCTGTTGTTTGATGAATTGAAAGATAAAATAGAGGTGGAGACGGCGAATGCAGAGTCTAAAAACCGCTGGATCTGGAAAAACGGTAAATGGCATGCCTTGCCTTCCGGTCTCGGTTCAGCCATAGCCACACCGCTGTTTTCCATGCTGGATAAATTCAGGATACTGGGTGAACCGTTTCGCAAGCCCGGAACCAATCCCGATGAAACGGTAGCTGACATGGTGCTGCACCGTCTGGGCCGCAGTTACCTTGATTATGCCGTCGATCCGTTTGTTTCGGGTATTTATGCCGGTGATCCGCACAAACTGGTCACACGTTTTGCCTTACCGAAACTCTACCGCCTGGAGCAGGATTACGGCAGTTTCATTAAAGGCTCCATGGCAAAACATAAGCTGCCAAAAACAGAGCTTGAAAAAAGGGTGTCCCGCGAGGTATTTTCCATTAAAGGCGGACTGAAAGAGCTGATTAAAGCACTGGCCGAAGCCATCGGACAGGACAACATACTAACCGGATGTAAGGATTTAAGTGTACAGCCGGATACCGAAAAATACACCATCACCTTCACAAATGGCGAAGGGAAGAAGGTGAAAAGGACATATCACCAGGTGATCACCACGGTTTCAGGCAATAACCTGCCGGACCTGTTGCCTTTTGTGGAAGCAGCTACTATGAAGGATTTGTCGAATGCCCGCTATGCCAAAGTGGTTCAGGCTATTGCCGGATTCAATGCCTGGAAGGGGATCAAACTGAATGCCTTTGGTGGACTGATCCCGTCGAAAGAAAAACGCAATGCCCTGGGCATCCTGTTTCCGTCGTCTATTTTTGCCGGAAGAGCACCCGAAGGTGGCGCTGTGATTTCACTATTCATGGGTGGATCGCGCAAACCCGAAATGGTGGATATGTCCGACGAAGAGATTAAAGAAATTGTGCTGAAAGAGATACGCGAAACACTGCAGTGCAGTGAAAAACCGGATCTTTTGAACATATACCGGTATCACCATGCCATACCGCAGTACGAAGCCAGCACGGCGCAACGTCTGGAAGCAATAGAGACCGTACAGCAGCAGTATCCGGGACTGATCCTGGCCGGAAACATACACGATGGCATTGGGATGGCCGACCGCGTAAAGCAGGCCACAAATTTAGCATTGAACCTTAAAGACTGATCCGGGTTATAATTGGTGAATGTTTTTAAACTCTCCATACTTTGAAAAACGGTGAAAAGATAAAAGAGGTGTACCGGATGTTGCACCATAACATCTGCAGTGTTTTGGAAGAGGCTGACGGAAAAGGTGTTTTTGAGGACCATCCGTGGGAAAAGGAAGTTGGTTCAGGCCTCACCTGTGTGATGGAAGGTGGTAACATTATTGAAAAAGCCGGGGTCAACTTTTCGTACGTAACCGGGCCGGTGACCGAAACCATGAAATCGCTGTTCCATCAGGAAGCCGAAACATTTCTGGCGACCGGCATCTCATCCATCATTCATGCTTCCAATCCCTTTGTTCCAACCATACACATGAACGTACGCTATTTTGCCCTCGATGACAAGGCAGAATGGTTCGGTGGCGGCATCGATCTTACCCCCATGTATGTTGATCCGGAGGAAGCAGCATGGTTTCACAACGAAATAAAGGCAGTCTGCGATAAATATAATCCGCGTTATTATCCTGATTTTAAGAAATGGGCAGACGACTATTTTTTTCTGCCTCACCGCGATGAGACACGGGGAATCGGGGGCATATTTTTCGATCACCAGTCGCCCGATCAGAACAACGACCTGGATGACTGGCTAAAATTTACCTCCGATCTGGCTAAACTTTATCCGCATATGTATGCTGAACTGATGGCAAAGGATGGTTCAAAACCGTTCGGTGCTGAACAGAAAAAGTGGCAGAAACTCCGCAGAGGACGCTATGTGGAGTTCAACCTGATGTACGATCGGGGCACAAGGTTCGGACTGGCCAGTCAGGGCAACATCGAATCCATCCTGGTCAGCATGCCTCCCGAGGTGGACTGGGACTTTAATGTTCAGCTGCAACCCGGCTCGGAAGAGGAAAAAACGGTGGGTTTTCTGAAGAAGGGAATAGAGTGGACGAATTTAAAGACATAAGACGCAAGACACAAGACGCAAGATTTGCGATCATGACATCCTCCTGGGTTACTGAGTAGTCCTGATTTGGCAGGACGATACAGTAATAAAATGACTCTGAAAGGGTCACATATTTGTAGCCCGGGGTAAATGAGCGAAGCGAATGCCACCCCGGGAATTGAATGCAATGTTTATCAAGGCCGGGGAATGTGATCGCAAATGAAATAAAGACGAGGCACGGCCGCATATAATTACGAATTGCGAATTTGAAATTGCGAATTGAGCTTTTTTTGTAAGCATTTGAATTAAAGTTGGTAATTTGCATTATTGAAGCTGTTAGCGTGTCCTCCTTTGGAAAAGGAGGTGGCTTCGGATCATTGGATCCGAAGACGGAGGATTTTATTTGAAGGATGTAAAATATGACATACCAAGGCCAATTATCAATAGCTCCGGTATCGAATTACCGACGTAGTGCGGACACTACGCCCAACGATGGATATTGATTTTAACACAATCACATCATGAAACATAAAAAAACTGCACTGCTCATTGTAAACCTGGGAACGCCGGACAACCCGGACAGGGCCAGCGTGCGCCGTTACCTTACCGAATTTCTGAACGACCGCCGTGTAATCGATATTCCATGGCTGCTGCAGAAAATGCTGGTTAACCTTATCATCATTCCGTTTCGCGTAAAAAACTCCACCCGCTTGTACCAGCGCCTTTGGACCGACGAAGGCTCACCTTTGCTCATCAACCTGATGAAGCTGGCTGTGAAGGTACAGAAACTGAAAGGAGAGGAGGTGCAGGTATTTGCAGCCATGCGCTATGGCAAACCGGCCCTGACCAAAGTGCTGAACGAAATTCACGATAAGGACTTTAACGAGATCATCGTCTTTCCGCTCTTCCCGCAATATGCTTCTTCCACCACCGGTTCCATTTTCGACCTGGTGTTTACCGAAGCCAAAAAATGGCAGGCCATGCCCGGCATCCGTTTTATAGATCAGTATTACGATCATCCGGCATTTGTCGATGCCTTTTCCAAACGCATTGCATCTTACGAACCGGAGAAATACGACCATGTCATCTTTTCGTATCACGGCTTGCCTGAACGGCAGATCAACAAGATCCATCCGCAATACCAGTGTGCTGAATGCGACTGTGTCAACAATTTTCCGGAACAGGGTACCTATTGCTACAAAGCCACCTGCTACCAGACTACGCGTTTGCTGGCCAAAGCGGCCGGATTAAAAAGCGACCGGTATTCCGTTGGTTTTCAGTCCCGCTTATCCAAAAACTGGCTGAATCCCTTTACCGATGAGCTCATCAAACAAAAGGCTAAGGAAGGTGCGAAAAACATCTTAATCACGGCACCATCGTTTGTGGCGGACTGCCTGGAAACCTTTGTGGAACTGGAAGTAGAATACCAGGACCTGTTTAAGGAACATGGCGGCGAAAAACTCACCCTGGTGCACAGTCTGAACGACACCGATGACTGGGCGAAGGCCATTGTGGAGATTGTGGAGAATACATGAGGGGCATTGATATATATTGTCCTTTATAAGCGGCCTGTTAAGTATATCTATAATGTTTGTCCGGGTTTAAATTATTGAGATAGGATTCGATATAGTTCCATGTTTAGATAATAATGATGTCCTTCAATGTCCTTTTTTTCTAAAATACGCATTTCACAAAGTTTGTTTAGATAATCTCTGGCAGTATTCTCAGCATATAAACCAGCTTCTACGAGGTGTTTTACCTTTGTGAAAGGTTGAGTAAAGAGTGCTTCTAACAAAGGCTCTGGTGTTCTGATTTTTCGTTGATCTTTTTTAATATATTCAAGAATAGAATCCTTAGCTGAGACTATGTCGTTGATTTTATAATAAGTGATGTTGGAAGTATATTCAATAGCTCTCATCATAAATAAAAGCCAGTCTTTCCAATTTCCTCGTTGTGAAATACCCATGAGTCCTCTGTAATAGTCATCTTTATGATCAAGGATGTAACGGCTCAGAAATAATATTGGAACATCCAATAGCTTTTTATGTGTAAGATAGTTGATATTGAAAATTCTTCCTGTTCTGCCATTTCCATCACGAAACGGGTGGATAGCCTCAAATTGATAATGGGCGATAGCCATTTTTAGCAAATGATCAATTCTGTACTGCTCATCATCGTTTAAAAAGCTTGTCAGATTATCCAGTTTCTCTATAATTAATGCCTGGCCTCTGGGTGGTGTATAAATTACCTGGCCGGCATTTGGCCCGGTGCCAGCTTGTTTTATCGTAGTATTGGAAAAATCAGGTCGGATTTCATCTGTCGTTTGTTTTATTTCCTGAAATACTTTTATAAAATATTGTCGGTTAAATTGACCGGTTTCAGTTAGATAGTTAAATCCGGACCAAAGAGCTTCGCGGTATCTTAATACTTCTTTTGATGCACTTTTAGTTTCCGCGTTTTTATCGCTAAATGCTTTATAAAGTTCATCATCAGTTGTAAAAATATTTTCTATTTCACTTGATAGTTTCGCTTCCTGTAAGCTTATTGTGTTAACTAGCAATCCTTGATTCGGTATAACTGCACTTCTACCTTGCAGTCTCGCTAAAGCTGCTTTTGCCCCTCCAAGTTTTTCAAGTATCTCAATTGTGTGATATAGTTCTTTTTTTAGCGGTAAAGGTGGTAGGTCATTCCATGGAGTATCCCGGTTTGGATTTATTTGATACAATAATTCAGACATTAAAAAGTGTATTTATTGATGTTTGCATTGAGTTAGACATCAAATATACGAGATAAAATGGAATAAACATTAAAAAATTAGAAAATTAATGTTTGGTGTGATTCTGACCTCAAAAACTTAATGTACTTTACATCCAGACATTAAAAAATAAAAATATTCCATTGGTTTTAAGTCCCGCTTATCGAAAAACCGGATGAATCCTTTTACCGATGACTGGGCCAAAGCCATAGTGGAGATTGCAAAATAGCTTAAATTTATATTGTTCCCGCAGACCTGATAGCTATTTGGAGCGCAGATGTTTTACGCTGATTTTCGCAGATATTTTATAATGATTTAGTAACTATTGCAGGCTTTGAATTATTCACCCGGTTACTGGCAGTAAAATGACTCACCCCGGACCTGAGCATCAACTTGCTAACATCAAACTGACCCCTCTCTTTTTCTTCGCTTTGCTTAGAAATAAAGAGGGGTAGACAATTATACATTGTGTTACTTATAGATGTAAGCCAGATCGACCCTGTAAGGGTCATATATTTGTAGCCCAGGGTAAGCGAGTATAGCGAGCGTAACCCTGGGTAAAGGAATGCCAATCAAATCAAGGCCGGAGAGGATCACCCCAAATGAAATTAAAACCATGCACGGCCGCACGTCCAAACGAATTGCTCCCTGATCTAACGACAGATGTTACCGTTTTTAATCATCTATGGCCTGCCCAACCAGTTGACGGAATTTCCAGCCGGTATCATCAGGGCCACTGTTTTGGGTCTGTTTAAACAGAATACCAATGACATTTTCTTTGGGATCGGCAAAATACTGTGTGTTAAAATAACCGCCCCAGTCAAATGTGCCGGCACTGCCTCTACCACCCATGTTCTGCCCATCCTGGTTAAGCACGCCGAACGCAAGTCCGTAATACGCACCGGAATTTCCAAGCAGATCACCAACCTGGTTCGCCATAATAACTTGCACAGTAGTTCTGCTTAAAAGACGCTTACCGTTAAACTCCCCTTTGTTTAAATACATTTGCAGGAAATTGGCATAGTCTTTTACGGTACTGGAAAGACCGGCACCACCCGAAAAAAACATCCTGGCACCTGTAGTCGGATAGTCCGGGTTATAATATGTGGTATCTGTGAACCGCACCCATTTATCATCTTTTTTAGTCTGAACCGGTACCATCCGTCGTTTCTTTGAATCCGGTAAATAAAAGTAGGTATCCTTCATTCCCAGAGGTTCAAAAATTCGTTCTTTAAAGAACTGATCCAAAGGCATCCCGGATATAATTTCAATAAAATAAGCCAGTACGTCGAGCCCTTCGCTGTAGGTGAATTTCTCACCCGGGTCATGATGCAGTGGCAGTTTTGCCAGCTTTTTAATATTATCTTCTATGGTCACCGCTCTGTTTGAGAAGGCGTCAATAATTCCTGCTTTCTGATAAATCTTTCTAAACTGATCGTTATCTATAAAGCCATATCCTATACCTGATGTATGTGTTAGTAAATGGCGAATTGTTATGGGTTTATTTGCCGGTCGGGTGGTATAGCTGGAGTCACTGTCGTTAAAAGAAACAAGGACCCGGGCATCTTTAAATTCAGGAATGTACTTTGAAATGGGGTCATCCAATCTGAATTTACCTTCTTCCCAAAGCATCATAACAGCCGTAGATGTGATGGCCTTGGTTTGTGAGGCGATACGGAAAATGTCATCCCGCTTAAACGGTTGCTTGCTTTGTACGTCTGCCATTCCAAAGCTTTTGTAATAGACAATTTTTCCATTTCTGGCAACCAGGGCAACAGCACCGGGAATCTGGTTTAGGTTCATGCACTCCATCAGCATGTCATCTATGCGTTCCAGTCTTTCTTCAGACATACCGGCACTTGCTGCTGTGGCTTCTGAAAGCGGAGGCGTTGAAAGGATTGATTTTGTCTGCGCGAATCCTGAAACTGTAAGGATAATTGAGAATAAAATAGTGATGGCATTCTTCATAATTGAATATTTTTATAGATACAAAGTTAAGAAGATCATATCTGACATGATCAGGAGGACGGTTGATAAAATTAGATAATTGGATTAATATTTACAAGAATCAAGAATCAAGACATAGACTTAAGACATAAGACATAAGATTTAAGATATAAGACTTTTGGGTGCTGTTGTTTTGTCCCTTAGGGACACGATATTGCGGACATGTGCATAGTCACCGGGTGAATACTGCCGGATATGGAACTAACCTCCCGGTGACTATAAATAAAAGGTTCCTGCGGATTTACATAAATAATTCATTTTGTTGAACATGAAAATATCTTACAGACCGTTGATCAATTTTCGGAAATCATCAATCACATTGGGATCAATTATAAATGATGTTTTACCAATGCAGGCTGAATGCTTGTTAAGATAGACCTGATCTCTCTGACCAACGAAAAGAATTTTGCATCTCCAATAATTCTTTTGTCCATCAGTGTCAATGCTGTTTCCATTAAGCTCCCTGAAATCCACATTTTTTAAAAAAGTGATGATTGTATCCATATCCTGCCTGGCATTAAATGCATAAACCAGAGTTTCATCTAAAGGAGATGTAAGATCGACCTGTATGGATGTAATCTTTTCAGTATCCCACCCATGTATTCTGTTTTGGGCGAATCCATTCAAAACTGAACAGAAAATAATCAGAACTGCAATTACTAATGTTTTCATCTTTGGGTCATTTTGGTTAGAAAATAATGTTTACATAATTATGATGCTTGAATAGTGGTTTTTCCATAAAATATATTCTTAAAATTTATTTAATCGTGAATACTTAAAAGACATAAGAACCAAGACAATTTTGAACTTCATGTCACTCCGGACTATCTTTTCAGGGACAGCATTTAGTTGGAAATTGGATGTGGTTCATAGCATTGTTGTTTTTTGAGATATTTTCACGGGTGAATCTTCCGACTTTGCAATATTCACCCGGAGACTAACCTCCAGGGAGATGAGAATTAAGACACTTCGACAAGCTCAGTGTGAAATCAGGAATTGGATTCCTTATGTAAATATGGCATTCAACAGGTAAATAGCTTTGTTGGAGCTATGGGCACGTCCTCCTGGGGTTACTGAGTAGTCCTGATTTGGCAGGACGATACAGTAACAAAAATGACCCTGAAAGGGTCAAAGATTTGTAGCCCAGGGTGAGCGAGTAAGTGAGCGTAACCCTGGGTAACAAATGTTAGTTTAATCAAGGCCGGAAAATGTCACCTCAGATGAAATAAAAACAGTTCACGGCCGCATATATAAACGATAAATGAAAAAGGGACGTAGTGTGGACACTACGTCCAACATGGGGTGACTGGCAGTAAAATAACTCACCCCGGACCCGAACATCAACTTGCTAACATCAAACTGACCCCTCTCTTTTTCTTCGCTTTGCTTCGAAATAAAGAGGGGTAGACAATTATACATTGTGTTGTTACTTATAGATATAAGCCAGATCGACCCTGAAGGGGTCGTATTACTTTAGCCCGGGGTAAATGAACGAAGTGAATGCCACCCCTGGTAATAATTATGCAGGTCAATCAAGGCCGGAGAGAGTTACCCCTTTTGAAATTGAAACGCTGCACGGCCGCATATAAAGGACTAATGAAATAACGGTTGTAGAGACGCGATTAATCGCGTCTCTACTACGCCTAGCGATGATTTTAAAATCACATCATTAAAAAAATGCAAAGTACGACCGCACGTCCAAACGAATTGCTGCAATACAAGCATTTATAGTTCTCAGGTTCAACCTGAATTATTTGCTCAATGCATCAATGATAAGGCCTGAGGCAACTGCTACAATACTAAACGTGATCATTCCCAGTAAATAGCTGAATAATCCTTTTACATAATTGATTATTTTCTTCTTGTCAAAAAATTGTCCGATGCCCCAGGTAATATACAGAAAGCCAAATACGTATCCTTTATCCCTCATCTTAAACGTGAAAATGGAATCCATAATTCCAAAAACAGTGAAGATTAACATGCCTACACCCATGATAAAACACAACAGGATAAGGATTTCGAAGAAGTTGTATTTATACTTCCTGAAGAACAGACGGATCCATAAAGCAATAAAAACAGCCATTAATATGTTGGAATAGCCATAGTGTGTCGAGACCCACTCAAAAATTGTGCTTACTGCCGTTTCACCTCCAATAGAGTAATTTATATAGCCATCTTCAAAGTGCAGCAATTGTTGAAAAATGGTATAGATCAACGATGTGGCAATGATAAAAACGACAGGTTTTACCAGGCGGTTACGGTCTTCGGTGATAAACTTCCTGATGTTGATTCCCGGACGTATCATCAGTTCCTTGATGGAATACAGGATCCCCTTTTCAAAGCTGAGTACGCTTCCTATTTGGGAAAGGACATAATGCCCGTTTATGCGTTTTAACTCCCGCGGCTGTCCGCAGTTTGAACAATAGTTTCCATAAAGTTCACTGTTGCATTGTCTGCATTTGTCGGGGGCCTTAAGCTCTGGCATATGAATACTTTTTTTGTCTAAGTGGTGTTATGAGTTGGAATGTTTAAATCTATGGAATAAATAATAAATAAACAAGGTGCAACCGCAAACTCTAAGTGATAATGCTTTGGATTATGCGGCACGATAATGTTTTAGGTTCATAGTTTTACTTAAGAACCTGGTCGGAATATATAAAAACAGTGAGTCAGATGAGTATGGTCACCTTTTTAGTTATTCAACTCCTGTATTCTGAATAAATCATACAGTTTTTTATTATACGGATAATCCCAGCAGCCCATTCTATGGTAAAGATTTCCACCAAACCCTTTCTTATACACATGTACGCCATGCAAAGGATGGTTTGTATTCAGGTTTGGAGCTGATCCAAACATATCATATTCAGTGCACCCCCAGCTTTTAGCCAGCTTTATGGATTCCCACTGTAGGGCATAACTTGCCATCAGGTTATTTTTACCGGATGCAGAGGCACCGTAAAGGTAGGTTCCTCGTTTATTGGAGAGCACCAAAAACATGGAAGACAGAAATTTTCCATCTAAATCGGCCATTAACATCTTGACTGTTACACCTTTCTTGCTGTTGTCCTGATTCCTGAATATAGTCGAAAAAAACTCCTGTGTTTGCAAAGGCAGATTATGTCTGATTGCGGTTTCGCGATACAGACTGTACCAAATATCCATATGTTCGATTCCATATTCACGGACCCGAATATCGTTTTTGAATGCTTTCTTTACGTTGTATCGGGTGTTGTACCTCATATTCTGAAGTAATTCCTGCTCCTTAAGTTTCAAGTCAAGGAAGAATGTATTTTTAGGTAAATTATCTTCAGTACTTTTTTTCAAATTCCAGGTATTCGTTTTAAAGTTAACTCTGTATTCCTGGGTTTGGCTTGAAGGAGGTCCCAGCCAATTACCGGTATTATCAAAATATTCTTCTTCTGCAGCCCATTGGTTTTCCCAAATCAAATCATACCGAATAAATATGCAGTTTGGAGGAAGAAAAGGACGTATGGATTCGGATAATTGTTCCAGGAATAATCCCTGGTTTTCGAATTCTGGTTCTAATTTGGGGCCATAAGGCACATACGCAAAACAATTGCTGGCATCAACGTACTTTATTAACACCAGCAGATCATCATTCTTTTTTTCAAGTACATTGGCATCGGTACGAAGTAAATCTTTTGATATCGATAACTCAAATCCTTTTGGTAAGAATCCCTGATTAAACTTTATACGTCCCCAAAAAGGATTTTGAGGTAATATGTTTGTTGGTTTGAGTTCTTCGATATCTTTTGTCTTAAACTCACAAATCATCCTTTTTTGCTGCAAAGCTAAAGAATCAAAACGCAATATGAAATTGTCGGGGGGAATTCTGTTTTCACCAATAAGCGGGGCAGGAGTTTCTGTCGTTTTGGGATGACCCGGGCAAAGGTATTGGAATATTGCCTGATAGCAGATTAATAACGGGTGAATATCCTGTGATATAATAATCTCTCAAAACAACAGATTATTATCCAGTTCGGGATAGTGCCAGGTTTTAAGCACTTTATCTGCCGGCTCAGAGCTCTGCATAAAATCATGGCGAATGGTCCTGAAATCCAGATTATCGTTATTCTCCTGATTCAGAATCTCCACAATATCTCTGTGATTCAGTTTTGAATTGATCCAGCGCTTTTCATTCCCAGGCGAGAGAATTACGGGCATCCGTTTCTGAATATTGTTTATTTCAGACATTAATGGATTGGCAGCTTTTGTAAGGATCGAGAAGGTATGAAATGATTTGTTCCCCATATCGGTTCCCCATTCTGAATAAATACCGGCAAACGCAAAAACATCCAGGTTTTTAACAAATACATAATGCGGATACTTCTTGTTCTCATATTGTTTCCATTCAAAAAATCCGGTCGCCGGAATAAGACATCTGTGGTTTCTGATGGGAGTTTTAAACGATGGTTTCTCAAAAATTGTTTCGGCTCGTGCATTCAACGTATTATTACGCATTTTTTCAGCCTCTTCAAGAGTTCGTACCCAGTCGGGTATTAATCCCCAGTTCGCCATAATAGCTATTGGACCGTCCTGATTTAAAATGACAGGGGCCTGTGGATGAGAGAACCCATTGAAATGTATGAGTGGTGTATAATCTTTAATTAGATCACTCGTAACCCCAAAACGTTTGCTTAACTTCCTTACATTAGTTGCCAGAGAATAATGAAAGCACATACATCAAATTTTGTTACCTGGTACAAAAGATTTTACTCCCTCAATATTTTTACCTCATCATAGAACGGAATCTATATTAAAGAATGCTGATAAATATATGACATTTTTGTATAAATCAGTAAGTCAGGTGTTTGAAAACATACTTTTAGAATCTATCCGGTTATATGATACACTAGTATAAAATGTAATATAAGCTGTAAAAATACTGTCACTATTATTATCTTTGCGCTTTGTAAATTTTAACGCAGGAAACACCATGAAAGATTTTAAACGAACCCTTATCACAACAGCCTTACCATATGCCAATGGCCCCGTTCACATCGGACATTTAGCCGGTGTTTACGTCCCAGCCGATATTTATGCACGGTATATGCGTATGAAAGGTGAGGATATATTGCTGATAGGTGGATCGGATGAACATGGTGTGCCGATTACGTTAAAAGCCAAAAATGAGGGTGTCACACCTCAGGATATTGTGGACCGGTATCACGGGATCATAAAAAAATCGTTTGAGGATTTCGGAATCACCTTTGATATTTATTCGCGTACCACCACACCAACGCATTACGATCAGGCTTCAGGTATTTTCAGAACCCTGTACGAAAAAGGGGAATTCATTGAAAAGACCAGTGAGCAGTATTACGATGAGGAGGCCAAACAGTTTCTGGCTGACCGCTATATCACCGGGATTTGTCCGGTATGTAAAAAAGGTGGTGCCTATGGGGACCAGTGCGAAAGCTGCGGCTCATCGCTTAATGCAACAGATCTGATTGAACCTAAATCAGTAATTTCGGGCAGTAAACCGGTTCTGAAGGAAACCAAACACTGGTATCTGCCACTGGATAAATATGAACCGTTTCTGAAGGAATGGATCCTTGAGGGCCATAAGGAGTGGAAAAGCAACGTGTACGGGCAATGTAAATCGTGGCTCGACATGGGTTTACAGCCTCGTGCGGTAAGCCGTGACCTGAACTGGGGAGTTCCGGTTCCGGTGGAAGGAGCAGAAGGGAAGGTGTTGTATGTATGGTTCGATGCACCTATTGGCTATATCTCTGCTACAAGAGAACTGACTGATGACTGGAAGACGTGGTGGCAGGACGAAAGCACACGAATGCTGCACTTTATAGGAAAAGATAATATTGTGTTCCACTGCATTGTGTTCCCGACTATGCTGAAAGCGCATGGAGATTATATACTGCCGGAAAATGTGCCGGCCAATGAATTTCTGAATCTGGAAGGTGATAAAATTTCTACCTCCAGAAACTGGGCGGTATGGTTACACGAATACCTGGAAGAGTTTCCCGGAAAACAGGATGTATTGCGCTATGTGTTGACTGCCAATGCGCCCGAAACAAAAGATAATGACTTTACCTGGAAGGATTTTCAGGCCCGCAACAATAACGAGCTGGTTGCCATTCTCGGCAACTTTGTGAACCGGGCTTTGGTGCTGACCCAAAAATATTATAAAGGTGAGGTGCCGGTTGCAGGTGAATTGACGGATTATGATAAACAGACCCTGACAGAACTGAAGGGAACAAAGGCCAGGATTGAAAAGTCCCTGGATAGTTTCCGTTTCCGTGAAGCGCTGTTCGAAGCCATGAACATTGCACGTTTAGGGAATAAATATCTGGCGGATTGTGAGCCATGGGCTCTACAGAAAACTGATCCGGAACGGGTTAAGACTATTATGAATATCAGTCTGCAGATTACGGCTAATTGTGCAATTGGCTTGTCTCCGTTCCTGCCGTTCAGTTCAGATAAACTAAAAGGGTTCCTGAATGTGGATGCACTTAGCTGGGATGATCTGGGTAATGCGGATTTGTTGGAAGCAGGGCACACAATCAGTAAACCCGAACTGTTGTTTGAGAAGATAGAAGATGAAGTGGTTGAGGCACAGATCCAAAAATTGATGGATACTAAAAAAGCAAACTCAGCCAACGAGATAAAGCTGGAACCGGCCAAGCCTAATATCGAATTCGACGATTTTGTGAAAATGGATATCCGTACCGCAACCATACTGGAGGCAGAGCGTGTTCCTAAAACGGATAAGCTGATGAAACTGAAAGTGGATACCGGAATCGATCAGAGAACGGTAGTTTCAGGTATCGCAGAGTTTTTTAAGGCAGAAGAGCTACCCGGTAAAAAAGTCTTAATTCTGGCCAATCTGGCACCGCGTAAAATACGTGGCATCGAAAGTCAGGGTATGATCCTTTTGGCTGAGGATGACAAAGGTAAACTGGAATTTGTAGCACCTGAAAATCCCATGAAACCTGGTTTTGTGGTCAGGTAAATAAATATAAGAAATAGTAAAGCCTCAGCCATCCGGTTGAGGCTTTTTTATGCATTACTGTTTATAGGGTTCATTAAGAGTATAATAAAGCCGGAATTTGAAACTTAAATATTTCAAAACGGATAACATTTGCAATATTTAGTTTCAAAATTACAAGTTATGTCAGCTTTAGGATCTGTCCAATCGATGAAAAATGCTCTGGAGAATGACAAAAAAATGCGTTCCCGGCATGCAAGCATTTAAATCTTATACCACGTATTATTCGGATAGTAGTTTCTTTTCTATTTTGGTAGCATTCTGAAAAGTGCGTAAATGAGGAAAAGTTATCCTGAATTATTTATATACGGCCATTATTAAATTTCTGGACGCAATTGATTAATTCAATATGAAGAGTAAAAAAATAGCTTTAACCATTTTGCTCACATCCTTCTAATGCTATTTATTCTATTATTACTTTTTTTGTTCCTGTTTGATCTTTGCTAACAACTTTAATGAAGTATATTCCCGGATCCTGTCGGCTTAAATCGAGTATCGAAGCAGTAGAGGTTGTTTTCCCTGAAAGGATTTCTTTTCCTGTATTATCAAATACTGAATAAACGGCATCTGCGGTACTTATAAGGTGAATCATTCCGCTTGTTGGGTTTGGATACACATCAAATTGCAGCGCTGTTGTATGTTCAATGGCAGTATTTGTTTTTGCTGCCTGTGTAAAATTAATCACAGCTTCCTGACCACCCAGCGTACGGATCATCATTTTGTTGGTTCTGACAGCACCAGTGGTATTGGCTCTGGCAAAAACAAGTAATTGCTTGTCGCCATAACCTTTAGACGGAGAAAATACAAGCCATGAAGGATCTTCCACTCTGATATTCCAGGTTGCGTTACTTGTAATAGAAACCTCTTTATAAATGGTGTCGGTATAACTGAAATTTACATTCTCCTGTGATACAGCAAAAGTTTCTTTGTAGGAAGATGCATACCATCTTTGACAGTCAGAGTTCGTATTTGACCACAATTTAACCTGATAATCAGTAGTGTATGCATTAGGAATTTCAAAGATCTTATCCGATCTTGACGGATAAATCAGTGTTTTTCCATTTGGTGACTGTACAAGTCTGAATTTCTGGTTTATTGCACCAGAATACGATGATGTGAGCTGAATGGACTCCTCATTGTTGGCACCTGTTGCTTCAATGTAGCGCGTAGAATCAGCGTAACTACGAATGGTATATTCGCCTGTTCCCAGAGGTGTAAACAGCCATTTCTGTGTTTCCATCGCGTAATTATATGCATACTGGTACAGATCGGTCGAATTAATAGAATGGTTTTGTGCATCCAGTGCTTTGGAACTGAGGGCATTTTTAAGTGAATAATACCCTTTATCCAGAAAATCGAATGAAATGGAAGGCCATCCGTCTGCTCCCCATTCAATCATACCGAATCCAAGCGTTGGACCGCCCATATAATTGGCTGCTTCGCTGGGATAATAACCGTTCGGTGAATAGTAATGGAATGTTATGTATTCAACGCCGTTTTCTTTAAAATATCCAACATGACCCGGACCGTAATAGCGGTCATCAAGGCCACGGCTGTTATCATGCCTGAAAAACAGGGTGCCTCCGCTGGGGGCACTAATAACACGCATGGCTTTTCCTGACTTGTCAAGAAATGGTCCTCTTGGACTTTTGGATCGCCCCATAACAATATAGTAGGTACTTGCTATTCCATTACAACAACCTCCTTTATTATAGAATAAATAATAGTAACCGTCGTGATATATCTGACAGGCACCTTCTCCTTCACCATAATTATTGCTGCTTGGACCGGTCCATGAATTGGCAATGGAAGTTCTGCCTGTTGGTTTAGGTCTGCCTGTTATCGAGTCGATCTCATAAACGTTAATTCCATCTCTGTTGAACGATCCATAGCTTAGCCAGATTTTATTATCCGGTCCGCGCATAACGGACGGATCAATCGCGTTAATATAACCTCCGTTGGAATATATACCAATATCACCCTGGTCAATCCACGCAAAGTCGGGATCTGCAGGATCGAGTGTTTTATTGACGACCACACCGATACATGAACTCATGGTACCCCATACCGAACATGAGTAATACAAATAGTATTTATTATTCATGTAAATGATGTCGGGTGCCCAGAAATTACCCTCGAACTCTGCGGTTGATGTCTTGGCATAATTCAGGATCCAGGATGGAAAGTCCGTTTTGGTAAATGGTGTAGGTCCTGCTTTCCAGGTAACAAGATCTGTGGAGTACATGGAATATATGCCGTCACCGGTTCCGAAAATCCAGTAAACATCTTTACATTTTACAATGCTGGACGGATCATGTATTCCGGCAGGCCAGTTCTGTGCAAAAACAGGAAGGCCTGAGTTCATAATAATATACAGTAAGACTACAGTTAAGTAGGAGGTTAAGCGTTTAAATCTGTCCATAGCAATAACGTAATAGTATTGGTTTATCCTTAATTAATCCAATGGTTCACCGATACAAAAATATAAAAAGCTTTGGAATTCCCTGTATTTCATTTTTTTATGTTGAAAATCACCTGGTTGCTTCATTTTTAATCAAACTTTTATATCTTTAATGCGGAGTATGAAATTTGATTGGTTTAATACTTCAATTCAGATCGTTTTATTACTGAACGTCATTCCTTTATTGCATTTACAAGACAGCTGCGGCATTTTTTCTGAGCTTGATAAATCTGTAATGTTACAGTTTTTTGAATGTGGAATACTACACTGCTAACTAATAATAATTGTTGTTAATTAAATATACTATGAAACGCTTTGGTACACTTTTATGCATTTTTCTTGGTTTGATTCCTGTGTTGAGCATTGCTCAGACTCTGCCTCCGGCATCGGAGATTTTATCTGATATGGAGCTGGCAAACAATTATTTTATGGCTAAATGGCCTGATCCGGGAGCTGATATTGTTACGGATAAAGTAAGACCAAGTAACCTCTGGACACGTGCCACATATTATGAAGGTCTGATGGCCATGTATTATGTCAGTGAAGATAATACCTTATATAATTATGCAGTTGATTGGGCGGAGAGCCACGACTGGAATCCAACCTACGGCAATTTGTATACCCGGGACGGGGATCATCAGTGTTGTGGTCAGACTTATATTGAATTGTATTTACTGGATCCTAAACCGGAGAAAATAGCTCCTATCACGACAAATATTGATAATATGATCAACACCACAAAAATTGATGACTGGTCGTGGATTGATGCCATACAGATGTCAATGCCGGTTTTTGCCAAACTGGGTGTGGTTCATGATGATCCGAAATACTTTAATCGCATGTACGAAATGTTCAGTTATACGAAAAACCAGCATGGTACAAACGGATTGTACAATCCGGAAGATGGTTTGTGGTGGAGGGATAAGGATTTTGATCCGCCGTATACCACACCCGATGGTAAAGCCTGCTACTGGTCAAGGGGCAATGGTTGGGTGTACGCGGCCCTGGTTCGTGTGCTGGACGTTATTCCTGAAACAGAAACGCATTATGCCGAATATCTTGATGTTTATAAAGACATGTCTGCCGCATTAATCAATTGTCAGAGAGAGGATGGGTTCTGGAATCCAAGTCTTGTTGATCCGAATGATTACGGCGGAAAAGAGACATCGGGAACCGGATTTTTTGTATACGGACTGGCATGGGGAATGAACAAAGGGATTCTTGATAAGGAAACCTATATGCCTTCAGTAATAAAGGGCTGGAACGGATTACACAGTGATGCATTGCATGATAACGGATTTTTGGGTTGGGTTCAGGGAACCGGAAAACAACCTTCAGACGGACAACCCTTATCTTACGATAAAGAGCCGAATTTTGAAGATTTTGGTCTGGGCGCATTTTTGTTGGCCGGAGCCGAAACATACAAACTGGCTCAGGTTACTTCTGCATTGAATGAACTGTCTGCTGTGCCTTTCGGTGTAAATGTACGCAACAGCGCAACTGGCTTACAAATCATGCTTCAGGTCAATCATGCGGGAGACTATTCCATGGCACTGTATGATATTAATGGCAGAAGATTAAAGGAGGTAATAACGAATCAGAACCTGATGGCAGGCCCTCAACTGATATCCCTGAAAACGGATGCTTTAAATTCAGGTATCTATATTCTGCAAACAAAATCAGCGGATAACTTAGTTTCAACAAAAATTAATTTGGTAAGATAGGTAACAGAATTTCATTGAAGGGATTTTCTCATTACATAAAGATGTTCATATTCTTTATATAAACTGAAGCCGGCTTTTTCATACATCGAGAGCGGTCCTTTATAGTGTTTCTCGCACGACAGGTCTCCGTTACCCGGATAGGCTTCCATAAAGTCAAAATTTTTATCCGAATAATCTGCAATGGCTTTTTGAAGCAACCGTGTTGCTATTCCCATTCTACGGTAGTCCGGATGAATCACAAAACAGACCACTGAACAGATATTTTCTGTCCGATCGACCTTGATTTTTCTGAAACGTTCCAGTGAAGGGAAATTATTCCTGTTGTTGATGTTAAGCCATGCAACAGGTTTATGTTTATCAAATGCCAGGTAACCTGTCATTGTCCCTTTTTCAATCAGTTTTATAACGGCAGTTCTGTTGTTATCCTTTGTCCAGTCCTCAGAAGTCCCTGTAAAATAAGATTCGTAGCAGTAACAGTTATCCCAATCCGGATTTTCGGTAAACACCATAGTATCAAAAAAACGGAGATAGTCGACCAGCAATTCCGGTGTAAGTTCATTAATGGTAATATTCATTAGGTGAATCAAATTTCAGGTTATAATACATCCGAGTTCGCATTACTATTGACAAAGGTATTTATTTTTGGTTGCAGGAACCATATCCCAATAGGGTAGAACCATATCAGGAAAAATTCTCCGATAAAATCACCAAAGGATACTTCCCTTTGATATTCAATCGTTTTAATTGTTTTAGCAGCGAAATACTGGATGTAAAGAATACAGAATATCGCAAAAAAATGGAAAGGTAAAAGGGATAAAACAAGTGTAAGTATTTTTACCGGATCCGGTTCTGTTTCCATGGCTGTCAGATCGCCAAAGAATATGGAAATTGCCAGTATTAAAAGTAGCAGATAAACCATGGGAATAAAAAAGAAGACTTTAAATCTGTTGACTTTCATCGTTACACCCTCAGGTAGTTTGTTTTGCAAACCAGTAGCAACGGACCATATCCAGGCATAGAATATCGCTGCGAACACAAACATTATTATGGGTATAAACCTCATATGCTCTATAAAATCTGCGGGAGGTGCCTGCGGATTTGAAATGATCTCAGACATCATGGTGATCATCATTACAATTTGCATTACAAAGGGAATCCCAAAGGTTAGCAGAAATATTTGCCAGTGTTTTGCTTTAAGGAATCGTTCAGTCATAGCATTGTATATTAGGAAATAGAATTTTTTCAAAAACAGTTAACAAGATACAAAATTACAGAACCTGATCAAATACAGGAGGTTTAAAGATCATATACCGTTACCGGAATACCCTGATTTGTAAGATTCTCTGAAATAATAGGTTCAATTTTATTCCACTTACCTCCGGCTAATCCACAACCAATGCGTGGCATGTGCACGGAAGCTTTTAGTTTTTGAGCTTTCTTCTCCAGTTTTTCCATCCCCAGGTAAACTGCTTTATACCGTATTGGTGGTTTCCCGTTTTCATCCGGAACAACATCTCTTTGACCAATCATATTAGCCACCCATATGTCAGGTTCAACCTGAACCATCTGTACCTCTCCCAGTTTGAAATTTTTACCACTCCTGAACCATTCCATATAATTTTGTTCAGGTAGTTTCCATCGCCGGGACAGTGCCAGGACGAATCCGGCTCCCCATCCTCCAATATCATTACAGATATGTACAATTATTTTAGGTCCACTTCCCTGTGGTTTTGTAGCATCACCTTTTACATAAGTAATTGTTTGCATAACTGACTCAACTTTGGATAGATTAAATTTACGAAATTAAGTTTAAATAAGATATAAGACACAAGATATAAGACACAAGATATAAGACACAAGACACAAGACATAAGACACAAGACACAAGACATAAGACACAAGACATAAGACATATGTACGTCCCTGATATAGGTTGACCACTTAAAAAAATGATTCATGTTTTATGTGAAGACTGGAGTCCGTGAATAATGGATTGCTAAAACGGAAAATAAAGGAGGTGTAGTCTGTTATTCTTCAGGGAAAAGGAGAGACGTCCATTTTTTTGCATTAGCTACAGGATCAAACATCAGCATCAGGTTCTCATGACGAATTTTGATGTGATCAGGACTGAAATTAATATGCATAAATTCGTCAATCGTTTTGATCAGGTCATCAGCAGTATCGGCAATTTCGCATAGTGGTTCCAGCCCCGTACCGCTCACCATTGGAGAATTCACAATACAAAACCTGCCATAGTACAACGATTTAAGTAATTTCAATTTAAGACCTGTTGCCTGAAAAGTTACAATCAGATTGATATGTGCTTCCCGGATCAGATTCAGCATTTCTTCTTCCGGGGGGTCAGCGATCAGTGTAACATGGTCCAGTTTTTTGATTACTCGTTTAAGTCGGTTTGATGGATTCATGCCTGCAACAATAAATGGCGTTTTTATACGGGTAAAAACATTCTTAAGCAGAAACATTACGGCGTTTTCATTTTCAGGAACACTGAGCTTTCCATGATAAAAGATGTACTCTCCGTATCCCGGCAGGCTGTCAATTTTGCGGGTGGAATGCGACGATGGTATAAGTTCTATATTGGGATAAGTAGCGTTGTAATGATCGTAATCATTCGGCGAAATGGTGACGACATGATCCGCTACCGTTATTATTTTTTCATATCGCTTAAGTTTAAAACCTTCGATAAGGTTATACAACTTTCTCCATGCATTTTTCTCCGCTTTTGCCAGCTGGTAGTAATACTCATATTCAATATTGTGCATTCTTACCAGTTTTGTTCTGCCTTTCAATCGCGGATGATTAAGGTATGCCGTGGTGTGCAGTCCTTCGAATAAAATAGGGTCGGTGTCCCGGAGAAGGTTATAAAGCAGCTTTTTATCTATCCTGGTTTTAACAATAAAAGGCATAAACGAAAAGAAATTTCTGATACTTATTTTACGTTTATAATAAAAAATACTGTCGCAATATTCTTTAAGCTCGGGCGCCTCCGTACGGTTTGAATAAAAGGCATGCAGTGTGATCCTAATCCCACTGTTATTTAGAGCCCTTATCCGGTTAAAGATATCAATTACACCCCCGTAATTTGCGGGGTAAGGTATATCCAAAGCGACTATATGTATCCGCTTTTCGTTCAAATCTGTCGTGTCTTCTCTTTGAGCCAGGTCACCTCATCCGGTTCAAGGTGTGATGACAAAGCATTGTAAACCAATTTATGATAGTTGTTCACCCATTCAATTTCTTTGATATCCAGAAGGTTCATGTTGATCATTCTCAGATCGATCGGGAAAAGTGTCAGGGTTTCAAATCCCAGAAATGAACCAAATTCTGTTGTCATTTTTTCTGCAATATACACCATGTTTTCCACTCTTAGTCCCCATTTACCTTCGCGGTATAATCCGGGTTCAATGGTGATGACCATACCGGGTTCAAGCACCACATCGTTTCCTTCCTTACGTATGGTTTGAGGCCCTTCATGTACATTCAGATAATGCCCAACACCATGACACGTTCCGTGACCATAGTCAAGCCCCATGCGCCACATGGTTTCACGCGCCAGAATATCCAGCTGAACACCTCTGGTCCCTACCGGAAATACAGCATTTGCAAGGTTAATATGTCCCTGTAGTACCCGTGTAAAATCATTTTTGGCCTGTTGATCCACTTTCCCGGTAGATATGGTTCTGGTTATATCGGTTGTTCCGAACAAATACTGACCTCCTGAGTCCATCAGCAAAACCCCATCTTTCTCAATTTTTGCACTACCTTCAGCAGGAGGTGAATAATGCACAAATCCGCCGTTCTCATTAAATGTGGCTATGGTGTTAAAACTTTCGTCCATAAATCCTTCCTGAAGTGAACGAAAATGCTTCAGTTGAACCCCAATATCATATTCCGTTATGGTTTTTCCCTTAGCCATCGCCTTTTCAAACCATATCATGAACCGGGTCATGGCAATGCCATCGTTGACCATGGATTTTTTAAACCCTGATATTTCAACATTATTTTTAATGGATTTGAAATGGTTGACCAGCGATACCTCATTTTCAACTGTATGGGATTCCGCCATGGTGCTGTATACCGCATAGTTTAACGCACTTTTTTCGGTGATGTATCTGATATCGGTAGGCTGTTGACGTATAAAATCAAAAATGGATTCATATGGTAAGATAGTCACCCCTGATTTACTGAGCTTTGATTTAACGCTGTCTTCAATTTTTTTAGGATCAACAAATAAATAAGCTGATTCATGAGTAACGATGGCGTAAGAAATGATGACCGGATTATAGACCACGTCGTTGCCACGTATGTTATAGAGCCAGGCTATCTGATCGAGTGCCGAATATACGGCCATCCATTTTCCTGAGTATGCCTTACGCAGGCGCTCCAGTTTTTTTTGTGTTGCTTCGCCACTGTAATCAATGCTGAGAAGCATTGCAGGTTTAACGCTTTTTACCCCTGATTCGGATCTCATTTCAGAAAGTAAATCATGCCTTGTATCAAGATGTATATTCTTCTTCTGTAATACAGTTTGAATACGTTCCACTTCTGCGGCAGGAAATATCAGACCATTAAGACCTACTGTCTGATCCGGATCAAGATTCTCTCTAACCCAGTTGATGGGTTCGGGAGTGCCGGCAATTCCTTTTTTAAACAATCTGATACCCGATCCTTCAAGCTGTTTTTCTGCCTGTAAAAAATAGCGGGAATCAGTCCATAAACCTGCGTCATTCAGGGTAATAACGACGAAGCCCATTGACCCGGTAAAACCTGATATATATGCCCTTTCCGACCATTCTTCAGGGAGATACTCACTCATGTGCGGATCAGTCCCCGGAACAAGCCAGACCTGGATATTATGGTTGCGCATCCGGTTTCTGAGGTTTTCAATCCGTGTTGTTACTTCACTCATAATTGTTAGTTTAAAGCAATAAAACTTCTGTGTATTTATATAGGTTATATTTTATTTGATGCCTGCCAGATTCAGGTTGATATTCTCAAAACGTCCGATTACCGTTACGGCAGATTCCGTATTGGCATTGCTGCCAACAACACCATTGATCATTCTTGACGCCCCGTCTTCAATGGTTTTAACCGAAGCTGAAAGATTTCTGTCAACCACCAGTTCACAATATTTTATATCTGCATTAAGGTTAAAAGAGACAGACCGTTGAAATACCAGGTTGGTGAACACATTACTATGATCAATATTAATAGACTGAAAACCGGGCTTTTCATCGCCTAACCGAAACTTCCCATAATTTAAAACCGTTTCAAGATTCCGGGTCACATTATTAATGGTGAACTCAGAATACATGCCGTTAAGCTTTACATCACCCGCATTGTTGATATTAAAGTTGTCTGTTTCGGTAGAAATGTTCAGATTGTCACCGTCCTGAACAGTCCAGGTGGAAAATTCACTTTTAATAACGGCTTCATCGATGCGGTTCACGGCTACAATTGAATTTTCGCAATGGATGAGTGCATTGGCAATATAGTGCAGGGTTACATCGGCCTGAAAGAATGTGAGATTTGAAATGCGCTGAGGCTGAAACAGTAAATCTGTCCCATGAAGTTTGCCGTAATCCAGTGTTAAATTTTGTATGGTAAGCGGACCATTCAGAAATACATCACCGAACTTGTTTGTAAGGCTCCATAAAAGATAGGACGGAGCCTTTATATTGATCTCAGAATCGTATAAATAATTGGATGCGTAATCCGGGTCAACAATTAACTCTATGTCAACTTTTTGGGATGATCCGGAAACAGCGTAGTTAATGTGCGTAAAAAATGTTGAAGAATCAGAACTAAGATCCAGGTTTACAGAAAGATTCACATTGATGTAAATGGAATCAATATCGGCAAAGGTTATGTTGACGCTCCCGTGTTGATTATTCAGACGCACTTTTGCCAAAGAATCAACAGGGTACTCAAAATCTTTTTCATATGAAATATTCACGGAAAATACCTGTGAGCAAAACCCTGTTGTTAACAGCAGAAGCATAAATAAAAAGCGTGCTTTTATGCGATTCTTCATGAATACCATTTTATCCATCATAGTTACAAATATAATAAGATTTTAACCATTGAAGTTGTTCATTTTGAGAATAAGATAAATTAAGCAAGCGGTATTTTTGTAATCCTCTGTTTATTAAATAATACGTTAAAATCGGTTTAACAGATATATAAAAATGCAGGTTGTTAAGGTTTTTTAATAATTTAACAACTGAAACGAATTTTCATTATTGAATTATAAGTCTAATTTTACAGGTCGCAAAGGAAATACGGACAATTTTATAACGCTAAAAGTATCGGTTATGTATTGTTTTACTAAGGTCGTAAAGGTCTTTTTATTGGGAGTTATCCTGTTGTTACCTGAAGTTATTTATGCTCAGGGGACATTCAGAGGTGTAAATTTTAAATGGGGAGAATCCATTTTACATCGCTCTCCGGAATGGTATGAATCGAAAGAAGCCACGGATATTGCAGATAATGTTTTGCTGTACCAGTCAAAATATGGCGCATGGCCTAAGAATACCGACCTGTCAAAGAAACCGGATAAGGAAGTATTTAAGGAAATTGAAGAAAAGGGTGAAGCCAATACCATTGATAACAATGCCACAACACGTCCAATGCGGTTTTTAGCGTTGATGTATGATGCAACCGGACAAAAAAAATATAAAGAATCTTTTTTGAAAGGCCTTGATTATTTGCTGGAATCTCAATATGATAACGGTGGCTGGCCACAGTTTTATCCACTCAGGAAGCATGGCTATTATTCAGAGATTACGTATAACG
Source organism: Quyinboa mangrovi (assembly GCF_042219825.1). Lineage (NCBI taxonomy): Bacteria > Pseudomonadati > Bacteroidota > Bacteroidia > Bacteroidales > Quyinboaceae > Quyinboa > Quyinboa mangrovi. The sequence goes on from NZ_JBHJHQ010000002.1 coordinate 560,577, forward strand.
ACAATGCCATGATGAACGTGATGTTTATATTGCGTGACATTGCTCAGAAAAAGGCACCATTTGGTTTTGTGGATGAGAGTCATCGTGAAAAGAGTGAGTCTGCTGTAGAGAAGGGAATAGATTGTATTTTAAAGACCCAGGTAAAACAAAATGGTCGATTAACCGTATGGTGCGCTCAGTATGACCAGAATACACTGAAACCTGCATGGGCACGTAACTTTGAACCACCTTCATTATCAGGAGAGGAAAGCGTGGATATCGTCCGGTTCCTGATGGAAATACCGAATCCTTCTCCGGAGGTAAAAGTAGCCATTGAAGGTGCAGTTCAGTGGTTTAAGGATGTACAGATTACAGGTCTGGCTTATCATCATAAATGGGGTGAAAATGGCAAGCCGGATGCCTTTGTGGAATCAGATCCGGACGCGGCACCACTTTGGGCACGGTTTTATGAACTGGAAACAGATAAACCAATTTTTATTGGACGTGATAAAGTGATCCATTACAAATTAAATGAAATTGAACAGGAAAGACGTGGAGGATATGCCTATTACGGCAGATGGCCGGAGCAATTGTTAACCGAGGATTATCCGGTATGGCAGAAGAAATATGGAGGGAAGTAATTATTGTAACTAACAATATTGTGTTGGCAAACGTTATTAAATATTATTTGAAACATAAAGCTTAAAAATATGCACAAAGAAATGAAACTACAGGATATAATAGATTCTAAAATACTGGATGAACGGAAAGTGTTTATGTGGGGTGAGGTGGATGATGATTCTGCCAAACACGTCATTGAACGTTTATTGTATCTTGATATGGTTGCTCCGGGAAAGGAGATTCAGCTTATTATTAATAGTCCGGGTGGTTATGTCACATCAGGTTTTGCCATTTATGATGCCATCAAAGGTATTTCCAGTCCTGTTTCAACTATTTGTACCGGTCTGGCAGCTTCCATGGGATCTATTTTGCTCTCGGCGGGAGCCAAAGGACGCAGGTTCGTTTTGCCGCATGCCCGGGTGATGATTCATCAGCCGAGTGGTGGCGCAAGAGGGGTAGCCGCTGATATTGAAATTCAGATGGGTGAGATCATTAAGACAAAACAGCTGGGGGCAGAAATTCTTGCTGAAAATTGTGGACAACCGGTGGAAAAGGTAATGAAGGATTTTAACCGTGATTACTGGATGTCAGCAGAAGAGTCCATTGAATACGGCATAGTAGACGGAAAGCTGGATAAGCTGGTTTAGAATAGTTTAGTGTAAAATATATTACCCTGGTCAGGCTTTGGTTTGATCAGGGTATTTTTATGTGTTCAATCAAGCTATGGTCACTTAATTTTTTTTATTACTCTCCTTTCAAAGACCTTAATCACTTTTTTTCTGTAATCTTTCTCTGAATAATAAGGAGTACTCCTGTAGATACTTAAAAATTTTAATGTTGAGGTTGAGTCATTTCCATCAATGATGAAATCTGCCATTTTTGTGGCATAGTGAATGGTGTCGTTATTTTTAATTTGTTGTTCGTCAAGGAATACGGCCACCGTATCTCCAAATGTTTTTGATATAAACAGGTCTTCTTCTGAGTTATAATGAATCGCCATAATTTCAGGTGCTCTGTATATCTTTTTTGCTGATAAACTGTTTAATCTTTGAATCAGTAATTGCCTTGAAAAATCAAAATGATAAATTTTGTTGATCCCTGAATACTTTATTTTTTCTTTTCGAGATATGGTTGTTGCACAGAAAGCGAAAAGCGATATTACGGCGAGCAATCCTGGATTTATTTTGAGCGATTTGTATGGAGAATTCATGTAATAATAAGCCAGTGGCAACATTACGAGTGCCAGAAAATCAGTATAATCTACTGTTCTGCCTATAGGAATTCCAAAGTCTCTGAAAAAGCTAAATAAAAAATCAGCAACAGGTAATTTCCATAATATAAAGATGAAGCCTGTGAGCAGGAAAGGTGTCTTATTTTGTTTTGGAAATAATACAGATAAAAATAGAGGGAATATAAACAGACCACTCAGGTCCGATAATTTGCCGGTCAGCCAATTGCCAAATATTGTTTTTAAATAAAAATCATTCAGTAGTAGTGTGAACAAACCTATCATGAAAAGGGGAGATCTTAATATGCTGTATCGGTTTTGCATTTGTTTTTATGTACTATTCAATAACAATTTTCCATATATTCTGACCTGACTTTAACAGATAAAAACCTTTAGGTAAATTATCCACAGATAGGGTGGCACTATGAGTTTCTTGGTGATATTTTATTCGGTCAATATTAAGTTCTTTGCCATTCACATCGTAAAGTCTGAAATCCTGATTTGTGCCGGTACTGGTAATATATACCAGCCCATGACTGACCGGGTTCGGATAAATCTCTGAATTATTCCCCTGATTAATCAGCTGAATGCCTGTAGCATCGCCATTAAAGTAATGTTCGGCAAAGGCAAACGCTTCTTTTCCGATTGTCTCCCCAATAAGCCGCCCTGTAATGTCATCGCAGGGTGGATGTATGCCGCCCCAGATTCTGGAAAGGCTACACTGATCGGAAGCATCCCTGTAGGTAGCCCATTGAAGGGTGATATCCTGGCTGGGGCCTTCTTCGAATACCAGAAATTCATTTTTCTTTGCCACAAATTCACCCATGCCACCCGGGAAATAGGGGCTTCCCGTAAGAGCTGTAATAACTTCAGCAGCTGCCCTCGAATAAGTTGAATGTCCGGATACATAACCGGCAAAAGGAGGCGTAACAAAAGATGGTCTCTGATAAGGCCACCAGTTTTCGGCAAGGATCCAGCCAACACCTGCCTGATCCACTTCGGGATTGTTGATGTAGTGATGACCACGCCAGGCATACAGTTTTATTTTACCCACATTTTCATCGTGAGGTCCTGCCAGGGTATCACCTTTTTGCACAATTTCAATGAGACCGTCAATCAGTGGAATACCGTTAATGGTATAGTTATCCATCTCTGGATCGGTTGACTGACCCATATCGGCCATGTATCGTATTGCTGAAACAGGACGAATAAAGTCATACCATCCTTTTATCCCCCAGGATGTCACTGCAGCGTCGTGCATGGCACCACCAAGGGTGAAATACGATTTTACATCCCATTCCAGCTGATCGCCAAAAAAATCCTGTCCCTTGAACATGCGCTTAAACTCAGAATGGTCGCTGATGTAATTGAGCAATACAAACCAGTGTCCCGGTGGTGTTTCAGAATCAGGACCATCGGCCCAGAATTCGGCAAGAACACGGGTATAGTCTCCCCGTGGAACCACCTGGCTTTCGTAGGCTTTTCCTGTTACCGGATTTACCGTTCGCCCTTTGCCGGTATCACCACCATTTAAAAAATTGTAAAATTCATTGTGTTCTGTGATGCTTTTCGGTAATGTGTTAAAATCAATGTTTCCTATTGAAGCGGGCGAAATATCCCACATTACGCTGTCGCAAGGATTGAGATGAGAACTCCATACAGAAACCATGGAAAAGTTCCATTTGTAAAGATCCATATCTGACTCTTTCAGCTTCATTTTGTTGAGCATGGGTGGTGAACCGGGATCATGATATACGGTATAAAGATTTCCGTCTCTGGAATAACTGCTCGCGTCCTCATCTTTCAGTGCAAAAGGTTTTACATTGCCCCATTCCGGACTCAGAAAAGCCGGCGTGTTTTCGGATGTGATATTGCCCGCCTGATCAATAAATATTTCCAGCTGCAGCGGTTGCCACCTGTTTGGATCTGAGACAGACGGGTTCCCCGGCAAATTTGGAATCAGCGGTTCATTAGCCGGTTTGTAAAACGTATTAGCGTATTTATTAATTTCGTTGGAGCCATCGCTTAACCCGTAAACAATAATGGATTGGCCAATGAAATTTCCCAAAGCTCTGGGGTCACCTCCTGAATAGTTGGATGACGTATAATCCATATCATAATTGAACAGCTTCATGAGGGCATCAAACCGCTGTTGCGTTTCATCATGATGTGGTGAATTCTTAAACCGGTAACTTAACAGCCTGTAAGCGGCATAACTCATGGCGGTTTTTACCGCAACATCTTTGTTGATACCTGTACTAAAGCCGTTGAAGTTGTTAATGAAATTATGCAGTTCTTTTCCTATGAGATAGGTTTCTGCCTTGTCATCAAAAAGGGCCCATGCATCGTATAAGGCTATGCTTGTGTGAAACAGATTTCTTGCGTGAACGGTGGGACGGGCATAATCTTCACGGATGGCCTGTAACAGGGATTCGTTCCACATACGGGCGACAGAAATATTATCCGGTACATCCGTTGCATTAAGGTTCACATCCAGTACAACGGGCAGACTTGAACATGCATTTACTTCCCGGACAGATAGTCCACCTTTTTCAGCAATTCCCCATCTCACAGTCACCACTGAATCACCCTGACCTTCAATGATTTTCCCATTTGTAATTTGCCAGTAACAGGTGCTTCCTGGTGCTGAAGGATATGAATAGGTCTGTTCTGTGAGTACACCCGCCGTAGTATTGCCCTCAATTGCAAAACTTTCAAGGTATGTGCAGGAACCGTCGTCTAATGTAGCTGCAGGATCGTAACTGCATGAAGCCGGATCTGTACATCCGGGTATCTTTTTGGTATTTATGTAGATTTCATAATACCCGTAATCTTCGGTAAAATAATAAGATTTATTTGCCGGAATGTTGTAATATGTCTCCTTTAGACCGGAGGGCCAGGTTATGGTTAATTCTTCAATGGTATTATAGGATCCCAGGCCAAAGTGAACCGGTAACAGACTTTGAGCCATAATCGAAGAGCCATGTTTATACCGTGATAAGACCTGATCCTTAACTTTTACCTGAATAAGTGTCCCGATAGCATCGCGGTTTGAAGTTGTCCCTTCCAGATCTATGCTGACCCAATTTGAGGTATTTTTTGGTGCTGTCTCGATGCGCTGGTTTTCAAAGAACTGAATTTGTTTGTCAGTACTTCCTACCAGCATATCAAGGTCACCATCGTTGTCGTAATCGAACACAGCAAGGCTGCTGGAATAAGTAGATTCATCCAGGCCATAAGCTGCTGCTTTCTCTTCAAATTTTTCTTCGCCTGTGTTCAGCAGGTTTTCATAATATTTATTCGGGAATTCCAGAAAATAGCCATTCAGAACCATCAGATCCTGGTCCAGGTCGTTGTCAAAATCTGCAAACTGACAGGCCCAGGCCCATTCCGTCTTTTCAAGATACAGCTCCGGTGCCACATCTGTAAATGATCTGTTATCCATATTTTTATAGAGTGCACTCTCGTTGATGCTGGTAATAAACATGTCAGGATAGCCATCGTTGTTGTAATCGGCAAGGGCTAATCCCATACCGTCTTTAAATTCGTCTTCTATGCCGTATTCCGCTGCACTGTCTCTGAAAAAAGTACCCTTATCGTTGATGAAAAATTCGTTTGGCAGATCAAAGTCCTTTGCAATGTACAGGTCCTGGAAACCGTCACTATTAATGTCCCAGGGTATAGACATCCATGAAGCCTGCCCGGAAGGATTCAGACCAACACTGTCGGTGAAATTCGTAAATGTTCCGTCCGCATTATTTTTGTACAATGCCCCGGAACAGCTGAATACGCTGGTAATGTAAAGATCGGGATAACTGTCGTTGTTAAAATCAAACCAGAGGGCATGCGTACTGTAGCAGCTGTTTTTCTCTGTAAATCCTGCTGTTTTAGTTACATTCGTAAAGGTTCCGTCCTGATTGTTATGGTAAAGCTCGTAAAACAAGGCACTGGCCAGAAACAGGTCCGGAAAACCATCGTTGTCGTAGTCCCCCCACGAAGCACTCATCTGTTCCCCGAAACCAAAAGGACCGGGTACCGTTTCTTCAAAATAATTGTGTCTACTCACAATACCGGATTCTGCTGTTACATCGGTAAAACTGCCATCGTTATTATTTCGAAAAAGCTGACTGGCGACCGGAACATTTGTGATATTATTCCAACGGGAAACAATAAATATATCCCGATCATTGTCGTCATCGTAATCAGCCACAGCAATGCCATTATTGTTAAATGCCGATGATAAGTGACTTTGTAAACTTATTTCCCTGAAAGGCTGGGAATGCAGCATATTTGATGAACCAAAGGATAAAAAAATATAAGCAGCAATTATTTTAAGTGCAGAAATAGAATGAAGTAGTTGTATATATCCGGCTCTTTTCATGTATTTTAAACAGCATTGGTCACTGTCTGCATCATATTACATTCGGATTTAAAAATAAGGAATTTATTGAAAATCAAAAAAGTGTTAAATGTGGGAGTTGTAATTGGATTATAAGTTAATTCTCAAATTGATAACAATTGTACGCATCAATGAGCATTTCTAATGACAGTGTTTTCATTTATCCAACAACCAATTTTTACAGTATCGCCTTCATAAAAAAAACAATAACATTCTTCAAGGTCTGGTAAATAATTACTGTAAATGTTAATTAATTTGTTCACTTTCTCAGTCAATAAAGTATCAACTTCTTTTGCTTTTTCAAATTTATCTAAAGCCAAAAAATAAACCATCCGCTTTTCAAGGTTTTTATCAAAACATGAATCGGCTGTTAAAATGTAGGCGTAAGCAATTAAGATATATGCCTGACCACAATTAGGATCAATATCCAGTGCTTTTAGTGACATGTCCCTGCATCTTTCATACTTCCTTTGCTCTAATAGCTCTTGGGCTCTTTGCAGTAAAGAATCTGAACCGGTTAAATTATTAATTTGAGAAAAAGCTGAAAAAAAAGTAATAGGTAAGAATAAAATTGTAAAAGTTAATTTTAAATATTGATACTTTATTCCTTTCATGGTTTATTCCCTTTTATAATCTGATTCAATTTTGGTTGTATAATCCATATTCCAATAATCCAAAAAGCTATTATTACCATTTCCGCTAAATAATCACCTGGCTTAACAGGCCTTTTTAATAAATGTTTTTTATATGATTTTGCAGAAAAATTCAATAATAATAACATCGCAGGAAATCCAATTAATCCACCTAACATAATTAACAGGGTATGATCAGATGATGATTAGAAAAAATCTCTGAATGTCCACGCAAAAGGTATTCCTGAAATCAAATATAAAATCATCAATAGCTCTTCTTTGTAGTTTTTAGATTTATTATCTGAATTCAATTTACTGGTTACCTTACCGATTGAATAAATCCAGCCAACAGCAGTAAAAGCATAAAATTCGAATGTGATTAACCAAAAGTCAGTATGTAACGTTGCAATGAATAGAAATTGACTCAAAATCCAAACAAGGAATAGTTGCCAATGCTTTAGTTTTAAAAATATTTTCATGTTTTATTGACTTACTATCCACTCATAAAACGGGTCGCGTCCTTCTTTAAAATCTTTAAAGCTGGCTTCAATAATATGATCAGGAGTTATGGTTTTCAGATCCTTGTCTGTTCGTTTAAAGTATTTGGTAGAATACTGAACTGACAGACCTGAAGAGGGCAATTGCATTCGCTTTACTTCGCCCAGATGATTTGGTTTACCTGAGGTTTCTTCACCTACCAGAATAGCGTTGGTCATATTTCGAAAATCCATGGCATTTATAATTGCGGAGGAAAAAGTTTTGCGTCCGATAATGACATATAGTTTACCTTTTTTATTGGCTTTTTTTAGCGTTGATAATTCTTTAATCAGTTGGGTTCCCTGATCCGAGTTTCCGCCACCGTTAAAACGGATGTCGAAAATTATTTTATCAAAGTTGTTTGCTTTGATGGTATCAATAATCCGGTTCTGAAATTCTGTAAAAGAAGGTAAATCCTGAACATTTCCTCTGAATCCGGAAGGTACATGTTCCCGGCTCCAGCATTGCTTATACTGAATATAGTAGACGTTATTATCTTTGACAATTTTGTCCCAAAAGAGGTCTCTTCCATTTTGATAACATAGTGGGAGAGGTTCCGGTAATACCCTAACGGCATTACTTCTGTTGATTCTTTCGGGCTTTATGTTGTAATTTATGATGTCTCCGTTTTCATTTTCAATCTGTAGTTCTACAGTGTCTGAATCTGCAAATCCATAGTATTCTAAAAGCTGTATCGCAGGTAAAGTTTCCGGGATTATCTTTTTTACCGTTGCCTGGTTATCTATAGTTGTGATAGTTGAAAGCGAGTCAATTACTGTGTTTACTGGTGTTCCGTTTACTTTTAGCAGCTTGCCTCCCAGGATAGCTTCATTATCTCTGGTGGTTGTCTGGACAAAAATTCCGTCGTTAAACCACATCAGTCCCAAAGGGAGCATACGGTTAAAATCAAAGAATGGTTTGAGGCTTACAGAGGTGTGCATATCGCCCATGGAAGCGATGAGTTGTTGCAATTTTACGGCAATTTCAAAATCCGACAGCTCATTTTTTTGTGCAGCAATCCGGTCCAGACCATTATTAAAGTCCTGTTGGCTTTTTACCATAAATAAATTGTAATGCTTTTTAGGTAATTCGGTTTTCAGATAGTCGATATCAGCCCGCCAGTCAATGCTGCTGTTTTGAGCACAGGAAGCAATAGAAATAAAAATGTACAGGATAAGGATTGTATTTTTCATAATAGTGGCATTTAAATTAGAGTAGTAATTTGAATAATGCAATCAAGCGATAGATGTTTTCTTCCATTGGTTCACATTTTTATAAAAGGAAAAATATTTAAATAGTACATTTTTAACTTCCCTTTTCCAATTAATATGCTTACAATAATTGCATAAAATATATTTATGACATACAGTACCCCCATTACATAGAATAAGAGATTACTGTTGCTCCAATGGTTTATTTTTAGGAGGAACCATAATATGAAAGAGGAATAGAATATCAGGTTCCATAAAATTTGAAAATTTAAAAGATTAACACCTTGTTCATTCAAATCAATTATTTTATCACGTTTGGTTAGCCATAACACCATTGGAAGTATGATACTGCCAAGAGGGAAGAAGATACAAGCCAAAACAGATAAATGAAAATACTGTAAAAATTTTAAGTCCTTTTTTTTATTGTAATCAAGAAGGTTCTCAATATTAATTTCCAAAACCGTACATATGTTTTTTAATGTATTTCCCCGTGGTTGATTTATTCCCTTTTCTATACGCTGAAGTGTTCTCAGGTTAATATTTGCATTGTCAGATAGTTCTTCCTGGGATAATCCTTTTTGTTTTCTTATTTCTGAAATTTTTGAGCCAATTGTTTCCACCGAAATTCCTTTTTAAATATGGTTTCAAAATTACAACGGTAATGTTTAAACTGTTACGGTTTAAGCATGACATTTTTATGGCATTTGTGCCTGTATTCTGAAATTCATATTCGTAATAAAGACTAACAGGTTCATAATTATGGTTTTAGTATTTTGTGTACTATCAAAAGTAAGCATCAAATACTATATTTACAAGCTGTTAGACTTATATGTATTCAGTAAAAATAATAGAATCTGTTGGGTTTGGTTCAAGGTATATTGACAGAATATAAGACTGCCTTGTTCTGCAGAAAGTGCAAAAATTTTACTTCAGATCCAGTTTACTCATCTGTTTTTCAATCATTTTTACAGCAAATCTGGGAGCCAGTCGGTATAGTATATCTAAACCTTTGGCATCTTTTCCAACCATTGCCCGGAATTTATTTTTTTCTATGGCAAGTATGATTTTTTCTGCAGCCTTATCAGCAGGCAGCGCCATGTTGCTTTGTGTATCCTTTGAAGCTTTTTCTTCGGCTTCGGACTTAATGCCGGAGTTGGACATAATATTTGTATTCACGGCTCCGGGATGAATAACGGTCACGCCAACGTTAGTATGCCGAAGTTCTGCATATAATCCTTCCGTTAAAAGTTTCACTGCAGCTTTGGAAGCACCGTAAAATGTTTGTCCGGGGAAAGGAATAAAACCTCCCATGCTGGATATATTGGCAATGTGTGCTTCAGGACGTTTTAGCAGATAGGGTAAAAATGATTTAGTCATATACAATGTACCATAAAAATTAATATTTATAATGCGTTCAATCGTATCATAACCCAGGTCATTCACGTCAATAAATGGCTGAATAATTCCGGCATTATTGATTAATCCGTCCACTGCGCCATGCACCTTAATTACCGATTCAGGTAATTTCTCAACTTCATCACGTTTGGCAATATTAATTTCATGCGTTGACAGATTTGAACCTCCGGCCAGTGATGCAGTTTCCTGCATGCCTTTTACATTGATATCAACCATGGCAACCTTTGCCCCTTTAGACAAAAGCTGCAATGTAATTTCTCTGCCCATGCCGCTTCCGGCACCTGTAACGACTATAACCTTGTTATCTACTTTCATGTTTTAACTCGCTTTTGAAGCATTGTAATATTCCATGGCCTTATCCATCTTGCTTTCCAGGTATTTGATCCGGTTATCAGGACTTGGATGTGTGGATAAAAATTCCGGCGTTGTTGTTGCACTGTTGGCCATCATACGCTGCCAGAAAGTAATGGATTCCTTGGGATCGTATCCTGCCATGGCCATCAGGTACAGCCCCATCTCATCCGCTTCTTTTTCGTGTAACCGACTGTATGGCAACATCATTCCTACCTGTGAGCCTACACCGAAGGCAAGCATCGCTAAATTCTGAGTAGTTTCCTTCTCTTTTTCAAGGGCTTCAGATAGTGCCATGCCACCCAATTGCAGTGCCAGTTGCTGCGATAGCCTTTCATTGCCGTGTTCTGCAATGGCATGAGCAACTTCATGAGCCATGACCACGGCAACCCCGGTTTCATTTTCACATACAGGCATAATGCCTTCGTAAAATGCTATTTTCCCACCCGGCATGCACCATGCATTTAATTCGTCTGAGACTAACACATTATATTCCCATTTGTAATTATTTATCTCATCCTGCATATTGTTTTCCGTAAAGAATTTTTCTACGGCAGCTGAAATGTTGTGACCAACAGTCTTAACCATATCACGATATTTCTCATTATCGGAAATGGCATTTTCCTGTAGTACCTGTTCATAACTGCTTGCACTTAAAGACAACATCTGAGATAACGGGACGGCTTTAAACTGTTTTCTGCCTGTTAGGGGAACAGTAGCACAGGCGGTTAAAAATAAAACGCTTAAAATAATGCTGATTTGTTTCATAGACTTTTATGTTACCAAGTGAGAAATAGACAAATTATTTATCTTTCTGATAACACATTAACAAACAAATTCAGTATTTGTTAAAAGTGCCGGAATTTTATTGGTTTTGAATAAAGAAATAAGATTAACATAGTCTGTATTCAGGTTTTGAAGCAAGCAAAAAAGTCTGCCCCATATAAGAGACAGACTTATTTTACGTATGCATTTTTACTCTTTAGTTCTCAGGCTTTATAAAAACCGATGTCATGCTCAATGAACCAGCCATTGTTTTATCGTTGAACAACGATATTTCGTCCTTTCCTTCTTTTAATCCCAGAACGTATAACAAAGGCAGAAAGTGATCCGGCGTTGGAATAGCCAGTTGCAGGGCTTTCCCCTGCTGTTTATACTGCATTAACGCTTTGTGGTCACCCGATAGGATCCAGTCATTCATTTTGGTTTTGGCTTCTACGGCCCAGTCAAAACCATACCCAATGGTGTTCATATTTTCCCAGTCCACCATCCGCAGATTATGCACCAGGTTTCCACTCCCAATTATCAGAACCCCTTTACGGCGTAATGCGGCAAGTTCCCTCCCCAGGTTGTAGTGAAATTCCGGATCTTTCGTATAATCTATACTCATTTCTATTACCGGTATATCAGCGTTGGGGTAGAGGTGTTTGATCACACTCCATGCTCCATGGTCAAGTCCCCATTTCTGTGTCACATCCGCTTTGGTTGAACCGATTAGCTGCGACGTTTCTTTTGCCAGTTGAGGACTGCCCGGTGCCGGATACTGCACATCGTACAGTGCTTTAGGGAATCCTCCAAAATCGTGAATTGTTGGCGGCTGATCCATAGCAGTAAGGAATGTTCCACGCGTTTCCCAGTGTGCGGAAACACACAATATAGCCTTTGGCCTTTCGAATTTCGTACTTATATCATGAAAATTCCGCGTGAACTCATTATCCTCAATGGCATTCATCGGACTACCATGACCCAGAAACAGCAGGGGCATAAGCTCCGTGCTGTCCATGGATGTCAGTTTATTCAGTGCATTCAGTTTCATAGCTGCTCCTGTTAATGGAAGTAGGGACAGAATTTTGAGAAACTGTTTCCGTTCCATACTTCAGTTGTTATGCTTCTTGTTTTACAAATTGTACTTCAGCTGATATTTTTACATCATCACTCACCAGTACACCGCCTGTTTCAAGGGCTGCATTCCAGTTAAGTCCCCAATCTTTCCGGTTGATTTTTCCCTCAATAGAGAATCCTGCTTTGTAGTTACCCCACGGATCTTTATTGATACCACCGAATTCAACGTCGAAGGTCACTTCTTTGCTCACACCTTTAATAGTTAGCAAGCCTGTCAGTTTATATTCATCATCATCTAACTTTTTAAGAGAAATGCCCTCAAAGGTAAGAGCTGCATAATTTTCTGCATCAAAAAAGTCTGCACTCTTCAGGTGGTTGTCGCGGTCCTCACTATTTGTAAAAACCGATGCTGCTTCAATTGAAGCACTGATCTTTGCTTTCTCAAAATCCTCTCCTTCTATAAGTGCGCTAAACGATTTAAACTCGCCCCTTACATTGGAGATCATCATGTGTTTAACTTTAAACGTAATTTCGCTGTGTGAAGGATCTAATGTCCAGATTGTTTTTTTTGTTTCCATTTCCGTTATTTTTATTATTTATACTTTGTTCTTTTTTGTTGATACAAAGTACGGGCATCCTGTCACGCCAGAGGTATCACTTTTCGGAAAAGGAATTATAAAATCAGGAAATAAGCTGCTGCATTTCCTTGCGAAATTCACCGGGAGTTTGTCCTGACCTGCGTTTAAATACACTGGTAAAATAGGCATTTTCAGAATATCCCAGTTCAAAACCAATCTCAGAAATGGTTTTATCAGTGGTCATCAACAGGTTTTTGGCTTCTATCAACTTGCGTGTTTCTATGATTTCAGATACACTTTTCTGCATAATATTCTGGCAGATGATGTTCAGGTTACGGCTGCTCATAAAGAGCTTTTCAGCGTAAAATTCAACACCTTCTGGACGACGAAAATTTTCTTCGAGTGTCACCAGAAATGTTTTAAAAGTAGAGCTTTGTGTTTTAATCAGTTCAGAATCGTCCGGTACTAATTTTTTACGTTCGGATTCAACCATGGTAAAAAGTGCACTTAACAGGTGGCGGACAATCGAATAATCCGGTTGATCAGCTTCCGTTTCTTCCAGCATCATGCGACAAATGGTTTCCATTCTTTTAAAACAACGATCGGCCGGGAGCGGGATGTTTGCATTATTGTGATAATAGGTGTATAACTGGAAAGTGGTTTCTGGTATAAACTCACTTTTAAACCGGATAGCCCAGATATCACATTTCCCGTCTTTTAAATAGGGTATAACGCGGTGTATTTTACCCTTGGTTACAAAACTTACAAATGGGGCATCCATTTTTGTGGATTCAAAATCGATGAAATGTTCCAGACTGCCTTCCACACCGATCAGGAGTTCTTCATAATCGTGTGTGTGTGGGTTATTCTCAGATGTTTGAATGCGCTCGACATCTTCAGGGAAAACCCTGTTTATTTTGAACATTTCCTGCATATGCAACAAATTATATTTTCTATCAGAACAAAGTTAGCAGTTTAAAGTTGTGGAGGTGTTCATGTAATAATTTTAAATCAGTGAGATTGTGATTTCAGAAACGAAGTGAACTGAAATTACAAAGTCGAACTGATCCCGGGCTTTTGTAGAGGGATCTGTAGGTTTTATTTTCCAGCCCTTGAGGCGATTAAAGGAATAATTCAATTCCTTATTGATCCCGCTCTGCTCCGCGGCGGAATCGTTCATTACAGAGTTATATCGCACCTTTTTGTGTTCAAACAAGTAACTGAAGTAGGTTAGCGCCAACGGCGCGTAGTTAATTATGCATAGGATGCAGTCCTAGGCGAAGGAGAGGGAGAGGTGAAAATCAGTGCCAAAGGCACGTGGTATTTCAGCATCATGCGTAGCTTGATGCAATGGGCAGAAGGGCCAGAAAAGCACCAAAGGTGCGACGTCGATTAATCCCAAACGTATTTTTCTTCGAAATCAATGTCATTTTTCTGTAGTAATTTCAAATACTCCTTTTTGAAAGTATCTTTATTGTGATGTTGTTTTTGATTCTCAATGTACATTTCAACGCGTTTAACTGCATTCTGGCAAACAGAAAAACAACCGTAGCCTCTCTGCCAGAAAAATAACTCGAAACATTTCCCTTTGGTTTTTATCCACTTTGAAGAATGTGATTTAATCTTTTCAATAAGGTTCATTAAGGCCATCTTTCGTGAAAGGAGACATAAAATATGAATATGGTCCTTATAACCCCCAATTTTTACAGGATAACATTCATATTCTCTGCATATTGCACCAATATAACTGTAAAGTTCTTTTTCAATGTTTTCATCAATAAAAGGATACCTGTTTTTTGTTGAAAATGTGATATGGACATAATTCTTAACAAGAGACTGTGGCATGGTTGTTTAGTTTTAGGAATTAGATGATAAATTTAGTGAATACAGACCTTATCGTCAAGTTTGTACGGGCTATTTATTCTCACTGGATATAAATGCTGGATCAGTGCCAACGGCACGTGGTATTTCAGCATCATGCGTAGCTTGATGCGATATAACGAAAGATATTTATTGCCTGAATCCTCTTTCTGTCAGTTTGTTAGGTTGAACCAGGTTTAGCAGTCTGAAGTGTTGGTTTTTTGCACGAACCGGATTTATATCCAGACCACCACGACGGGTATAAAGGCAGCACACCATCAAATCGGTTGGAGAAAATATGTCATCCAGACGTTTGTAGATCATCTCGCAGATCTCCTCGTGAAAATGATTTTCGTTACGCAACGAAACAATGTATTTCAGCAGGGTAGTTTTATCCGGCATTGTTGGGCCTTCCATTGAGATGTAAACTGAACCCCAGTCAGGCTGATGCGTTACTTTGCAGTTACTGCGCAACAGATGGGTGGAAATTTTCAGTGAAGTGATCCCCGGGTGTGGCCTGAGAATATCAGGATTTTCTGAATATTCCTCAATGGTCAGATCAATCCCAACCATGTCTTCAAGTAATGGATAACCTACAAAATCAAAAGGCTGAACAGAAGCATTCTGATCAAAAAAAGTGACCTGAACGGTTGTTTTCAGAAGTCGCTCCAGGTCACGTTTAATTGTGACGCAGATGTTTTGTACCGCCGTTTCCCTTTCGGCAACGGTCCGGGTCATATTAAACGAGTTCAGATAAAGTTTCAGCGATTTACTTTCTACTATAAATTTACTGGAGCAGGCATATACAATTTTAAGCATGCCTGCAACCGGAAGTCCTTTCCCCAGTAAAAAACTGAATTCATAGGCGTGCCATACATCGACCCCGCAGAACGGTAGTTTCTCATCCTTTATATTGTACAACTCACGGTTTTCAGACCGTGGCACGGCAACCAGTACATCCGGAGTGTAGTGCTGAGGATACTGACTTTCTTTACCTAAATGTTGTTCTTCCGGTTTCATCATACACCTGCAATTCCGTCAAAATAAGTTACCTGAAGCCGTGGGGTGTAGCGGAATCCGTTTTTTATGGCAGTTTCCATGGCCATTAAGCGCGTTTGGGCCAGTTCTTCCGGGGTTGATCCAAGGGGCATCAGTACGATGTCTTCACTTTTCCAGCCTGTTAACCGGTCCAGGTACTGATCTTTTATCTCATTCGTTTCGTTCTCTGAGCTAATTACAAATTTAAGCTGAAAATCTTTTTCCAGCGAATTTTTACACAAATCAATGTAGTCTTGAAGCACCCTGATATTGATTTGTATCATTTTATAGTTGTCAGGATCAGCAGGCAGCACAATGCCTGCTTTTTTTACTTTTTCAAGGGTCGGCAATGCATTTTTTAATTTGGGAGAAATGCTGAAAAAATCTATCAGGTCAGCCAGCTTTTCATTAAAAATAGTTCCATTGGTTTCAATAGCTATTTTTATATCTGGTTTTTCTGAACGCAAATGTTTGATAAGATCCATCAGCCCGTTAGCCTGAATTAAGGGTTCGCCTCCCGAAATTACCAGCAAAGGAATGTTTCCCAGGTTATAGATTATTTTACGGGCGACATCTTCAGTATTCTCCAGGGTTTCAAAATCTGTGCTGAAAGAAGCGTGAGGTGTGTCACAGATACTTATATCGCCATTGGGAAGGTTCCACATACATCTTAAATTACAACCTGAGAGGCGTAAAAACAGGGCTGGCAAACCGGCCATTTTCCCTTCTCCCTGAATGGTTCCTGGAATGGTAAAACCCGTTGCCGGCTTTTTCTTTATGGGATTCCCGGCAGCATCTTTTGTGGCAGGAAAAATACCTTCCGGTGCTAAAAATAACTGACTCATGCTTTTCCCTCCTGATTTAATGCTGTGTCCATAACACCGGCTTCGGCAAATGCCCTGGCACGCAACAGACAACTGTCGCAGGTTCCACAAGGCGTTTCTCCACCACGATAACACGACCAGGTGTGACTGAAATCCACGTTGAGTTCTGCACCCAGTTTTATTTCCTCTGTCTTTGATTTAAATAAAAACGGTGCATGGATACTAATAGGTTTGTGCTCTTCAACAGCCATCAACGTACCCTGATTGATGGCGTTCTCCATAGCTTTGATGAAACTCTCTCGGCAATCCACATAGCCGGAATAATCCACCTGGCTTACACCGATAAAAATATGTTGGGCCTGAACTGATTCAGCGTAAGATGCAGCAACCGAAAGAAACACCATGTTACGTGCGGGGACATAGGTTTGAGGAATATCAGTGCGGTCCGCATCACCATCTTCTACCTGTACATCAGGATTGGTGAGTGAGCTGCTGCTCCCAAGGTTCAGGTTCAGACTGACAATTTTGTGTTCGGCCACACCGACTTGTTGTGATGAAGTTTTGGCACATTCCAGTTCCCGGTTATGTTTCTGTCCGTAATCGAACGACAGGGCATAAACCTGGTATCCCTCACTTTTGGCAAGGTAGAGCGCTATGGTTGAATCTAATCCACCCGATAGCAATACAACAGCCTTTTTCATGACTGCACCGGATATTTAATAAACTCTGTTGAACTATTGCCTGAAACGGCAAGCGAAGGCTCTTTGGCCTTATGTAATTGTTTATTTTTCATTTCCCTAGTTTTTTTTAGAGACAGGATGGTTTCGAACTGTCTGTGTTTAACGGCGCAAATTAAAGGAATATTCAGGGGCTTTGCAAATGATATTCAGTGTTCTTTACATAATAAAACAAAAAATTTATGTAAAAAAAACTTTACATAAAGTAAAAAATATATATCTTTGTGTCAAATATTTTAGTTTTATTGTTAAATATTATAAACTTACAGGATATGACTTATCAGGAAAAAGAAAACGTTGTAAACATCTTTAGTGGTTTGTTAATCACTATGGTTTACAGTTGGATTGTATACCAGAAACATGTTTCGGGAGTAATTGACCTTACCGCGGATTACAGAAAATGGGGTGTTGTATTTTTGATTTTTATTGGTGTTTCAGTAGTAGCCAGAATTATCATATACATTATATTTCACATTATTAATGCTATTGCTACACGCGAAGACAAAATACCGGTTGAAGACGAACGGGTAAAACTGATTAAATTAAAAGGCATGCGTAATTCATATTATGTGTTTTCAGGTGGTTTTGTACTTGGTATTCTTGGACTTTCAATCGGTTTACCGGTATATAGTATTTTTATTGTTTTTATCATCAGTGCCCTGCTTTCCGAAGTTGTTGATAACGGAACGCAGATTTATTTTCACAGAAAGGGGCTATAAATGAAAAAGATAATAAAAAGTAACATAAGACGCTTACGGTTCGATGCCGATGAAATGACACAACAGGAGCTGGCAGATAAAGTCAGTGCATCAAGGCAAACCATTGTTGCCATTGAAAAGGGCAAATACTCTCCTTCACTGGAACTGGCATTTAAAATATCAGATGTCTTTCATAAACAAATCAACGAAGTATTTATGTATGAGGAAGAGTAGCTTTAAGCCATGTTCTGGTTTTTTGTACTAATTGAAAGATTTTCATACTATGGCACCTTCGGTGTTGAAATTGTTTTGAGCTATGGAAGTAATATGTGATCCTGTGTAGGATGGAAATCCTGCTAATTATTTCTATCGGGTAATATTTTATTCACCTTAATTTGAATTAAGATGTGACGTGTATGCTCAAAATGTCATAAATCTTCGTTAAATCCCATATCCAAAATTTAATTTAATGGAGCCAAAACGATTTGATTATTGTGGATTTTAATACTTTTATTACTGACAATAAATTCAAGGGATAAACATTCACCTTGTTTAAATTCTATTTCTGTTTCCCATTTATATCCTTTAGGTGATTCGGCAGTAAGAGTGTAAGTACCTTCAGGACGAAAAACATTTACCGCATTTCCATCATCACAACTTATTCCGTCAGGGAAATATTTTTGTATGGTTCCAACATAATCACCATCCAGGTAAATACTTGTATATCCCAGGTCAATTTTATTCCATACAGTCAATAGACCCATATTCCCACCATAAGGATTACCGGGATTATAGCCTGTACCGCCCTCTAATTTTGTTCCATCACTTAGAACAATGTAATAACCCGTCAATTCAATTTCAGTTCCACCACCATAAACCGGGCAGGTAAAACAATCTAAAAAATCAACATACCTTGAAGTTGTTCTGTATAACAAACCGATTTGTGGATTATAATATTCCTCCTCTGTAACATCATAGCGTTCACTTACATAATTTTCTCCTATGTTATCACTATGATACCGGATTTTATAGGCTGAATAATTGCCTAATCCCATATTGATACTGGTTGTTGATTGTGTTACACTTTGCGTAGAAGTATTTGAAAAGAACATTCCAAACCCTGACCAGGTATTCTCAGCCATATTTATCATGGTTTTATAACCTCCATCCTCAAATGTATTATTTAATATATGATAGACTCCCACTTTTTTACCAGGTACATGTGAAATTAAAATATACTCCGCAAAACCTTTATTATTATAATATCTTTCTCCTGTAATCCTGAGTTTAATAAACTGAATATCCTGTGATTCATTATTTAATTCCGTAACAACCAGGCACAAAGTGCCTTCATCATAATCGCTTAATTTTCCATTTTCGGTATCTCTGGCAGTTACCTTGTAAATCCATTGAGCATTCTCTGATATCGGGAATAAATCTGGTGGTTTGTTTACTTTAATAGTAACATTATCTGTTGCTTCCAGTCCACCAGGATCTGTAACTTTGAGTTTGACATTGAAACTACCTGTTTCATTGAATACTTTTGGGTAATAATCTTCATTGGAATTTGTTCCGTCTCCAAAATCCCAATAGTACGTGAGTTCATCTTCATCCGGGTCGTATGACTGGCTGGCACTAAAAGTAACTACCAATGGCCTGTTACCTTCAGTTACGTCAGCACTGATAATTGCTACAGGACTGCTGTTTTCAAACTTTTCTTTGCAACAACTCCATAAATACAACGTTGCTCCAATGGCCATTAACAAAAACACATTATAAGTAATGCGCTCTTTTCTAAAAACAGTTTTCATGGGGTACTTTTTAAAGAAATTTTAATAAAGACGAATGTTACAAATGAAAATTATCATTGATATAAAAGGCTTTCCTATGAAAGAGGGGCTGATATATCTTTATTAAATTATAATCCAAAGAAGCAGCATTCATCAGCTTTCGGCTACTTCAGACTATTTTTATCTACATGTCCACAATAAATTCATTGATTTATCTGACGTTTTAAATCTTCAATTTCTTTTTTCATTTCTTCAATCATGTGTTGTTGTTCCTGTACTGCTTTAACCAGAGGAACTACAAATTCTGAATACGCAAGCTCATATTCTGATCTTTCATTTTTGGGTTTTTTTAAACCGCTAAAATCATAACCAACGGCATTGGCGGCTTCTTCAACCTCTTGTGCAATAAAACCACTATATATCTTAGCTTCCTGCTGTAATCTGGCTTCTTCCATTTTGGGGCTTTGGGCATATATACTATCGGAAACACCTTTAAATCTATCTAGTTTGTGGATGTCCCAATTAAAGGTAACAGGATTTAATTTTCTTATAAATTCTAAACCCGGAACATTGGCTTTCACATTTGTTTTAAAACGTCCATCTGAAGGATAAGACCATGCTACCTGCCCACTAATTTTAGAAATACTGGTATTTCCGATTCGAATGGTATTACTTTCTTGTACCCAGGCATCAGAGCCAAATGCACCTGTATTGTACAAACCCCAAACATTGTCGGGCCCGGCACGATAACCAATAGCTGTATTGTAATTACCTGTTTTATTGGAATAGAGCGCCGAGTATCCATTTGCTGTATTATATGAACCTGTTGTATTGGAATAGAGCGCATTGGTTCCATTTGAGGTATTACATTTACCTGATGAATTAATATGGAGCGCTGAGTATCCATTTGCTGTATTAGAAGATCCTGTTGTATTGGCTTGAAGTGCATAATATCCATTTGCTGTATTATCACCTCCTTCAGTATTATTATACAACGCCGCATATCCATTAGCAGTATTATATTTACCAGTTGTATTGGAATAAAGAGCCCTGTATCCACTTGCAGAATTATTATTACCTGTCGTATTGAAATAGAGTGCTTCGTATCCATTTGCAGTATTTCTATAACCGGTTGTATTGGAGTAAAGTGATTTCGAACCAACAGCAGTATTACTAGTTCCATCAACCCAAACGGTTGCTCCAATTCCATTATTAAATAAAGCAGAATCACCTATTGCTACCAGATTACATCGATCAGTGCTATTGTAAAGAGCCCGAGTCCCAATTGCAACATTTGAAGAACCTGAAATATTTTTATTCAGTGATTCATATCCAATAGCTGTATTATTATTACCTTCTGTATTATGATACATCGCAGCACGCCCATAAGCCGAATTAAAGTTACCTTCGGTATTACTTAAAAGTGCCCATGAGCCTGTAGCTGTATTCTCATAACCAGTTGTATTATTCTTCAGAGCTGCACGCCCTAAAGCTGTATTGTCGTTTGCAGTTGTGTTACTTAAGAGGGCATTGTTACCCATTGCAACGTTATAATTACCGGTTGTATTTTCATTAAGGGCATAATATCCATTTGCGGTATTATCTTGCCCTTCAGTATTAGAATACAAAGCATGACGACCATTTGCTGTGTTATTAGACCCTATTGTGTTAGAATACAACGCAGCACAACCATTGGCTGTATTATCACTTCCATAGGTATTTAAGCATAAAGCCAACGAACCACTTGCTGTATTTTGATTTCCTGTCGCGTTAATGAATAAAGCACGGTATCCATTCGCTGTATTATCATGTCCTTCGGTATTAGAAAACAACGCTGTAAAACCATTGGCAGTATTTTTATAACCTGTTGTGTTGTAACACAATGACCTGTAGCCAATTCCAGTATTTGCCGTTGCATGATAGTTTTGTGTTGCCCCGATTCCATTATTATATAATGCAAAATCACCGATTGCAATTATATATCTTGTTGAATCAGAATCTTCTCCAGCTGACTCCCCAATTAATATATTTGGTATGATTTTAATTCCTCTTATTGGATCAACTGCGGTAGTTTGAACTGTACCATCCGGGAACATAAATCCTTCTTCCCGTGAATAAATCATTCCGTTAACAGATAATTTCTGAAAAGGATTACTATCTCCAATCCCAACATTTCCACTTTTGAGTACCGTTAAAGCATCGCTTGGATTTGATGTTCCGTTACCTATTACAAAAAGCCTGTCAGCCTCATCCCAATTACTTGTGTTTTCAGGTGTGTACGATGTATTATTTTGACCAAATACAATTTCATTAAATGAATATGCCGTTACACCTCTTCCAATGGCTACTGAAGAAACCCCTTGTGCTTCAGAATAGTAACCTATTGCTGTTGAAAAATTATTATATGCGGAAGAATGGGTGCCTAAAGCAAATGAAGAAAGTGATGTAGCCGTAGTATTTAAACCCAGTGCGATACATGAGGGACCTGTTGCTAAAGTTTCGTATCCCAGAGCTAAAGAATTTGATCCGATTGCAGAGGTTTTAAATCCTGAAGCCAAAGAACAACCTCCTGAAGCTGTCGTATTAATACCTATTGCAGTCGAACCATTCCCAGATGCTATGTTATTCAATCCAGATGCAAATGAATTAACCCCAATATTATCATCGTTCCATTCCGATCCAACAGCTGTACCTGCCCTGAATGAACCTTTTGCTTTATTGAAAAACATACGTGCATCATCTTCATTGCCTTGTAAGCTATCCAGTGAAGTTGATCCAAAAACAAAATTATCAGTTAAATTTGCATTGTGTGTAATACCATCTGATGAAATAAAGGCTAATGTATCCTTGGGTAGTGTTACAGAACCTCCGTTGGATAATGTTAACTGATCACCATCCAAACTTATCGATTGCAACTCATTCTCAGGATCTGCATCGGCATCATCTTTATTGCCTGCTTCTTTAGCATATAAAGCATAAGGAACACTCAATAACTGTTTTATTCCGGTAATCGTATAATTTGCCCCACCATTCAAATCTGTTTCTGTCTTCATAAAATACGGACCTGCAGACCAATCGATATCAGCGAAAACACCACTGATAATGGTTCCTGTTCCTATTTCAAGGCTTACAAGGCCATTCTCATTTGTTGTGGGGAAGTGTCTTTCTACATAGACAGAAGTTCCGGATACTGAACCCTGTATAATACTAATTTGCATTCCAATGGATGAATTAATTACAAGTTCACTATCAGAATTACGGACTACTGCCTGGTAACTCATTTTCTCGGGGCTTTGTGCCCATAGTAATGAGGTTAATAACAATCCTATTAAAAAAGCATATAACTTTCTCATTGTTTAGTCCTCCTTAATATTTTATGATTTTAAATGTTTTTATTTCCTGATTATCCCGAATGACTTTAACCAAATATGATGCTGATTCAAGGCTGGAAATATCAATATTTGTCCGGGTGTTTGTAATTTCCCCTGTCTTTAAAATCTTTCCGTTTACGTCAAAAAGTTCAAAGATTAAATTTGAAAGCTCAAAATCAGCGATATCCAAAGTAAGATTGGTTTTGGCTGGATTAGGATAAACTATGAAATTAAGTGATATTCCATCAGTTTCTTTGATTGTAGAAATTACAGAAATTTCAAAAGGTTGTTGCACACCTTCTGCAACTGAACCATTTGTTCCGCTTCGGGTTTGGTAGGTAACCTGCCCAACGGTGTAGCTTACACTTCCATTCGTGCCGGATGCAGAACCACCGGTCGTAGTAATTGCTTCCTGTGCACTGGCAAAGGAAAACCATCCAAACCAAATAAGGATTAGTGCAAATGTTTTCATGGGGTATTTTGTTGTAATTCAAAATAGAGGGCTGATCCTCACGTAGTAGAATATCTTTTTGTATTACAAGGCTTTCCTGAGAAAGAGGGGCAGTTCATTTTGGACCATTAAAGTTACGGAATTAACTAATAAGTATGAAGTTATAACCCTGATATTCTTGTTTGTGTTAGACACAATATTTGGCTGCTGATTTATTAGAAGATATAGTATTAACTTTTACATTATCAGTGTGATGATAGTGTTATGTTGTGGTCGTGATTTAGTTAGAAACATTTTTCCAGTCAGGGTTTCGTTTTAAACGAAGCCCTGGCTAAGGCACAGTATTGCAATAACCCGAATTTGCCCTTATCTTTGTGACCGCAAAAAATTCAGTTATGATCATAGAATCTGCAAACAATAAGGTTAGGATCTGCGACAACGTGGCGGTTGATATTGAACCGTTTTTGGAAGGGTATAAATCTTCTGAAATCTTTATTCTTACTGACGATAATACGTTTGAAAAGTGTGCTGATATTCTGAAAGAGAATATTACACTGGCCGGTGCACATTTTATCACCATTAAATCGGGCGATGACCACAAAAAAGTAGATGCTTTAGTGGATGTATGGAAATATATGACCCATAACGGCGCTGACCGTCACTCCTTGTTTGTCAGTCTTGGAGGCGGTATGGTAACCGACCTTGGAGGTTTTGCAGCGTCAACGTTTAAACGGGGTGTGCGCTTTTTTAATGTGCCGACTACGCTTCTGGCTATTGTGGATGCAGCTGTTGGAGGGAAGACTGGTATTAACTTTGAAGGCCTGAAAAATGAGATCGGTGTCATTAACCATGCGGAAGCCGTACTCGTAGATACCCGCTTTCTGAAAACACTGGATCAGGAAAACTTTATTTCAGGGTACGCAGAGATGATCAAACATGCCTTGCTGAGCTCACAGGCAGACTGGGATGAGATTTGTGCTTATGACACAACAGATCCTGATTACGAACTTTTGAAACCAATCGTTGGGAAATCCATTGGCATAAAGGAACGTGTTGTAGCGGAGGATCCGTATGAAAAAGGTATTCGTAAGGCACTGAACCTGGGGCATACCATCGGGCATGCACTGGAAAGTATGGCCATGGAACAGGGACGTCCTGTACTTCACGGCTATGCAGTTGCCTGGGGACTGATAAGTGAACTGTATTTATCGCATAAAAAACTGAACTTCCCGGAAAAGGCACTGGATCAACTGGTTGACCTGGTTGTCAGGAATTACGGCTCATTTCAGTTTTCTTCAGATGACTATGACCGCTTATATGAACTGATGCTTCACGATAAAAAGAACAAAGGTGGAATGATCAACTTTACCTTTATGAAAAACATCGGTGAGGTGCAGATCAACATGAACTGTACACGCAAAGAAATTGACGATTCACTGGATTATTTACGCAAGGTAACAGGAGTTTAGCATGCAATATTCGATAACCGCACCTAAGACCATTGATTCCCGAATTGTATTGCCGGCATCCAAAAGCATCAGCAACCGGGCACTGATTATATCAGGCTTAAGTTACAGTGGTATTCCGGTTCAGAACCTGAGCGAAAGTGATGATACACAGGTGTTATTGAAAGCACTGAATTCAAACAGCAACGTGTTTGATGTTGGGCCTGCAGGAACAGCCATGCGTTTTATTACGGCATTTTTGTCGAAAATAATGGGAGAGTGGGTGGTTACCGGTAGTGATCGCATGAAAAACCGGCCCATAAAAATCCTGGTGGATGCGCTGAACGAATTAGGCGCCCGCATCGAATATATGGAAAAGGAAGGTTATCCACCGCTAAAAATTTATGGCAGTGCCCTTTACAGCAAAACACTGGAACTGGAAGGTAATGTAAGCAGTCAGTATATTTCGGCATTGCTGATGATTGGCCCGACGGTTCAGGGCGGACTGATACTGAAACTTAAAAATAAGATTATCTCCAAACCTTATATCCGCATGACTTTGCATATGATGGAGTATTTTGGTGTAAAAGCCGAATGGGAAGGAGATACCATCACCATTGCACAACAGAATTACCAACCACGGGAGTTTTTTGTGGAACCGGACTGGAGCGCAGCATCGTACTGGTACCAGATTGTTTCGCTTGTTCCGGGAGCCAAAGTGGAAATTCCTGATCTGACAAAAGAAAGCTACCAGGGTGACAGCCGCTGTGGTGAATTGTTTGAACAGCTGGGCGTAAAAACAACCTATACTGATAAAGGGGCGATTCTGGAAAATTCGGGTTCAACCGTGGAAAAGCTGGAAGTGGATTTCGTGGATCAACCGGATTTGGCTCAAACATTTGTGGTGACCTGTGCTTTAAAGGGTATTCCGTTTTATTTTAAAGGACTGCACAGTTTGAAAATTAAGGAAACAAACCGTGTGGCTGCGCTGATAAAGGAACTTGGTAAGATGGGATTTGTGATCACGGAACCAAAAGAAGGCTGCATGGCCTGGGACGGATCTACCAGTGAGAAAAAGGAAAATATAGCAATTGATACCTATGAGGATCACCGGATGGCCATGGCTTTTGCTCCGGCAGCGGTGATGTTCCCGGGAATAATAATTAATGAGCCTGGCGTGGTTTCTAAGTCATACCCGGGATACTGGAAAGATCTTGGATTGGCAGGATTTAATGTCATAGATTTATAGTCAGATCACATGGGAAATAAGAGGGCAAACTTATATTTTAACCGTAATTGAGTTTCTAAATGAAATTTAGCGTAAATCTGCGGTTTAATCTGCGGTATTCTGCGAGAAATAATTTTTAAAAAATAACGGATTACTTGTTCTCGCTGATGTACGCTGAAATATTTCGCAGATATGCGCAGAGTAAAAATTTTCTAATGTCACATTTTACATTGATCAGCTAATCCGGGATTCATGGTTCGTTAGGAATGAACCTTTGATAAGAGTTAATGTTTTAAGAACAGAGAATTTAGAAAAAAATGTACGACGATATAGAATTTACACCAACACCTTTGAAAGAGGGAGAAGATTATTACATGGATAAGCGCGGTTTCAGGATATTTACTGAGAAGTACCACAGAGACAGGGGCTATTGTTGCGGGAACGGATGCAGGCATTGTGCGTATTTTCCAAAGCACATTAAGGGGAACCGGACGCTAAGGGACTAAAGTATTAACTCCCAGTAGCCCACATCAACCCAGTTATTAAATTTGTATCCCACTTCACTGAATTTTCCAAGGTATTTAAATCCGCATTTTTCATGAAGCCTGATGCTTGCGTGATTTGGCAGTGAGATGCCTCCGATAACAGAATGGATGTTCTGCTGTTTCAACAGGTCAATCAGGTGAGAATATAAGGCAAATCCATATCCGTTTCCTTCTGTTCCGGGCTCTAAATAAACCGTTGTTTCCACTGAAAACCGATAAGATGCTCTTGTTTTCCAGGTAGTGGCATACGCATATCCTTTAATCGTACCATCCAGTTCCAGAACAATATAAGGAAAGCGCATGGAAATTTCTTTAATACGGTTTTCCATTTCGGAGGTGGTTACAGGTTCTTCCTCAAAGGTCACTACTGTGTGTTTCACAAAATGGTTATAGATAGTACATATAGCTCCAGCATCGGATGTTCTGACGGATCGGATCATAGCAAATTGGTTTTAACAAAGGTAAGGAATTGTAAGCAGAGTGGGAGTGAGAGTGGGACTTTGAGTCGTGTAACTGCATTTATATGATTGAGGTACTATGTTCTGTTGACAAATTTATGACTGAAAGAGATTATATTTCATTAACCTTTTTGAAAAGATGGTTCTGATACGATTTTTGTGTATTTAAAAGTATTATTCTGGCCTTGATTTATATAACCTACTTAAATCCGGGGCGGCATTCGCATTGCTCATTGACCTAAGGCTACTTTAATTGGACCCTTAATGGGTCATTGTTAGAGTAAAAGAAGTTTAATATGATTTGAATTGTGTGTTGGTCGCTGTAAGAGTGCAGATTAGCGCGTTGGAAAACTTTCAGATTAATACTTTCGTGTCAGTTTTTGCGGTTCTTAACCGATATTAAATCCCCCGCTTCGCACCCCCTTTTTGCTTCGATATGCATAGACGATCTTGTCTGCGCTACTCAGCAACCTAAGGGGGACTTCTAAACCTGCAATTCAAATGTAACTGTCCTCCTTACTTGTCCCGAGGCTTCGGGAGAGGTGTCCCGATGTTATATCATAATAATCGGGACGGAGGATTTAAAATGTGATTATATCTCCGTCAGGTATACAAATACCGTTTAATCTTTTTGGTAGCTGTCTTTTTAAACGGATCAGACTGAATGATAAGATTCTGGATTTTTGAGAATTTATTGACCCTGGCGTTAATATGTTCCTTCAGTTCACGGGCCAGCTCTTCTATTTTTTCATCCACATGTTTTGATAAATCACCGATGATTGTGTCATCAAGTCTTTGCGAAAGATTGTGTTTTACTTCCTGCAGCTTCAGTTCCACTTCTTCACGATTAAAATGCACCATGGCTACCAGTTTTCCCTTCTTCTGAACCACGATGGATTCCAGCACATGTTTAAAGTTATTGATAACGGACTCAATTTCTTCCGGGTAAATATTTTCGCCGTTGGCTCCAACCAGCACATTTTTCAAACGCCCTTTATGGCTCAGCCAGCCTTGTCTGTCAAATACACCCAAATCACCGGTTTTAAACC
Organism: Quyinboa mangrovi; assembly: GCF_042219825.1. Taxonomy (NCBI): domain Bacteria; kingdom Pseudomonadati; phylum Bacteroidota; class Bacteroidia; order Bacteroidales; family Quyinboaceae; genus Quyinboa; species Quyinboa mangrovi. The sequence continues at coordinate 588,865 of NZ_JBHJHQ010000002.1, forward strand.
AGCCATCCGTAGTCAGTACTTTCTCTGTTTCCTCCTGGTTTTTATAGTAACCCAACATCACATTCGGCCCTTTGGCCCAGATTTCACCTTCACCTGTTCTGGAATCAGGTTCATTAATTTTGATTTCGCAGTTTTCAACCACTGGTCCGATAGCCTGAAATTTTGTATTGGTCGGATTAGATCCTGCAAGGAGAGGTGATGTTTCCGTCAGTCCATAACCAATAGCATACGGGAAACGGGCTTCTCTAAGAAAGCGCTCAACAGTTCCATCGAGTTTGGCTCCGCCTATTCCAAAGAATTTCAGCTGGCCACCAAAGGTTTGCATCAATTTTTTCCCTGCTACCCTGTGCAGTAGTTTTCTTGTGGGTGGAAATTTGTACAATACTCTTGTGACGGTTTTTCCCTCCAGTTCAGGAAGCACTTTATTTCGAAATATCTTTTCAATAATCAACGGAACCGTCAGCATCAGCGTCGGCCTGACTTTTTTCATGGCCGGAACCAGGATCGCCGGTGTTGGTGGTTTACGCAGGTAGGTAACACTGGCACCAGCAAGGAGTGGGAGTAAAAATCCTATCGTATTCTCATACGTATGCGATAAGGGCAGAACCGATAAAAACCGGTCATTTTCATTAATCTCCTGTACTCCCGATGACTGAATAACGTTGCTAATCACATTTTTCTGCGACAGCATTACACCTTTGGAATTACCGGTAGTGCCGGATGTGTAAATTAAAATCGCAAGATCGTTTTCGTTTGTTGTGTATTGATTTAATGGCTTTGCATTTTCATCAAAAGAAACTTCACTTTCCTGTGTCAGAGTGAAATCTTCAATATGAATAAGGTGTTTGATATAAGCAGATGCTTTTTCCTTAAGCTTTGGCATCAGACTTTTAGACACAAATGCAGTCCGGGCTTCCGAATGTTCTATTACGTTTGCCACTTCTTCCTCTGTAAAGTCAGGAAGAACAGGCACTGCAATAATCCCCATGCTTAACATCGCCAGATAGGTAATGCCCCAGTTAGGCATGTTCTGACTTAAAATAATCACCTTATCACCGGGTTTTAAGCCAAGCTGTTCAGAAAAAGCCATAACAGCACTGATCTTACACGCCATCTGCGCATAAGTTAAACCATCCTCATCAATATAGCTTAATGCAATATTGTCTTTGAACCGTTCTGTTAAGTCCGGAATGATTTCCGCGAATGTGAAGAATTTGTTTGCAAGCATTAATGTTCACCTTAGTGTGGTACAAATATATATTAAAAAATCTGTATATGTTGTTGTTTTGATATTTATAACAGTAAATAACAAATGTTTATAGGCAAATTAACAAACATATTGTAAGTATCTTAAAACGAAATGTTTTCCCTGATTCACCGGGTGAATATAAACACATCGCACATAATCACCCAGTGAATTAGAGGTGCAGCTAATTGTAGGGATAAAACGAATTTCATTACATTTGCGCTCAAACATTAGGATTATGGAAGTTGATTTGTTTGTGCCCTGTTTTATAGATCAGTTATATCCTGATACGGCGTTTAATACCATTAAAGTTCTGGAAAAAGCAGGGTGTACAGTCAACTATAATCCGGAACAAACATGTTGTGGCCAGCCTTTTTATAATAGCGGTCATTGGGACAAAAGCCGCGATCTGGCACTGAAGTTTATGCGTGATTTTCCCGGATCAAACCCTATTATTTCTCCAAGTGGATCGTGTACCGGTTACGTGAAAAATCATTACAAACGCTTGTTTAAGGATGATCCGGAACAACTTAATAATTGTGATAACCTCAGTCCACGTGTGTTTGAACTCACTGATTTTCTGGTCAATCATTTAAAATTTACGGATTTTAATGCAGAATTTAATCACAAGGTTACCTTTCACGATTCGTGCCATGCTTTGCGGGATTATGGCATAAAAGATGAACCCCGCTTGCTCCTGAGTAAGGTGAAGGGGCTTGAGTTGATTGAGATGGCAGATACTGATGTGTGCTGCGGCTTTGGCGGAACATTCTCTGTAAAGTTTGAACCGGTCTCATCAGCAATGGCCGAAATGAAGGTGAGCAATGCCCTGGATACCGGAGCAGAATACATTATTGCCACAGAGGCCTCCTGCATGATGAATATGCAGGGCTATATTAAAAAGCATAACCTGCCCATACAAACCATTCATATAGCCGATATTCTGGCAGACAGGTTATAATTATGTGTGGCGGGTCTCTTTTGTTAATGCACTAAATTCGAATTGCGCTTTTAGGAAATAAACGGCAACTCAATGTGTCTTTTGAACCTTAATTTAATTTTTAATTCTACCGGATTTCTATTCGTTAAATTCATCCATTAATTGTTAATAAAACTGATATAAGTCAGGAAAGAACAATCCCAGACCAACAATTTCCTTTAATTTGTGTTGATTGATTTATACTACTTATTCTATAGTATAACGAGTTTTGTCGAGATGAAAAAAAGCATTATAAAGTTTGTACTCCTGATTGTGACAGGCCTGCTACTGTTTGTTTCCTGTCAATCTGTTAAAAGTTATCAGAAAGTCTACCTCAACGACGAGGAGATGGAGCTTTCAGCCAGGCCGCTTCAATATTACGAAAGTAGTTTTCAAACCTATCGCGAAGGGAGTTCGGGTGCCGAAGGCGGTAAAACGGGAGGAGGATGCGGATGCAACTAAGGCGCTTAACTTTAGGTTTTTTCCTGCTTTTCTCCATGAGGAATGTCACGATTGCCCAGACGGGGTCCGGCAATAGGAAATATGATATAGGAGACGTTGAAGTAGACTTCATTTCCAGTTATTATCAGCAGGATGGAGATCATGGGGCTGTTTTAGGAGGTATTGGTAGTCAGGCACTGCATGACCAGGTTTTTGCGGTCGAATTAAAAATTCCTGTTGATTCACAGTATATCTATAATGCAAAATTAAGTTTCGACTCATATACATCAGCTTCATCTGCGGCTATCGATCCGGGAATTCCGGTTCCTTATGCTTTACGCGGTGATCCATATCCCTTAACCGGAGCTTCTTACAAGGATCAGCGAAAATACGGGAATTTTGGTTTTACCAATATGTTCAAAGATAATCAGTCGTATAATGTGGGGCTGGGTTTCAGCAGTGAGTTTGATGTAACATCATTTTCTGCAAATGGAGGTTATTCCATTGAATCGGCAGATAAAAATACCAGTCTTCAATTCAATCTTGTAGGTATGAGGGATAACTGGAAATTGATTTATCCGGTGGAGCTTCGTTATCTGCAGGGTCGACCGGATACGCTTTTGCAAACACATATACGAAATACGTTTAGTGGATCAGTTGTGCTTTCGCGTGTCCTGACCCCGCGCTTTCAGGCTGCTTTAATTTATGAATATACCTACCAAAAGGGTATTTTGTCCACCCCCTTTCACCGTGTGGTTTTTAATGATGGCAGAAGTGTAGGTGACTTTTTTAAAACCGTCAGCATCGAAAAGTTACCGGATTTCAGAAATAAACATGCATTTGGTTTACGCACATCGGCATATCCATTTAATTCACTGATTATAAGAAACTTTTTCAGATACTATTTCGACTCGTTCGGAATTGAGTCCTACACGGCAGAGATAGAGCTCCCGGTCAAATTCACCCGCTTCTTCTCGGTTTATCCTTTTTACAGATATTACCGCCAAACAGCTTCAACATATTTCAAGCCGTTCAATGAACATGTGCCTGGTGAAAAGTTCTACACATCCGACTATGATCTCTCCGGATTTACCAGTCAGAAGATTGGAGCAGGAATGCGTTTATCTCCGCCATTTGGAATCTCCCGTTCAAACAGTACCAATTTTCTGAATCATCATACAGCATTCAAAAGCATCAATTTCAGGGGTGGGATATATCAAAGATCTGATGGACTGCACTCATTTTTTGGAAGCATAGATCTTACATTTACGTTATAAAAAGTATATTATGAAAAAGATATTCGGAGCCCTGGTTTTTTTAATGATTCTGCCAGTTGTGGTGAATGCTCAGAATACTGCAAGAGTGGATTTTACAGTTGATGTTTCGAATATTCAGGGGCCATACACTCCTAAACATGTTATGGCGATTTGGATCGTGGATGCGACTGGTAATTATGTGAACAGTCTGGCTGTTTATGGAAATGAACGTCTGGGAAACCTTTGGGCCTGGTGGGCTGCATCAAAAGGATTAAAGGCTGACGCAGTTACCGGGGCGACGCAGCTACAGTTCCAGACTTACAACGTTACCTGGAATTTAAAAGATTATAACGAAAATACGGTGCCTGATGGAACCTATGTGATGTGGGTTGAAGCAACAAGTGACGATTGGGAAGGTCCGAATTACAGTTTTGAATTTACGGTTGGAGGGGCAGCGTACACCTTAAAGCCTGAAGGTGATACACATTTTACCAATCTTGAACTGGACTATGTTACAAATGATAATACACCTGTCAGCAAGGTGTTTAGTCAAGCGGAAATTACAGTGTATCCGAATCCGGTTCAGAATGAAATCGTACTGAAAAGTCATTTGTCCATGCCGGCCTTAGCGCATATTGATCTGGTTGATCTCAGTGGTAAAACAGTGGATGATTTATTTTTAGGTATGATTTTTGCTGGTGACCAAACGTTAACTTTTAGCAGGGACCCAATGATAAAGGCAGGTAACTACTTTATTACCCTGAAAACAGACAGATTTATTTGGACAAAGAAAATAGTATTGGAATGAGAAGATTTTTTTACATCACATTAAGTTTAGTATTGTTTCTTCCTGCAATGGCACAGACTCAGGGCGATTCACAGATTTCATTTTCTGTGAATGTATCCAATATTCCGGGCAACTTTGCACCACGGCACGTTATTGCCATTTGGGTAGAAGATTCAAACGGTAACTATATTAACAGTCTTGCCGTTTACGGAAACAGACGTCTGGGGTATCTTTCTACATGGTATGGGGCCTCGAAAGGAATAAAGGGTGATGCGGTTACAGGTGCAACTGTAAGCAGTTTCAGAACTTATAACGTTACCTGGAATCTGAAAGACTATAGTGGAAACCGTGTTCCCGATGGAACCTATATTCTCATGATTGAAGCTACAAGTCAGAATAGCGCCGGACCTAAAAAAAGTATTCAGTTTACAGTAGGAGGCAGCAGTTATACAGAGAATCCAACCGGTGATACCTATTATAAAAATATGACACTGGAATACACCAGTAATGATGCAACCCCAATTAATGGATTGGATAGCAACCCGGAAATAAGTTTTTATCCAAATCCTGTAAAGGAAAGTCTGAACATGAACGTTGAGTTTTCAAAACCTCTTTTTACAACTGTTGAGCTTATCGATCTGACCGGACGTTCATCTGACAGACTTTATTCAGGTGTTATTCTTTCAGGGAAGCAAACCTTAAAATTCGACAGAGACCCCACATTAAATAAAGGCGCATATTTTTTACAGGTTAAAACAAATGAATTTGTCTGGACACAAAAAATAGTACTGGAATGAAAAGAATAGCTTTGATAATGATGGTGTTGACGGTAATGGTATCGTTACATGCCGAAGAGAAAAAGTGGTCGCAGGATTATACAAAGGTAAATTTTAATGAACCCTCTACGGAATTATATTTGATATATTTTTCGGGTTCAGACTGGTGCAAGCCATGCATTAAAATGAAAGCTGAACTACTGGATTCGAATGAATTCATGCAATATGCTAAAGATTTTAAATTATATCAGGCAGACTTTCCGTATCGTACTAAGCAGGAAAAACCGCTGAAAAAATTTAATGAAACGCTGGCTGATAAATATGATAAGGATGGTCAGTTTCCTTACCTGGTAGTAGTTAACGGACAGGGAGAGAGGGTTTTTGCTACAGGTTACAAGGATATTCCGGTAACCTCCTTCATAAAATTACTGGACGACGGGATTCATAAAAAATGAAATTCTTTCTGATCTGCATTGCAGCTGTTCTTTCCGTATTTACACTTTCTGGTCAGAACAAATTAATGGAACATAAGCAGGATTTAACGCTTATGGGAACAGCCTTTGAGATATGTGCGCTGCATGAAGATCCTGAAGTTGCAGATGAAGCCATTCGGCGTGCCATTATTGAAATTTCACGCATAGAAGAGTTAATATCTTCTTACAGATCCAATTCACAAACTTCGCAGGTCAATAATATGTCGGGAATAAAACCGGTTAAGGTTGATCCTGAATTGTATGATCTGGTGGAACGTTCCCTTAAATTATCGCGGCTCACCGATGGTGCATTTGATATTTCATACGCAGTTACCGATAAGTTATGGGATTTTAAGTCAGGCTACGGTAAAGTTCCGGATCATGCAAGGGCCGACTCTTTGAAAAGTCTTATTGACTATCACAATATCATACTTAATCAGAAGGATACGACAATTTTCCTGAAGAAGAAGGGAATGAGGATAGGTTTTGGAGCTATCGGAAAGGGATATGCGGCAAACCGTGCAAAAGGCATAATGACTGCATTGGGAATTGAAAACGGCTATGTAGATGCCAGCGGCGATATTTTGTTCTGGGGTTCAAATAATGGTGAGCCGTGGAAAGTAGGACTTGCCTCTCCCGATAATCGTTCCAAAGCCCTTGGTTGGCTCGAAGTGAGTGATATGGCTGTGGTCACTTCGGGCGACTACGTATATCACATTCAGACTGATACAGCTAATCTTTCGCATATTATTGATCCAAAATCCGGGTGGCCGGTTGAAAAAATGAGAAGTGTAACCATCATTTGTCCCGATGCGGAACTGGCAGACGGACTGGCAACATCAGTTTCGGTATTGGGGCCTGAGACCGGCTTAATGCTGATCAATAAGCTGAGAGGCGTGGAATGTATCCTTATTACAGGTGATAACCGAATGCTCACATCGGAGCATGCGTCCATAATTAAAGAATAGTTCATATTCCAAACAAATAAATATGTAAACGATTTTTACAATTTTTTTAATTGATCTCAATTACTTCCCATGTACAATTAATCGCACAGCACGTTGATTGAATAGTATTTACACAACTGCTGTATAAAGTATTGGATTTTAATTAAACAGTTAAGAATATGAACAGAAGGAACATTTTATGGGGAGTGTTGATATTTCTCTTCGTTGTTTTAGGTTTTACAGCCTGTCAAAAATCAACTTCAAATCCGTCAGGATCAACAAATGTGACGATAAGCGGAGATCATCTTAATTTCAAATTTTCCACTGCCAATCTTTCTGGACGTTATGCGCCAAGGTATGTTATGGCGGTATGGGTAGAAGATTCAAATGGAGAATTTGTAACATCTCTGGCCGTTTATGCACAGGCAAGAAAACAATATCTGGTAAAATGGTATGGTTCATCCAAGGGGATCACGACAGATGCTGTAACAGGTGCTACCATTTTAGGTACGCAGACCTTTGATGTGGCCTGGAACCTGAAAGATTATATGGGAAACCGTGTACCGGAGGGGACATACAAAATTTACCTTGAAGAAACCAGTAATGATGCTCCCGGACCGGGCACTTCCGTAAGTGTAACTGTTGGGAAAAGCAGTTATTCAGAAAATCCCGCAGGTAGCACTCATTTCAAAAATCTGTCGGTTGATTTTGTCGTTGCAGATACCACAGGAATCAGCAGTTCTGCTTATGATTTAAAGCAGACTATTTATTAATTCAAATTTTTTGTAAAGGCTTATTATTTTAGGGTAAAAATATAAAAGGAATGATTTTGCAACCATTCCTTTTTATACGATTTAATTTTTAATGTATCTGCCTTCTTTATCTTTGAAACTACCAACTGCAATCATTATGAAATCAATGATAGTCCAGATTCCCAATCCTCCAATTGTTATAAGCATTAAAATACCTGTGCCTATCTTACCGGCATAAAATCTGTGTACGCCTAAACTTCCAAGAAAGAAACACAGTAAAAGCATTGCTACAAAATTCCGGTCACTTTTTTGTTCCGGATTGATTGTTTGATTTTCCATTTTAAAAAATTTAAAATTAGTATTAGGTTAATTGTTATACAAGTATGAGTAAAATTTTACTCAATTGAAATTTGCCTTTCTGAACGTAGTTTTCGATGGTGCTGGAAAAGGAAGTTAAATGTAGTAAATGTTAATATTCTATGCAAATAGCAGATGATGTAACCCGGGGAAATATAAGCTTAATTCACCATATCAATCTTTCCTTTTCCCGAAATGAAATTCAGAATGTTTTTCGATACACTTTTACCCAATTCAATACGGGTATCAATGGTTCCTGTCCCTACATGAGGAACCATAATAACGTTATCCTGTTTCAATAATCCGGGATGGATCTCCGGTTCGTTTTCAAATACATCAAGGGCTGCACCCGCAATGCGTTTGGTTTGTAACGCTTCCGTCAGCGCCGCTTCATCAATTAGCGGTCCCCTGGCCGTATTGATAATATAAACAGAGGATTTCATTTTCTCAAATGCACGCTTATCCAGAATATGATGCGTTGCTTTGGTATACGGAGCATTCAATGAAATATAATCTGAAGTGGATAGCAAAGTATTCAGATCCACATATTCAGCATCGTAAATTTTTTCAATGCGCTGATCCAGTTTGTGGCGGTTGTGATAAATGATCTTCATCCGACTAGCCAATGCTCTTCTTGCCAGGGATTGCCCGATATTTCCCATGCCGATAATCCCCAGAGTTTTACCTTCAAGGGAAGTGCTAAGGTTTTCCATGATGCCCCATTTCAGCCCATCCTTAACCCTGATTTTTTGGTTCAGTTCTGTCACTCTTCTTGAAATAGCCAGCATCAGTGCCATGGCCAGCTCTGCTGTTGGTTCAATCACGGGATCAGGCGTGTTGGTGACGGTTATGCCTTTTTTTGTAGCACATTCCACATCAATGGTATTGTATCCTACACCGTAATTTGCTATAAGTTTCAGATCTGGCGCAGCTTCGATGTGTTCCTTCGTAAACGGTTCAGTAAATACTGATACAACTACATCTATATCATGCAGCTTTTTCAGTAGCTGATCTGATGAGAATTTGGTTTCTTCAGGAAATACAACTTCATGTCCCGCATCTGTTAATGCCTTAAACCCTTCACGCGGCAAATTATATACAACAAGTATTTTCATTTTTTTATTTTGGAACCAAGAACCAAGAGACAGGATTATCTTTTAAAGATTGTAATTTCTAATTTATAATAGTCTTGCGTCTTATATCTTGTGTCTTATATCTTGTGTCTTATATCTCTAAATAACTATTCTTCCGCCCAGTATGCTTCCCAACTGTTTTTTTACCTCATTCAGATTTTGAATCTCTGTCATGGTCTGCATCAGTACTTCACTGTCTTTTTCCGTTTTCAGAAGTTCCAGCTTTTGGTTCAGTAATGTCTGAACCACTTTTAGTTTAAAGTCATAAACCACCCTTGGAACAAGTTCAGATAAGCGTTCTTCTGTTGTTTCTATACTGGCTGATTTGGTATATATCTTACTTAATACATGTTTTTCAGTGGTCAGATCCACGGCAAGTTGTGCAACATCAGGATGTGCATGATTGGTAAAAAAACGCTGTGGATCGAACCCCTCGTTTTCAGCATTTTCACGATACAGGTCAAAAATTTTCTGATAAAGAGGAATACTGAGTTGCAGGTCATCTTCATCGATGGATTTAATGATGAAATCGCTCACTTTGATCCCAACATTTTCTGCAACTTCTCCCTTGTCATCCTGAACTTCAAAATTGATTTCCAGGTTTCCGTAACGAACCAGGTATTTTATCAGTTCATATTCTTCGTAGTTTACTTCAGTTCTTTGGTGTTGAACCTGAGGTGTTTGATGTGTCTGAATCGTAACCTGATCCTGCTGCTGGTACGAGTTACGTTTATACTGTTCGTTCCTGCGTTGTCGGTTTATCTTGTTGATTTCGGTGTATAGTACCTCTTCGCGTACATCCAGCAGGTTACTGCATTCTTTAATATAAACGGATCTGATAATGCCATCCGGAATAATAGCAATGGATTTGACAATATCACCAATAAGCTGGGCTTTTCTTACCGGATCACCCTTGGCACTTTCCAGCAAAAGTTTCGTTTTGAAATGGATGAAATCCGTTTCGTTTTGCCCGATATAGGCAATCAGTTCTGTTGAGCTGTGTGATTTGGCAAATGAATCCGGGTCCTCGCCATCGGGAAGTAGCAGCACCTTTACGTTGATATTTTGTTCAAGTATCAGATCAATTCCGCGGATAGAAGCATTAATTCCCGCCTGGTCGCCATCGTAGATTACTGTAATATTACTTGTGAACCTACTGATCAGGCGAATTTGATCGGGCGTCAAAGCTGTTCCTGACGAAGCCACCACATTTTCAATCCCAGACTGATGAAATGAAAGTACATCGGTATAGCCTTCCACCAGGTAGCAGCGGTCCTGTTTTACAATTTCCTTTTTTGCATGAAAAATCCCGTACAGAACACGACTCTTATGGTAAACCTCCGATTCCGGTGAATTCAGGTATTTGGCTGTTTTGGCATCCGATTTCAGAATCCGACCGCCAAAACCAAGCACTTTGCCCGAAAGTCCGTGTATAGGAAATATGACCCGACCACGAAACCTGTCGCTTTGATAATTTTCACCTTTAACTGTTAACCCGGTTTTTACAAGGTAATCCAGTTTGTATCCGTTTGAAAGTGCTTCCTGTGTAAGTGCATCTTTTTTTTCGGGTGAGTAGCCCAGTTGAAATTTTTCAAGAATGGTTTCAGTGAAACCACGCTCCAGAAAATAACTCAGTCCAACAGCTTTGCCTTCATCCTTTTTCAGCTGATCCGAAAAATATTTAGCAGCAAATTCATTGACCACCATCATGCTTTCGCGGTCATTCTGAAATTGTTTTTCTTCAGTTGTCAGCTCTTTTTCCTGGATTTCGATATTATATTTCTTTGCCAGAATCCTAAGTGCTTCCACATAAGATATCTGTTCTACTTCCATCAGAAAATTAACGGCATTTCCGCCTTTGCCACAGCCAAAACACTTACATATGCCCTTGGATGGCGAGACTGTAAAAGACGGTGTTTTTTCATCATGAAAAGGACACAACCCGATAAAATTCACCCCTCTGCGTTTCAGGGTTACATACTCCGAAACCACCTCTTCAATGCGAGCCGCATCATGAATCTTTTCTATGGTAAACTGATCAATCATATTTTTCTGCCAATTCCAGTGCAAAGGTAGCTAAATCCACGCCGTCAAAATTGCCCGAACTCATTAATAAAACGACGCAATTTCGTAAATCCTTTGTTTTAAGGTTAGTTATAAGTTGATCCGAATGATCATAAACCGTTACATTCTTTCCGTTGAATCCATTGGCTACGTCCTGCTTTGTTATGGGATCCAGCTTTTTATGTTCAACCACATGCGGATTAAAATACACGTTGGCCTCATCAGCTTTTTCCATTGAGCCGGAGTACTGTGGTAAAAAATCTTTTTTCAGACTGCTGAATGTATGCAGTTCCATACAGGCGATAACGGTTTTATCGGGATATTTAAGTTTAACCGCATCAACGGTTGCCTTCAGTTTGGATGGAGAATGGGCAAAGTCAAGATAAACGGCCAGGTTATCGTTTTTAGCCAGAGTCTGTAAACGTTTGCTGGCTCCCATGAACGATTCAATTGCAGCATAAAAATCTTTATCGTTTACACCTAAAGCCTTGCAGACATTTCTTGCGCCTTCGATATTTTGCAGGTTGTGTTCCCCAAATACATTCAGGGGGACAGGACCATATTCTGTTTCCAGATTCATAACTTCGTTAATCACCTTATATTTAGGTGTACCGTACGGTGTTTTTCTAATATCACTTCTTGACTGACGTGCAATATGCTTCAGTATTTCGTCTGCCTCAAAATAGACCAGTTCACCTCTTATCTCAATGAGTTGCACAAAGGTCTGAAACTGCATCACATATTCATCAAAAGTGGGAAATACGTTGATATGGTCCCAGGCAACGCCGGAAAGGAGTGCAATGTGTGGCTGGTATAAATGGAACTTCGGACGCATATCGATAGGCGAGGACAGGTATTCGTCCCCTTCGAAAACAGCAATTTCTGCATCGTGGCTAAGCCTTACCATGGTGTCAAAGCCTTCCAGTTGAGCACCAACCATGTAATCAAAGTTAATATTTTGATGGCGCAGTACATGCATTACCATAGACGTGATGGTAGTTTTGCCATGACTGCCACCAATTACCACACGTTTTTTATCTTTTGTTTGTTCGTAAAGATATTCGGGATAAGAATAAACCTTAATGCCTTTTTTCTGCGCTTCCAGCAATTCAGGATTGTCTTTTCTTGCATGCATTCCAAGTATAATTGCATCCAGTTCTTTTGTGATCTTTTCCGGATACCAGCCCCATGCTTCCGGAAGAATACCGGCCGCTTTTAACCGTGACTTTGAGGGTTCAAATATCTCATCATCCGACCCGGTAACCTCGTAACCTTTATGATGAAGGGCAAGGGCAAGATTGTGCATGGCACTGCCTCCAATGGCTATAAAATGAATTTTCATTCGTATGCTCTGTTTTATATGAAGTCGCAACGCTAAAAATAGAAAAAAATGAATGGAGAAAATCTTAAACCCATCATGAAATATGAATAGTTTTCAACCTCAAGTATTATAAGTCCGAATATGAGTAAAATAGAAGGTCTGGTTATATTATAAATATGTAACTTTATTTTTTTTTAATCCTGTTGCTAACATTTTATTATAATGAAAACGCTTGCTTTTCCTGTGCTGCTTAGTTTTATCGTAACATTTTGTGCCTTTGCCGTTGAATATGATCCTGTGGCTGATCCGAATGCAGTTGTCATATCCGGAAACGCAAGGTTTACGGTATTAACGCCACGGGTGATCCGGATGGAATGGGCACCTGGTGGATCTTTTACGGATAATGCAACGCTAACCTTTGTAAACAGGAGGTTGCCCGTTCCGGAATTTGAAACTAAAGAAACGGATGGGCAATTAGTTATAAGGACCGGTGTATTAACCCTGACCTATAAAACCGGATCAGGCAGGTTTACAAAAGAGAATCTGAATGTAGAATTTAGTCCCTACGGAAACAAAGGAACATGGTGTCCCGGAAAGGCAAATCCCGGAAATTTACTGGGAACAACACGCACGCTGGATAACGTGGATGGTGCGCCTGAAAGCCTTGAGCAGGGCATAATTTCGAGGGATGGATGGGTGATGGTCGATGATTCGGATCGTCCTTTGTTCGATAATTCAGACTGGCCCTGGGTGATGGCACGACGGGAAATTGGTCAGCAGGATTATTACCTGTTCGTTTACGGAACTGATTATAAAACAGCTTTAAAGGATTTTACAGCAATTGCCGGTAAAATTGCTCTGCCACCTAAATTTGCTTTCGGTGCATGGTGGTCCAGGTATCGTCAGTACACCGATACTCAATTCAGGGATCTGATAGATGAATTTGAGATGCATGATGTACCTCTGGATGTGTTGGTTATAGATATTGACTGGCATTACAGATCGCTTCCGCAATTTTTTAAAAACGGACAGCTTCAACGGGATCAGGCAGGAGAAACCTTTGGCTGGACAGGTTATACCTGGGATACGGATTATTTTCCCGATCCGAAAAAATTTCTGCAATGGACGAATGAGAAGGATTTAAAGACTTGTCTGAATCTGCATCCCGCGTCCGGTATTCAGCCTTTTGAAGCCAAATATCCTGAAATGGCAAAGGCCATGGGCATTGATCCGAAAACAAAGAAATACGTGCCGTTCGATATCACCGATAAAAAATTTGCGAGCAATTATATGGACATTATACTGCATCCTTTTGAAAAGGATGGGGTGGATTTCTGGTGGCTGGACTGGCAGCAATGGGGAAATACAAATATCCCAGGCGTTAATCCCACTTTTTATCTCAATTATGTGCATTACAGCGATATGGAACGTCAGGGTAAAGCACGGCCGTTAATTTTTCACCGCTGGGGAGGACTGGGGAATCATCGCTATCAGATCGGTTTTTCAGGTGATACCCATATTACCTGGAAATCATTACAATATCAGCCATATTTTACAGCTACAGCAGCAAATGTTGGTTTTGGCTACTGGAGTCATGATATTGGCGGTCACATGGGAAAACCTGGCTCCCCCGAATTGTACACACGGTGGATACAATGGGGTATTTTCAGTCCGATATTCAGAACACATTGTACGTCAGATACTGCACTTGAACGTAGAATATGGGCTTACCCGCTTGATTATTTTAAAATTATGCGCGATGCCTATCAGTTAAGGTATACCATGATCCCATATATTTACAATGAAGCATATTATACCTATGAATCGGGCGTATCAACTGTCCATCCAATGTATTATGACTATCCCGGGGATGAAGAAGCTTATCAGTTTACGCACCAATATATGTTTGGGCGCGACATGCTGGTTGCTCCGGTGACAAAGCCACTAGGGAAGGATAGTTTGTATACGATGCAGAAGGTTTGGTTACCAAAGGGTAGTTGGTTTGAAATGAGTAAGGGGAGTCTGTTTAATGGTGATCAGATTATTGATTTCCCTTGTACAATTGAAGATATTCCTGTGTTCATAAAGGAAGGTGCAATAATACCTATGCAGACTAAAATGAAACGGGTTAAAAACGGGACAACAGATCCGTTAATTCTTTCTGTGTATCCGGGAAGTTCAGGGAGTCTAAGATTATATGAAGATGAAGGGAATAATAACAACTTTAAAAACAGTGCATTTTCTGTAACACCGGTAACTTTTATTAAAGACACAAACAAATTAAGACTGACTATTTCACCTGTTGAAGGCTCATTTCCAGGTATGTTTTCAAAGCGGGCTTATGAACTTCGCTTTCCCAATACATTTCCTCCGCTAAGTGTCCTGGTAAATGGTACAGCTATGAAATACAGTAAAGAACAGCAGTTCGGCTCATGGTTTTATAACGGCAATACATTTGATTTGGTGGTTTACGTTCCGGAGCAATCAGTAAATAAACGGGTGAATGTTGAAATTGAATTTTCTGATAATGATCCTGCCATGCTCTCTGAAATGAGAGGGCGATTAAAATACATGCGTAACTTTGAGGATTTCAGGGTGACACATGGCTGGGACAGAGGAAAGTTTCAGTCCGGAGATATAACGGCACTTTCACAGTTTGGTCAGTTCATAGAATATTATCCAGAAAAACTCAATGCAGAAATACACCGGTTTAATTCACGCTGGAATAATGCATTGAAGGTGATACAGGAAGTTGCTATGAACCAACCTGAATATTTACCACAATACGATTTACTAAAGTTGTCGGGGAATATTGCCGAATGTCCGGAAATACAAACAAGGAAGGTTAATAACGGATCAGAAGAAAGAGTTTTGGTGGATATAAAGTCAACTCCGAATGCACATATATTTTATACACTGGATGGAACTGAACCAACTGATAAGTCGAAGTTGTTTACTACACCTTTAAATTTAAAGTTGCCCATGACAATACAGGCTGTTGCTTATCCTGGTGGTAATGGTGCGTGCAGTGCCGTGGTGTCAAAATCTGAATTTCACCAAAATACAGGACTGCGATATAAACTATATAGGGGAAGCTGGAGTGAATTGCCTGAATTCAAAAGGATTGAACCCGTGGATTCAGGATCTTGCGTCACGATTAGTTTAAGCAAGATCCCTACTCCGGGAACTGATTATGGACTATTTTTTGAAGGTTTTCTGGATATTCCAGCCACCGGCACATATACATTTTACCTTGCCTCGGATGATGGCAGTAGATTTTACATTGATAACACTGTAGTTGTTGATCACGATGGTTTGCATGGTTTGACAGAAAAAGAAGGAGCGCTGAAACTAAAGAAAGGGAAACATCCTCTAAAAATTGAATTTTTTCAGAAGGGTGGAGGAGCTGATCTTTCAGTTCAAATGGAATCATCCAAAATTCAACGCACAGATATTGTACCTTATTTTGTAACAAAAAATGACTAACATTTTAAGCATGAAAATACTTTTAGCATTTGTTTTATCCGGGATCTTATTATTTTCCTGTAAGTATAAAACTGAAAAGGAAGAAATGAAGTCAGAAATAATTCAAACAGAGAAAGCATTTGAAAACATGGTGGCAGGAAAGGGGCTTGCTGAAGCTTTCTTCTGTTTTGCAGATGAAAATGCTGTCATAAAAAGATTAAATGATACGCTGATTTCCGGCAGGGAAAACATAAAGGCATACTACACTGATCGTGGCATCGATCCCCTAAGCCTTACCTGGACTCCGGAGTTTGTGGATGTGTCTGATGATGGTACATTAGCTTACACTTACGGGAGGTATATATGGAAGGCCCTTTCAGAGACAAATGATACAGTGAAATTTGAAGGTGTTTTTCATACCATATGGAAGAAGCAAAAGGATGGAAGCTGGAAGTATGTTTGGGATTAAAAATTTAATCCTTACATTTGAAATATAACCTCAAACAAACACTTATTGCTCCGGAAAACTCTAAATAACAGTTTATGTTAAGTAAGTTCAGCGTACTGTTCCATCCGGAACGTTATCAGGGAATTGGAAAAACAAAACGATATTTTGAGGGGTGGTATTATAAGCTGATTACTGCCAACGAGAAAAAGGCAATAGCCGTTATTCCCGGAGTTGCGATGGATAAAAAGGGGACCCGGCATGGGTTTATTCAGGTCCTTGACGGGAAGGAAAATTCTTCGGAATACTATAAATTCGATTATTCAGCATTCAGTTACAAAACCGACCGGTTTGAGATACAACTTGGTTCCAATCTTTTTACCCCGCAAAGTTTAGTACTCGACATGCCGGAAATTTCTGGCTCGCTCACCTTCAGTAATCCTGTGGAATGGACGGATCACTTTTATGCTCCGGGAATTATGGGACCTTACACATTTGTGCCTTTTATGGAGTGTTACCACGGTATTATAAGTCTGGATCACGACATAAGCGGGGCATTGAAATATAAAGGGCAAGAGGTAGATTTTACAGATGGGAAAGGATATATCGAGAAGGATTGGGGGCATACCTTTCCATCCGCCTACTTCTGGATACAAAGCAATCATTTTTCAAATGATGGAATTTCCTTTAAAGCCTCAGTTGCAAAAATTCCATGGCTCCGCAGTTCATTTACAGGTTTCATCGCTGGTGTTTGGGTCAATAATAAGTTATATAAATTCACTACTTATAACGGAACCAAACTTTTAAGGTCATTTGCTGATCGCAAATGCGTTAAGCTGATGTTTAAGAATCGACATTATGTACTAACAGTTTTGGCTCACCGTGAAAATGAAGCAGAACTGGCTTCTCCTATTGCCGGATTGATGGAAGGCCGGATTAATGAAAGCATGACATCCGAAATTGACATCAGGCTCACAGATAAAAAGGGAAATGTTATATTTGAGGATAGGGGAAGAAATGCAGGGCTTGAAGTAGCAGGAAATATAACTGAAATTTTTACTTCTTAAATGTTTCTGGATTTGGATTCGGTTCATTAAAACAATAAAAATAAGTCTGCACCACAAAGTATTCAGCTGAGAAATACAGTCCCCATTAATTATAACTACCTTTACACAAACAAAAAATATGAATTTAGCAATCTTAATTGACGGGGATAATATCCCGTCGGCATACATTAAAGAAATGATGGAAGAAATTGCCAAATACGGTAATCCTACCATTAAGCGCATTTACGGTGACTGGACCAAACCTAATTTATCCAAATGGAAGAACATACTCCTTGAAAATGCCATCACTCCAATACAGCAATATGGTTATACATCAGGTAAAAATTCAACGGATTCAGCCATGATAATCGATGCAATGGATATTCTTTATTCTGAAAAGGTAAACGGATTCTGCCTGGTTTCGAGCGATAGTGATTTTACTAGACTGGCTACCCGTTTAAAAGAAGCCGGGATGCTGGTTATTGGCATTGGAGAGAAAAAGACACCTAATCCCTTTATTGTTGCCTGTGATAAGTTTATTTACATAGAAATTCTTAAGCATCAGTCTAAGGAAAGTGATTCCGGTAACGATAAGGATGATAATAAAGATTCCGTAGATAAAATAACTGTCCGGGAGATTAAACTGATTGCCACTACCATTTCTGATCTTTCGGATGATGATGGTTGGGCATTTCTGGGTGATGTGGGGAGTTTACTACAGAAAAAACAACCAAATTTTGATTCCAGAAATTACGGCTTTCAAAAACTGACTCCGTTGATTAAATCCATTGGTGAATTTGAACTGGAACAGAGAGATAATCCCAAAAGTAAACATAAACTGATTTATGTAAAGAATAAGGAAAAAAAGAAAGCAACGGTAAAAAGAAATACCCGAAGAAAGACAACACCAAACAAAACAAACGCTAAAAACTAGTGGATTTTAATACAGATTTTATTATGATCCGGTTGCTAAGTTAACCCATATGAACCCTGAAATAGTTACTATAAAAGAAAAAATGTTCATTGGCATGACCATGGAAATGTCCTATGCAGATAATAAAACACATGAACTTTGGAGATCTTTCATGCCAAGACAGAGTGGGATTGAAAACACATTAAATAATGATCTGATTTCGCTTCAGATTTATGAACCGGGATTTTTTGAAACCTTTAATCCCAAAAGGATATTCAGAAAATGGACACTTCGGGAAGTCAGCCGTTTAGTGAATATTCCTGAAGGCATGGTCACTTTTAAGTTACAGGAAGGAGCCTATGCTGTATTTATTTACAAGGGTTTACCTGCAAAGGCTCAGCCATTTTTTGATTATATCTTCCGCGAGTGGTTGCCAAATTCAGAATATATGCTTGATGACCGGCCGCATTTTGAAGTTTTGGGTCCAAAATACAGCAACAATAGTCCCGATTCAGAAGAGGAAGTGTGGATCCCTGTGAAACTAATGTAAAATAATTCCTTCTGTGATCTTACTCCGGTCTTACAATAAATGAAAATGTATATGGTTCATTCAGAGCCGTTCCGTACAGGTCTTTTGCTTCTGTTCCAATTGTGATCGTATATTTTTTGTTATGCTGCAAATCCTGATTTGGGTCGAATCTCATGGTCGTTTTTGAATTACCGTACCAATCCAATGTGCCCGAAACAGAGGGTGAGATACTAATGGCATTTTGCACCGTTGATTTCTGCATATAGGTGTTGAAATAAAAATATATCGCCGTGGATTCCGATACAAAAACTTCACCATTTTGGGGAGAAGTGTTTGTAACTCTTACAGGTGAAGTATTAAAAGAAAACTGAAACGGATTGCCGAGTTCAATCCCATCAGCATCTTTAGCCGAAGCGCCAATAGTAATATCGTATGTTGTTTCGGCATGTAAAACGCCTCCCGTATAAATGGTTAAATGGTTTTGTGCCGGCCATATGAGTATGGCATCTGATTCAGGGGAAACGGTAAGTGCCTGTTCAGTTGAAACCTGATCCATATTCCGTGGAAATGAAATCTGAATTCCCTGGGTCATTATGAGGTCCACCTCGTTATCACCATTACTGGGACTGCTGAGTATAGCATTTTGTGTACTCTCGGACTGGATGGTACTAAAACTGAATTCAAGAGGAAAGCGCAAATGATTTCCGGATGTGTCCTGAGCTTCAGTAGATAATGTGACGGCATAGGTAGTATCCACATAACTGTCTTTTTGACTGACCTGGTAGCTAAAAGCTGTAATTTTACTGTATGTGGTAATTGTTGAACCGGCATCATATCCCCAGTTCGTTGCATCGTTGCTGTAGTATATACGGTTAGGAGCTGTTGAGTATTGTCCCCAATGAAATATTCCGTCTGTTGAGGGAGTTGTAGAGAACGCCTTTTCAACACTTTCACGATCCATGGGCTGTGTAAAAATTATGGAGATTGTCAGACGTGAATACTGGTTATTATAGATAATTTCAGACTTATCTTCGGGATAGTGAGATGAGATGAGGTCAGGTACCGTTGAGAGGTCAATTTCGCCAACATACGTATTTCCTGATGCCAGAACATTTACATTATGAAGGTTGTATTTACGGAACATATCTGCATTAACGGTTAAATCGTAGTTTCCAACGGGTAAATTTTTTATTTCAAATGAACCGTCAACCGGATTAATCTCAGTGGAATCAATCCCGTTAACCTGACTGACGACTACCTTTGCCTTGCTGTCAGTTTGTAACACTTTTCCAACAATATTGCCCTGGACGGCACTGCCTGAATCTGATCCATTATTATCGAATCCATTTTCCTCGCATGCATAAAGCATGGTGATAAGAAACATAAGTACTAAAACACCGTATTTCATAATATCAGTTTTAAGTTGGAATTATAGCATTAATTTCAATACATCATTGATAATGATGTGAATAAATAAGATTTGGTTGCATCAAATTGCGGATTAATTTTATGTGATAAGACAAGTTGGCTCTCACAGCAACAAAATTAAGGTTCTCTGTTTTATATCATACATAATTGTACCTTTATGCCCGAATCTTTTGTATGGGCAAAAATATCTTTAAAAAAATAGAGCAGAATTTCGGATTCTGGATGCTGTTATTCTCGGTTATTGGTTTTTTAGTACCAGACCTGTTCAGCTGGGGAACCAGTATTACAGATAAACTGTTGATGTTTTCGTTCTTTTTGGGTTGCTTACGCATAGACTTTGAAGAAGCAGTTCATTTGAAATCCAACTGGGGCAAACTCATCCTTTTTACTTTTCTGAACCTGGTGGTATTACCCGTATTACTTTATTTTATTACTCCATTTCTGAATGTCGAAACCCGGACAGGACTATTCCTGATTATGGCTGCCTGCGGAGGTATGCTGACTCCCTTGATTGCCAGTTTCGTGGGTTTGAATGTGCTCTGGGCCGTTGTTTATGTGGTCATATCCTCCTCATTAATACCGTTTGTTTTACCTCTTCTGGTAAAGCTTATGTTTGGAATAAGCATGGAGATATCAGGATTGGATATGATTCTTTTTCTGGCCAAAATAGTTTTTCCTCCAGCACTTCTGGCCTATGTTTTCCGTAAATATTTTTCGGGTTTATCTGATCGGTTTATGCGTTATTCTGGAACGGTTGGCAGCATCAATATGTCCTTTTTTATAGCCATCGTTATTGCACATAATCATGCATTTTTAAGCCAGCATCTGTTTCAGTGGGATACAATTCCATTGCTTTTAATGCTGACCTCCGTATTTGTGATCCGGTATTTAACCGGCTATGTTATGCCTGCAGCCAATAAAAAAGAGCGCTGGTCGAATGCACTACTGTTTGGAGTTATGAATAACGGACTTATCATATTGTTTGCCAACAACTATTTTTCAGAAAGGGTTATGTTTGTAACCTTGTTGTCTGAGGTGCCATGGATCCTGGCACAACCAACTTTCTCTAAAGTCTACATGAAGTTAAAGAAATAGACATTCGGAAGTTTTGATAGTTCAGGTTGTGTTAATGTGAGCATATTAATTTGATATAATCAGTGTAGTTTATTAATTTTTTACATAATTGTGCTTAAGTCGCTAATCATGACGAATTCTGCTTTTTACAAAAATGTAACCGGGATTGATGCTACACTAACTTATATGATCTTTACAGTACTGATCATTGTTTAATTCACAAATAAAGCCATATTAATAATAATTTCAAGAGTTTAATCAGCAAATAGTTTGCCCTTAAGTTGCTTATTATTTGAAATTTTGTTAATTATGTATAATTATTCTAGATAAAAATAGAGTTTTACAATCTCTCCGGATAACTCATTGTTGTAAAAAATTTATATGAGTTAAAGAAGTCCTCGGTTACCTGTTAAATTGATTACATTATTCTAAAATAAAATTATAACAGATATGTCGTTAAAGAAAATAATGTACAGAATAATTGCTGTTATAAGTACTTGGTTATTTGCATTTAATGGGTACACCCAGGAAATACATAACAAATTTAATATTTCCTTATTTGTGGGTGGTTCAATGTTAGGTGCAAAAAGTAGCTTGGTATCAGAAATGATAGCTTCCGGTTTTGATGATACATCACCTGGTGGTTGGTTTGGTGGTCCAACAAAACATCCTAATACAACAAAAGTTCCTGTATTTGATTTAGAGGCCGCTTATTTTTTTTCCGAAAAGGGAGGAATCACCATAAATGGTGGAATGGCAGATAATGTTGAGGTTAATGGATGGGAAGATATTGGTATAGGAAATTACTTGTTTTTAAAAAGTGAGTTGTGGTCGTTATCTGTATGTTATACATATCGAACAATTAATCAGCTACATCATTTTTATGCTGGTCCTTCTTATTTTAAGCATGATGTAAAGGAAACCAGTGTGACGGATAACCCTGAATATAGTTATAATAAATTTGGGGGCTACCTTGCGTATTCTTATCATATGTTGAACAAGGAAAAATGGTTTTTAGCACTAAAGATTAAATTCAGTTGGACACCGGGGTCCATTGTCGGGCCATACATAAAAGAGCATAGAACCGGTATTGCTACAAGTACACCAGAAACCCATACTTCTGTATTCCCGGAAACAAAAATAAACCTAACAGTTATTAATCTGGGGCTTTCAATAGGATTGCAATAGGTGATGGATGTAAAGAAATAGTTACAGTTCCCCTTATTTATGAAGTAAGACATCTAATAAAGATGAAAGGTATCATACAAATTAAAAGTCGGGATTAACATTTTTAACAAGTGTTGTTTTTATTTTAATGATAAATTCTGCAAAGTGACAGGTAAAAATAAAATTTATGGTTATGCAATAAATCCTACGTTAGGAATTTATAATATAGCTGGAATGGTAGGTGGTTTAGAGTTGAACATGTTGAAAAGTGGGTTTATCTATAGTATGGATTTATTTTTAAAAAAATACTGAAGTTATGAATAGTATGAGAATGATGATAGGCAGGTTCAAGGTTAAATCCTTATTCAGGTTTCAATATCAGGCCGGATTGGCTGCTATTTTGGGACGTAAAACTACGTACTGTTCGCCAGAAGAGTTTTTTGATTCCACTGTTGAGCAATTTATTACGGCAGGTTTGGTATCGAAACTTGGATTTAAAATAATTCCGTTATACTTTTTGCCAATAACTATTTTTCAGAACAGGTAATGATTGTAACCTTGTTTTCAGAGATTCCCTGGATACTAAAGTGCTAATTTCGATATATCAGAAAACTATTTTGAAAGGATAACTTCAAAATCTACCGTATCAAATACTGTTGTCAGAATAGATGAATCTACTATGATCTGTTCGTTCGGAATATAGTCCGTATAATTAATGAGAATTTTTAAATTGTTACTAACTCCTCCAATAGTTTTTGTAATAAATGATGTATCCTTAAATGCTTTGCAGAATATCTGGTTATTAATAAACCCACTTCTGAATATAACTTGATCATTAAATATGGGGGTGAAATTAATTTCTAACCATTTAGCGGAATCAATTTTATTAATTATATGTGTTTTAATGTAACCATGGGGAAATAGAACAAGATTGACGTCCTGGTAAGGCAGGGGTAAACTACCATTATCTTGAAAGTAAGAATCTTTGGTAACAGATAAAGAATATTCATAATCTTTTACCGGACTGTAATGAAGAATAAAATGTCCATCGTCATTTGAAAAGACAGAATCTTTTATAATAGAGTAATGGCTTTCTGTAAACCACGAATAGCGCCATTCAAGGAGCTGTATCTTAGCATGTTTTATTTTTTCGTAGGTCAGGGCATCACTTATATATGCTTTAACTTCTATCCTGTTTTCAGCCTTTTCACATGAGAAAGAAACAACTATTAAAATACTTAATAAAAGTAGCTTATACATAGTTTTGTATATTTACCTGTCGTTATAATAAATTTACGATAAAAATTGCATGTAATTTAAGTTATTATAAAAAATGTAATTATGTCTGCTATCCATCCTTTAAAGAGGGTATTACATAACTTCATAATGTCTTTCAGCACATTCTGAGAGATTTATGAAGACATTTACTGTTTTTTCTCTGGGATCATTCTTTTTTAAACGAAGATTCTTAAATTTGAATTAAAATATTTTGGGAATGAGTAAACCTTTGATTGAAGATACAGATTACAGCGGTGTTAACTTTAACGATGAAATTCTGGAACCTGGCGATTATGAAAACTGCACGTTTCAGAATTGTATTCTTTCAAAACAGGATCTGACAGATTATAATTTTATGG
This sequence comes from Quyinboa mangrovi, assembly GCF_042219825.1. Lineage (NCBI taxonomy): Bacteria > Pseudomonadati > Bacteroidota > Bacteroidia > Bacteroidales > Quyinboaceae > Quyinboa > Quyinboa mangrovi. Next base: position 613,101 of record NZ_JBHJHQ010000002.1, read on the forward strand.
AGTGTGAGTTTCTTAACTGTGATATGACTGCAGTGAAGCTTGACAATACGGGTTTAAAAAGCATAAAGTTTACCGGATGTAAATTGTTGGGTGTTCGGTTTGAAGTCTGCAATCCATTTGCTTTGGCAATGACATTCCAGAGGTGTATTTTAAATCTGACGTCATTTCATGGGATGAACCTTAAGAATAGTTCTTTCTATACCTGTAATCTGATTGAAACTGATTTTTCTGAAGCGGATCTGTCAGGCATTATTATTCGCGACTGTAATCTCTCTAATGCATTATTCGACCGGACCAACCTTCAAAAGGCAGATCTGAAAAAATCGTTCAATTTTATCATTGACCCGGAAGAAAACAACATTAAAAATGCAAAGTTCTCAGTGGACAGTATTACCGGTTTGTTGGACAAATATGACATCATTATCGATTAGGTTTTTATGTTCTGATTTTTAAAAACTAAGGGCTGTAAGCCATTCCTGATACATAGCATACTTATTCACATACCTCTAATTGTATACTCAATATATTGATATTCTGCATTAAAGAAATATTTCTGTAATTTAGAAGCATTATGAATTGCTAATACCTGACTTTTAGTGTGTTATCGTCATGATTTTTTCACATATCTTTGCGGAAAATTTGCATCGGGTGTATGTTGATGTTGTTTAAAAGGATTGAAATTTGATGAAATTATCTGATGTTATAGAAGTGCTGGATGCCAGGGTGGTGTGTGGTGGTGATATGTTAAACAGGGAGGTCCGGTTTGGATTTGCATCTGATATGATGAGCGATGTGTTGACGCTGGATACAGACAATATGATTCTTATAACAGGTCTGGCTAATCTGCAAACCATCAGAACCGCAGAAATGGCAGATATATCACAGATAATTTTTGTCCGTAACAAAGCAGTGACACCAGAAATGTGTGAGCTGGCCAAAGAAAACAACATGGTTCTGTTGTCTTCTACCAAATCAATGTTCAGGGCAGTGGGAATGTTATATAAGGCAGGATTGGAACCAATATATTAGAAGGATGCACTTTGAGTTTAAGGTAACAGGAGGTGATTTTACACAGGCAGGGAAAGCTTCGAGTGAGGTGAAGAAAATCCTCAAGCAGCTTGGTGTGGATCATAAAATAATTAAACGTACTGTTATTGCCTTATACGAAGCCGAAGTAAATATTGCAGCGCATGCCCATAAAGGGGCAATTAAAGTGGATATCGATCCGGATGTGATAAAGCTTGTTTTGCAGGATGAGGGACCCGGTATACCGGATATTCCACTGGCTATGACCAAAGGTTTTTCCACGGCATCAAAGGCAGTGCGGGAAATGGGTTTTGGTGCCGGAATGGGCTTGCCGAACATTCAGGAAAATGTGGATGAACTGAAAATAAATTCTGAAGTAGGTGTAGGAACAACACTGGAATTAACAAATTATATCAGGTGAAAGGATTTTTTCATGCCATAGAAATAGATTATAACAAATGTATTGGCTGTGCACATTGTATGAAAGCCTGTCCGACTGAAGCTATTCGTATTGTTAACGGAAAGGCTCATCTGAGTGCAGAACGCTGCGTGGATTGCGGCGAATGCTTCAGGGTTTGTCCGGTAGATGCATATTCTGTGGTGCACGATGACATGGAGACTATGATGCAGTTCGACTGCCGTGTTGCATTAATCCCTTCCGTTTTTTACGGACAATTTCCTTCAGCTGTTCCTCCAAAACTTGTCCGAAAACTAATGAAGAATATTGGCTTCACACATATTTATGGTATTGAAGCCGGAGTGAACCTTTTGCGTGACCAGATTAATAAACAGGTGGAAAAGTCAGACGTTAAGCCTTTAATTTCATCTTTTTGTCCGGCAGTGGTCAGAACTATTCAGGTGAAATTTCCGTCTTTGGTTGACAATATTATTCATTTGAAAGCACCTGCTGATATTGCTGCAGAGTATTACCGTGAAAAGCTTCATGAAGAAGGAAATGAAAAACATAAAATCGGTATTTTTTACCTTACGCCTTGTGCCGCTAAAATAGCTGCTATTAAAAGTCCTGTTGGAGAAGAAAAATCACAGATAGACGGCGTCATAAATATTAATACGGTCTACAATAAACTGGTTAAGATAATAAAAACCGAAAATCCACCCATACCGGATGAAGTAGAGGAAAATATCCTGGATGATATCTCTATTCGATGGCCTTTGACCAATGGTGAAGCTAAACATATTCATGGTCGCTCATTATCTATCGATGGGATACGTAATACGAACGCCTTTCTCGAAAAAGTGGAAAATGATGAGATGAACAGTGTTAACTTTCTGGAATTACGCATGTGCGACGAATCGTGTGCCGGAGGTATTCTGAATTGTGATAACAGGTTTTTAATTGTGGAAAGGCTCAATAACAGGGTGAAGGAACATCGTGATCGTTTTCAGGAAAAAAATGGTCCAACGGTAAGAAATTTTGATGACAAGGCGGATTATCTCACTGAGCGAATCTTTCTGAATCAACCCATTGAGCCCCGAAGCATTGTGCTTGATGCAGACATGGTAAAAGCCATGAAAAAAATGCAGCGGGCCAGAGATCTGATGTGTTATCTGCCTGGGATTGATTGTGGAGCCTGTGGTGCGCCTACCTGTCGTGCCCTGGCAGAAGATATTGTAAACAGGACAGCCAATCTTTCTCACTGTATTTTCATGCAACGCCAAATGGAAAAACATAAAAAGCTGAGCCCGGATCATGCCATTAAGATTATTGAAAAAGTCTGGGGAAAATCAAGACTGGACAAAGACTGTACGAAAAAAGGAGCCAAAAATGAAAATATCTGATATAAAGAAAGCATTGAATCTCTCTGTTTATGCAGGAGAAGAAAATCTTGATAATCCGGTTAACGGCGGATATGTATCCGATTTGTTATCGGACGTCATGGGAAATGTAGAAGAAGATTCTGTTTGGATCACCATACAAAATCATAAAAACGTGGTGGCTATTGCCACCTTAAGGGAAGTGGCTGCGGTTATTCTGGCAAAGGGAATAGAACCGGATGAAGAAATGCTGCATTTTGCTAAAGAGGAAGGTTTGCCGGTTCTGGGATCAACCGAAGAAGTATTTCCGCTGAGTGGAAAATTATACAAGCTGATTAAATAAAGAAACAAGACACAAGTATCAAGACGCAAGACATGCGATAATCTTGATTCCTGATACTTGATACTTGATACCTGATACTATAAAATGAAAACACTAAGGATTGATCTCCATATTCATTCGGTACTTTCACCATGTGGTGAACTGGAGATGAGTCCTGCCAATATAATTTCAGAAGCACAGGTCAGAGGACTTGATATCATTGCGATTACTGATCATAACTCCACCAGACAGGCGGGCGTGATCAGGGAAATGGGAAAGCAGATTGGAATTAAAGTCTTGTACGGTGCGGAGGTTACAACACGTGAAGATGTTCATGTGCTGTGTCTGTTTCAAAACAAGGAACTGGCAGGTGAGTTTCAGGTTTACCTGGATGAGCATTTGCCAGATATAAAAAATAAGGAACATGTGTTTGGTTTTCAGGTGGCAGTAGATGCAGAAGAACACATTATTCATAATGAGAAACGGCTGCTTTTATCGGCCATTGATCAAAGTATTGAGGATGTGGAAACGAAGGTTCACAGTTTGGGAGGATTGTTTATCCCGGCACACGTGGATCGTCAGGCATACGGACTGTATGCTCAGCTGGGGATAATGCCACAGGGATTGAAAGTGGATGCACTGGAGTTTTCCTACAATACGAAAGATAACGTACTGAAAAGGAAATATCCGGAAAGTGCTGATCATGTTTTACTGACCTCTTCCGATGCACACCGGGTGAACGATATTGGCCGGGCAGTGACTCTGATAAAAGCTAAAAAACCTACATTCAGGGAGCTGAAAAAGGCCTTGAGAAATGAGAAAGGACGTCATGTGATTGGGTTTGAATATGAAGATGAACAGGTAGGATTTCAGGTGTGAAAGACATTGCATCACATATACTTGATATAACCGAAAACTCAGTGCGGGCAAAAGCTACACTGGTTTATATTTCGCTGGAAAAGGATATAACCAGGGATACACTTGTACTGGAGATTAAGGATGACGGCATTGGAATGGATGCTGACATAGTGAAAAATCTGACGAATCCGTTTTATACAACGCGTAAAACAAGGAAAGTAGGGTTGGGCATACCGCTTTTGGTGCAGAACTGTGAGATTAGTGGAGGCACTGTAGACATAAAAAGTGTACCGGGCAAAGGAACCGAACTAAAGGCAACGTTTGGCTTGTCACACATCGATCGTCCGCCCGAAGGTGAAATAGATGATGTGTTTGTCAATATTGCGACGGGGTATCCTGAGGTAGACTTTATCATGACTTACACGTCTGAAAAGGGCGATTTTATATTCGATACAAGGGAAGTAAAGCAGCTTTTTGAAGGACTGCCGATAAACGACCTTGATGTGGTAATGGGCTTAAAAGAAATAGTGAAGAATAACATAAAAGAACTAAAATAATTATCTAACAATCTTAAAAAAACTGTCAGTTAGCTATGACAAAAGTTAAAACTCTCGATGATTTAAAAAAGCTCAGGGAAAACCTTCAGAACAAGATGGATATGAGGGAAAAAGGGCTGAATCCTGAAAAGGTAGTGCAGGTAAAAGTCGCAATGGCAACCTGTGGCATTGCTTCAGGAGCACGTGAAACGATGAACTTTTTCATCTCAGCTCTGAAAAAGCGCCAGATTGATGCTGTAGTAACCCAGACCGGTTGTATGGGCTATTGCTATGCTGAGCCTACCGTTGAAGTAACCATCCCGGGGAAGGAACCGGTCGTATTCGGACATGTGGATATGTCGAAGGCTGATGATATCATAGAAACCTACATTAAAGGTGGTCAGCTTGTGGATGGCGTTATTCCGGTTTCGTATAAAAATATTCAGGAATAGGAGGACCCGGAATGACAGATACAAAATTTGACATACTGGTTTGTGCAGGTACCGGGTGTAAGGCATCACGAAGTGATGAGATCATTCAGAACCTCAAAACCGCTATACAGGAAAACGGCCTGGCTGAAGAAGCACAGGTTGTAGGTACGGGTTGTTTCGGCTTTTGTGAAAAAGGCCCCATTGTTAAGATCATGCCGGATAATACCTTCTACGTGCAGGTGACGCCGGAGGATGTGGACGAGATTGTAAAGGAACACCTGGTGAAAGGACGTAAGGTAAAACGTCTGCTTTATACTGACCCAAAGAAAAAAGAGTCCGTAAGCGATACACAAAAAATGGATTTCTATAAAAAGCAGTTGCGTATCGCGCTTAGAAACTGTGGTTTTGTAAATCCTGAAAACATAGACGAATCCATTGCCAGAGATGCTTATGTGGCACTGGGGAAAGTGCTGACAGAATTATCTCCTGAACAGGCTATTCTGGAGGTTATTGAGAGTGGAATCCGCGGACGTGGAGGAGGTGGTTTTCCCACAGGTATCAAATGGGATATTGCCCGTAAAAACAAGGCGGATCAGAAATATGTGGTGTGTAATGCCGATGAAGGTGACCCTGGCGCATTTATGGACCGGTCCATCCTGGAGGGTGATCCGCATTCCGTGATTGAAGCTATGGCTATTTGTGGTTACTGCATCGGAGCCAGTAAAGGTCTGGTATACATCCGTGCGGAATATCCGTTAGCGATCAAACGACTTAAAATAGCCCTGGATCAGGCAAGAGAATACGGCTTGTTGGGCAACGATATTTTCGGAACCGGTTTTGCGTTCGACATTGAACTGCGTTATGGTGCCGGAGCATTTGTTTGCGGTGAGGAAACAGCATTGATCCATTCTATGGAAGGGAAGCGTGGTGAACCAACACTGAAGCCTCCGTTTCCGGCAGAAAGCGGTTATATGAATAAACCGACCAACGTGAACAATGTGGAAACACTGGCTAATATTCCGGTAATATTCTTAAAAGGAGCGGATTGGTTCAATAAGATTGGTACAGATAAAAGCAAGGGAACCAAGGTGTTTGCCCTGGCCGGAAAGATCAACAATGTTGGGTTGATTGAGGTTCCAATGGGGATTACCTTACGTGAAGTCATTTACGATATTGGAGGCGGAATCAAAGGTGGTAAGAAATTTAAAGCGGTTCAGACCGGTGGTCCCTCGGGAGGTTGTTTAACGGAAAATCACCTGGAGACGGCCATTGACTTTGATAACCTGGTTGCAGCCGGTTCCATGATGGGATCGGGCGGTATGATTGTAATGGATGAAACCGACTGTATGGTGTCCATGGCAAAGTTCTTCCTTGAATTTACCGTGGAAGAATCTTGTGGAAAATGTGCGCCTTGTCGTGTCGGAAACAAACGTTTACATGAGATACTGACAAAAATTACGGAAGGAAAAGCCACCCGGAAAGATCTTGATATCCTTAAAAACCTTTGCAGTGTTATCAAAGATACATCACTGTGCGGTTTGGGGCAGACGTCGCCGAATCCGGTTTTGTCAACCATGGAAAACTTCTGGGATGAATATATTCAACATGTAGAAGAGCATAAATGTGCCGCCGGAACGTGTAAGGCATTAATGAAGTATTACATCACCGAAGAGGAGTGTGTGGGCTGTACGGCTTGTGCAAGAGCCTGTCCGGTTGGTGCCATAACTGGAGAAAAGAAGATGTTGCATACCATAAACCAGGAAACATGTATAAAATGTGGTGCGTGTGTGGACAAGTGTAAGTTTAATGCCGTAATATTAAAATAGAAGAACTGTGGAATCTAAAAAAATAGTATCGTTAACCATCGATAAACATAAAGTAGTGGTCGAAAAAGGAACCACTATTCTGGAAGCTGCCCGTTCTGTTGGAATAGATATTCCCACGCTTTGTCACATGAAGCTGGATGATATGGGCATTGAAAACAAACCTGCCGGTTGCCGTATTTGTGTGGTAGAGGTGGACGGACGCCGTAATCTGGCACCGTCGTGTGCAACGGATGTAGCAGAAGGTATGATCGTAAGAACCAACAGCATGCGTGTTTTAAATGCACGCCGTACCGTGATGGAACTGTTGTTGTCCGATCACCCTGCTGACTGTCTTATTTGTCCTAAATCCGGTAACTGCGACCTGCAATCCATGGCACACCGTTTCGATGTGCGTGAGATCCGGTACCAGGGGGAACAATCCACGTACCGTGAGGACTTTTCTCCGTCCATCATCCGCGATATGGACAAATGTATCATGTGTCGCCGGTGCGAAACCATGTGTAATGAGGTTCAGACTGTAGGTGCTTTATCCGGTATTAACCGTGGGTTTAATGCCGTAGTTTCACCGGCGTTCGAAATGGACCTCAAGGATTCCGTTTGTACCTATTGCGGGCAGTGTGTGGCTGTGTGTCCAACCGGAGCATTGACCGAGGTTAACCATACGAATGAAGTCATCCGGGCACTGGCTGATCCGGATAAAACAGTCATTGTTCAGACAGCACCAGCAGTTAGAGCAGCCCTTGGAGAAGAGTTTGGTTATGAGGCCGGTACACTGGTGACCGGCCAGATGGTTTCAGCGTTAAAAGAGCTGGGATTCGATTATGTATTTGATACCGACTTTGCTGCCGACCTGACCATTATGGAAGAAGGAACGGAGCTGTTATCCCGTTTGGAAAAACATCTGAAAGGCGATGAATCGGTTAAATTGCCGATCCTGACGTCCTGTTGTCCGGCCTGGGTAAATTTCTTCGAAAAGCAGTTCCCCGATTTGATCGATATTCCATCTACAGCAAGGTCACCGCAACAGATGTTCGGTTCAATTGCAAAAACCTATTTTGCGGATAAACTGGGTATACAAAGAGAAAAACTGATTGTGGTTTCCATCATGCCCTGCCTGGCTAAAAAATATGAGCGTCAGCGTGATGAATTTAAAGTAAAAAATGATCCTGACGTAAACTATGTTTTATCGACCCGCGAGCTGGCCAATCTGGTGAAACGGGCGAATGTAGAATTCAAATCACTGCCGAAAAAAGATTTCGACCGCCCAATGGGTGACTCATCCGGTGCCGCTGTTATCTTTGGTGCAACGGGAGGTGTTATTGAAGCGGCCGTGCGTACAGCTTACGAACTTTATACAGGCAAGGAACTTGAAAAAGTGGACTTCAAACAACTGCGCGGTATGGAAGGTTTCCGTCAGGCAACCATCGATTTTGATGGCACGCCCATTCATATCGGTATCGCTCACGGACTTGGAAATGCACGGAAATTGCTTGAATGCATTCAGACCGGGAAATGCGTCTATCATGCCATAGAAATAATGTCCTGTCCCGGCGGTTGTATCGGGGGAGGTGGTCAACCCTTGCATCATGGAAAAAGTTCTATTCTTAAAAAACGGGTGGAAGCTATTTACCGTGAGGATGCCGGAAAACCAATCCGTAAATCACACCAGAATCCGTACATCATTAAACTGTATGAAGAATTTCTGGGTGAGCCTATGAGTGAAAAAGCGCATCATCTGTTGCATACCAATTATTTTGACAGACAGGTGAAATTTCAGGAAGAAGTTAACGAATAAAGCATGAATCATGGCAGATAACATCACAATAAAACTTAAGAAACAGGATACTGAATTCATCAAAAAGATTTGTGCGGAATTCAGAAACGATAAAGGTGAACTGATAAATGTATTGCACAAAACCCAGGAACACTTCGGCTATTTACCTGCAGAGGTTCAGGAATTGATCGCTGCAGAACTGAAAATGTCAGTGGCCAAGGTCTATGGTGTTGTGACCTTTTACTCCTTCTTCACCATGGTACCTAAGGGTAAAAATCCAATCTCAATCTGTACCGGAACAGCGTGCTATGTTCGTGGTGCAGAAAATGTACTGGATGAATTTAAAAAGCAACTGAGTATTGAAGTGGGTGAGGTGACAACCGATGGCGAATTTTCGCTGAGTTGCCTGCGTTGTGTAGGCGCCTGTGGACTGGCACCGGTTGTTATGGTAGGAGAAAAGACCTATGGCCGCGTTGCTCCCGAAATGGTAGCCGATATTATTGCGGAATATAAATAATTTAATCGTTAACGAGGGCTTCACTTGAGTGAAACCCTCGTTCCAATCACAGTTTGGCGTAGTCTTTGGCTACGCCATTTTTATATTTGGTTGTGGTCAAGAGGTTTGATATAGTGTTAATTGTAGAAATACTGATTTTATGATCTCCTGACTGACTTAGTTTAAAACATTATTTCTAAATTAGCAGTATTGTTTTGTTGAATTTAAAAACTTATGACCATGAAAAGATTATTATTTGCTTTTTTAATTCTGTTATCAGGATCGTTGTTAAAAGCTCAGGAAGAAAATCTGTTTACAGAGCTTACTGGTACAGGCATCCCTCAAAATGATAGTACACGTTTAGAGGTTTTTGATTTTGATAATAACGGATCAATTGATATTATTGCTTGCGATTGGAGTGCGGGCAAACTTTCTGTATTTTCTAATGATAATTCTGCAAATTTCACATTATTGAATAGTTTGGACATTCATTATGTGAATCCTGAAGAAATATATATAATGGCCGGAGACTATGATGCAGATACCTATACGGATATGTTGGTTATGTTTTATGCCTCAGATCAAAAGGAGTACATTTATGTATATAAAAATAATGAAGGCCATAACTTCACTGAGGCTTTTGTTTGGGACTCTGGAATGGCTGATGGTGAAACTATAACTGACCGCTTTGTTTTTATGGATGTGGATAAAGATAATGATCTGGATATTGTTTCAGGTGATAAAATATTTGTTTTTAATGGTTCCGTATTCAAGGAGCCTAAAATTATTAAGAATTGGCCAAAACTAAGTTTTAGAAATAATAAATTTTATAATCCGGGAAATCTAGGGGGAGTAAATCTATACTATGAAAGTATTGTTTCAAATGATGGAACATTATACTTAATGTCGGTAGATGAAAAAAGTGATTCTGTCCTAAAGTTTCGCTATCAGATTTTTGAAAGGGACTATGATATTGATGATGTGATTTATTTAGATGCAGACAATGATGGTACTTTGGATAAAATTTGGATTGAATATGCTGATCATGTAATTTTTAAATATTATTCTTCGTTGTATCGTAAAGAAATTGTTGTAACAGAGATTGTTCTGGATGAAGATTTTGAAAATTTTAGTTGGTTCTTTTGCGGCTTCAATTTTAATAATTCCTTTGATCTTATTTACAGTGTTAAGAAATATGATGGAGTGAAAACATATTTAGCCAGCAGTTCTTCAGAGCTGACATGGGATGAAATAAGTATTCATAAGGTACTGGAAAATAAAGAACCTCTTTTTACTTATTCACCATCATATAATAATGATCTCAGAATAGTAGATTTAAATAATGATAATTATACTGATGCAATATTGTCAAATCATATTTACTTAGCAAATATGATTGCAGATCCTTTTGAAAAAACCAATAAGCCTACTTCTCTTATAGCTGAATACAGTGAAACGGATAATCTTTTTACCTTTTCATGGGAGGAAAATAATCCGGGTTTTATGCGTATTCTGAGGAATGAGATTAAAATAAACAAAGACTATAACAGATTAGCAAATTTAATATCAGTTCAAAATACTTCTAACTCTGCCAGATTACCATCTAAAGCTTACCTTAATACGCCGGGCTACAGATACCAAACTAATGTTGCCGATACCGGTTGGATGTACTGGTCAGTTAGATCTATAAATAATACCTTACATGGTTCAGATTGGGCTGATATTGACAGTTTTTATGTGAAGCCAGTCAAGATTTTAGGCCCAAGAACGGTTTGCGGCAAAGGAGTGTTGGCTCAATATCACATCGAGCATTATTATGATAATGTGGATAGTATTAAGTGGTTTTGTGATGGACAAATTGAAGCATTAAAAAATCAAAATGGATTTTTTGACATTAGGTTTCAAAATGCAACAAATTACCATTTATGGGCCATACTTTATGACAATAGCTTAAATGTAGTAGACTCCTTGAATCTTTCTGTTACCGTTAAAATGACACCAGTGCTTACTTTGGATTATGAAACAGTTGCATGTCAGAACGAAGGTGTTAAAATTGAATTTAAAGGGGAGGCAGATTTGTCTGCAGATTTTATGTGGGTATTTGGTAATGGGGTTGTACAGTCGGGAAGTGGATCTGGACCATATGAGGTAAAATGGAACACAGAGGGAAGTCATACTTTTATATTAATTGTACAAACAGAAGGATGTGAAAGTGTTGACTCTACTTATGCCATTGATATTTTAAAATTGCCTGAGACCAAATCTTTATGTGGAGTGAGTGTAAATTCAGACAATCGGGCTATTCCTTTCTGGTCCGCCGTTAGTGATGAAAGTATCGATTCTGTATATATTTACAGAGGAACATCCCAGATTAACAATTATGTGAAGATCGGGGCAGTGGATGCTTCAGTCTCTCAGTTTACAGATGAAACATCAGATTGTACAACACAACCATATCAGTACAAGATTTCAGTTTTTGATAATACGTGTGATTACGAAACACCGCTGAGTGCATTACATAAGACAATTCATCTGATGCTAAATAAAGGATTAAATTCAACATGGAACCTTCTTTGGACGGCATACGAAGGAGTTGACATAGGAACCTATAGCATTTACAGGGGATCTGCACAGGATAACCTGTTTAAAATTGCAGATGTAGCAGGTAATGTGTACTCCTATACGGATCATAATCCTCCATTGGGTGATTTATATTATGCCATTGTTGCGGATAATTACGCAAATGAGTGTAATTCCGGACTTAAATCAGTAAATCTTGATCAGGTTGAAATACGATCAAATATTCAATCCACCCAGGTTTATGACGGTTTAAATTATAGTGGGAAGGATGAAATGATTCACATGACGTGCTATAATAATATGTTGAAAATTGAAATGGATTTAAAAGAAGCTTATAAAATACAAATAATCGATATCACAGGAAAGGTTCTTTACCATGATACACAGAAAGGAACTTCTACATATGATCTCTCTGCATTTAATACAGGTATTTTACTTGTTCAGATTTCCGGTAGCGGCTTTACAAAAACAGAGAAAATTATTATAAACTAAAAAGTGTTTGGATAATTTCGTGTTAATCTGATCACAAAAAATCAAAGTTTGGCGTAGTCTATATGGCTACGCCATTTGTTTTTTATGTAACATTGCGGGTAAACTAAAACAGGTATAAAATAGCTGTTGAACAACTGCACTTATCCTATTGTTTTTTAATCATAAAAACCGATATTTACTGAATTATTAAAACTATTATATGATATCAGGAATATACTCTCAGACGTTATTTGATAAGTCGTCTTGTGTCTTGATTCTTGTGTCTTGTATCTAAAAAAGTACAAATGAAAAAACTTGCATTAATTTATTGGCCTAAAGGTGGTAGCGTTGAACATGTTGCCAACATCATCAACGAGAAGCTTACTGGTTTTTCAGTGTCTTTTATCTGTGTGGAAGATATGACAACAGAGCAGTTGAATGATTTTGATGCTTATATTTTCGGTGGTTCAACTGTTGGTGCCGATTACTGGAGTAATAAAGAAACAGAAATGGACTGGAGACCTTTCTTTGCAGATATGGAGCAAAAAAATATCCGCCTTGATGGTAAAAAAGGTGCGCTTTTAGGACTGGGTAATCAGGTACTTTATCCCGATAACTTTGTGGACGACATGATGTATATGAAGAAAAAGCTGGAAGCTGCCGGACTGCAGATTATTGGTGAAACTTCAACAGATGGGTATGCTTTTAATGAATCAAAAGCCATAGTAGATGACAAATTCGTCGGTTTGGCTATTGATGAAGACTCCGAACCCGAGTTGACAAACAGACGCATAGAGAGCTGGTTGTCAGATATTTCAGGTGAGCTCTGAGAATTAATTTGTAAAAAGGCGTTATTTTATTTTGTCAATTAAATCTAAATAGGTTTAATTTGTACCCTATAAAATTAGTAGGATAAATGAGATATTTCCATACCAATATGATGTGTTGTTGTATGATGTTCTGCAAAACCTTGCGGAAGGAAATCTCATTGTCTGATATGAAGTAGAAATAAATAGTGTTAGATATGAAAGCCCTCCGCAAGTTGCGGGGGGCTTTTTTCGTTTTTAAGTTTTTAATTTCAATAAAATGGCAGATTTAAATTTTAAAGTTAACGGGAGTTCTGAAACAGCAACACGCCTGAATGCAGTTGCAAGGGATTTTAGTATTGTAGTGGATGAGCCACCTGCGTTGGGTGGTGAAGATAAAGGAGCTAATCCGGTGGAATATCTGTTGGCAAGCTATGCAGGTTGTTTAAATGTGGTGGCTCACCTTACAGCAAAGGAACTGGGTATTGTGCTGCAGGGATTGAAGATCAGTGTAAGCGGGAATCTGAATCCTGATAAATTATTCGGTAATGAAACGGAAGACAGAGCAGGCTTCAAAAACATAGTAGTGGATTTTGAACCGGTAACTGTAGCTTCCGAAGAAGAGCTGGATCATTGGGTAAAGGTTATTAAGCAACGCTGTCCGGTAAATGATAACCTTACTAACCCAACACCTTTACATCTGAACCTTAATCGTAAAGTTGCTTATTCAAACTAAAATATAGTATCATGATTTATAATAATATCACAGAAACAATTGGTAAAACACCATTGGTAAAACTCAATAAACTAGCACCGGAAGGTGTAAATGTATTGGTTAAGCTGGAAGCCTTTAATCCGGGTAGTTCAGTGAAAGACAGGATCGCTAAAAATATGATAGAGCAGGCAGAGAAAGATGGATTGTTGGATAAAGATACCGTTATCATTGAACCAACCAGCGGGAATACCGGTATCGGACTGGCTTTGGTCAGTGCTTCAAAAGGATATCGTTTGATCCTTACCATGCCGGAAAGCATGAGTATTGAACGACGAAAAATTCTAAAAGCCTTAGGTGCAGAACTTGAACTGACGCCAAAAGAGGGAGGTATGAAAGGTGCCATATCACGTTCTTTTGAACTGGCAGAGAAATATGATAAAACTTTTATTCCTCAACAGTTTAAGAACACGGCGAATCCTGATATACATCGTCAGACAACTGCTCGGGAGATTTGGGAAGATACAAAAGGAGATGTGGATGTGTTTGTGGCAGGAATTGGAACCGGTGGAACCATAACCGGAGTGGGTGAAGTTCTGAAAAGTAAAAAAGGCGATGTGAAAATCGTGGCTGTTGAGCCTGAAAAATCACCTGTACTGTCAGGTGGAGATCCGGGGCCACATAAAATACAGGGTATTGGTGCCGGTTTTGTACCTGAGATTCTAAATACAGAAATTTACGATGAAATTGTTCGGGTCAACGAGGATGATGCAATAGATGCGGCCCGAAAGCTCGGCGTAAATGAAGGGATTCTGGTTGGTATTTCATCAGGAGGAGCGCTTGCTGCAGGCCTTGAAATTGCATCCAGACCTGAAAGTAGAGGAAAAACGATTGTTATTTTGCTACCCGATACAGGAGAACGCTACTTATCAACCGCATTGTTCGATTATGAGCAAAGCGAAGTAAATTATCGTGTTACGATATAAGTTTAAGCATCATTTCTATTTGTCGGTAAAGACTCTCTAACAAGTAGGACATCTGACTCCTCAAAAAGGAGACAATTAATCATCTGTATGTGTATGACATCCCCCTAGGGGATTGAGGGGTGCGGGTTGAAACGGATAATGAGCTTTTCCAAAGTTTAAAATTTTGGAAAAGTTAAACAATAAATATAGTTCGCAGATGTTCTGATATCTGTTTAATTCTTGCTATAACAAACAATTCAGCCACTGTTGGTAATCTTCCGGCAGTGGTTGTTTTGTTCTGGTTAAAGATAGAGATTCCTTTATTTTTGCAAAAGGTCTGAAAGAAGCAATCTATACGAAAATTGATAACTTCCATATCGGTAACTTGTATAAGTTTTTGCATTAGGGTAAGTATGCTATACAAAATGTTTAGGATATTATTTCTCCTGCCCATAATTTTTGTAGAAAAATTTGCCATGGTAAAACCAGGCAGTCCCCCATTTTACGAGGATATGTATCATTAGTAATTAATATTTGATTTTTTACAGTATATTCTTCTGCAAAATGCTGTAACCCTTTTGCATGGCGTGGAATGGCGTTGCGGGTTGATTTCACTTCAATGGCTGTTTCATGGTCTCCTAAAATAAAGTCTACCTCAATTTGTGAAGCTGTACGCCAATAACGAACAGGATAATTTAGTCCACTATAATGACTGTGGGCAGTAATTTCCTGGTAAATAAAGTGTTCAAACGCATGCCCGAAAGCTTCGCTTCCAATTTCAATTTCACCGCGTTTCAATAAATAGTTAACAATTCCGATATCGAAAAAATAAAATTTTGGAGCTTGTATTACTCTTCTTTTTGGTTTTTTTTGAAAGGAAGGAAGAAATCTTCCGGTTAATGTATCGATTAGTATCTGAAAATATTCCCTGACTGTTGGAGCACTTACACCACATTCTGAAGCAATATTTGAATAGTTAATTATTTCTCCGTTTGAGAAGGCCGCCATTTCCAGGAACAATGAAAAAAGAGAGGCGTTTCTTATTCGTGCTTCCGCTATTATTTCCTCCTTTAGATAATTCCCAATATATGCAGATATCAATTTCTTAGGATTGTTAGATAGATAATGTCTTGGGAGCAGACCATTATTTAATGCCCTTTTTAAATCGAAATCTGGTATTTCTGCACTTGTTAGCGGGAATAATTCGTAACGCAAAGCTCTTCCTCCGAGTAGATTGGATTCGCTACGAATAATTTTCCTTGGACTGGAGCCACTCAAAATAAAAATATTATGGTTATTTTCTATAAGCCAATGGATTTCGTTAAGTAGTGCAGGGATTTTTTGTATCTCATCAATAATTATTGGTTTTTGTGGTTGGGTTGCCAAAATAATTTCTCTAAGTTGTGAAGGCTTTCGGTTTAACTGTTCAAATATATCGGTTTTTAGAAGGTCAAACCATAATGAATCGTTAAACAAAGATTTTAATAATGTGCTTTTACCAGTTTGTCTGGCACCCCAAAGAAATAAACTTTCATTTTCTGATTCTTCAAATATTTGTTTTCTTAAATACATGATAATTAAAATATATAGTTTTAAAATACATGATAATTAAAAGTAAATTTATGAAATTATATTTAAATAATTAAAATTAAGAATGATTTTTAGTAATCAGTACATTAGTCAATTTATTTTACCAATTTTGTATTGATCCGGAATTGAGGGCTGCCATTTATGAAATACATCCTTTTTTTAGATACAGAGACATCAGGCGTTCCTAAGCACTGGGATAACCCGGTTCTGTTTGAAAAAAAGTGGCCTTATATTCTGCAGATCAGTTGGGTGATTTATGACGAAGTTGGTAAAAAAGTTAAAAGCGAAAATCACTACATTAAACCCGGAAGGATCAGGATTAAAAAATCATCCCGTAGAATTCATGGGATCACTTTAAAAAAGCTTGAGAAAATAGGCGAAGACCGTAAAGAGGTTGTAGAGCTATTGGCAGCGGATTTTGAATTTTATCAGCCTTTGGTGGTTGGCCATTTCCTTGAATTTGACCGTAAAATGCTGGACGTTGGATTTCACAGGTCAGGAGTGCAGCATGATCCGGATCGCTTAAAAACATTTTGTACCATGCAGCTTACACATGATGCAGGTTTGGCTCCTTCAGGATCGCAATACCTGAGATTGCAGGATCTATACCGAAAATTATTCAATAAAAATCAACAGAATCCTCATAATGCACTGAACGATGCAGAAACTACAGCGTCCTGTTTTTTTGAACTTCAGAAACGGGGTATAATAACGGATCAGGTAATTTC
Organism: Quyinboa mangrovi; assembly: GCF_042219825.1. Taxonomy (NCBI): domain Bacteria; kingdom Pseudomonadati; phylum Bacteroidota; class Bacteroidia; order Bacteroidales; family Quyinboaceae; genus Quyinboa; species Quyinboa mangrovi. Next base: position 629,998 of record NZ_JBHJHQ010000002.1, read on the forward strand.
GGATCAGGTACAAAAGATTGGATTAAAACGGAATGTTGTTGCCCTACGGATAGCGAATATCCTGTTGTGGCTGATTGTTGTGACGGCCATTGTGTTGATTTTAAAATATGTAATGTAAAAAAGGATGACGAAAGAAGAGCGGATAGATTTTTTAAGGCAGACCCGGCCATTCGATTTACTGCCCGAAGAGGTTCTGGAGCATGTGGCCGAACTGATGGAAGAGAAGTATTATACTAAGGAAACATTGATATACCGTCAGGATGAGACCAAACTGGAAGGTATTGATATTATTGTGGAGGGGCAATACGATGCATTTTTTTACGACAGCAATAATGTTCAGCGCCTGGATGAAGTATATAAAACCGGCTATGTGTTTGGCGGTGGCTCAGTTTTGCTGAATAAAAAAGTTTCTATCCGTACGGTGGTTGCTAAAAAGGGAACACGGATTCTTTTTATGGATAAGGTTGAATTTAAGGAAGTATGCCGGAGTTTCAGTAGCTTCTTTAACTATTTTACAACCCTTTTTGCGCAAAAAGTCCTGAACGATGAATATGCTCATTTTGTCAGACGACATAATACCAGGGAAGGAAATTTTCTGGATGCTGATCAGATCTACAGCCGCAGACTGAATGCGTTTGAATCCCGCGACGTGGTTTTTTGTGCACCCTATACCTCCTTACGTGATGCAGCTAAAATAATGAAGCAGAACAATGTACCATGTCTGTTCGTGGAGGAAAAAGGTCGTTATCTCGGTTTTGTAACACATAGAAGCATCATTGAGAAAGGGCTGGCTGAAAATTTCTCTCCGGATGGTTTTGTAGAAGCAATTATGGAAACACCTGTTGTAGAAATGTCAGGTGAAACTCTGGTTTATGAGGCAATCCTGACCATGTTCCGTGAAAAAATTAACTATATTTTGGTGCGAACCGGTGATCATGTTGGTGTACTCGACCGTCACCGTTTGTTGTCAGAACACGCACAGTCTCCTTTATTGTTTATTCAGTCTGTTAAATCTGCGTGGTCTGTTAAGGATCTGAAAGAAAAATGGGATCAGGTACCGGAAATTGTGAATCAGCTTTTGGGACGTGGGGTGAATGCCGCAGTGGTGAACCAGATTGTGACTACCATTTCCGATTCAATACTGCACCGTGTCATCGAGGGTGTGCTGAAGGTTGTTCCTGAGCCACCTGCAAAATTTGCTTTTTTTGTACTGGGAAGTGAAGGCCGCAAGGAACAAACGTTATTGACAGATCAGGACAATGCCATTATATACGAAGACAAAGCCAATGAACACAGGGAAGAAGTTCGGGAGTACTTTTTGCACTTTGCCACATTGGTCTCTGAACGGCTCGACCGGATTGGTTTTAGCTTTTGCAAAGGTGGATACATGGCAAAAAATCCTGACTGGACACATTCATTATCGCATTGGAAAAGGAATTACGAAGAGTGGATCAATCAGGCTGGAAAGCAGTCTGCTATTAATGTAACCACGTTTTTTGATTGCCGGTTTATTCATGGTGAACCGGAATTGCTCACCGGGCTATTCTTACATGTGAATGCGTTGCTTGAAAAGGCCAGTTCTAAGTTCTATTGGAGTATGGCAAACAATGCTCTTTTGTACGAACCGCCTATTACATTATTCAATACTATCCGGACTTTTGAGGATAATGAGCGGAAGGTTGTTGATATTAAGAAAGCGATGACGCCGATAGTTGACCTGGCACGGATGCTTTGTTTGCGAAACGGAATTAATAAGACCAATACTGGTGAGCGTTTGCAGGCATTGCGGGAAAAAGGAATCCTGAACCAGGATAATTACAGGGAGTTTAGCCAGGCCTACTATTATCTGATGGGGTTACGTTTAAAGGCTCAGGCAAAGAATATTATTCACGATTACCTTGAACCTACGAATTTTATTGAGCCGGCAAAATTAACGCAGGTTGAACAAATTACCCTGAAAGAGATTTTTAAAGTGATTAAGAACTTCCAGTCGCTGTTAAAACTGGAATTCGGTATAACAGGTTTATAACAACAGAAGATGGTTCGCGTTCATATAATTACAATTGGCGATGAATTGCTGATTGGTCAGGTGATTGATACAAATTCTGCCTGGATAGGAGAATACCTCTCAAAAGAAGGCTTTGAGGTTACGGGAAAACAAAGTGTAAAAGATGAAAGAAACTCTATTGTAAGTGCACTTGATTACGCACTGGAAAATTCTGATGTGGTGTTAATAACCGGTGGACTCGGACCGACAAACGATGATATTACAAAAAAAGTTCTGGCAGCGTACTTTAATTCCGGATTTGTGTTTAATGAGGACGTTTTGGAAAATGTTGAACGCATTATTTTGCCGCGGATAGGACATATCAATGCGCATAACCGGTCACAGGCCGAAGTACCTGAAAAAGCCAGGATTATTATGAACTCATTAGGTACAGCACCGATTATGTGGTTTGAAGAAAAGGGCAGGGTTGTGGTATCAATGCCCGGTGTTCCGTATGAAATGAAAAAATCCATGGAATTGGATGTCGTTCCTCAGCTGATACAGAAATTTAACCTTCAGAACCTGAACATATATAAAACTATTGTGGTTTCAGGAATCACGGAAGCCGAGCTGGCTGAAAATCTGTCCGAATTTGAATATGATTTGCCCGAAAGTATTAGTCTGGCTTACTTACCATCTCCCGGATATATCAAACTACGACTGACCGGAAAAAATGCAGGTTCTGCTTATGATACGTATTTAAACAGGTTGAAGCATGAGGTGGGCAGCATATTGGTATCTGAAGATGAAATATTGCCTGAACGGATTCTGGCCAGACTGATATCGGATAAGAATCTGACTGTAGCCACGGCAGAAAGTTGTACCGGTGGTCTTATAGCGCATAAGATAACGTCTGTACCCGGAAGTTCAAAGTATTTTAAAGGTTCAGTGGTTGCTTACGATAATGCAGTGAAAATGGATATGCTGGATGTGCCGGAGGAATTGATTATTAATTATGGTGCTGTTTCAGAAGAGGTCGTCATTGCCATGGCATTGGGAGTAAGCCGGCGCTTAAATACCGCGATAGGTATCGCAACCAGTGGTATTGCCGGTCCCGATGGAGGTACCCCTGAAAAACCGGTCGGTACTATTTGGTTAGGGTGGTGCATAAAAGGAGATTGTTTTGCAAAGAAACTCTCATTGCCTTACTCCCGCCAGGTTAACATAGAACGGACTGCCACCAATGCCCTGATGGCACTGAATAAGTATCTGAAAGATATGTAAAAATAAATATGATTAACGGGAATTTGGATCAAATTGCTTGTTTACATCTTATAAACTGAAAACCCGTATTTTAAATTGTCTTTTTAAGATTTATTATAAATTAATCTTTTTGTGTAAATAAATTGTTTCTCTGTAAGGTATTGCTAGAGAGTATTATACGTGAAATATTTCAGGCAGGTATATTCATTGCATTTACTTATAGTTAAAAAAATAATAATTTAATTTGTTCTAAATGTAAAATAAATGTAAATTTGTATCAGAATAACTATAAAATTCATGAGATGAAAAAAAGATTATTAACTTTAGTAATGTTTGTTGCAGGATTGGGTGTGTTTTCGGGATATGCTCAATTGTCTGACGAAGAGTATGCTTATATTACCATGGATTTGCAAGGAATCCTAAACCTGACTATGACAACTAATCCACAGGTTGATTTTAGTTTTAGCAGCATAGCAGAATATAAGCAAGGTATTGTTAAGTATAATGCGACCCAGCTTGAGGTTGATGCAACCGTTGCGTGGGACATGTATGTGTATGCAGCTTCTGATACCTGGACACAGGTTGAAGCTTATTCAACTAATGGTGCAGCTGTTTTACCTGCTGAGATTCTTGAGATTAATTCTTCTTACGATAACTCGGCAATTACAGGTGGTGTTGGTCTGGATAACAACCTTGTATCTTTAAAAGGTTTAACCAACTCTGGTATGGATGATGCAACTCCTGACGCCAATACACAGTTTTTAATGGGTGGTGACAACACGCTCGCAGGAGTGGACGAAAATGGTGCTCCCGGTACTGCAGATGGAAATCCAACCACACATAAATTCAGAATTTCTTACAGGTTGAAACCAAATGTTCCTGCAACATTCCCTAATTCAACTGTAGCACTTGATGATATTGCTTTAGGTAACGCTGTGGATTATGCACAGGCAGGTTACTATTACATCGAAGTGGTGTATTCTTTGGTTGAAGATTTATAAAAAAAATACTACTTTAGCATTGAAAAGGTTGTCAAACACCAATTGACAACCTTTTTTAGGATTATGTCGAAATGTATCAGATTAATATTACTTGTTGTTTTAAACTGTACATATTGGCTTGTGCCTTTAACAGCTCAGGTGTCCTTTGAATTAAAAACTTCACCTGAAGTTGATTTTATTTTTTCCTCTATTGCTGACTACAAGTCCGGAATTACCAGGTTTAATTCGTTAAAACTTAATGTGTCCACCGACAGGAGATGGGATCTGAGTGTAAAGTCAACCACTGCAGACTGGTCTGTGGTGGAATCTTATGGATCGAACGGTACCGTTCCATCACTGGATATGCTTGAATTACGTGTCAGGAATGCATCATCAACACCTTTAATCTCTGATTTTTTTTCGGTTACCGATAACGATCAGTATTTAATCGGTTCATCGGTAACGGATATTGATGTCCCTTGTCCCAATTCCGGAACAAATGTTGCAGGAAATTATCTGACCACACCTTCATGTTATGAGTTTTTTGTTGATTTCAGAATAACACCCGGTATAGATCCTGTTAATTATTTAAGGCCCGGCCTGTACCGGCTGGAAATTGTTTTTACAATAAGTGAAGACCTGTAAATGAAAAAATATTTACTGTATATATTACTCTGGATAGTAGGTTTTCAGGCATTGTATGCCCAACAGGGAATCGTGATGCAGTTTCTGGAAAAAAATTCATCTGAATCTGTTTCCGAAATAGCAAGGAACAGAATAAAGATCCTGAATAATACAAATAATACATATCCTTTTTTATTGAATTTTAAGGTTCCTCAAAAGTGGAAACTATTGGGGATACAGAGCCGGACGTTTATGCTTGCGCCTCATGACAGTATATATGTTCCGGTGTACATGATTCCGGATAAAAACATACAGGGAGGTGATTATGCTGTTCTGGGAGCTGAATTATTCAGTGATGGTTTTCTTGTTAGCAACGACAACTGGATTTTAACCGTCGAAAGAATGAGCAACTGGCATATTCAACCGGAATCAAATCAGATTTATTTTTTGCAGGGGAAGGATACCGCAGATATAAGCTTTTATGTGATTAATCAGGGTAATGCGACAGAAAACCTGACCTTTAACCTGGATGCTTTCAGAGATAAACTTGTATTATACGATGATAATTACAGAATTTTTAAACCCGAGAATTTTAGTCTGGAAAGTGGAAAAGATACGGTGTTGAATTTTCATGCGGCCATCAACAGGACATTCGAGGGAGAGAATACATATAACACGCTGATTAAAAAGCCTAACCGCGAAATTTATAACGTCAGGGCAGAGGCCAATAATGAGGGCGATGATCATTTGTATGCTGTGGATAAGGAAAATATTACACTCAATAAGGTTTCTGATTATTACCAGGAAAACCGGTACGGATCTGTCAGTTTGCCTTTGGTAGTGCAACTTGATGCCTATAATATTCTGGAGCAATCCACTTATCTGAGTTTTCAGGCTTATGGAAATAAAACCATAAATGAGGTAAATGAATTAAATTATTTCTACCAGACCAATTTTAATACTAACGTCCTGAACGCTGATGCGTTTCTGGGTGATTACTTTTTTGTTGGTTACAACGCTCCGAAATATTATGGCGAACTGGGTAACCTTGTTCTGAACCATGAAGGTGCCTCTGTTTCGGGTAAAGGTGTCCGGGGCGGATACAGATCAGGAGGCCATGAAGTAGGAGGTGGTATTGTTGCCAGTCCGAATATGTTTGACATTGAAAGATGGGGTGGAAGCCTGTATTATAAATATAATTATTCACCCCGTAATCTTAATTCAGCTGTTTATTCATTTTATGAAGAAAACAACTATAACAACCAACGAAATGTTACAGTTATTCCTGAATCTTCGTGGAGAATAAATAAAAACCACATGGTGCGCCTGATGCTGGGCTACAACATGAGGACCTATCTGTATAAGAATCCGGGAAATTTTACCAAAAACGGTTATGGAGCCCGGTTAAGTTACGGCGGCAGGTTTAACCGTGTTACTTTTTCTGCTACCGGGCGATACGGAACACCAACATATGAACCATCGCCGGGTATTACACAGCTGTCAGGGATAACCGGATATTACCATAATAACGGTTTGCAATCCCGGCTGTTGGTCAGTCATTTTTCCTCAAGACCTGACATATACGATGTATTTGGAAATCTCGTTCAGCAGGGGTTGAGGTCAAGGACAAATCAGGCAGAATACAAATTGTCTGCTTCGGAACGCATGAATACATTTACAGGTTCATTCTACGCGCGCGAGCGCTTTTATAACAGTCTGCAAATGGTTAACGAGGGAGTAGGACTTTCGTATTACCGCAGATTTGAAGATAATTCACGCATATCTGCCTCGGTAAATACGGATGTCAATCAGTTTCCTGAGTTAGCAGGTTTCGGATCCTTTTTCAGCGCCCGTTTAAAGACCTCTTACAGGTACAGGAGCAACTTTCTGCTTAACCTCAGATATCATTACGGACCATTTTATTATTACGAATTCAGTGAATATGCTCAGTCCAGGGAAAATCCACAAACGATCTTCCTGAATGGATATTACGATTTGTGGATGGCAAAAAACAGGTTGCTGGCGCGGTTTAGTGGAAACTACAACTACAGGTTGATTCGCAAGCAACATATATTTAATTCCAGACCGGAGTTATTCTGGTATTCAAAGACCGGATTCAGGTTCAGCTTTTACAGTAATATATCCTATTTCAGCAGACAACAGCAGTTTATCAATCAACCTGATACTTACGTCAGAACTTCATCTACAAACCTTGAGTTGGGATTTGGTGTGCGCAAGGAACTTGGAATCCCGGTTTCGGGGAAGCGTTTCTTCGATGTAAAGTGCATCGCCTTTTATGATGAAAACGGTAATGGTATTAAGGATAAAAACGAAAAAAGTCTGTCAAACGTACTGGTATCGCTCATTCCGGCAGAAGATGAAGGCTTATTTAATTCAATGGATGGATATAAGGTTCTTACAGGTGATGATGGTGAAGGATTTCTTGAAAATATAACCAGGGGAAATTACGCACTGCTGGTTGAAAAACTCACCCAGGGGGATGGTTTTTACAACAATAGCATTACATCAATAGAGCTTTTTAAAGACGAAGTTGTATATTTACCTTTCTCTTCAGGAGGAAAAATTATGGGTACCTTGCAAATTCAAAAGGCAAAATATACCCGGTTCTCTGAAAAAGATGTAGAAATGTCCAATGTAAGAGTTGTTGCAAAAGATACATTTGGAAATGAATATTCCACGCTTACGGATCAGAATGGATTTTTCAAAATAGAAGTGCCGGGCGGAAGTTATACGGTAGCCGTCAATGGTGCTGTTTTTGGATCCGGATTCTCAGTACAGGAAAATGATATTCCGGTGGAGATTAACGATAAAAACAAGTCTGTATTTGTAAATTTCTTAATATCAGAACAGGAACGCAGAATGAACATAAAGAAATTTTAAGAACCATGAAATTAAGTAAGAAGTTATTACCCTCAATTTTATTTTTTACCATCATAGTATTGAATACTTATGGACAGGGAGCCACAGTTGCACCATCCAGACTATTTTTCAATGCAAGTCCCGGATCATCAGAAACACAGACGCTTAGAGTTACAAACAGTACATCATCGAATCAGGCATATACCATAAGCTTTTCGGATTTTGAACCGGAAGGAAACAAAGGGAAAACAAGAATGATGCAGCATGGTGAATCGGTTCATTCGTTAAAAAGTAATATTACAGCCACACCTAATTTCTTTGAATTGGGTCCCGGAGAGACACAGGAAATAAATGTGGCCATAAATCTGGCAAATGTACCGGAGGCGAACCAGGTAAAATGGGGTTCTGTTGTTGTTAGACTGGCAAGGGAGAGGCAGCCTGGTGAAAATGGTAATCAAATGGGTTTCGGTATTATGGAAACGTTCCAGCTGGTTGTTTATGTATTTCAGACGCCGCCGGCCGTAAACCTGAAACGCGCTGAAATTACCGGTTTTGAAAAAAATAAAAACGACAAAGGTGAAAACGGTTTATTGATGACCGTTGATAATACGGGCGAAGCAATCCTGAACTGTGCCTCATATGTTGAACTTACAAGCTATAGCACTGGTAAAGTAGACCGGATAGGAGTGAAAGCTTTTACCATGCTTCCTGATTCAGAACGTGAAGTATTTTTTGCCTTGCCCGATACGCTGAATGCGGGTAAGTATTCTGCTTTGGGAGTTATTGATTTTGGAAGCAGGGAAGAAATAGAAGCAGCTGAGCTTGAACTGAATGTTGAGTAAGCCCTACGTCGGTTAACCCCTTATTTTCGCTGTTTACCGATAAAAAGAGGTAATTGGCGTACTAATAACATGCGTTTATAGAACAATGTAAACAATTCAGTATTTTTGTATTTACACATTTAAACAGGTATATAATGAAAAGATTTATTCTATTAACCGCCATTTTAACAACGTTAATTTTCTATTCATGTAACAAGGATAAATACGTTGTTCGCGAGATGGTTGACGAAAATGGTTATTCCTATGAAAAAGTAACCAATGACCCTACTGATACACGCGTTTATACACTTGATAACGGATTGAAGGTTTATCTTTCTGTTAATAAGGATGAACCACGTATTATGACCTATATTTCGGTACGGTCCGGTTCATTAAATGATCCGGAAGAAACAACCGGTCTGGCTCATTATTTTGAACATTTGCTATTCAAGGGAACGGCTAAGTTTGGTACTTCGAACTGGGAAAAGGAAAAGGTCTATCTCGATAGTATCTCTGATTTGTTCGAACAGCATAAGAATGCGGCAACAGAAGAAGAGAAGAAAGCTATTTATAAGGAAATTGACAGATTGTCTCAAATTGCATCCAGATATGCCATCCCGAATGAATATGACAGGATGACCTCGGCTATCGGTGCAACCGGAACCAATGCATTTACGTCGTACGAAACAACGACATATGTCAATGAAATTCCATCAAATGAACTGAAACGCTGGCTGGAGATGGAGCAGGAGCGTTTTACAGATCCTGTACTAAGGCTATTCCACACCGAGCTGGAAACAGTGTATGAAGAGTTCAATATGAGTCAGGACAGGGATATGTCAAGGGAAAGATCTGTTCTTATGGAGAACCTGTTTCCCAATAATCCGCTTGGCCGTGATATAATTGGTTACCCCAAAGATCTGAAAAATCCTTCCCAGAAGAATATCATGGAATTTTTTCATACCTGGTATGTGCCTAATAATATGGCTGTGATTTTAAGTGGTGACCTGGATTATGATAAAACCATTCAGCTGGTAGATTCAACATTTGGAAAATTCAAATCAAAACCATTGCCTGAAATTAAGCATACGAAAGAAGAGCCCATTACGCATGTGATTGAGAAAGAAGTATACGGTCCGGAAGCTGAGAATGTGATGTTTGCTTACCGGTTCAACGGTGAAAAATCAGAAGACAGGAAATATGTGTACATGATTGATATGATCCTGAACAACAGTGTGGCTGGTTTAATTGACCTGGACCTGGTACAGAAACAGAAAGTATTGAATGCTGGCTGTGGGCCGAGCTTTCAGAGCGACTACGGCATGCATATGTTTTACGGTGTTCCGAAAGAGGGCCAGACACTGGAGGAAGTGAAAGATCTTATCCAGGGCGAAATAGAAAAAGTTAAGAAAGGTGAGTTTGAGGACTGGCTGATGGATGCTGTCAATAATAATTTTAAAGTTGATATGATAAAGCGTACTGAAAGTAATAACAGGGTAAGTTTGTTACTGGATGCTTTTGTGTACAACATGAATCTGGCAGAGTTATTTGATTTCTATAATCAGGTAGCAAAAATCACTAAAGATGAACTTGTAGCGTTTGCCAATGAACATTATAAAGATAATTATGTGGTCGTTTATAAGCGAAACGGAGAGCCTGGCGACGTTGTAAAAGTTGAAAAACCGCAAATCACCTCAGTGGAAATTAACCGTGATATTCAGTCCGACTATCTGAAGCATTTTCTGAGTGAAAAAACAGATTCTATAGAACCCGTTTTTGTGAATTTCGATGAGATGCTTGAACGGAAAGAACTGGAGCCGGGCCTTGAGCTGGATTATATTAAAAACACTACCAACGATCTCTTTGAAATGGATTTTATTTGGGATATGGGTGACAGGAACGACAAAAAACTGGCTTTGGCCATGAGTTATCTCCAATTTCTTGGAACAGATCATTATACGGCTGAGGAAATAAGCAAGGAATTTTATAAAATGGGAATTACATTTGATTCCAGTGTTGGGGGAACTCAATCGACCATTAAGATTTCCGGATTAAGTGAAAAGATGTTGCAGGGACTGGAATTAGTGGAACATTTGCTGGCGAGTGCCAAACCTGATTCTGCAGCTTATGAGAGCCTTGTGGACAGAATCTTAAAAAGTCGCAGCGATCAGAAGAAGAACCCCGGTGCCATCAGAACAGCTATCCTGAATTATGCGAAATACGGTCCTGTTTCACCTATAACAGATATATTATCTGAAGATGATTTGAGGTCGATGAATCCACAGGATCTGACTGATGCCATTGCAGAATTCAATAGTTTTAAACACAGGGTATTTTACTATGGACCACAAATGGCGCCTGAAGTAGCAAATATTATTAAAAAGCATCACAGGGTGGAAGGAGAGCTCGCAGATTGTCCGGCAGAGAAGAAATTTACAACTAACGATTTTACCGCTAAAAATGTGCTGTACCTCAATTATCCCAAAACACAGGTTGATGTACTTTACTTATCCAAAGATGTGCCTTATAATGAAAAGGTTATGGTAGATGCGCATATTTTTAATGAGTATTACGGTGGAAACATGAGTTCTATCGTCTTTCAGGAAATCAGGGAAGCAAAAGCGCTGGCATATTCGGCCTGGGCTGGTTATATAACACCAAAGGAGAAGGATGATAATTTCTTTATTCAGGGCGTAATTTATACACAGGCAGATAAAATGCTGGATGCTGTTTCAGCCATGGATGGGTTGTTGGAAACAATGGTTATGTCTGAGAATCCTTTTAATATTGCATGTAACAATATCATCAAGAATATTCAGACGGACAGAATCACCAAACAACGGATCTTCTGGACCTGGCTGGCTAATGAGAAAAAAGGCATAGATCACGATATTCGTAAGGATTATTATGAAGCTGCACAGACCATGACGCTTGATGATGTGCAGAATTTCTTTGATGAACATATTAAAGATAAAAAATATACATATGTTATTATCGGTGATCAGAATATTGTAACCAACGATAAACTCAAATCCATTGCCCCCGTCAAAACACTGACGCTGGAGGATGTATTTGGATTTTAAAATGTAAATGTTAAGAACAAATAGTAAAGGAACGCTGCCGTTTTCGGTGGTGTTTCTTGTTTAGGAACAGTTTCTTTGTGGTTAAATTTTACCACGAAGGACACCAAGCTTGTAGCAAAGTCCACTTTTGTTAAAATTCCACCTGAATTTGTGGGTAACTATCCGCCTTGCCTGAAAGGAGGTGGATTCAAACCGAAAGGTTTGAAGACGGAGGATTTAGAACTATTATGATCTGATTTTTATTCTGAACTTATGTTGACTATGATATTTAATATAAGGACATAAAATGAAGACAGGGGATTGGTTAACTAATCCCGGTGATGGAAAACAAGCATAAAAAAAGCGGTAGAGAATTCTACCGCTTTTTTGATTTATGACTTTTATAATTATTTAGTCACCATTACTTTAGATGTTGTTCCACCAATTTCTACGATATAGATGCCTTTTGGACATTCCACAAAACTACTGGTAACAGCTTTAGCTACTACTTTTCCTGAAATGGAATAAATGCTTGCATTTGATTCTGCAGGTACTCTGATACCGCCGCTTACGGCATAAGCAGAAGCACTCTCAATCTGAGTTTTTTCAATACTGGTTGCTAAAAAGCTAAAATCAGCCAGCGTTTCCGGTACAGCCAACTCTGCTAACATATAAATTGCATTTCTCCAAATTGTCAATCCTTCTGCTGTCATCGCACATTTATCTGCATAGTCAGTGTTTCTTGTTACACCAACATTATATCCCAATACAATTACACGGTTTTGAAGTGTTGCATCATCAATTGTTGAGCCTGCAGCAAAATCGGAAAAAGATATGGTCACATCAGAAGCTCCTTCAGGATATGCAAGCAATGTATTATCAGGTACTACATTTCCTGTATTATACTGCAGACCTCTAACGCCTGTACTACCATCATCTGATACACCACCTTTCATTGCAGTAATAACACCTGATGATACATCTATCCCTTTAAATAAATCACTTGTGCCATCAACAATTGTCAGGTTATAAACATTTTCTGCATTTGCTGAAGCTCCATCGCTGGTTGTGAATGCTTTACCCGCTTGAAACGCATATATTTTATCATATAAAGTAGGAGCTGGTAATGTTGCTAAAGCCGCAGCACCAGTAGGCTTCCAGAATTCATCACTTGAACCTAAACCATCATGTAAAATAATAACATCATAACCTGAAAGGTCAACAGGACTTTGTGTGTCCGGGTCAATACCTCCTGCTTCCAAAACTTTTACAGTAACATTGAAATTTGGATCTGCGTTCAGCATTTGAATAATTACATCATTATTCTCAGGCCACATGTTTGCAGCAGGATTAGATCTTAAAGTTGTACAATACACTACATTCTTTTGCGCATTTGCAAAGGCTACTAAAAGTGTAAAAGCAATTAAAATTGTAAAGATTCTCTTCATACTATAATTATTTTAATAAGTGAAACATACTAATATCACCACTAAAATATGAAAAAATAGCCGATCATTAAAGTTATAGTGGGATTAATTTTTAAAAAAATGTAAACGTTTACAGTTTTATGAAATTCAGAAGTAATTGTTTAGAATTTAAAAGTTGCAGGCACTAAGTTTCTTTCTGAATAAACGGTGAATAAGAGAAATCCAGAAAGGACTGAGTACCAGGGAAAGCGTTATGGCGCTGATAACAATCTGGTATTCCTCGGTATTCAATATTCCGTTCAGGTGAGCAGTTGCACCTATAATGAAACTGAATTCTCCGATCTGCGCCAGCAAAGAACCGGCATAAATACTGTTACAAAGCGGAGCTTTAAATATTTTAAAAACCACACCGTTTATGATGTTATTGATAACAAGTACCGTAACAACCAGAATAATGACCCTTACATAATTTTCAAGAAAGAATGAAATATCCAGCATTAAACCTATGGAAACAAAAAACATGGCTACAAAGATGATGTGAAACGCATGCAGGCTAGAATGTACCCAGTTTGTAGATCGGGAAGAGGCCACAATAATACCTGCAACGAATGCCCCCAGTGCTGCCGAAAGATGAAAGATAGCCGTCAGTAAAGAAAACCCAAAGCAGATAAAGAAAGCCACAAAAACCTGTAATTCGTGATCCCGGAGAATTAGTTTTTCAAACGGGAGTTTAATCTGCTTTTTATAAAAAATCCAGGCCAATATGGCAATGATAGCCACAGAACCTATAGCTTGCAGTAAGATTTCTTTCATTTCGGGTTTATCACCTCCCATGTAATTAATGCTCAGCATCATGGGGACGATTAAGATATCCTGTGCCAGAAGAATGGCAATTACCTGTTGTCCAACTTTTGTGTCGAGCTCTTTCCTGCCTTCCAGAACTTTAATAATGACGGCTGTACTGCTTAAACTGATAAGAAATCCAAAGATTATTATTTTATTAAAGGTCCAGTCGAATATGGAGCTGATAACCGCAATGGCTGCTATGCTAAAAATAACCTGAAATAGTGTGCCGATGACTGCCAGTTTCCAGTTTTTTATCAGTGAATCCAGTGAGAGTTCCATGCCAAGGAAAAACAAAAGCAGTACCAGACCTAATGAACCGAAATCAGATATTAGTGCTTCATTTGTAATCAGGCCAAACACATGAGGCCCAACCAGGATGCCTACCAGGATATACGATATGATAGATGGTTGTTTAAGCAGGTTAAAAATGAATCCTGCCGCAATGATAACCATTGAAAGCACTACGATATTGGAAAAAACAGGATTGATTTCAGTGACCAGAAATGGCATGCTTCAAAGTTTTAAGTTAAAACAGGGCAGGGGAATAATATCCAAAACCTGCTTAGTACAAAAATAGGTTTTTTGATCTTCTTAATCAATCGAAATAAGATGCTAAAAAAAGACCCGGAAAAGAATTTCCGGGTCAAATAGTAAGTGATCAGCTTAATTAACGTGAGTTTGGTATAAATTTAGAAAACAATAGTTTTAAATCCTCCGTCTCCTGACACTTTGGTCAGGATCCACCTCCTTTCGGGCAAGGAGGAAACTTACACAACGAATTGCAGGTTTTGAAGTCCCCCTTTGAAAAAGGGGGTGCGAAGCAGGGGGATTTTTTACCAGATAAAAACCGTTATAGTCAAATTATATCCTTACATCGAACTGACGTTGATCAAAGTTTTATTATTTTCTGAATGTACAGATTTTGTTTGCTTTTTATCTGACATGTGTATAAGCCCGCATTTAAACCGCTGAGATTTTTAATATGTAATACTGAACCGGAAGCCAAAGCTGAGTGCACCAATTGTCCAGACAAATCAAAGATTTGAATATTAACAGCTTCTGAATTTTGTTCAGGATTCGTAATATTCAGATTATCGGTAAATGGTACTGGATAAATTTCCAGCGATTTAAGATTTAATCCTTTTATAGCACTCACCGATGAGTTAAACAAATATTGGATGTCCGCAGGAGCTAAAGCGCCATCGTAAATTGTCAACTCATCAATGGAACCTTTGTACGGTGTATCGTATGCCGTATTGTTATTTCCAATAGCTAGATCCCCTGTTTCTCCAATATTTCCGGTATTATCTGTAGTTGATTTTACAAGGTTTCCATCCATATAAAACCGTAACTGATCCTGTTCCACATCACGCATACAAGTAACAAAATGCCACTCATTATTAAAATACTGATTCGGATCGCTGGTTAGATCAATGACTGTTTTAGTAGAATTATCGTCAATTCCAAAAGTTAAGCGATCACCTTTTTTTAATTGAATGCCTATCCATTTTCCGGTTCCTTCATTGTCTGTATTATGTGTTCCCTTATGAAACACATACACATCATCTCCATTCGCATTTACATCGGCTTTCATCCAGAATGTAATGGTAAAAGAAGTGTTGTTTATATAAAGATCCGAATAATATGGGACCACCATTCCTGTTTGCGTGGTTGTAGGATTCAGATACACACAATTATTGACTTTTCCGGCCATCCACACCGGCGTAATATTTTTTGCAACGGCATTTTGTGATCCGGCTTCATTTGCTGCTATTGTTCCGCTTGATTCATCAAACGGGATGTACAAAAGTTTATTTAAACTGCTGCTTTCTGTTGAAAAGGACCATGTTACACCATCATCTGTGCCCAGATCGTTGGTTGTTTTAACTCTCCAGTAATATGTCTGGTTTGCTTCCAGTGAACCGGCAGAATATGTTTTATCTGTGATGCTTTCGCCCACTAAATTCATATTTTCCTGACTGGTGCCCAGATAGACAGTGTAGTATAATGTTCCGCCAAGAGTATTGGTCGTATTGTCCCATGTCAAATGTATGTTGTCAGTGAAATTCAGTGTAGAACCGTTGGCCGGAGAAGGTGAAGAGCAGGCGACAGGTGGCATTGGAGCATCATCGGTTTTAGCAGAAATAACATCTGAATAGGTAGAATTTGCTGTTGCACTGGCTGCCATCAACCTGAAATAATATGTTGTGCTGCTTGTCAGATTGGGGATAGTAACAGTAGTCTGATCACCCGTTACGTAAACAGATCTGATTAAATTATCAATGGATTTACCGTATAGAATATATATCTTGTCAGCTTCGTCATTGTTTGTCCATTTTAATGACACGGAATTCTCTGTTTTTCCTGTAATGTAAACCCCGGTAGGATATCTTAAGAAAGGTTGTACCGGCCCGTTGATTGAATTGATATAATTTTCAATATTCGCATAACCATTGGCGGCAATTGTCATTGCGTCGTTGCTGTTTTTGTTTAAGCTGTTTGCATCTTCCCAGTCATCAGGCATTCCATCATTATCTGAATCAAGTGGTTTAGGACCATTAAAAACATAACCCAGACCACCATTGGGTATACCATTACTGTTTTCATCCATTACAATTGCACCGGATGTTCCGTAAGATGACAACTGATTGATAAGAAGCTTATCTACGGCATCTCTGGCTATTGAGGGACCAACATTATCAATGATATGTGCAACGGCATCCTGCGCTGAGAGTACAGTATTAACTCCGGGATGATTGTACGGTGTTGATTCAACAGTAGCTGTTTTGTAATCTCCGCTACCAAGTAATGTGCCGTCCAACGAACTGTTTTTGTTGACATCAAGCCAGTTATCCTGCTGATAAACATGATAGTATGGTGTAGTTCCGGAAACATAACTGTCTGAACTGCTGGATGGGCCGGCAATAAAGTAATTACCGATGAGGTTGCAATGTGAATCAGCATTTTCGGTATCACCCATAATTAAACCGCGTGAACCCCAGTTGTATAATACATTGTTGATGATTTCGTGTTCAAACCTTATTTTGGGATTACGCGTATTATTATCGATCCAGAGTGTTCGGATGATTGAAATCGGGCCGCACTGAATCAGGCCTCCGGTTGAATGCCCGTGCCAGTCAGCACCCTGACCAATGATACAGTCCTGAATGGTGATATTTTCTGCATCTCCACTATTAATATCAAAAGTACCGTCAGCTCCCCATGTCACAGACACATGATCGAACATCATGTTGTCGGCGTTATCAGAAATGGACATCGCATCCACACCGCTACCGGCAGCCCGTGCCAGACGGACCCTGAGATATCTTATGATGTTATTTCCTGAATTACTGTTGAATGCCAGTCTGTTGCCGAAAAGTGTTATACCATCGCCCGGAGCAGTTTGCCCTGCAACTGTAACATTGCGGCTAACCACCACAACACTCTCAAGTCGTATGATGCCCGCAACATCAAATACAACAATGCGGTTTGGCTGACTTACTGCATCACGAAAAGATCCGGTGCCACTATCGTTAAGATTTGTAACATGATATACAGTTCCTGTTCTTCCGCCTACTGCATATTTCCCATAACCTTCCGCACCCGGAAACGCGAGTTGTTGTGCATTTACTGATATAAAAATAAAAACTGATATTAATGTAGCGAATATTTTCATAGTCTATATTATTTAATGATACAGATTCTGAAATGAATATTTATGAAACAGTGGTCTGTATTGGATTTTATATTTAAAAAACAGGAGAGAAGTTTATTACTGCTCTCCTGTAAACATTTTAATTATTCGATAAGTCAAATTTTATGTACCAGTTCTCAGGTGTCATAAGGTACTGATATACTTCTTCTTTTTTCCCGTCGGGATATTTTGCACTGACTCTTGAGGCCAAAATGGATGGATCGTTCCAGCGTTTTGCCATACGGATCATCGCGAAATAGGAGCGGGCTTCACCATTACTTTCCATACAGGTTTCATCCAGTATAAGGGAATCGAGCTGGTAACAGTAGGTGTCCGGCTGTGCTATGGAATCGGCAGACGGAAATACGTAGGCAAGCGAAACACGGTCTCTTACTCCGGCATTCGGATATTTATTATTTGTAAACGCATCATAAATCAAAGGATCGGTAAATGGATAACGCCATTCTGATTCTTCAAATTTTGAATAGTAATCACTAAACATACCTCCGTTTAAAAGGGCTTCTGCTTCCCTGAACATATGTTTTTGATTTAAAGCTTCCATGAGGAAAAAATGAATATCCGGAGCCCTGTACATATAAATATTGTCAACCGTTTTATATACCTGATTTGCATCATCTTCAAAATAATGAGTCAGTTTACGGTATACCAATTCCCCATCAATCTCATCATATGATCTGCCATCACCACGGTACTTATCACCTTTTGTTATACCATCTTTTTGATATTGATTATCAAACCGGTCCATAATTGCCTGAGTAGGACGCAGATAATAAAAGTTAGGTTCTTGATTGGAGAAATACCTTAATAAATCATTACTCTGTCCATTATCGTAGTTATATAAAGTACAATTAATCCTCACATCTGTTAGGAGGCCACTGTTAATGGTGGTAAATATATCTGAAAACCATTCAGAATCGTGTTCATCAAATGTAATCTTCCATTTCTTTGTTGATCCATCGGCATACAGAAACCATATCGCCTCATCAATTACCTGGTCATAATTCTCATCCCACAGGTCAAGTTCAATGTTCAGACACTCAGGGAACGGATTGATAATATCCCATGACTGATCTGTTGTTTCTGACGAAATCACATCAGAGAAAAGAAATGGAACCATGCCGTTAATCTTATAATCAATTGTATCGTTAGTAATACTTATTCCATCTCTCATTAACAGAATTAACTGATCAATTAACTGATCAAAATCCAGAGTAGGATAGTTGTGGTCAGGTTGATATTCCACCATAGGGTCATCAAAGTAAATTGCTTTTCCGTAGAGTTTTCCTATCATAAGATAAGCCCATACTTTATACCGGATTGTAGCACTGATAAAACCGTCAAATACATCATCCGTAACAGCTTTGGGATTATTTTTCTTGTAAATAATCGCATTTCGGATAAAATCGTTGGCATTCACCACCACATCGTAAAAATCGCTGGGATTGGTGAATTCATTGTTATTATCGTTGGTATAGTTATAAATCTCCCATAAACCCTGAGGTGCATTTTCTGTCGGTTCAAGCAAGTCGCCACGAAGCTCAGAAAGGATCACTGCCTTGTCTGCAACATCTGCTACTTTAGCAGCAACGCCCATGTATCCGGAGTAGAGTTCATCGTTACTTGAAATGTAATCTTCTCCTAAAAGCAAATCATCCGGGTTAGTATTGAAAAAATCTGAACAGCTTTGTAAAAGAACCAAGCCTGATATTAAAACTATTGCATATTTAATCTTCTTCATCATTGTATCCTCCATTAGAATTGTAGTTTTAGACCAAGTTTAACTGAAGCCGGGGCAGGTGTTTTGGCATAATCAAATCCCTGCATCATTGGATCGTAAGAGTAAGACGTTACCGGATCCAATCCCAGATAATTTGTAAGTGTATACAGGTTTTCAGCTGAAACATATACAATTCCACTCTTTATAAAATCATACGTATCAGGTTTCAGTGTATAAGATAAGGTGATGCTTCTGAGTTTAATATATGATGCATCCTCAATCCATCTGTCAGAGAAACGGTTGTTTTTCATCGGGTCGTTGTAGGTTACTTTAGGAATATCCGTTATCTGACCTTCAGTTTGCCATCTTCTCACCACAGCAGCCGATTGGTTATTATAACTGTCAACAGCCTCCAGTGATCTTCTTACAGCATTATACATATCGTTACCATAGCTGTAACCAAATGAAGCAGAAAGATCCAGTTGTTTGTACCTGAAGTTAGCAAATAATGCACCAAATACGTCAGGATTGGCATTACCGATTATCGTTCTGTCACGTGCGTCAATAATATTATCATTCCCGTAGGAATCTTTGAAGATAATATCACCGGCATTGAACGGATCACCTTTGTAATCTGTTAATCCTGCATTTTCAGCATCCTGTTGAGAGGCAAAAACGCCCTCTGTCTCATACCCGTAAAAGCTGTATACCGATTCACCAACACGTGAAATGACAGCGGATCCATCACTTAATTCATGAATAATTTCATTTGAACTTCCTAAGCTTTCCAGCACATTTTTATTCAGACATGCGTTACCACCTAAGGTAAAACCAAAATTTCTGTTGCTGATCACATCAACCATCAGAGACAATTCAAATCCCTTGTTGCTTATTTCTCCCTGGTTATATATGATTTCTTCAATTCCGTATTCCGGTTGTGTTTTACTTGGCATGATGACATCAGACGTTATGATACTATAATAGCTTATCTCAGCCTGAAGACGGTTTTTAAACATTCCCATATCCAATCCGGCATCAAATGTTTTACTTGTTTCCCATTTCAAAAGGGTGTTTGGCATATTTCCACGTGCAATGCCTGATAAATTACGGAAAGGTGTACTCAAATAATAGTATTTACTGATTCTTGTTGAGAACCGGCTGTTACCACTTACGCCATATTCACCTCTAAGATTAAGTTTGTTAATGGGATCAACATCTGTAAGAAAAGATGTATTTTTCAGGTATAGTGTAGCACCACCTGATGGGAAAATACCCCAGCGTGTTGCCTCTTGACCTGTTGAAGATGCTGCATCGTAAGATGCGTTCGCTGACAGGGTGAGCAGATTATTCAGAGTATAATCGGCATGACCATAAAAGTTCATCCAGTTCCATTCTTCGATATAACCCCAGAAGTCTTTATCCTGAGTTACATAGTCCAGTGTTCTGTAAAAATCAGATGCTGTATTTGTTCCTTTTCCTGCATCATATTCGTGGCGTGTTATCAGGGACTGGAAGCCCAGAGATAAGTTAAACGGGTTTTTACCAATCAAGGTTTTATAAACACCATTTACATTGGAGTAGTAGTTTACTGCTTCCCCAACGCCAGCGCGGGCAGTATTAAGTGCAAATCCATCCTGAAGCGGAAGTACGGCCAGGTTGTCCTTTCCTGAAATGAAAGCATTTTCCCTACTGTAGTTATAATACAGACCGAAGGTTCCTGTAAATGTCAGCTTCGGTATTACACGGTAGTTTATGCCGGTGTTGAAACTAAAATCGTAAACATCTGATCCAATTGTCAGTTGGTTTACCACGGCCAAAGGATTACTTACGCCAAACTGCCGTACGGCATCGTATCCCGGTAAAGTATTGTTAAAAGCATCTTTTCTGTGAGGATTTAAGATAGGTGCTTTATACAGTGCAGTCAATAATGGGTTAGTTGCACTCAGCATTCCCTGTTCATACAATGAACTGGTTAAAAAGGCAAAACCAACAGATGAAAACAAATCAATGTTCTGACCTAAGTTGATATTTGCATTTAATCTGGTATTATATCTTGCCAGGCTTGAATTATCAACGGTTCCCTGTTGATCAAAATAGCCGACAGACAAATCATACTTGGCAACTGCATCACCTCCTTTAATCCTTATATTATTATCGGTAACAAAAGCAGGACGGTAAATCTCCTGTTGCCAGTTGGTATTGTTGTTATATAAAAACTGGTAATAATAATCCGGATCATCTCTCAAAAACGGAAAATCGGTCAAAAATTCTCCCATATCAGCATATTGAGTTATCCCGACATCACCTATGTACGCTTTAAAATCCGAAACATTAAGTACCGGCAGCGTGGAATTGTTAAATGCCATGCCGTACTGTCCCGAGTATTCAACTGCTGTTTCAAGGTCAGTTGCTTTTTTAGTTTCTATGAGTAGTACACCATTTGATCCTATCGAACCGTAAAGTGATGCCTCCTGTCCTTTAAGTAAGGTAATATTCTCAATATCATTTACACTGATAGCGTTGAAAATACCTTTTGAATATCCTCCAATAATAGGAGATTCATTCATGTCAGGCAAGTAGGGGACACCATTTAAAATGATCAGTGGAGCGTTATTCCCAAGTACCGATTGTATACCTCGAAGGTTTAAATATGATCCTTCACCCGGCATGCCACTTTTGTTGATCATATACAATCCGGAAATATTACCCAAAAGAGCATCATCTACTGTGGATGCACCCGGGTCAATGTTTTTTTCATTTATATTCTGACTATTACCGGTTACAATATTATAATCTGACGGGTGAAATGGTAAAACCTTATCCTGGTTATAGTCAAACTTATCGGAAGGGATCATGGTTATTTCGAAAGTACTTTTACCCAGAATTGGAAGCTTTTGCTGAAAATAGCCCTGGCCCCATACTTCAATTGTACCGTCAAGTGAACTTACCTCCAGAGAGAACTGTCCAAGGCTGTCGGTTGTGGCAGACTCTGTTGCAACTGAACTTGTAATGACAGCGCCCTTTACCGGTTCATTATTATATGGACTAAATATTTTTCCTGTAATTTTTAACGGCTCTTGTGCTGATGCGGATACTGTTGTCAAGAGCATACATATCACAAGAAAGAGATTAATACATTTTTTCATCCGTAAATTATATTTTATTGTTTGGATGCCCGACAGGATCAAACCGGCTCGGACGGGGAACTTGTCCTGAAAAAACTGGAATCGTTTCATTAGGATATTATTTTTTAGATGTATTGGTTTACGCTTCCTACCGGAAACGGGATCTGCCTTTTTATTAATTTGAAAACAATTTAACTTCATTAGAGATGGCTTTTTAATAGTTGTTTTCAGTTGGTTTGAGTGCCCAGTGATATAACTGGAGTTCTTCTGTGCTTCCTCCTCCCAATCTGTTGAATTCAACTTTTATTTTTACATGTTGCAGACCTTCGCCAGCCACATTTACAATGTTCACAAGACCGCCCAGACCATCATATTTTGAACCTGGAACAGTTTCAGTGACACGGTCATAGTTCCATGGACTGGACTGGTTAACTTTCACCTCTTCGCCAACCAGTTCTCCGTTGAAATAGAAATTGACATAAGCATGGTTTTTACTTCTGACGCCAAAATAAAACTTATACTCTCCCGCCGGTATCAGCATTTCTGTTGCTAATGTTGTATTATCCGGGAGAGTTTCAATTTTTAAGGGTTTAAACTCAATCGCTAAATGCACTGAGTCATCCTGATTCGGATGCGTTCCTTTTGCATCAACATAGAAATAATAACCTTCAGGTTGTCCATATACTGTAGGGAATGAATAGTGATCCCCCTGCACGATTGTATGACTTGAAGCATTGAAATATTCAATGAAATTTGGCTTTTCTTCTTCAGGTACATATTGGATATACTGAACCAATGATTTAATCCTGGTAATGAAAATGTTATTCGGGATCTTCATTTTGGTCACATTATAGATGATACCGTTACTCATCATTTTAGGATTCATATCCAGTTGCTGAACCGACGTTCTCCAAACAATATTTCTGCCATCCGGTTCCGGCATTGTTACAGCAGAAACCAGGTCGGTATTGGGATCAATACTTCTCATAATACCGTTATAGAAAAGTGCACCTTTAATCCAGTTGAATGCAAGAATTGTATCTTTTAAGGTACACGGCTTTCCAATAGAGAGCAGCTGGTTTTTATAATTTTCCAGACAGTCTTCAATAACGGAGTTGTCCGGTAAAAACATAGTAAGCTGGGAAAATTCCGATTTGAAATCAGCCTGTGCCAGTAATGGATTTTCAATTATAAATACAGAATCGTATATCGTATTTCCTGTAAAGTCAACGCCAATCGGCACACTGTTCTCTACATCAAATACGGTGTCATTTGAGTTGAATATGGTGTCGATAATGGTAGAATAATTATCACCGAGTGCCAGCAGATAATCATAGATACCTATAACCGGTTCCATCAGGTGATTAATTTCATGTACTACACCATTTTTACAGAACTGATCTGTTTTAAGGATTTTTGCATCAGCGACATATGCATCATCACTGCCAAGGGACACAGAAATATATTTACCGTTCAGAGAACGCAACCTTAACCCATCATATAATTTGGAATATCCAAATGTCAGGTTATTGATTTGATATTGCATGATAAAAGTATCGGTAAACAATTTCTCAAGATCTGCTAACTGATCCATTGCTTCATTATTCACCGCCCAGACCGTTAAGTTCTGATCCCTCTCAAGTTCTTCTGCTACGCCTGTTGCTTCAAGAGCAGCAACAAATTTGTCATAGTCATGATTGGATTTTAGATACTCCAACACACTTTGCGATGAAATGGTGGAATTACCTTCATCATAATGCTCTTTCCAGTTATCCTGGCATGCAGCAAATAACAGAATCGCCAGTCCTAAAATATATGTTAAACGTTTCATAACTATTATTTTTAATTTATTGGCTCAAATTTGATATAATCAAGTTCCAGTTTTTTACCATCAATTCCTACAATTCTTAACGTATGTTCATCTGTTTCATCAAATGTGATTGAATTAACCAAAACTTTGTTTGAATATCTGGTTGAAGTTGCATTGGACACGAAGAAAGACGAGCCCAGTTTTGTATCATCATCCATGTAACATTGCATTTCACCTGCACTGTTTACAGATAAATAGCTCACGTAATATAATGTCATTTTATAGGTGCCTTTCACAATAACAGGAGTTTTAATCTCAACCCATCCTCCGGCACCGGTAGAGATTTCAAGATGGTCGTAAAACTTACAGTCATAGTAAGCACCATCATTGTTTCGGTTATTTACATACGTAATCACATCTGGTTTTGTCAGTGGAATGGCTTCCCAGTAGTAAGCTGCAACTTCATCTTCAGGAACCACTTTTTCGTATGTTCCGCTACCGCCTCTGCCATTAGGACTCTGGAAATAATCACAGATGGCTGCCAGGTCAGCATAATTGGACAAATCCCAGTCTATTATGGTAGTGGGAGGGGTGGCCACGGGCATCCATGTATCAACCTCGTGTAATACCCCATTCTTACACGTGATGTCATTTCTGAACGGAATAAACTTGGTTCCTGTCTGAACCATTTCATCATAGTTGATCCAGATTCCGTTATCAGATTTTGAAATGTTTATCAGCTCCTTATTGGCCAATGTATTGATATTTTTGGATTCCACACCATCCTGGAAAGTGGCCAGTACATCATACGATTGTCTCTGAGAAACAATATGATAAGCAACGTATTGGTTGAGCAGATTATCAGGATTTGTGTAATCTGACTGACCTGCACCAATTTTACTTTTCAGATCATCAAGAGACTGGATGCCGTCAATGCTGTAGATACTGTCGGGAATGGCAAACAGTGTAAAATAATACCTTTTAATAATTTCATTACCACTCAGGTCAAGTGCCGTATCCTGCACTTTATTCAGCAACGCATTGTAACCGGTTGCTGTTACAGCTTCTTTCATTATAGAGAAGCGATCAGAATCAATTCTGTCCCAGATAGTCTCAACAACAGGAATCAGAACTTCATCCAGAACATGAACTACGCCATTGGTCACCTCAATATTCAATTCAACAATTTTACTGGTGTTGTTAATATAAATAGCATTTAATCCTCCTTCACCAAACGATATGGATAAATATTCGTCAATTGCTGTGGGCCAGTTCATCACACCGCTTGAAAACTCTTCCTGTTTAAGCACTTTATTATGTAAAGTATGATACTTAACAAGGAAAGTAGCATACTCCTTATCGATATCCGTGACCGAGTTGTAACCTTGTTCTTTCATAAATTTTTCCATGGCGGCATTATTAGGAACAAAAGCCGTGTAATCGGTATACAGATTAAACGTACTGTATAGTCCTGTATAACGAAGTAGTTCAACCCATAATGAGAAATCCTCAGAGCGCGAGTTCAAATAACTGGCAACGGGTAATTCATCATAGGCAACATATGTGGTTCCTTCGTATGGATCTTTACATGCGAAAAGAACAAAGCCTAATAAGAATATGGTTAATAATTTTTGCATGTTTATTTTTTTTATAGCTATTTTCATGATGCAATCAAATCGTTTAATTATTTATTTGAGACTCTCATAGTAAGGATTCTGAACCAGTTCTTTGTTATTGGTCAGTTCATCGAAATGAATTGGTAAGTAATGACTGTCCTTGTTCCTTAGTATTGATTGAACGATTAACGCCTTTTCGGGGCTAATATTTTTTAATACCTCATCTATCATATAGTTAAGATACTGATAATTATTGCGTTTACCCACCCGGAGTAAATCGTACCAGCGCTTACCTTCAATGGCAAGTTCCAGAGATCTTTCATCCATCACCATTTCCAGCATTTCCAGTTCAGTCTGTGGAATATCAGTGATCAGATTAGTGACCTGAGCTCTTTCTTTAATAGTATTTACGATATCAACAGCTTCGGCATAGTTGGTTTGATTTCCTGGTTCTTTCATTATCAATGCTTCAGCCTTCATTAACAAGACATCGGCAAAACGATACATAATCCAGTTCTGGTCCTGCTCACCAGAAGTTCGTTCCGCACCAATTTCTGTTGCCAGCAAATGATTCCCGGCATTTGAACCTATATATTTCCAGACCCTAAGTGCCGGCATCATAGTATATGTTGCATTCAGACCTCTGATATCATTGTATGATTGTAAAAATTTCATGTATAAGGTCAGGGATATCTGATAGTCATATGACGTACCATTAAACATATTATACAGGTTGCTGTTAGATTGTCCCTGCAAATTATCCCACTGCAACTCAAAGATGCTCTCATTTGAGTTTCCCGGATTGAAAAGTGTAAACCAGTTATTTTCGTTTTCACCAGTCAGTCCTTGTATCAGCCCAACTTTTCCTGAACCTATAACATCGTTGCATGCTATGATGGCTTTATCGTATTCTTCTGTCCATAAATAGACATCAGCCAGGGTCGCTTTAACCGCCAACTTTGTAGCCCGTCCTTTGTTCATCCATTGTTCAGAGGCTGAATAAGAGTCTTTTATGTTCTGCTCTGCAAACAATAAGTCTGCTTTGATCTGTGCCCATATTTCTGATTCCGGAGATTTTGGAATTTCATAATTCTGGGAATCATTCATGTAAGGTTCAAGAATGAGAGGCACGTCTCTGAAATTCCGCACAAGGAAAAAGTAAGCCAGAGCACGGAGGTATGTTGCTTCAGCGATGGTTGCATTTTTAGCTTCTTCAGGGAATGAAGGATCTGCAACTCCTGGTGCATAGCGGATCACCATATTGCAGAGATTGATAATCTGGTACCATTTGCCCCATTTGCAATATTCATTATCAGGCAGGATATTCCATCTCATAATATCCAGTTCATCTCCGCCAACAATATTGGGGGAGATAGAGTTTGCCCGGTCTTCACCCCATACAATCTGATCCTTGACCGTAGTTCTGTATTTTATGTAAATGGCTGCAATAATTGCTTCTACCTGCTCTTTGTTTTTCCAGTATTCGTCTGCTACCTGTTCATTCTCCGGAACAACATCCAGCCATTGGTTACAAGAGCTAAAACCAATTAAAGCGGTTAACAGTAATATTCTTATGTTAGTCTTCATTTTCATCATTGATTAAAAGTTCATTGTTATACCAACCGCAAACCTGCGTGCTTTCGGTGTATTGGATCTATCTTCGCTTAACATATAGATATTGTTTGATAATCCAACTTCTGGATCCTGTCCGGTATAGTTTGTCCAGGTAATCAGATCATATCCTGTTACCCATAAATCCAGTCTGTCAATACCTATATCCCTGGTAAGCTTTTTCGGGAAAGCGTATTTCAGAGAGAGTGTTTTTAAACGTACAAAGGTTCCGTCTTCCACAAACCTGTCTGATCCCAGGTAGTTATTTCCTTTACCCCATAATGCTCTTGGAATATTTGTATCATTGCCTTCTGAACTCCATCTGCTCATGACAGCGGAGCTTTGGTCATATGCATCGTACATACTCTCAAGGTTTATCTGCGTGCGGTTCACTATTTTATATTTGAAACGTCCATGGAAAAAAGAAGATAAAGTCAGGTTTTTGTACCGCACTCTGAATGAAGCACCGCCAGTAAACAATGGCATGGCGTTTCCCAGGTATACTATATCGTATTTGTCAATAACACCATCACTATTAATATCCTCATATTTGGCATCACCTGGATATACTCTGTAATTTTCTGTTAGTCCGTTTTGCATATAAACTGGGTCTCCGTTGATATCATAAATTACATTTCCTTCCGGATCTCGCGCTAATGTTTCATCTTCATTCTGGTAAACACCCAGACAGCGGAATCCGTAAAATGATCCGAGCGGGTTTCCTTCAATAATTTTATGGGCATAGTTTCCGTTTGCCAGCTCAAAACTCTCGAATTCCTTGTTATCCGGAAGGTCGATTACCTTGTTGATGTTTTTGGAAAAGTTTAAATCTGTATTAAAACTCCAGTTTTTATTTTTGATAATGTCATATCCAACGATTAACTCGAAACCTCTGTTCGACATTGCACCGGAGTTGTACCATTTAACCTGAGAATAGCCTGTGGACGATGGTATATTAACGTCTCGCTGTAACAGGTCTGTTGTCATTTTGTCGTAAAAATCTGTAGTAATCCGTAATCTGTTCTGGATAAGTTCAATATCCATACCAATATTGGTCTGTGATACTGTTTCCCATTTCAGGTTATCGAGCTGTTGTCTTTGTGGCTCAACAGCCGTCATATTAACATAACGTTCATTAAGACCCCGGAATGTTCCAATATATGGTGAAGATCCGCTTGGAGCATTACCACTTTGTCCCCAGCTAAGACGTAGTTTACCCATGTTAAACCAGTCAATGGCACGCATGAAATTCTCATCACCAAAATGCCATGCCAGACCGACTGTTGGAAAGGATCCCCATCGATTCTCTGCTCCCATGCTTGAGTTGGCTTCTCTTCTGAATCCGGCAGAAATCATGTACTTATCTTTAAATGTATAATGGGCATTTGAAATAAAGCCCAGGTTTCTGACCACTGAATTCCCTGATCCCATTGCAGAAACATTTGATCCTGAGGTCGGATCAGCCAGGAAGATGGATGGTGAACCACTGGTTGCACTGGAATATCCTGCCGAACGACCTTCATAAGTCTGAAAAATTCCGGTAAGTATAATTTTATGTTGTTCAGAGAATGTTTTACGGTAAATCAATTTATTCTCTGTCTGTATGTACATGTTATCTGATAAATTATCGCTTCCTTCATTGCTGTTAGAGTTAGTTAGGTTAACCCCGGTTACGATATTGGGAAGAAACCGTTTGTTTTTGGTGGTTCTCATGTCCATCCCCAAAATACTCCTGTATTCCAGTCCTTTGGTAATGTTGTAAATTGCTCCAAATACAACCCTGCCATTTCGCTTTGTTGAATGGTTGGTTGCTTCGTATACCATAGCTACCGGATTGTACATTCTATTTGAAGTCCATGAGCCCTGAATGTTTTCAACAGGAGTAAAATATTCATCCGTACGTTGACCATCATCTCCAATAATATAAGGGCTCATATTAGGTAACTTTTTCATTGCTTCAGAGCGCGGGTTTGAACCTCCCCAGTAACTGTCAATGCCAGCCTGTGAATATGAAAAATCGGCAGTTAATCTGAATTTGTCTGAAAAGCGATAGTCCAATCCTACCAGAGTGTTAAAACGCTCCAGCCCGGTTCCGATTGTAGTTCCGGTTTCGTTTAGGTACCCCAGTGAGATGCGGTAAGTTGCCTTATCTCCACCACCACTCATAGAAAAACTGTTATCTGTGGTGTAACCTGTTCGGGTTACTTCACTAAGCCAATCGGTTTCCTGGTTATATTCTTCGTAATATATCCAGTTTGGGTCATTATTGATCTCTTTACGATCAGTTAAATTAGTTAAAACATCACTTCTGCTTTCTCCTTCGTCAAGGAAGGTATTCCAATTCATTTCATTAAGCAGTGTGTTAAATCTTTTGGAACGCAACATCGGAATAGTGTTGGGTTCTTTTTTAATATCAAATTTAGAGTTGAATGAAAATCTGGTTTTACCACGAGTCCCTTTCTTTGTTTTGAAGATTAAAACCCCATTTGCTCCTCTGGAGCCCCAGATGGCAGTAGCAGCAGCATCTTTTAGTACTTCTATTGACTCAATGTCAGCGGGTGAGATATTTACCAAAGCACCAAGATCTTCATCGTTAGCTGTTGCGAAGTTAAAATCATCATTAATGGTTGTTGGGTAGGGAACACCGTCAATAACGATTAATGGTTCTGATGATGCATTCAGGGAAGATGTACCCCTGATTCGGATAGAACTTCTTGCACCTGGATCACCGCTGGTAATGATATCCACATTTGCCATTCGTCCCTGAAGTTGGTCTTCAATGGAGGCGGATGGAGTAGATTCCAGTTCTTCCATGTTTATAGTCTGAGTTGAGGTAACCAGTTCTCTGTTAGTAAGCCCCAGAGAGTTGCGTTCAACCCTTTCAGAGGTTATGGTTACACCCTCCAGTTCTACATTTGATTCTCCCAGAATAACATTGGTAACGGACTGTCCTGTATATGGAATGACTTTACTTTCGAAACCAATAAAAGAAAAAACGACTGACAGGTTTGGTTTATCCGGAACCGATAAACGGTAGTTACCATCCATATCTGCAATGGTACCCGATAAAGATCTGTGTAATTCGTTTTCCACATGGATATTACAACCCATAAGTGGTTCTCCTTTTGCATCAGTTACTTTTCCTGTCAGCACTTTATCCTGTGCGTGAATAAGTGTAACGGTGAAAAGTAAAACAGCCAATATTTTGTACTTTATTTTCATTAGAATAATATTTTATATTCTTGACCTGCCTTGTTAATCAGACTGGTTCTCAGCTTTATACTATGATTCAAATTTAAAATTACCTGGTATGCTTTTTTATTTTCCATTTATAATTGATTATCACGGTTGAATTAAAGCATCGATTGTGTATACGGCACAATCTCCATATACTTTTGGAATGTTACTTGTAACATTAGCTGTCTGACCATCAGGAGTTGTCAACATCAAACTACTTCCCGAATCAGATAAAATTACCCTTGATGCAGGTAAGGTGTCTGTCGGACTTGTTTTAATCAGCCCCTGATAAGTAACAAAATCACCTTCTATACCTGCTCCGGGAAAAGCATAATCCGAAATTTCATTGTATGGTACTGGGATAAAATAGTACATCAGGAAATTAGCCAGGGAATCCGGATCTGATGGAATTGTTCCAGCAGGCGCGTTCAGTATAGCTTCATCCGATGGAACAAATAACATGTATTTATCTCTTATATCCGGCAAGGGTGCATTAATTGGTAGCAACCCAGCCAGTGTAAGCTGATTGGCAAATTCTTTATAGGCCGATAGGTAAGGTATTTCATCTGCCAGACCAATCAGATATTTAAATTCACCTGTTTCTGTGAGTAAAACAGAGTCTACATTATAGCAGGATCCGTTTGTCCAGTTACCTTCTATGGGTTGTATAGCTGCAAATTTACTGCCTTCGTTGTACATTTTATTGGATGCAACAGAATCGCCTTTCACAAATAAGTAAGAATAGCTGTTTCTGCTTTTATATATATCAATACCATCTATATTTGTCAGAACATCAGTTGCTACATGGCTGTCAATATAAAAGGCCATGTATGAAGATGACATATTGCCCCAGGTCTGGTCATTTACCTGAACCGCTTCATCTCCGAATCTACCCGGTGTTGGATCATAATATCTGATATCTAATCCATCAACTCCTGCATTCACAATTTTTTCATCAGAAGGAAGGAACATCGTATAATTTATAGCAGTACTTGTTAATGGAAGAGCAACATCGCTATAAGCTATCATATGCAGGAACATTCTGTATTTAGGATCTCTGAAAGCCGGACCTGTAATACTTGTGAACATGGGGGGTGTCAGTACTGTGTTCAGACCGTAATAAACACCGTTAGTACAAATCTGGCTTTTAGATACATCAACATCCGGATCGAATGAAACCGGAGTTCCGAAGAAGGTTGTTACTTCGTCTTTTTTAATATTTTCAGGAAAGGCAAGGTCTCCTGAAAAAGTATGGTTATAAAGCAGAAACAAAACAGCAAGTGGATTTACATCTGCAAAAGAATCGTAATATGGTTCCCATGTTTGCTGGAAAAATGCATCCAGGGCGTTGTTATTTGGCACAAAAACACTATTAGCGAAACGTGTTAATATGGACCATGAATTAGCATTTTGTACAGGCCATTCTGAGGCAATTGCCGGCAATTCTGTATGCATATGTATAAATAATGAGTCACCATTGCCATAGTCGTCTGATAAATCCGCGTCGTATTCATAATATGAAAACTGATCATATAGTGTCAGAAAGTTAGAGTAGTTACCTTCAGATTTAAGACTCTCATAAATCGTTTTCATTGGATCAAGAACACGGTCAACTAAATAGATAAAACCATTATCTGTTGCAATTTCATATTCATCAACACTAGCCTCAGAAATATTAAAGCCTCCGTTGTCTCCGGTCCAGGTGCTGTTAGGATATAAAAACTCATAGTTATACTTAGCTTCTATTTCCCTGGAATCAAACATATAGCTTGAAAATACCGGTAAATAAAGGTTTCTGTGGAATACCGAGTATTCACGTGGTCTTCCGTTGGGCTCGTAACCCTGTTCCTTTGTTATGGGATTAGCTGCTTTGGTTCGTTGTTTGTAAAACAATCCTTTCTCCGCCGGATTATAACTTTCGCGTCCACCTGGCTGAAAATTGGCAAATAATTCCTTATTGTATTTATAATCCACCAAATGGTATCCGACCAGGGTGTTCAGTTCTGCTTGTGGCATATCATCGATGGAGCTATAACCTTTACTGTTTAAATAAGCTGTAAAGGCTTCGTCATCCGGAGCCATAACGGTGACCAGTCCTCGTCCACTTACGATGCTGCCATACTCGGTTTTTTCAAGTGCATCCAGAAAAATGGTGTAGTTTCCCTGACTCTGTAAATAATCAGTTGCACTTCCCACTAACCATGGTGGATCTTCGTAATGCTCTGCCATTCTGTCCTTGCAGGAGGATAAAACCAGAACCATGATTATTCCAAACCATGATAGTATATTTAACTTTCTTCTAAGTAACATAAAAATGAATTTAAATTATTTTGAATGCTCTGTTCGCGTTTGTAATTAATGTTTCGACACAACGAAATTGTCTGTGTGATAATTCAGTTCTGAGATGTGTTTTCATATAATAAATATTAGTTTTCCAGTAACTTAGTTAACTGTTTAGTTAATGTTCTTCCTTAAATTAATTTCAGGTCTGTTGAAAATTAACTCTCTTTCTTGTACCAGTAGTGAGATAGAAATGAAAATTTCATGAAAATAGTACATTTTGTTAGGTCGTATTTCTGATCTCAAATTTTAGTTATAGGTTAAACATATCTAAAATTTTAAATATGTTTACGAAAGAAAAACTTTCCAATTCAACCCTTATGGTGCAGAAAAACGTTTTTTTCTGTATTGGTTCTTTGTTGCAAATCGTCCGCTATTATTGATTATCAGCGGATTTTTTACATCTTAATGTTGTGGTATTAAATGTTGTTTTCAAAAATTAACTAAAATTAAACTATTCCGGGTTTATTCGCAATATATAAATTGGCACATTGCTTGCACATTTTGACACCAAATAATAAATGTAAATTTTACGCTTATTTCTGTGTTGAAATAATTATATATAATATAATGCGGTAGAAATCTGTGTTTATTTTGAGTATAAGTTGCATTTAATTAGACTTTTATTTCTAATATACAGTACGTGGACTAAAAAGAGGATAGCGTATGTTCTACGCTAATTAAATATGCAATTTTTGACATTAAATTTAAGGAAGAAATTGAATTTATATATAATAAATATTCATTATAAATAAGGATAAAAAAACCGGAGCAAAGTCCGGTTTTTTTTGGAGGTAATATTTGTGTTGTCAGTTTTTTAATTTTTCAATGCTTTCACGCAGACTTTTTATTTTAATTTCAGCATCGGTTTGCTTTTTACGTTCCACTTCAATTACTTTCTCCGGCGCATTGTTTACAAACCTTTCATTACTAAGTTTTTTATTAACGCTGGTTAAAAATCCCTCGGTATATTCCAGTTCTTTTTCAAGTTTTGCAATCTCCTCTTCAGCATTTATCATTTCACCAAGCGGAATAGCATATTCCGTTGTTTTAACCATAAATGAAGCCGCGGTGCTGTCCGCAACTTCAAGAAACGAAATTGAATCGATATTTGTCAGTTTCTTTATAACCGGAATAAAGTCTGAAAAATAAGTTGCTTCGCCGGCTACAATCTGTAAACTAAGAGTATCCTTAAAAGCAATATTTTTTTCTTTTCTTACATTACGAATGGCAGCCACAATTTCTTTGGCTTCTTCAAATTTTTCGAGAATAGTTGAGTTCCATTTTTCTTTTTCAGTCAGCAAAGAAACCATAATACTTTCACCTTCTCTTCTTGGCTTAAGCTCCTGGTACAATTCTTCAGTGATGAATGGCATAAAAGGGTGTAATAGCTTCAGTAATTTCTCAAATAATTCGATAACTTCATTATAGGTTGCTGCATCAATTGGTTTTTGATATTCAGGTTTAACAGCTTCCAGTAACCACCCTGAAAAGTCATCCCTTAACAACGTATAGGTTGACATCAGTGCATCGGAAATTCTGAATTTACTGAAATGGTCGTCAACCTGTGCCAAAACTTCATTTAATTTATGGCTGAACCAATTCAGTGCCGCACGAGAGGCTTCCGGTTGGTTTATGTTTTCACTTACTTCCCAGTTTTTAACAAGACGGAACGCATTCCATATTTTATTGGCAAAGTTACGGCCCTGTTCTGTCAGACTTTCGTCAAACAGCAGGTCTCCACCCGCAGGAGAGCACAGCAGCATGCCTACGCGTACACCATCGGCACCAAATTGTTTGATCAGTTCCAGAGGATCAGGCGAGTTGCCAAGTTGTTTCGACATCTTTCGGCCCTGTTTGTCTCGAACCATCCCGGTGAAATACACATTCTTAAATGGGAAAGTACCACGGAATTCATAGCCTGCGATAATCATTCTGGCCACCCAGAAAAAGATAATATCATGACCCGTTACCAAATCGTTTGTCGGGTAGTAGTAGTCTATTTCATTATTTTCCGGATCAAAACCATCGAAAACGGAAATCGGCCATAACCAGCTCGATGCCCAGGTATCCAGTACATCTTCTTCCTGGCGCAAATCAGCCATAGTCAGTGCTTCATTTCCGGTTTTTTCTTTTGCCAGTTTCAGAGCCAATTCATCAGATTCTGCTACAACAAAACGGCCATCTTCCAGATAATACACAGGTATACGGTGTCCCCACCACAACTGCCGTGAAATACACCAGTCCTTTACATTGCTCATCCAATGACGATACAGATTCTTGAACTTTTTCGGATGAAATTCTACATCGTCATTTTCTACGGCTTCCAGGGCTGGTTTAGCCAGTTCTTCCATTTTCAGGAACCACTGCGCAGACAGTTTCGGTTCAATGGCAACATTGGTGCGTTCCGAAAAACCTACCTTATTATTATAGTCTTCAATTTTAACCAGGTTACCTGCTTTTTCAAGTTCAGGAACAATCTTTTTGCGTACGTCAAAGCGGTCCTCGCCAACAAATAATTGTGCCGCTTCGCTTAAAGTACCATCATCGTTAAAGGTGTCAATAATCTCAAGATTATGGCGCATACCTATTTCGTAGTCGTTTTCGTCGTGGGCCGGTGTAATTTTCAGACAGCCTGTACCAAATTCCATATCCACGTAATCGTCCATGATTATAGGGACCGAACGGTTAACAAGCGGAACCAGTACGCGTTTTCCTTTTAAATGCGTAAAACGTTCGTCATTCGGGTTCACACAAACAGCGGTGTCGCCCAGAATCGTTTCAGGACGTGTGGTTGCTACGGTTACCCATTCATCTACAGTTCCTTCAATTTTATAGCGTACATAATAAAGTTTCGATTTTTCTTCCTTATAGATAACTTCCTCATCAGAAACAGCGGTTTGTGCAGCCGGATCCCAGTTTACCATTCTTACGCCACGGTAAATAAGACCTTTATTATAAAGATCCACAAAAACCTTGATCACCGCTTTACTTCGTGTTTCATCCATGGTAAAGCAGGTTCTGTCCCAGTCGCACGAAGCACCGAGTTTTTTCAATTGTTCCAGAATGATCCCGCCGTGCTTATGTGTCCATTCCCATGCATGATCCAGAAATGCATCCCGTGTAAGATCGTTTTTTTTGATCCCTTCCGATTTTAATTTAGCCACAACTTTGGCCTCTGTGGCAATGGATGCATGGTCGGTGCCCGGAACCCAGCAGGCATTTTTGCCCAGCATTCTGGCCCTCCGGATCAGAATATCCTGGATGGTATTATTCAGCATATGCCCCATATGGAGCACTCCGGTTACATTTGGCGGTGGAATAACAATAGTGTATGGTTCTCTTTCATCCGGCTCAGATTTAAAAAAGCCCTGCTCCATCCAGTAACTGTACCACTTGTCTTCAACGTTTAACGGATTGTATTTGCTGTCAATACTCATTTTCTGATGTTTTT
Organism: Quyinboa mangrovi; assembly: GCF_042219825.1. Taxonomy (NCBI): domain Bacteria; kingdom Pseudomonadati; phylum Bacteroidota; class Bacteroidia; order Bacteroidales; family Quyinboaceae; genus Quyinboa; species Quyinboa mangrovi. The sequence goes on from NZ_JBHJHQ010000002.1 coordinate 666,513, forward strand.
GTCTCTTATTTAAATAGGGTCACAAAAATAGAAAAAAGTTAAGATTGCGTAATGAATAATGTGCTATTAATTATGGGACGATCCTTAAACACTCCGCAAATTTTTTATACTTTTAAAAAAAAATGCCCATCAAAATAGCCCTTATTATTTCTGTGGTTTTACAGTTTGCCGCAGCTTTTATTGCTATTACGCTTATTAGAAGAACCCGAAACAATGTAGCCTGGTGGCTGATATCACTCGGATTCTTGCTTATGGCTTTCAGAAGAGTTTTTGAAATTATGCAGGTTTATAACTCAGAAAGTGCACTTATATCCGGATTTCTTGGTAGTTGGACCGGAGTGCTTATATCTGTAATAATGCTTTTGAGCCTGATTTATATCAAACGTATTTTTAATATTCAGAAGCAGTTTGATGAACTGAGACAAAAAAATGAATCGAGGGTTTTGTCAGCTATCGTCAGAACAGAGGAAAAAGAAAGGCAGCATTTATCAAAAGAACTTCACGACGGCCTTGGGCCGCTGCTGTCATCGGTAAAAATGACCATTTCAACCTGCAGGTTTCAGAATAACCAAAATCCAACACTACTTGAGAACGCAGAAAAACTGATTGATGAATCGATTTTTACGTTGAAAGATATATCCAATAACCTTAGTCCGCATATTCTGGTTAATTTTGGCCTGTTAAAAGCGTTGAATTCTTTTATTGGTAAACTTAAAATTATTGATGAGCCGAATATCCATCTAAAAAATAATATTAAAGAGCAGCGTTTCCCGTTTAATGTGGAGGTGGTATTGTATCGTGTGATTTGTGAGCTTATAAACAATACCTTAAAACATGCCGATGCCAAAAATATTTATATTGATTTGTTTGCAGAGGGAACAGAAATTTCGCTTGAATACATTGACGACGGAAAAGGGTTTGATCCGTTATTGGAAGAAACGGAAAAAACAGGTCAGGGCTTATCAAATATCAGGTCGAGGATTAAATCTCTTGACGGAACTTTCGGAATTTATAGTGAGCCGGGGGAAGGTGTTCATGTTAAAAGTAAAATTATACTGGAATCATGAAAAGTTTGTCGGTTATTATAGTTGATGATCACCAGTTATTCAGGGAAGGTTTGAAACTTTTGTTGAAAAGCCTGCCTGATACCGGAATTGTGGAAGAGGCTTCGGACGGCAGAGAATTTTTGGATTACCTCAGATCCGGAAATCAGCCCGATATTGTATTTATGGATATTGAAATGCCCGGGCTCAATGGAATTGAAGCGACGAAAGAAGCACTTCGCATTAAGTCTGAGCTGAATATTATTGCACTTTCCATGTATTCCGATGAAAATTATTATACCCAAATGATTGATGCCGGTGTAAAAGGGTTTATACTCAAGAACTCAGGAATTCAGGAAGTGAAAATGGCTATTGACTATATAAGTGAAGGGAAAACATATTTTGCACAGGAAATTCTTGACTGTCTCCTAAAACAATTGAAACCCAAACAAGAACAAGCTTCTCCTTTGTCACTAACAGAAAGGGAAGAGGAAATACTTCACCTGATTTGCAACGGACTGTCAAACCAGGAAATCGCCGATAAACTGAAAATCAGCAAACGTACTGTTGACAAGCATCGCGAGAACCTGTTATCCAAATCTGGTTCAAATAATACTGCAGGATTGGTGGTATTTGCCATAAAAAACGGAATTGTAGAGATTTAGCTTCTACGTATAAACACGTATTAAAATTTACGCTTTTTAGCTGTTTTCTGAATTTTTCAGCTGCTCTAATTTTGCTTTATCATTTTCAAAGTTCAGTTGATGAAGCAATTTCTCAGATTAAGATCCTTGATAATTCTGGTCCTTATGACGTGTTCGTTCTATGTAAAGGCACAGATAACATTTGAGGCCCAATTCAGAAACCGGTTTGAAATCAGAGATGGCTATACTATTCCTTCAGAAAAGAATGCTGTTCCGTCAGTTATGATCTTTCAGCGTACGCGTTTGTCATTTATTTACGATTCCGAAGTACTTAAAATTAAAATTTCACCTCAGGATGTTCGCCTGTGGGGATCCGAAACCATGCGTAGCTCAACCGGTTTGTTTGGCGATGAAGCATCTCTGGAACTGTTTGAAGGATATGCTGAGCTAAAGTTAGGAGAGCTTGGATGGTTGTCCGCCGGCCGGCAACAACTGGTGTATGATAATCAGCGGATTCTTGCAGCCCGTAACTGGAACAATAACGGAATTTCGTACGATGCGCTGCTATTAAAGTTTAACCCTAAAAACTACGCTATACATATCGGGTCAACCTGGAACAGTCTGAATGAATCATTGGAAGATAATCTTTATCCTTCGAACCGGATTAAAACACTAAACTTTTTATGGGTGAACCGTAAATTTGACAACGAGATGAACCTGTCGTTGCTTCACGTTTCATCAGGCAATACTGAAACAGATACCACAAATACTCTGAATTTCAGACATACAACGGGAATTTATTCAAGTTATAAAAACGGTAACCTGATTTTTGAGGGAGATGTATATTACCAATATGGCAGGAATGCATCCGGAACAAAAGTGAGCGCTTACTTAATCAGTGCAGATTTGAGTTATGATTTATTGGGTTTTACTCCCGGAATAGGTGCAACGATAATTTCCGGCAATCACTATAAAGGAAGTGGCCAAATTACCGATCATATTTTTGACTTTCTATATGGGGCAAGGCATCGCTTCTATGGAAATATGGATTATTTTAAAAATCTGACATCCCATACCGCTCAGGGCGGTTTGTCGGATTACTATACTTATCTGAATTTGAAAGCAATAGGGAAAGTAACTGTTTTGAATACCTGCCACTATTTCAGGTTGACCCAAACCAACGAACTAACACCGGATAATAAAAATCTTGGATTTGAGAACGATTTGGTTGTGAAATGTAAATTTCAGAAATGGGGTACGTTAGAAGGCGGATACCTGTTTTATGTTCCGACACAAACAATTAATACAATTCGCGGGGTGACGGATTCAAGATTTAGCCAGTTTATATACATGCAGTTAACAATATTAATATAATCGCAAATAATTAAAACCATGAAGACATATAGTATAATCATGCTGATAATAGGTTCACTGCTGATAAGTGCGTGTGTATCTCAAAAAAAGAAAGATCAGACCATTAGTATTTCCGGTGCTTTTGCACTTTATCCCCTGGTCATACAATGGGCCGAAGAATATAAAAAAGAAAACCCCGAAGTTCGGTTTAATATTTCGGGCGGAGGTGCCGGAAAAGGAATGGCTGATGCTCTGGCTGGGGCGGTTGATCTGGGCATGTTCTCGCGGGAAATATCTCAGGAAGAGAAGGAAAAAGGTGTATGGTGGGTAGGTCTTACCATTGATGCCGTTGTTCCAACCATAAGCGCAGAACATCCTTATCTTGAAATTCTAAAACAACGCGGATTGACCCGTGAAGAATTTAAAGCCATTTTTATTGATGGTTCCATCACCAACTGGGGAGAGCTGTTGGGGTCAACAGATGGGGAGAATATTGTGGTTTACACCCGTTCTGATGCCTGCGGAGCAGCGGGCACCTGGGCAAAATATCTGGGAGGAAGACAGGAAAACCTTAAAGGTGTGGGTATTTATGGTGATCCGGGACTGGCAGATGCCGTGAGCAAAGATGCTGCCGGCATTGCTTTTAACAATACCATTTTTGCGTACGACATTCAATCAGGTAAGAAACGTGACGGTATTGAGATTATACCGATAGATATTAACGAAAACGGAATAATTGAAGCAAATGAAAATTTTTACGAATCATTTGACAGCATTCTGAATGCTATTGCAAGGGGCATTTATCCGTCGCCTCCGGCAAGGGAACTCTATTTTGTGGCACATGGCAAGCCCGGGAAAGAATCGGTAATCGACTTTATGAAATGGACGTTGACGAAGGGACAGGTTTATGTAAAAGCATCAGGTTATGTGCCATTGGATCAAAACAGTATTAACCAATATCTTGAAAAGCTGAATTGAATGATTTTAAAGCGCGTAATAACGGACAGGTTGACAAATGTCTGGATGATAGTTGCTTTGATCCTTATTTTGTTGTTGCCGGTAATCATTGCGGTGGCTCTGTATCTGAAGTCATTGCCTATACTTGAGAGTATCAGATTGGCAGACCTTCTGTTTTCGAATGACTGGGCTCCGGCTAACGGAAAATTCGGATTCTGGCCTTTTATTACCGGTTCGTTGTATGTGACTGTACTTTCATTTTTATTTGCGGCACCTGTAACGTTGTTGGCTGCTATTTACCTGACCCAATATGCTACGCAAAGGTTAATAAAATTCATGCATCCTGTGATAGATATTCTGGCTGGCCTGCCTTCTGTAATTTACGGTGTTTGGGGAATCCTTATTATTGTTCCGTTTATCAGCAAGGTAGTTGCTCCGTTATTTAATACATCATCTTCAGGATATTCTATCCTGGCAGGAGGAGTTGTGCTGGCTGTTATGTGCATTCCGTACATGCTGAATATGCTGATAGAGGTTTTTAAAGGCATTCCAGTTGAGCTAACGGAAGCATCGCTTTCCATGGGAGCCACTCAATGGGAGTCCATTAAACATGTGAATCTGAAAAAGGGAATGCCCGGTATAATTTCTGCTTTCGGCCTTGGTTTGGCCAAGGCTTTTGGTGAAACTCTTGCCGTGATGATGGTAGTCGGAAATATGGTAAAGTTAACATGGAATCCGTTAGATCCGGGATATCCGTTGCCGGCTTTGATCGCCAATAACTACGGGGAAATGTTGTCTGTTCCACAATACGATTCGGCTCTAATGCTGGCTGCACTGATTCTACTGGTAGTCATCCTGCTTATTAATCTTGTTTTCAGGTACTTCATCTATAAAACCCGTGTGACATGAATAAATTTAAATATTTAGAGGAAAAGATTTTTTGCGGTTTGAGCCGCGCTGCAACTTATTCGCTGGTTGTAGTTCTGCTGTTCATTATTGCCATGATCTTTGCTAAAGGATTCAGCTCTTTGTCATTAAAAATGGTGTTTACTCTGCCCAAAGGAGGATATTATTACGGTGGAGAGGGTGGTGTACTAAATGCGATTATCGGTTCCTTTTATCTTGCTTTTGGAGCCCTTGTGCTTGCCGTTATTATTGGTTTACCTTCGGCTTTGTTTTTAAATGTTCATCTGATCCGGTTTAAGCGGACCCAAAATACAATCCGCTATTTGCTCGATGCACTCTGGGGAATTCCTTCCATTGTTTACGGCGCATTTGGTTTTACATTGATGCTTTATATGGGCATGAATGCATCGTTGTTAGCAGGAATTGTTACGGTATCACTCCTGATAACACCGATTCTGGTCAGAACGTTTGATGAAGTGCTTAGTACAATCCCTCTTGGTTTACAGGAAGCGAGCTATGCGTTGGGATCAACCAAAACAGAAACGGCCTTTAAGGTACTTTTTAAACAAGGTTTTCCAGGCTTTATCACTGCCATACTACTGGCCTTTGGCCGGGGAATTGGTGATGCTGCATCGGTTTTGTTTACAGCAGGTTATACCGATATGATCCCTGTAAATCTGAACGAACCGGCTGCCACATTGCCACTTTCTATTTTTTTTCAGTTGAGTTCACCAATACAGGCAGTAAGGGACAGGGCATTTGCCGCTGCTGCTATTCTGACAATAATAATTTTAGTGATTAGTATTTCAGCCAGGATTTTATCCGGAAAATATTCGAAAACAAATTTAAAATGAATGATATGTATAATATAGAAACACTGGATTTGAAAGTTGAGCAGCTTTTAGTGAAAACGGCTGTTCACGATGCACTCATCATTAAAAATTTGAATGTAGGAACAGGGGAGAGGCTCATCCTGAAAAATATCAACCTGAATATCCCTAAAAATAAGATAACGGTTTTGCTGGGGCCTTCGGGCTGCGGCAAAACCACCCTTTTAAAAAGTATGAACCGGTTAACAGACCTCTATAAAGAGTTGAATGTTACCGGGCAGATATTTATCGAAAATGAAGATATTCTGAATACAAAGAAAAATCTTCCGGAATTGAGACAGAAAATGGGATTGCTGTCACAACGGCCATATCCGTTACCAATGTCTATTTATAAAAATGTGGCATACGGTCTGAAACTGAAAGGAATTCGCGACCGGAGACTGGTAGATCATGTAGTTGAAAAGCTGCTTCGGGAGGTGAATTTGTGGGAAGAGGTAAAGGGTAGGCTAAATAATCCGGCTTCAGAACTATCTATTGGACAGCAACAGAGGCTATGTCTGGCACGTGGACTTGCGGTAAAGCCATACATTATATTAGCGGATGAACCTACGTCTGCCCTTGATCCTGCATCCAGTAAGAATATTGAAGATATGTTCCGTACACTTAAAAAACATTATACCATTATTCTCGTAACACACATATTGCGTCAGGCAGTCCGCTTAGCCGATCACGTGGTGTTTATGTACCATGGTGAAATTACTGAGACCGGTAGCCCGGAAATTCTCAAAAAACCGCAATCCAAATACCTACGAAATTACCTGGTGGATGGGAATTAGACGTAAGGCATTAGAACCAAGACACAAAACATAAGATACAAGACTCATTTTTGAAAGTGCCTCATCCTCGTTTGGATTGGGGATGGTATTGATGATGTATTAAAATGCAGATGAAGTTTTATGCCTGATTTGGAAATAAATAATTGATCCGATTACAGGAGCAACCAATATTATTAGCATCCAAAGCATTTTTATATGCAGCGGTTGAATTTTTGATTTGTTTATGTCATAAAATGCCCATGCCCATAACAATATTGATAGCACAATTAACAGGAGTATTAACAGGTTAAAAGGAGAGGTCATGATTTTTATTTTACAAGAATCAGTTTGTCGGTTTTGTAAATGGTATTTGAACAGCGAATGGTATAGATATATATACCCGGTTCAAGATCGTATAGTTCAATTTTTTCAGATTTTAATTTTAGTTCTTCTTCAAGTATTTGTCTTCCGTTTAAATCCGATAATTCAAAGAATATTTTAGTAGCTGCATTATTCCTTTCAATGGTAATGACGTCTGATGCCGGGTTGGGATAGATATTAATCGTATTTTCAGCTTGTTTTTCATCAATTGCCGTAATCACCAATGGCGTTCCCCATTCTTTATCTCCCTTTTTGTAGTAAACCAGTTTTCGCTGTGCATATCCCATACTAAAGAAATTATCACAATAATAATATGGTCCTCCCAGTCCCTTGTAATAGGTATAAATTGGGTTACACCCATCCCAGCAACAGTTGGACCAGCAGCTGTCCTCTGTCTTATATATTTCAGGTACAAAAGAGTTGTCAATTTTTACACTATCAGAAATCATTCGGTATGAATTAGCACTCCAGTCATCAATTATTGGTTCATTGGGCAGATACCGGTCAAAAATGGAATCTGGTTTTATAATTTGTGTTATTGTATCATGAATGTAAGTGTAGTTTTCTCCATTGTAATTTTTGTAATAAAGCTTTTCCTGCCTGTCAATTAAATATGTAATGGAATCCGGTGATACTTTTTTGTCAAGATAGTTGTATATTATTTTAAAACTATGGCCCGAACCATCATTATATGATTCATCCAAAATGTGAAGTTCATTACCAACAGCAAAATCATTGATATCAAAACGGGATAGGTTTTGAACACCAATTTTTGGGCTGGAAAGTCCAGCTAATTTGTATGAATCTGAAACTGACTGAAAATAACTATACTCCTCGTCTGATAATGTAAAATAATACATATCAAATGTTTGAACAAGGCCATAGTTTTTACTGATTTTCATCTGCCGGTTACTCTTCTTTTTTATTTCTACCGGATTCATGTTTTTGTCATAAGCGATAAAGTCAATTGTTTTTACGGAGTCAACAAGTCCCATAAAACGCAAAGTGTCATGTCTTGTTATGGCAGCTTTTATAGTTATGGAATCAGTAAGATAAAAGGCTGTCCATTCATCGTTAAGTTTGGCCCGGGTTTCTATGCGGATGGTATCATGATTTTTATTAAAGAATAAATTGATTCCTTTATCTTTAACGATGACTTTTTCTCCGATCCATGAGTCACCGTATGGTGTAAAACAATCGTAATCCAGCTGCCGGATACTTTTAATTGGATATAAAAAAGAATCAGTATCAAATTTTACTGAATCGATTTTTATGCAACTGATATATCCGTAATCCCCTTCAAAATATACAATACGGTTGGATATAACAGATTGATAATTCTGTGCAGAAAGTGTTGATAAACATAATGTCAAAAACAGGGTAAAAATACTAACAGGTTTCATAAGGACTAGATTTAAAAGGATTCAAACAAATTGATTTTACAGGTTCGTTATATTTTCAAAAGTATGCAAATTATTATGATGTAAATGAATGTAGTCGTATTAATTCCGCTGGAAATTGATAATTTGATTTTGATCTAAATTACGAATAATAAAATTCTGGTAACCTTTTTTAAAAGGACTTTTAGAACGTATAAATTTTTAAAAACCTGGTTTAAAATTATAGTATCACAGAAAACAACGCAGATATAATATTTAACATCCATTAATGTTCTTCGGATTATATTATATTTGTCAGTCAACTAAATCTTAAACTTCAGAATCAATAGTTGAATGCTTAGCTGATTGACGTAAAGAATCAGATAAAGCTGTTTCTGAAAGTTTTAGAAATTGTATTATAAAAAAGATCCTAATGAAAAAAATTCTAGCCTGTTTCATGCTGGTACACGTTACCATTCTGTCAATTTCACAAGAGTTATTTAATGCAGATGCAAACCGGATTGTTCCCGGAAGTAATTACGTAAAACTGGATCACCAAAAGGGTATCATTTCTTATATCGGGTTTTCCGATCCGAATTTAAAAGGAGTCCAGGCAACTGCGGATGGTGAAAAACTAAAAAGTGCATTAGGTTTGGATGAAACACATTCATTCAGAACTTACTCTGAATTTAGTGATCAAATGGGCAATTCACATATAAAATATCAACAATATCTGAATGGATATCCTGTTGAACATATGTATTATACGGTTCACCGGTTAAATTCTCTGAAATCGGCAAGTGGTATTTATACACCTGTTACCACCAGGCAACAGAGCATTACTAAGATGCAAATGTCAGATGCGCTTCAGCTTGCACTTGCTGAAGTACCTTCAGAGCATTATTCACCAAAAACTTTAGATCAGCAAGGCAAAGAGGTATACTATATAAAAAATGAAATACCTGTGTTATGCTATAAGTTTGATGTTTTTTCGGTTGATCCGTTACGAAGAGAGTGGATTTATGTTGATGTTGCTACCGGTAACGTTGTTGCCCGTGAAGACAGAATACACATTAACGATGTCATAGGGAAAGCAAGTACCATGTATTCAGGAGAACAAAGCATTACAACGGATTATTATGGTGGGTATTACCGATTGCAGGAATCGGGAAGAGGAGATGGAATACGTACATATAACATGCAGCGCGGAACCAATTATAGTTCTGCGATTGAATTTATTGATTTCGACAACATCTGGAATACGACAACTAACTTTGATAACGCGGCATATGATGTGCACTTTAGTACAGAAGCAACCTACGATTACTTTAAAGATAATTTTAACAGAAACTCATTCGATGGCAATGGAGGTGCATTGATAAGTTATGTTCATTATAGTACAAACTTCCCAAATGCATTTTGGAACGGTGAGTTTATGACCTATGGTGATGGTGATGGTGTTCTGTATTCGCCTTTAACGGCTACCGAAATAGTAGCTCATGAAATTACACACGGGCTTACTGAGCACACGGCAGCGCTGGTCTATTTAAATGAGTCAGGTGCATTAAATGAATCCTTTAGTGATATTTTCGGTACAGCGATAGATTTTGCAGCAAATCCGGAAACAGCTAATTATTTAATGGGAGAACAGGTGAAAACGGATGGCAGTGTTATCCGCAGCATGAAAGATCCAAACAGCAAATCAATGCCTGATACCTATAAGGGTAATTTTTGGTATACCGGTGTAACCGACAACGGGGGTGTTCATTATAATTCCTCCGTTCAGAATTACTGGTTCTATTTACTTTGTGAAGGAGGTTCAGGGATAAATGATAATGATAAGTCTTATTCGGTGCAGTCTATTGGAATGAACCATGCAGCTAAAATTGCGTACAGAACTCTTACTGTTTATTTAACACCTACTTCTGATTATGCTGATGCACGCTTTTATTCCATAAAGGCTGCTATTGATTTATATGGGGAATGTTCCAATGAAGTCATCAATGTTACAAATGCCTGGTATGCTGTTGGTGTTGGTGATCCTTATGGTGATGCTGTTACTGCAGGGTTTCTGATCGATGAATCGATATCATGTAGTTTGCCAACATTTCAGCAGGTGCAGGATCAGAGCACATTTGCAGAATCATATAAATGGTACGTTAACGATACAATGCAAAGCACCGACGCCAACCCATTACTTGAATTTAATCTGGCAGGGAAAAATAGCATCAAACTTGTCGTTAGTGGTTCTGTTGGTTGCAGGACATCAGATTCATTGATGTTGGAAGATGCATTATTTATATATCAGAATCCTGAAGTTAAAGATCCTGTGTTCAGACCAATATCTTACAGATCTGGTTCAGGAGGGATTCTTTATTTTGAACTCGATTCGTTGGCTAATAGTTCCGAAGATGCCATGGAAGGGTATCAGGATTTCAGTTGTTCTCATCAGATTACATTAACGGAAGGTAAGTGTTACGATGTAGAAATTCTGACACGAGGGGATGAATCTACATATGTTTGGTTAGATCTGAATAACGATGGTGCTTTTGATGATAAAACTGAACTTCTGGTTTATGTGAAAAACAGCAAAAACAGGGTACGGGAGAAATTTATTATTCCCCATGGTAAAGTATATGATAAGGCTCTGAGATTACGTGTAGCAAGCGACTTACCTTCCAATCTGCTTATTAATGGTTCAACCAATTCGATGGCTGGACAGTATGAGGATTATGGGGTGGTTCTAAAGCAAAATGAATCAATACCTGTTGCAGAGTTTACTACTTTGGATTCATTGCCCGCAGTTGGACAAAGCGTTCAGTTTACAAATTTATCAGAAAATTTACCTTCATCTTTTGAGTGGACCTTTGAGGGTGGTATTCCTGAGTATTCAACAGAAAAGGAACCCATCGTCAGTTACAGGAGTCCTGGAGATTTTCAGGTTAAATTAAAAGTGGGCAATAATTTTGGTTCAGATAGCATAATTAAAACCAGTTATATACATGTTACCAATGATAATGTTATGGGGCTTCAGTCCAGATCGTCAGCCTCAAGTGGTAATATTCACGACTCGGGTGGCCCGAATGGCATGTATGAAAACAATGAAAAATACAGTTTTCTTATTGCACCCGCTTGTGCTGAAAAGATAATTTTATCATTTTTTCAATTAAATATTGATTATTACGATGATTACCTATACATATACGATGGTGATTCTGAACAGGATGTTTTATTGGCTTCAATAACAGGCACGTCTTATCCTGCAGGTAATGGAGTCGTTGCTTCATCCGGCAAAATGTTATTGGTATTTATTTCTGATGCTGTAGGTTATTACGATGGATTCAGTGCCTCGTGGAGCACGGTCCAAACTTCAGGTGAACCTGTTCCTGCAGCAGACTTTACATTTGAACCGGACAATGATGTGCCGTTTGCATCACCGGTTAATTTCTTCAGTACCTCAACCGGCAATATAGCAAACTGGCAATGGATTATTGATGATGCGCATTATATGTTTGACGAAAAGTCTGGACATAGTTTTTTTGAGTCGGGAGATCATAATGTAAAATTAATTGTCGATAATTGTTCGGGGGCAGATACTATTACTAAAATAGTGTCGGTGCAGGAAGCTCCCGAAATAAAAACTGAAAAGGATACATTAAGAAACTTCCTAAACTATGGTGATACCCTTACAGATTATCTTGTAATTGAAAATGCAGGTGATGGTGAATTAATGCTTAATGCCGAGCTTTCAAATACCATAAAATTAAATGATGTAAACCGTGTTCCTGATTTTCCTGAATCAATGTATTTGCCGGAGAATTCATCTTTCGAATCTGAATCAGGGTTCATATCTATTTCTGTGGATCAATTGCTTGATGGTGATACCGTTAAAAAGCAAATAAGTAGCAGGCTAACTGCAAATAGTGATTTAGAAGGAATGAATGTGCTATTTATGCCAGCATATTCCAGTTATGCTTACCTGGTTAACAATCTCTTAGTTTCAGGTGCACACGTATACGCTGCAGATGCGTATTATATTAACGAAGCATATCTGGATTCAATAGATGTAGTAGTTATTGATGACAATTGTAGTCTGGGAACAATGCAAATAAATTATATAAGAAACTGGATTTCCAATGGCGGTAATCTAATTATTGATGCAGATAATAATACGCCATATTATAATTTAATACTGGCAGAAAGTGGTATAACTTATACCTCTGTTTATTCAGCCTCAGGCTATGCAACAGTCCAGGAGCATAAGATAACAACTGGTATTAGTTCATATTATGTTGCTTCAGGTAGTCAGGCATCCCTTGAAATAACCGATGAAGCAGAAAAACTGATAATTTCCGGTAATGGTCTTTGCTATGCTGCTTATGCAAAAATTAATTCAGGAAGTGTACTTGCAACTTCAGATGAGTCATTTTATGATGGAAATATAACCATGGATGGACATTTACAACTGGTTACCAATTATATTAATTTTATTAAAACAGGCTTGCTGGATATTGTGAATTTAAAGAAGGAACAACTGATTATTCCTCCACATACATCTGATAGCATTGGTGTTTTAATTAATGCCAAAGATAATTTTGGTGGACAGTATTTGAGTATGTTGAATATTTTCTGTAATGATACAGCAATTAATACGTTGCAGGTACCTGTTATAATAGATATTGTTGGAACCCCTGTTTTTGATACAAATGCAGATGGAGTGCTGTTTAATAAGGTTTTTGTTGGCCAGGATTCAACATTGTCTGTTATGATTAATAATACAGGATCAGATGATTTGAGAATTGACAGCATTACAACATCTGATACTGATATTAGTGGTAGGATGTTGTATAATGTGTTGGCTCCGAATGAGAAGGCGAATCTTGCCATTACTTTTTCACCATCTTTGTCAGACGTGTATCATGACACGGTATTTATCTATACGAATGAAAGTTCACCTAAAGGACATGAGATATATGTAGTTGGAAATGCTGTCCTGCCTCCGGTAGCAGATATTGATCCGGATTCATTGGAGGTTCAACTGTTTACCAATGATACTTTAATTTCTACTGTTGATATTTCAAATACAAATGGTGGTAGTGAATTGTTGTTGAGTAAAGCCCGTATAAAAGCATCGGGTGATAATGATTTGAAAACTGATCTGACAGGTTTGAAAGTATACTCAATAAGTTACTATAACAGCTATATTGCTACAGTTTTAACGGATCTTGGTGCTGAAGTAACTGTTGCTAATTCTCCTGATACTATGGCCATGAAGGACTATGATGTAATACTTATAGATGATTACTATTATTATAATCAGGAGTCGACCTTTTTTAATCGCTGGGCCAAAAACGGAGGTGGCCTTTTTATAGATGGTGAAAGTAACATAAGCAATTTTAACATCATGTTAAACGGATCCAATCTAACGATGTCAACGGTCAACTGCACTTCTCTTACAACAACAAACATTATGGATCATCCTGTAACAGAGTCTATTGATAAGTTTTATATCTATTCTGCCGGTGGATCTGTTATTGCGAATTTTCCGGGGATAGAATTAATAAATGACGGCTATCAACATATTTATGCAGCAGCTGATGAGTTTGAGAAAGGACGCGTCCTTGTAACAGGTGGTGGTTGTTTCCCCAATCTCTCTTTAGAAGGGCACACGCAGTTACTTCTTAATGGTGTTGCCTGGCTTGGTAATAAAGTTAGCTGGCTTGAAATTGTGGAGGAACCTGATTCTGTGGTCAACAAAGGAGAAAAGACTCATCTCAGTGTCAGATTTGATGCAAAGGAACTTGGAGATACGATACTGGAAGCAGAAATAGTAATTCCAACAAATGATCCATTAATGAATCCGGTAAAAATTCCGGTAAGCATGAAGGTTAATGGTATGGCAATACTTGAAATGAATAAAATGCATGTTGATATGTTTGCTTATGCCGGATTCAGTGGAAGTGACACAATTACCCTTATGAACATTGGTGCAGAACCACTAATTATTGATAATATTTCTACGAATAATCCAGTATTTAAAGTCTCGGAGTCTAAATTAAAAATTGAGCCCGGATCAGTTAAATTGATGCATCTCGCCTATCTTCCTCAAAGCGCTGGGGCCGATTCTACCTGGCTTATTTTAAAAGGAAATTCCATGCTCGGATCAGTTGATTCAGTGCGGCTTTATGGTGTTGCGGAAGCTCCACCTGTACTTTCAGTTACTCCTGAAAGTTTGTATTTAACATCACAAACAAATAAAATACATCACAAAGTTCTGAAAATTAGCAATGAGGAAGGTCTGGGTGAATTAAACTTTTCAATTGATGCTGTTAAATGTAGTGATTGTGAAAACCCGGATTCTGAAAATACCTTGGAATCAGTACTTAAAGGAATTCAGGCAGGGGCAGATCGTTTAACGGCAAAAATTCCAAATGCGTATGCCTTCTCTGATGGTATCTCGGGATATTATATCAGCGACGGTGGAAGCGATATCTACGACGGTGGTAACTACCTGGGTACAAATCGTGGGTCCTCGATTTATTATTCAAATAATACTATTACAACATCTCCTTATCTTAACGGAGAAGAGTATTTTACCTCTAAGCAAAACGGTTTATTTATTTTTGCGGCAAACCTTAACAATGTAAGTACTTTTAGCATTAGCGGTAGTCTGGGAATGAATTCGGGTTCTGTATCTGCTTCCGAACTTACAACCACTTATAATGGTAAAACATATAAGGGATTTGTAAAGAAAGTGTATGGAGAAAGTTATACTCCTTCAGTAAATCATTTGATAATTATGGAATATACTGCGGGTGTAAGTCAAACGTATTCCAACTCATATTATAGTGATTTGCATACGATCACAAACCTTAATCAGTGTCACAGAATATATTATTTATTGTTTACCGGAAATAATGGATTATTATATACAGATGCTCAAATTACGGAATTAATGACAACCTTCATTAGCATCATAAATCCTGCACCTCAATGGATATCATTTAATTCATCAGAAACATCAGGGACTATAAGTCCAGGTTCTTTCAATAATTCTGATGTTGCATTTAATACCAATGGGTTAGCGTATGATACTTATACCGCTTATATCCGTGTTAAAAGTAATGATCCGAAATGGCCTGTACTACACATTCCTGTGACACTTGAAGTAGTGAATAATCAGTCACCGGTTCTTTCTCAGTCACTTCCCAATATGATAACTTATCTCGACGGGGATATCCCGGTAGATTTGGATGAGTATATTGTTGATCCGGATGGTGATGTTTTAACGTATAGTGTAAAAAGTAATGACCACAACATCATTTTCCCGACCATTGATAACAATTCCATGCTTCACTTTAATCCGCAAAGCATCGGATATACCAATTTAGTGGTTACTGCTTCTGATCAGATTTCATCGCCTTTAGATGTCCAGGTAGATGTATTGGTCAAGGATAATCAAAAACCTGAGGTTGTTGAATCTCTCAGAGATACTGTATTAAAAACGCATAGCGAACCCTGGGTAGTAAATATGAAGCAGTATTTTATGGACCCGGATGGAGACGAATTGAGTTTTAATGTGGTTTCATCTTCTGAGACATCACTTGAGACGGTCCAGAACGGCTATTTGCTTTTGGTTTACCCGAAACGAGCAGGTTGGAATATTCTTACCATAAATGCAATGGACAGCAGGGGAGCGACAGTTTCTGTAAGTTGTATTGTTAAAGTTGAAAACTATGTAGCAGTTGAAGAAGTTGAAAGGAATAAAATTTCAATATATCCTGTTCCTGCAAAAGATGAATTGTTTATATCGTATGATACGTATGAATTACCGGAAGTTGCCCAGATTGTGGGTTTGAACGGACAGGTTATTGCTGATATTTCAAGCCGTATAGGTTTAGGCTTAAGCCGAATTGATATATCGGGTCTGAATCCTGGTGTTTATTTCCTGATCTTGAAAAACAGAAATTCTGTAACAAACCATAAAATAGTTATCGAGTAAAAATAAAGTCATTCCGTCAGGTAATTTTCCTGATGGAATGACTTATCATCTTTAAATGATTATGATAATAACCGCATGCACTATGCTATGACTGCGTGTTGAGCAGAGTTGTTTTTATTCGATTAATTTATCCAGAATCTGTTCAGTTTCTTTCATGCTGGGTCTGGGGGCATTGTTATATACCATTTCTCCTTTCTTGTTAATTATTACATACATAGGTGTAAAAGCAAAATCACTACCAACTTCATCATAGTAGACTTCCGTTAGTGTATTATTAAGATAATAATGTTGACCGGAAAGGTTGTATTTTTTTATATAGTCTTTCCACTCATTTTCATCTCTGGCGGTAACACACAGATATATAAATTCAACTTTACCTTCATATTTCTTTTGTAATTCATTCGATTTTGGGAATTCTTTTATGCAAGGGCCACAGCTTGTGCCCCAGGAATCTATGTATAAAACTTTACCGGGATTATTTTTTACCAAAGTTTGAACTATAGAATTATCGTTCAAATTTAATTCATTATACCTTGGATTAGAATTATTATTCACAAAAGGTGTTCTATCCTTTAGAGCAAGTTGGTTATCATAATCTTTTTTAATTTTTTTATAGACTGCCATTTCTTTTAAAGGAGATAATGCTTCTAACAATTCATTTTGTTTTTCAAGTGGTAAGTAATAGTATGTCCACAATAAAATATATGCAGATACAGGAGAGGTTGTATGGCCCATTATATAATCAATTTTGAAATTGTCAAAGGCTTTATCATCATTTAATCTTGATATCCTATAGCTTTCTTTAAGATAACCATTTAATTCATCATTATACATCTCACCTAAAACGGCATCCCCCATATTGATCCAATTCGCAGGATCTATTTTAATTTTTAACTGACCGGGTTCCAATATAAAAAAACAAATACCTTTTGATCTTTGCCAGTGATAACTTAGTGCATATATTTCCGGACGGTCAATTTTTCCTGAAAATTGAAAATTCCCTTCAATAATTCTAGCTGAATCCAGAATTAGTTCTTCAGAAAAAGCTTTTTGCAGGTATATCCACTCTTCGGATTGGTCATTTGTAAATGATCCTGAGATTGTATACTCATTTTTTGAATGACAACTCAAGAGAATTAACACGGTAAATACGAGAATAAAATTTTTCATTTTGGCGGTTATTTAAGTTAGTATAAATTCTACACAATGTTCCGGCTGTATGGTGTTGCCCTCATTTATCAGAACGCTGTAATATGCCGTTTTATTTTAAATCCATCAATCTGGAAAAACCTGTATATGGCCTTAGTTCCATAATTTCAAAGCTGATTATTCCGTTCTTTACCTCCGGTAATTTATCTAAAAGTTGCTTCGCGACATATTTGTCTTCACATTCAAGGATGAGAACAGCATTCTTGTTTTCAGTGAAATATACCAATGTGTCAACATACTTTATTTCTTCAAATCTATTACATCTTTTCTTGATTTAACATTCAGTTTGGAAAAAATACTACTTACATGTGATTTTACCGTGCTTAATCCTATATTACACTCATCCGATATTTGTTGGTTTGTTAATCCTGCCTGAAGTAACGTAAGAATCTTTCGTTCCTGGATGCTTAATTTCTTAATTTGGTTATTATTCTTTTTGTTTATAAGGGTGTAAATTATATAAGCACTTAACAATAAAAGAATTCCAAAAAGAACATCTATTCCTGTGCGATTTTTTGTAATTGGTAAATCGTTCCTAAATGTTTCAAAATAAGTAGAATGGTTGTTTTTCCACCTTTTCAGATATGATTTATAAAAAGATAAATTGTATGAGTAGTTTGATTCAAAATCGCTTTCATACATTGCATAAAGTGACACTAAAGGCTTCTTGCAGGTATCAGCTATAATTCTTAATTGCTCAGATGTAGCTTTTTCAATGAGTTCCTTTTTCGATATCGAATTCGTTAACACAATTTCATTATCTGATGAAGCTACAATTTCTGTTATCAGCTGGAACGCAGTATTGTTAGCATAGCCGCTAAATGTAACATCTTTGAATAAACCCTTTTTGTCATTATTTTTAATATAAATCTTAGCATCCCGGTTTGCCAGAAAAAATATTGAATTTTCGTCCTTTCCACCGATTATCAATGTGTTTGGGGGATATCCTTTTTTTACTAAATGGATGCGGAATAAATTGTCTTCTTTAGGTAAAAAGCCGATTTCAATATTAAAATGTCCATTACTGTCTAAGAGTGCTTCAGAGATTATCATTGTGTTGGATATGCTATTCATCTCACGGAAATTTGGTATGTAAGACAAATAAATAACCGGATTCCATGTGCTGTCAATTTGCAACTGACCTGAGATGGTGCCTTGGGAAGCATAGGAGTTGGCACACACGAAGATTTTAGAAAGGATTAAAAACAATATTGCCTTTTGTGGTAATCTCATCGAAGTAATATTATTTCGTTCGTATTTGATAGATCTTATAAGTGCCATTCGCATTATGCGGAGATACCTTAATTAACCATTTCCCGGGGATAGGATTTTCATATGAAACAAAAATATTACCTCTTACACTAATCCTTTTCGATTCATTATTAATCCCGGATATTTCTTTGGGTAAGTCTTCTGTTTTATAAATATTTTGTCCTTTCTCACTCCAGATTATGGAAACGTCATCCCGCTTTTTGCCGACAGGGTCATAAAATGCATAAGCGATAAAACCAGAGGAAACCTGAGCATTAATTTGTAATTTTAATTCAGTAGTTTTTTCGTCTATCAAAATTTCAATTTCGTACGGCTTAGTGTTTTTAGAGACTTTTATTAAACCTTCAGATTTAAGAAAGTCACCCGGAATAACGGAATCAACAACTACGACTTGTCCCATCGACACTTTTCCAAATAGCATAAAGGCTATGATTGAAAATAATACCAAATAAATTTTCTTCTGTTTCATGATGATAAGTTTTTAGTCCGAAATTAATTTACAGAACAAATTTAGAGTATCGCTTTTCAATGTCTAAGTAACTAAAGGACGAAAAAAGTACCTGTAAAGTATGAAAAAAGTCTGTTGGGGTCATGTATGTATGAATTCTGTTTTTATGTGGCAAGGTTCTACAATAAACTGTCGCTCTGATTTGTCGGTATGCACTATGACCATATGTCAGCTTATATAATTTTTTTATTCAATTTCTTCAATATTTATACCCATAAAGAAATAGTCTAATATAACTTCTTTTGTTTTTTTGCTGCAAACAACATAGTTCGAATAAAACTTATCAAAGTACCTGAAATTAACTACATAAACAACATCACCCAATTCCACAATATCATTAAATGCTTTTTGCATAATTAAACGTTGGGTTTTTAACTCTGCTAGGAGCAACTGTTGTTGTTCTGTATCACTGATTTCTGAAAATCTTTTTTCACCGGACATGAAATCTCCACAACTATTAGATAATTTGTTTTCGGAAATAATGTGTGAAAAGGTACTACTAGTTTTATTTTTTTGGGAGTTAGAAGTTATGATTGTATCAACCTTAGTATATTCATAATTGTACTTGTATATGTTGGAGGAATCTATATTAATCTCTGCCGACATCAGTTGATTAATTTGTTTAGTAAAATCGCTGGTGAAAATTCGTTTCGATTCAACCGACATACGCGTTGTATCTACAAAACTTTGTGAAAGATAACTGGGTTGAATATAAAATTCATGATGATTTTCAAATTGATTTGAAACACTTTTCTTAAATTTAGAACTTGTAATGAGTTGATCTCCTGAAAAATAATTGCGATAGTAATGAAGTACTATGGGGCTTGATATAGTCTCTACATATGAAAAACTCAGTAAAGCATAGTCATCGGCATTCGTTATATGATTCGGTTTCCAGTTTTCAAAAAGGTTTTTGAAATTTGTTTCATAATTAACAACAGAATCTCCAAATTCGTATATACAGTATTTTTGACCATATAAGTTTGCTGTAAACAGTAGAATTAGCAACAGCAGCGTATATTTAGAAAATCTGTTCTTTATATTCTTAAGTGTCATTATTCAGGCTCTTTAATATAAATTATATTACGTGTTTTTTTATGTATTTCAATTTGAAATAATTGAATGAGCCGATTACGTTTTTATGGTTGTTATCCAGGTGACTTTTCATTCGGTCATTAGTTCCTTTAAAAGTAGAGAATTAAATTATTAAAAGCAACAGGAAATGCACCAGGGCAACTCTGTTGACTGATGTTATGCGGTGGTGGAATGCCTGATTGTGTTTAAGAATGGGATGAAAGCGGATGCTGTGGTCGGAATATTATAAAATTATTTTGAATCATTTTAAACAAAGCGTCCTTTGTCCGGTTTAGTTGACATAATAATACTTTGGGATGAAGAAGACGTTTGGATTATTGAGTGAAGATGAACAGACGCTGCTGAATCAGCTTGTGGAAGGAATGACAAAGGAACAATTGTTATGGACAAGCGGTTACCTGGCAGGAAAAGGTGAAAACAATAATAAATCAGGAACAAAAGAAAGACCCGTTATGCCCAATATTCAGGTGCTGTATGGCACACACTCCGGTAACAGTGAAGTTATCTCGGAACAGCTGTTACAGCTTGCAAAGAACAATGGTTTGGATATGCAGATATCCATCATGGAAAAATATGAGTATAAAAATACGCCATTATTAAAAAATCTTATTGTTGTTGTCAGTACACATGGTGAAGGGGAACCACCTTCGAACGCCATGGGATTTCTGGATTACTTAAGAGACAAAAATACGCCTGAAATGCCGGAGCTGAATTATGCTGTGCTGGGATTGGGAGACTCAACCTATGCCAATTTCAGTCAGGCAGGAGTCGATTTTCATAAGGCCTTAAAGAAGCTAAAGGCAAAGCCAATTTTGCCAATCCGTAAATGCGATGCTGAATTCATGCCGGATGCAAAGAAATGGATGGATCAGATTATCAATCATTTTTCAGGGAATTCTGTTGCGCTGAAGCCGGAGAAAGTTAAAGCACCCGAAGGAGGACTTGTTTTAGGTGGAGTGGCCAGTGCTGGTTTTACAGTACCTTCATTTAAACGCGTTTATGACCGGAATAATCCGTTTTATGCAAAGATTCTGAAGAAGAAACTATTAAATGGTGATGGTTCAGGTAAAGAGGTCTATCATTTTGAACTCTCGATACGTGATTCCGGATTTACATATCAGCCTGGTGATACATTGAGCATTGTCGGGGACAATCCACCTTCGCTTGTAGAAGCTATTCTGGATAAATTCAGTTTCAGCAGGGATGAGGAGGTTGTGCTGGATAAACAGATGTTTACGCTTTATCATGCCTTGAGGAATTATCTTGAGATAACGGTTATCAATCCGGTGATACTGGATCGATATAACAAGTTTGCCGGTTCTGCAGAATTAACCGGTTTAATCAATGATCCGGTACCGCTGGCCGATTATTTATATGGTAGTGATGTGCTTGATTTGCTGACTGATTTTCCGGCAAAACTAAATGCTCAGGAACTCGTTTCTGTTTTGAGAAAACTTCCCCCGAGAAAGTATTCCATCGCATCCAGCTTTGATGCTCATCCCGGTGAAGCTCATATTACTGTTGCGGCGGTGCGGTTTGAAAAAAATGAACGGATTCGTGAAGGGGCAATATCAACCTTTGTTGTTGACAGGGTAAAAGAGGGTGACAGAATACCGGTTTTTGTTCAGAATAAAAAGAAATTCAAAATGCCCGAGGATAAGTCTACCCCAATTATTATGATAGGCCCGGGAACCGGCATTGCACCGTTCCGTGCGTTTGTTCAGCAGAGAAAGCATGACGGTGTAAAGAAGGGAACGTGGTTGTTTTTCGGGGATCAGCATGAAGAAACTGATTTTTTATACGGTGAAGAATGGAACACCCTAAAGGCTGAAGGCTATCTGCAAAAACTGGATCTTGCTTTTAGTCGCGACCAGGATGAAAAAATTTATGTGCAGCACCGTTTGCTTCAGAAATCAGACAAAGTCTGGACGTGGTTACAAAAAGGAGCCAGCATCTATGTGTGTGGTGATAAAAAGAAGATGGCAACTGATGTTCATCTTGCCTTGCTTGATATTGTAAGAAATGAAGGTAAGATGGATATCAACACTGCAAAACAATACTTAAACCAGCTAGTTACAGATAATAGATATCAAAAGGATGTGTATTAAATCCGGCTCAGAACCGAATATGCAATGAAACTCTGATACCCCAGTCCACAATATTTTCTGCATGATGGAGGTAATTCAGTCGCCAGATGGAGTCGATACGAATCAGCTGAAAAATATTTTCAATGCCAGCTGAAGCTTCCATGTAAGGCGCTTTGCCAATACCGGATAAGCCTTCGGGAAACAGTATCTGCCTGTGTTTTGTATCGCTTAATTCTCCATACAATATTTTAAACCCACCAACTTCACGTAACTTTAATGCTCTGAATAAGGGGATCTTATTTAAAAAGAATCCCTGGAAGTGATGCTCAATAAATAAACTGGCATATTTGTCACTTGCAAACTCGTAATAATTCATCAGATTAAATGCATAAAGGTCGTTTGTGAGTGTTTCGTTGCCCTCATGTAGTTTTAATAAAGGAAATGGAACACTTCCCAAAACCGTCCCGGCCTGCAAATAATAGAGAGTATATCCAATAGGATTGATGGGAAGCTTGTCAAATATATCAAGATGAATCCTTCCATAAATGTAATCAGTCTTGTTCAGCCTTACACTTCCGATTCCGGTATACACATTAAATACAGGACGTTTGCTTCCCAGACTGATCCGCTGAAAATCACCAGGAATAAATGTTTCACCAATTGCAATGTGTGTATTGATTCCAAATTCTTTATTGTATAATGCCTTTGCTTCGGTACTGTCCGGTTCGTAAAATGGAACATTTTGTCCTGGTCTGATATATTGCCATTTGAAGATGCCGGTGGTAGTCAGTCCTGTAAACCATTCATGCTGATATTGCACATCAAGCTGATCTGTGAGGGTTAGTTTATTGTTGGGATTCCTGCTGATTAAAGAAGATAAAAAGTTATCTTCCATAAATGCATTCTGACTTTTACCCAGGAGTTGGTTGTCGTGTTCAAAATGCATGCTTAAAACATTCATCGGCTGCTTATTAAAGTAGTAATATCCACCGAGGCTGTATTTCATGTGATTATCCTTAAATCCGTAAGCAATGTATCCGTCCAGCCGTAGCTTTTCGTTAAAATCTTTAGTGGTTCTACCTCCAAGTCTGATCCTGTTTCCTTCAATAGGATTGTAGCTGTACATATAAAAATATGGTCCCAGCTCGAATTTTCCGAAATCCTTGTAGCCAAACAAGATGGTTTCAACAATTTCTGTTATTGACTTGAATTTAGGTACATTTTGTAAAGAATCTACCATGTCGTAAATACCCTGTTCGCGGATATTTAACCGTTCGGGTCTGGCTTGAGCCCAGTACTCGGGTGGGTGATGCAGGGCATCCTTTTCAACTTTGGTTTGAAATGGACTTGCCATTAGATCGGGTGGAGGTTCTGCAAATTTGAAATCCTGATAAATTGAAGTTTTTCTCCCTATAATACCCACAGTACGGTTTTTATTATTGCCTTCCACGTTAAAGTCTGCCAGAATTTCTTCTTTTTCAGGGATGCAGGTTGTATCTTTTAAAACATACAATTTGCGAATCTCAAGTTTATTTAAGAAGTTGATGTTAGCTTTCGGTGAAATGCTCATATCAATTTTATAAACTGCAAAAATTGAATCAATTACCCACATGGACCCTTCAAATGCGGCTTCATGTGCCATGCGTGGTTTGAAATCTATTTTATATAGTTTCCGCCCCCCTGATTCTAGGCTGTCAACAAGGTAATAGCGATAAAAAAGGTTCCACTGATCATTAATTGGAGAGATAAGCCCAATGTTATCTACATTGATAAAGTTCTTATAAATGTTAAAATCCTGATAAAATTTTCCGGTAAACTGGGTAATCGTCTTGGTGCGTACTCCGGATAATCGATTCGCCAGAATAACTTCTTTCGATGTATTGTCCTTTTGTGAATGATAATATTCAGAGACTGACTCTGAAATAAATACCGGTAAATATGGCACACTGTCTTCAGGAAGTGTATCCAGATTTTCAAAAACAAATTCCATATCTTCCCAGAATTTTCTGTTTTTTTTCGGCTTTCCAAGGTTTTTCAGATCAACCTCAAGTTTATTGTACACCCTGCTTTCCCACGACGGAAAATTGTTTGGATCATTGTTCTGTTTGTTTTTAATGATATTTCTTAATATGGGGTGAGCCGGATTTTCACCGGGCAATACACTGACTTCATTTAATGAATATATATTTTCCTGTAAGGGGATATTTACGTGCTGTCCTGTATATGGGCGAATCGGAATTGTCCTGGTTATATAACCAACGGCAGAAATTGAAAGAGTATCCAGACTTTTATTAGATGTAATCCTGAAATTACCGTATTCATCTGATGTTGTCCCTTCCATTGACCCTTTCAACACAATATTTGCAAAGGGAACAGGTTCACGTTTAGTATCCACTATGGTACCTGAAATAACTGTTTGTGAACTCAGTGAAGTACTAAACAGCAGTAATATGATTAATATGTAATAAGTTGGCAATTTCATTTGCGGTTTCAAGATACAAATTATGGATTTTAAAACGACAGACAATTTATTAGTCTATTATATTTTGTGCGGATTTTAAGTATTTTTCAGGTTTTGTTATAAGTTGATAAATATATTAAAAATACTTAACCTGAAGACTTAAGAAAGGCGCTATATTGCTTCATCAGGCTTTTTTGACTATATTTGAGAATTGAAAAACACCACTTGTAATCTAAAAATAATCAGATATGTTAAAAGAAAAAGTTGAAAAAATTTTAGTTGAACAGATAGGAAAAGAAGCGTATTCTTCTAATTTGTATTTGGCAATGGCTTCCTGGGCCGAATGCAATGGCTACCCCGGAATAGCACAATGGATGTATGCTCAGTCAGATGAAGAGCGCGTTCATATGCTAAAGTTTGTTGGCTATCTTAATGAGAGAGGAGGGAAGGCTGTTATTCCTGCAATTGATGCACCTCCCGTAGATTTTAAGAATGTACGTGATTTATTTCAGCGTACAATGGAGCATGAGCAATATATTTCCGATGCTATAAATACTATAGTGGCAGTGTGTCATGAAGAAAGGGATTTTGCAACACACCAGTGGGTTCAGTGGTTTGTGAATGAGCAAATTGAAGAAGAGGCATCTGTATCAAATATCCTCGACAGGTTAAACCTTATCGGAGACAGTGGAAATCTTTATCTCTTTGATCGGGATATAATGGGAATGCGTAACTCAGGTGGTGCTGAAGCCTGAAAATGATATGATTTAAAAAAGGCCTTCAATTATTGAAGGCCTTTTGTATCTCCAGATATCTTTAAAAATTAGTAAATTGCTTAGGTGAAACAGAGTTAGCTTTAGGTCATATCCATAAATATCATATAATGAGGCAGGAAGATTTTATATTGCGAGAGATTCAGAAAATAGGAGAGTTACTGCTTGGTATAATCGGTAAGCTTCAAAAGAAACAGGATGTAGCTGAGATAAATAACGAACTGGAAGAACTGGAATCAATAACAGATCTTTCTATTGACAAAATATTACGAATGGAACCGGTTAAAATGATTCAGGTTCTTGAAAAGCTTGAGCAGTTTAATATTCATAATATGGAACTGTTTGCACGGACACTCTTTGAAATGCATACCTTATTCGATAGGAACAGAAGTAACATGATGCTCGAAAGAGCTTTGTTTATACTTGAATATCTTGAAGAGCGGGAAAAGACTTTCTCGATGACACGACAGGACTTGATGGCTTCAATTAAACAGGAATATGTATGAAAAAGTCTTATAAGGTTTTTCAGATTGATGCATTTACAAAAAATGTTTTTGGAGGAAATCCTGCATCCGTGTGTATTCTGGATGAATGGCTGCCTGATGAAAAGCTTCAGAAGATTGCAGCAGAACACAACCAGCCTGAAACGGCATTTCTTGTAGCTAACGATGAAGATTATGATATCAGGTGGTTCACGCCTACCTGCGAGGTAGATCTTTGTGGTCATGCCACACTGGCATCTGCTTATGTCCTGTTTAATGAACTGAATTTTAATGGAGAATTACTTCATTTTGAAACTCTGAACCGGGGTTCATTATATGTAAAGCGGCAAGGCAACTTATTCGAATTGGATTTTCCTGTGGATCATCTGGAGGAGACATTCATGCCGTATGGTTTGGTGGATGCATTTGGTTTTGAACCGATGAATATATTTAAAGGGAAAGATGATTATCTGGTTATTTTTGAATCGGAACAGCAGATTATAGATTTAAAACCTGATTTGGATGCGATTGCTTCTGTGGATGCAAGGGGTGTAATTTGTACGGCGCCCGGAACAGATGTTGATTTTGTGTCACGGTTTTTCGGACCTCAGTCCGGAATTGATGAAGATCCTGTTACCGGTTCAGCACACACTACGCTAACACCTTACTGGGCCGATAAACTGAATAAAGTAAAGCTTACAGCGAGACAACTATCTGCCAGAAAAGGTTATCTTGAGGTTGAACTAAGTAATTCACGGGTAAAAATTTCCGGTTCAGCCGTACTGTATATGAAAGGAGAAATAATATTGTAAGTTTATCCTTTATATCTCAGCCACTTAAATATTTCCTTGTAACTTACTTTCTTTCCATACATTAGAATGCCAGTCCGGTAAATCCGTGATGCCACCCATATCATGCCAATAAATGTAAGGATCAGTAATGAAACAGAAACCAGGAGTTGCCATGCGGGGACCTCAAACGGTATCCGCACCATCATTACTATCGGGGAGGTAAATGGTATTAAAGAGCACCAGAATGCCATCGGGCCGTGTGGATTGTTGATTGCACTAATGGCTACGTATAATGCAAATACCATTGGAATAGTTACCGGCAGCATAAATTGTTGTGTGTCGGTATCATTGTCAACGGCTGATCCGATGGCGGCAAATAAGGCCGCATAAAGCAGGTATCCGCCTATGAAATAAATAATAAAGAAAGACAGGATTTCATAAATGTTGAACGAATAGATCTTACTCATAAATCTGACCATGTCAGCTCCGGCGCCCTGTGGCATTTCCTGGGCCGCATTCAATAACTGCATTTGCGTATTGGCATCATGCGGCATGTCCGGTAAAATCAATACCTTGATAACTGAAATCAATACCCCTGATAAAATAACCCAGAGTAAAAACTGGGTCAGGGCAACCAATGCAAGTCCAATGACTTTCCCCATCATTAACTGAAATGGTTTCACTGACGAAACGATGACTTCGACAATTCGGTTGGTCTTTTCTTCGATCACTCCACGCATCACCTGCACGCCGTACATAAAAATAAACATGTAAATGATGAACGCTGAAATATAACCAATGGCCATAGCCAGCTCTGTGGACGATTCTCTGGCTTCACCACCCTTGCCCCATTTTATAGATGTAATATTAACACCTTTATTCAGGTCGGCGAGAATATTGTCAAGGTTAGCAATGTTATATTCCTTCTTCTTTTCTTCCCTGATATAATTTTTAAGGTCTTTGCTTATCATGCCTTGTATATCAAGGCTTACTTGTTTGTTAGAATATATAAAGACGGAATCAGGATATTTTTCCAGATCTGCGGTAATGTTTAAAATGGCATAATATCCCTTGCTGTTGAACTCTGATTCAAGCGTTTTAAAATTTTCAGAGGAGTACTGAAATTTTACATAATCCTGATTTTGTAAGACATTGTTGTATAATCCTGTTTCATCTGCAACGGCAATGACCTTCGTTGAATCGTCTTTCATGGTCTGTGACAATACCACAGGCACGAGAATTAAAGCGGCAAATAAAACGGGAGTTAAAAAGGTCATAATAATAAACGACTTTTTCTTTACTCTGGTCAGGTACTCTCTTTGGATGATCAGGGATGTTTTGCTCATAATTTATTCTTTTTCGTAAGCTTCTACTATTTTTTGTACCAGTCTGTGGCGTACAATATCTTTTGCATTAAAAGTTATACGTTTTATGCCTTCAATATCCTTGAGTATTTGCAATGCCTGAACCAAACCGCTATCCTGACGGGATGGCAAGTCAATCTGGGTCACATCTCCCGTAACGATAAACTTGGCATTGCGACCCATCCGTGTGAGAAACATTTTAAGCTGATTCCTGGTCGTGTTCTGTGCTTCGTCCAGTATGACAATGGCATCATTCAATGTGCGGCCCCTCATGTAAGCGAGCGGAGCAATCTGAATGGTTTCATTTTCGGTATATTCCTTAAGCCTGGCCGCAGGAATCATATCTTTTAGTGCATCATACAAAGGTTGTAAATACGGATCAATTTTTTCTTTCAGATCGCCAGGTAAAAAACCAAGTCTTTCTCCGGCTTCAACCGCAGGTCTCGAAAGAATAATTTTTCGAATCTCTTTGTTCTTAAGGGCTCTTACAGCAAGGGCAATAGCCGTATAAGTTTTACCGGATCCGGCTGGGCCGATAGCAAACAAAAGGTCGTTGTGATAAAATGCATCCACAAACTTTTTTTGATTTGGTGTTCTAGCTACAATAGGCCTTCCACTGGTGCTGTATAAAATAGCATCGGATGGGATACTTTCGTAAATTTTATTTTCTGTAATGATCTCCCTGATAATCTTTTCGGTAAGTTGATTATACTGAATTGTATATTTAATCAGGTCATTAATTTTTTCTTCAAATTCAGCAATCTGATCCTCGCTTCCATTTGCCTTAATGATACTTCCCCGTGCAATTATTCTTAATTTAGGATATAACGCTTTTATTATATCCAGATTTGCATTATTAGCGCCGTAAAATGATACAGGGTCTATATCTTCTAATACAATGATTCGTTCCATTAATTATTATTGATTCACAAATTTATAAAAATTAGGATACAATTCTGACTAAAAGCGTTGGGATGGAAATAAAATAAAAAAGCCACAACATCATTTGCTGTGGCTCAGTATATAAAATTATGATCTGCTATTTATAAGCATCTTTGTGTACGTTTTTCACGGCCCTTCCTGACGGATCTGTCATGTTTTTAAAGGACTCATCCCATGCAAGTGCCTCAGCAGTACTACATGCAACAGAAGGTACCGAAGGAACACATCTTGCTGCTGCATCTGATGGGAAATGTTCAGAAAATATTGTCCTGTAGTAATATTCTTCCTTGCTCATAGGAGGGTTGATAGGGAAACGATATTTTGAAGTTGCCATTTCCTCATCGGTAACTTTCTTGTTTACCAATTCCTTTAAACTGTCAATCCAGCTGTAACCAACACCATCAGAAAATTGTTCTTTCTGACGCCATGCAACGCTTGCCGGAAGATAATCTTCAAATGCTTTGCGAACAACCCATTTTTCCATTCTTTCAGGTGTTATCATCTTATCCTGTGGATTCAGGCGCATGGCAACGTCAAGAAATTCTTTGTCCAGGAACGGCACACGGCCTTCCACTCCCCAGGCAGCGAGTGCTTTATTTGCCCTTAGGCAATCGTAAAGGTGAAGCTTGTTTAATTTACGAATGGTTTCCTCGTGAAATTCTTTGGCATTGGGAGCTTTATGGAAGTAAAGGTAGCCACCGAACACTTCATCTGCACCTTCACCGGATAATACCATTTTAATCCCCATAGATTTAATAACCCTTGCCAGCAAATACATCGGCGTTGCCGCACGAATGGTTGTTACATCGTATGTTTCAAGATGATAAATTACATCTCTTAACGCATCAATACCTTCCTGAATAGTGAAGTGTATTTCATGATGAACCGTTCCAATATGATCTGCTACTTTTTGAGCAGCAGCAAGGTCAGGAGAACCTTCAAGTCCTACTGCAAAAGAATGGAGTCTTGGCCACCATGCTTCTTCTTTATCATCTGTATCTACTCTTGTTCCGCTGAATTTCTTGGCCAGAGCAGAAGTTACAGAAGAGTCCAGTCCTCCTGAGAGCAGTACCCCGTAAGGAACATCAGACATGAGTTGCTTGTGTACAGCTGTTTCCAGAGCATCTTTTAAATCTTCTATAGACGTAGAATTATCCTTTACGTTATCATATTCAAACCAATCTCTTGTATACCAACGCTGGAACTCAATACCATCTGGGCTGTACATTAAATGACCCGGAAGGAATACTTCAATATTATTACAGTAACCTTCGAGAGCTTTTAATTCAGAAGCAACATAAAAATTGCCAAACTTATCCCAGCCACGATACATTGGTATTACCCCAATTTGATCTCTTGCAGCCAGGTAAATGTCCTTCTCTGAATCGTACAGTGCAAAGGCAAAGATTCCACTTAAGTCTTCTATAAAATCTTTTCCTTTTTCCAGATATAACGGAATGATTACTTCACAGTCGCTATTGGTCTGAAAATCATATTTGCCTTCATACTGTTGTCTTATTTCCTTGTGGTTATATATTTCACCATTAACCGCAAGAATTATCTTTTTATCCGGAGAAAACAAAGGTTGTTTACCGGATTGAGGATCTACGATTGATAAGCGTTCGTGTGCCAGCAAAGCCTTATCCCCACAATAAATTCCAGACCAGTCAGGACCACGGTGACGAATTCTTTTTGACATTTCCAAAACCTGAGGTCTTAAACCGGTTGTTTCAATTTTTACATCAAACACTCCAACTATTCCACACATAATGAATATTCTTTATTCTAATTAATATCGTTTGTCATGCACTCCGCTGCAAATATAATCAAATAGTTTACAAAAAAAGCATTGGTCTTACATAAAAATATCATATATGGAAATATGATATCAAAAAGTGTATTTATAATGAATTTGTATAATAGGTCAATAATGTTTGTTCCCTGGTTAAGGAAGGGGTGTTTGTGATTAAATTAGATAAATATTGGATAACTATATGAGCAATTCGGGGGTGTTTTGAAATAAAAAGTTAAAAATTTACTTGTCCCCCCTCGTTTTTTAGTTTTTATGTTGTTGGGTTTGTCTAACTGGAAAAAGCTATTTTTTAAGAAAAAACTGACATTTTGTAAGCATTATTTTGTCAATTCTTTATAATGCTGGAGCGAATCTTTCCAGTTTGGAATCTTTATTGCATAATTTTTTTTGATCTTTGTTTTATTCATGACAGAATAAAAAGGTCTTGGTGCTTTCTGGGGATACATGTCTGATGTTATAGGTTCAATGCTGCATCCAATGTTCCAGAGTTTCATAATTTCAGTTGCAAAATCGTACCAACTGCAAACGCCTTCGTTGGAAAAGTGATATACACCCTTAATCCAGTTCTGTTTATCATTTTCTGTAGACGATAATATTGCTAATATAGCATCCGCCAGGTCGTAAGCATGTGTTGGTGTTCCAATCTGATCAAAAACAACGGATATTTTTTCGCGTTCGCTTCCCAGCTTTTGCATCACCTTTACAAAATTATGTCCAAACCTTGAATACAACCACGATGTTCTTATAATAATACTCTGAGGATTATACATTAAAACCTGAAGTTCTCCGTTAAGTTTGGTTTTGCCATATTCTGAATTTGGTTTTGTTTCGTCATTTTCTGTATAAGGTAAGTAGTTTTTCCCCTCAAAAACATAGTCAGTGGAAACATGAATTAGTTTGATATCATTTTTATTACAGGCTTTTGCAAGAAATCCAGGGGCGTCAGAGTTAAGCAATTTCGCCTTTTCTGGTTCATCTTCGGCTTTATCTACAGCCGTATAAGCAGCACAGTTTATTAAATAATTGAAAGGTCCTTGTTTTTTAATGTAATTATCAATGGCGTCAGGAGACGTTATATTAAGTTCTGCAACATCGGTAAATACAAATTTCCATTTTTTAAAATCAGATACTCTGCTTTTGAATTCAGAACCAAGCTGACCATTGGAACCTGTAACAAGAATCTTCATATTTGTTTTATTCATGATGAGAATGATTAAAAATTGAATTTAGCATGTGAAAAATCAGGTGCATCCTTATCTTTTGCACTCAAAATTGCACTGGCTTTGTCAATTTTCCAGTCAATATTTAACGTTGAATCAAACGGATTAATGCTTCTTTCACTTTGTGGATTATAGGCGTTATCACACTTATATGCAAAGGTTGCTTTTTCGCTAAGAACAGCAAATCCGTGTGCAAAACCTCTTGGTACAAGAAACATAAGTTTATTTTCTGAGGTTAACTCCACTGCGTGCCATTTCCCGAACGTAGGACTGTCCTTTCTGAGATCCACCGCTACATCAAGTACAGAGCCTGATAATACCCGAACGAGTTTTGCTTGAGAAAAAGGAGCCAGCTGATAGTGCAAACCTCTTACGACGCCATAAGAAGACTGAGATTCATTATCCTGAACAAAATCATTTGTTATACCTGCCGATTTAAATGTTTTTTTATTCCATGATTCAAAAAAATAACCTCTGTCATCTTTAAATATTCTTGGAGCAATAATCAACAGGTCTTTAATTAGAGTCTTTATAATTTCCATTATCTGGTCAGTTCATTCGTATAATTATTGGCAACATCCATCAAATACCTGCCATAATGATTCTTAATTAATGGTTTTGCCAGTTCTATCAGTTTTTCTTTGCTAATAAACCCTCTTTTATAGGCAATTTCTTCAATACATGAAACCATTAATCCTTGTCTGTTTTGTATTGTTGATATAAAATTGGAGGCCTGCAATAAACTGTCGTGTGTGCCAGTGTCCAGCCAGGTCATACCTCTGCCCATAAGCTCAACGCTCAGTCGTCCTTCATTAAGGTATAGTTTGTTTAAATCCGTGATCTCAAGTTCTCCTCTTTTCGAAGGTTTCAGATTCTTGGCTTTTTCAACCACATCATTACTATAGAAGTACAGCCCTGTAACAGCGTAATGCGATTTTGGTTTTTCCGGTTTTTCTTCAATACTTAATACATTGCCATTATCATCAAATTCAACGACGCCATAACGTTCAGGATCATGCACATAATAACCGAAAACCACTGCACCATCTTCCAGTTTTGCTGAATTCAGAAGCTTACCACTAAAATTGTAACCATAAAAAATATTGTCACCAAGTATAAGGCATACATTATCACTTCCAATAAATTCTTCACCAATAATAAATGCCTGCGCCAAACCGTCTGGTGAAGGTTGTTCAGCAAATTCAAGTGTTAGCCCATAATCCGAGCCATCACCAAAAAGGTTCTTGTAGAGTGGCAGATCCTGTGGTGTTGAAATAATCAGAATTTCTTTGATGCCGGCCAACATTAAAACCGATAAAGGATAGTATATCATGGGTTTATCGTAAACCGGGATAATCTGCTTTGATATGGATTTAGTAATTGGGTACAACCGGGTTCCTGAACCACCTGCAAGAATAATTCCTTTCATGATGTTCTTTTTTCTAATGTATTTTCTTTTCAAATATTAATTGCCTCGTTAAACTTATTATATCTAACGTATTGTTTGTATACTGGAAACGGTTTTTCCCAGGTATATTATAATATAAAATAAACTTTCAATATTATAAATGTTTCAACGGTTGACTTCCAATATTAAAATAGTCGAAACCGTGTTCGATTACTTCCTGTGGAGAATAGATGTTTCGTCCATCGAATAGTACTTTACCATTCATTAGTTTGCTTAAAACAGGATAGTTCAATACTCTGAATTCACTCCATTCTGTAACAAGAACCAATGCATCTGCATCCACTAAAACATCATATGATTCTTTGCCGTATGTGATTTTATCGCCGAATACTTTTTTTGTCTCCTCCATGGCTGCAGGATCATAAGCTGCAACTTCTGCTCCAAGTTTTAAGAGTTCATCAATAATCACGAAAGCCGGTGCTTCGCGCGTATCATCAGTATTCGGTTTGAACGCTAATCCCCAAATCGCAATTTTTTTCCCTTTAATAGTATCTTTAAAGTACGATTTTATCTTATCTACGATAACAAATTTCTGCCTGTTATTTACTGATTCGACAGCTTTAAGTACTTCAAGGGAATAATTGTATTCACTGGCTGTTTTAATCAGGGCCTTTACATCTTTAGGAAAACAGGATCCACCAAAGCCTACACCGGGATATATGAATTTATTTCCAATTCTTACATCAGCTGCAATACCTTTGCGCACCATGCTTACATCAGCACCAACAATTTCACATAAATTGGCAATATCATTCATAAAACTGATTTTAGTAGCCAACATTGCATTTGCAGCATATTTAGTCATTTCAGCAGATGGAATATCCATTGTAATAATTCGGTGCCCATTAAGCATAAAAGGATGATATACCCTATTTAAAACCTTAACAGCTTGTTCACTTTCCACACCTATAACAATTCTGTCAGGTCTTAGAAAATCCTCCACAGCATTTCCTTCCTTCAGGAATTCCGGATTTGATGCTACATCAAATTTTATATCAGCATTCCTCGCATCCAGTTCCTCTTGTACGGCAGCCTTTACTTTATGCGAGGTCCCAATAGGTACAGTACTTTTTGTAACAACAACAGCATACTTAGTAAGGTTTTGACCAATTTCTTTTGCAACCCCAATAACATAACTCAGGTCTGCACTTCCATCTTCCCCAGGTGGTGTTCCCACTGCGATGAAAATTGCATCCGCGTCTTTTATCCCTTCAGCCAGACTTGTTGAAAAATGGAGTCGGTCCTTTTCATAGTTGTTTTTGACTAACCTGTCCAATCCAGGTTCATAAATAGGTATGATCCCTTGCTTTAGGCGCTCAATTTTATTTTTATCGATATCGATACATGCAACCTGAATCCCTGTCTCTGATAAGCAAGTTCCCGTAACCAATCCCACGTAACCTGTTCCTATTACAGCTACTTTCATATTTTATTTAGATTAAAAATTTAAGTTCAGAGGCAAATTTAAAATTATTATGTTATATAACCTATTTTATTTAAAGGGGGAAAATCACGTATTTTATTTCTAATAAATGCTTATTTTTGATCGTTAACCAAATTTGATCTCATTATGAAGACAATCATTGAATTGTTTGAAACTTCTGTGGAAAAGTACTCTGGGAATCCATTCCTGCACGAAAATATGGGGAAAGGTTATGTTTCTCAGACATATAGCGAAATTCGTGATGATGTTTATGTTTTGGCAAACGGGCTTATTGCTTCCGGTTTTAAAAAGGGCGACAGGGCTTCTTTATTGTCAGAAGGCAGAAATTTATGGCTTGTTTCCGAACTGGCAGTTTTATATGCTGGCGGAATAAATGTGCCACTTTCGGTTAAGCTGGATGCGGAAAATGAGTTGTTTTTTAGGATAAAACATTCAGGGAGCAGGTTTATTTTAACCAGTAAACATCAGATTAATAAATTAAGGGAGATTAAAGATAAGTTAAAGGATATTGAACTAATTATAGTATTCGACAGTATTCCTTTGGAGGAAAAAGAGATTTATATAGGCGATGTTCTGGCTAAAGGGAAAAATTATTTTAAGAATCACGAGGGTGAATTTCTTAAACTCAGGGATTCAATAAAACCCGATGATGTGGCTAATATTTCATATACTTCAGGAACCACGGCGGATCCAAAGGGTATAATGCTTTCGCAACTGAATTATGCGGCCAATGTGGAACAGGCTTCTACATTGATGTCAATTCCCGAAACGCACAAAACCCTGGCTATACTTCCATGGGATCATGCATTTGCCCATACAGCCTGTTTATACGCTTTTATGTATTTCGGGGCCAGTATAGCTTCGGTTCAGACCGGTAAAACACAGATGGAAACGCTGAAAAATGTTTCTAAAAATATCAATGAAATTAAGCCTCATATTATGATGAGTGTGCCGGCACTGGCTAAAAATTTCAGAAAGAACATTGAATCCGGAATAAGGGCCAAAGGAAAGGTTGTTACAACTCTTTTTAATACAGGGCTTAATACAGCTTACAGGTATAATGGTCTTGGTTTTGACAAAGGGAAAGGGGCAAAAAAACTGTTGAAACCGTTGGTTGGGCTCTTTGATAAGATCGTTTTCTCCAAGGTACGTGAAGGCTTTGGCGGGAATCTGGAATTTTTTATAGGAGGAGGTGCTTTGCTGGATACAGAACTGCAACGATTTTTCTATGCACTCGGAATCCCTATGCTTCAGGGCTATGGCCTGAGTGAAGCTTCTCCAATTATTTCTGCAAATTCAATGTTTCGTCATAAACTGGGGTCATCGGGTTATCTCGTAAAAAATATGGAATTGAAAATTGTTGGTGACGAAGGAAATGAGCTTCCAAATTACAAAAAGGGGGAGATACTGGTAAAAGGCGATAATGTAATGTTAGGATATTGGAATAATCCTAAAGCGACGGAAGAAACGCTTAAAGACGGATGGTTGCATACCGGTGATTTGGGGTATATGGATGATGATGGTTTCTTGTATGTGTTTGGCAGATTTAAAAGTCTTTTGATTAGCAGCGATGGCGAAAAATATAGTCCGGAAGGAATTGAAGAGGCGATTGTTGATAATTCGCAATTTATTG
Source organism: Quyinboa mangrovi (assembly GCF_042219825.1). Classification (NCBI taxonomy): domain Bacteria; kingdom Pseudomonadati; phylum Bacteroidota; class Bacteroidia; order Bacteroidales; family Quyinboaceae; genus Quyinboa; species Quyinboa mangrovi. The sequence goes on from NZ_JBHJHQ010000002.1 coordinate 703,385, forward strand.
AGCAGGCAATGCTGCATAATAATCAGGATCCATATACGGTAATGTTTTTAGTTCCAAATAAACAGGAACTGGTGGCACATTTAAAAGATAAATCAGTCGATCCTAAATCAAAGGAAGGGAAAGAAGAAGCACTAAAGGTTCTTCAAGGTGAAGTTGATAAATTCAAAGCCGGTGGCAGTATGCAAAACTTATTTCCTGCAAGATGGTTGCCTACTTCGGTAAGTGTTTTGTCAGAATCATTCAACGAGGAAAATAAACTGATGAACAGCACCATGAAGATCGTCAGGGCAAGAATTACGGAACATTTTGAGTCGGAATTGAAATATTTATATACGCCGGAAGCTAAAAATATTATTAACCAGGTTAATATGGCACACATGGACAAGTTGTTAAACTAAGATATTTATTCCGGTTTTCCGGGAAAGTTTATCTAAAACCAGTTTAAAAAGCTTGTAAATAGCTAATTGAAACATTTTTGTAATATTCCTGTAATATTCATGCAATACTTTTGAAAAAGCAACGAAACAACAATGAAACGAGATTCCGGTTAGCCGGATTAATTGGTGGTTGAAAATTTAAAAAAGATTGACATGAAAAAGTTTCAGTTAGTATTAGGATTATTAATAATCTTTTCAGCATACACATTTGCTCAAAAGGTTTCAGGTGTTGTGTATTTCGTTGATGAACCAGTTAAAAATGCAAAGGTTATAAATGCCAATGGAGATCAGGTGAAAACTGATATAAACGGGTATTTTGAAATAAATGCAACGCCGGATGCAGTTCTTAATATAGTATATAAAGGTGTAAAAAAAGCTGCCCAGCTTGATGGTGTTGACCTGTATTCTGATATTGTATTAGTTCCGTCGGAAAAGAAATTTAAGAAATTAATAGATAATTCACCATCTGTAAAAAGGTGTGAATTATATCTTGCTAATTACCCAGACAGTAAAAACAGTGAAGAAGTTAAAGCAACATTAGAAAAGGAACTTTTCATTGTAGCTTACGATAATGCAGTAAATGATTTTAATCTTCGGGGACTTAAATCATATCTGGAGACTTATCCAGAGGGGCAGTTTGCCGCAAAAGCAGAAAAGACTGTGGATATTGTTTCATGGCAAAAAGCAAAAAGTCAGGACACTGTGGAAGCTTATAATGCATATCTGGAACAATTTCCAAATGGTGAAGCTGTTTCTCTGGCTAAAAGCAGAATGGCTATGTTAGGTGAATAATTGGAATGAGAAGCGATATATGGAGCTGTCAGAATTGACAGCTCTTTTTTTGTCATTAAATTTTAACAACATTGAAATATTGGTGTTGACTGATTGTAATGATGATGGCATTAATTTGTAGCATCAAATTGTAATGCATGAAAACAACGGTTCTATTATTTTTTATACTTTTCTCAGTAACTGTTTTTGGTTCTAATAAACAGGAAAAATCTAAAATAAGTGGTGTGGTTTACGAAAATGTGAGAGGATATAAAATTCCTTTGTCACTGGCAAATATTCAGTGTAAGGGAACTACAATTGGAACATTTTCTGAAAAAACCGGTGATTTTGAGTTGGATTTACCCGAAGGGAAATATACTGTAACATTTTCTTTTGCAGGATATAAACCTGTTAAAAAGGAATTGAAAATTAAGAAGAATAAAAATTTATATCTTGAGATTACATTAGAAGATAATACAGGATTTGCTCAAAACTAAAGAGCTTTCTAAATAATTAATTTAAAGAGGTAATTTTCTTAATTACCTCTTTTTTATGGCAAAAAAAATGGGTTAGCAACTGCTAACCCATTTTTGTAATAACATTGTCTCGTCCTGAAATAGCGTTACACTAAAAAGTTAACGTTATGGAAGAATTAGAGAATCAGTACATTAAACGCAC